>CASDPA010000021.1 GCA_949282255.1 uncultured Spirochaetales bacterium
AAGCCGCGGATATTTTTTCAACTTCAAGCGTCCTGCCTTTTCCTCGCCGAACATTGGCTAAATCTTTCAATCTACCCTTTGTTGTTCGTGAATTGACAGAAGCACCACGCTTCTGCTCCCTGAAGCAATCATCCTTAAGGACATCTTCAGAGTTCCTTCTCTCTTCCCTTCTCTGATATATCTGTCAAAAATCTTTACTACGCCGCTTGCTCGCGACGCTAAGACAATCTACCGCAAAACGCGGTAATTTGTCAACAAAAAAAAGAAAAAATTATCAAAAAATTATTTTCGAAAATATTCTCTTATAATATAGAAAATTAATTCTCAGAACACAATAATCCGGCCACACTCGCAAATGAATCCCCTCCATATTCCATCGTATAATACTCAGGCAATACGGAAAAAGAAGACCTTTCATCAAAGACCCTTTTATTGCCTATGGAATGCGGAAACATCTTAAACAGCGCTTCATCATTCCGGCTGTCTCCCAAAGCTAACGAAGATGAGATAAAATCGGACCAATTCTCGGAAAAACCTAAAACAGTCTTAATGCGGGAAAAGAAGGCTTTAACGCCGTCTGCTTTGGAATAATCTGCTAAAAGGACATTGACATGCATGCTGCTTATCAAAGCCTTGCAGCCGTTAATTCTGATTATTTCCAGCAAAGAAGAAAGGGATGCATCATCAAGGCAATTCCTTTCATATGCAATATCATATATCCTGGCATATTGATCGGAAGAAAAAACGTATTTTTCTTCTGTCATTTTTAAAATCGAGGATCTGATGGAAGCTGTTTCCACCCTATCCATTATCAAAGGATTTGTCTCATAACAGATGCTATTATCTTCAGAGCGATATAAAAGAAGGGCGCCGCTTTCAGATATTACACAATCGACAGGCCATTGCCTGATATAACCATCCGACCAGCCCGCAGATCCTCCAGTAACAAGTATGATGTACTTTCCGGCGGCCTTGAGCCTATATAAAGCATCCAACGCCTTTGGAAGCAAACGTCCATCGGTGGTTATCGTATCATCCACATCGCTGATAATAAATTTGATCCGCCTTTTCAAAGACGGATCAAAACTGCAAATATCCTTAAAAGCCATATCCATGATCACATCGTCATACCTTTAAGGGCCTTTGTTTTGATGATATCGTTCAAATAAGTTATAAAACTCATCAAAGATGCCACCGCACTAAGGGAGAAGAACACATAAAGTACCGTATGACAGATATCCACTACGGAAGAGAGATCCATGAAGGTCTCCAAAACGATGAATGATATGGAAAGTATGCTGGTAAAGGCATAAAGGCAGGTTTTGCTCTTTCCCCAGATGTTTGCAGGCATCGCCTTTCCCCCCTGCTTTATCAACAGCATTCTCAAAAAGAGAATCGAGAATTCACGCCACATGATAATGACGAAACACCACGCAGGCATTATTCCTTTATCCATGAAACAAACGAAAAAGGTCAGATGGCTCAAGGTATCGGCAAACGGGTCCATAACCTTTCCCAAATCTGTCACCAAATGATACTTTCTTGCAATTTTGCCGTCAACAAGATCGGTTATCTCGGCAGTAGCATAACAAATGAGCATCAAGACTGTGCTAAAAACAGCTACCCCTGGACCGAACCATCCAGTCAAAGAATATGCAATAAAAAATACAGGAACCAAAATAAGACGCAAAACCGTCAATCTGTTAGGTATGTTCATCAAGCAACTCCATCACAACAGGGATTTGAATTTATTTGCCAGATACCTGGTATAAGGCTGGGCATCCAACGCACTCCCCGTCACCTGTAATAATAAATCCTTTGGAAGATATATTCCACCTTTATGCCATATATTCACATCCTGCCATTTCAGGATCTCTCCATAATCCCCATTTTCAAGCAGGTTTTCAACCCTCTCTTCTCCACCAAGATCATCGAGCATCCTGAAATAAAACTGCGCAGCATATATGTTGCCAAGAGCATATGAAGGGAAATATCCAAACATTCCGCCCGCCCAATGCGAATCCTGCAGGCATCCTTCCGAATCAGAAAGAGGAGTATATCCCACTATCTTGCGGCTCATTTCATTCCAAGCTTCAGGAACCTCAGAAACAGGAAGGCTTCCATTTATGAGCATTTTCTCTATCCTATAGCGAAGAATTATATGCAAAGAATATGTCAATTCATCTGCATTAACACGGATGGCGGAGGGATAAGCCTTATTGATCGCACGATAAAAATCCTTCAGCCCCACATTTGCAAGGTTCGGAATATATTGCTGCAAACGGGGATACCAGTATTTCCAAAAAGCAAGGCTGCGCCCCATGAAATTCTCCCAGAATCTTGACTGGCTCTCATGGATGCCCATTGAAACACCTCCAGAAAGGCATGTAGCCCTTATATCCGGATTAAGAGAAGATTTCTGCTCATAAAGGGCATGCCCCGTCTCATGCACCTGGCTTCCGATTGGATCAAAAAGGCCCGCATCGGTAAATCGGTTTGTTATGCGCACATCATCAGGGCCAAGAGTGGTGGTAAATGGATGTGCAGAAATACCAAAGCCACCTCGGGATGTATCAAAACCCATGGCAAGAGATACCTGAGTGCAAAATTCTTCAAGAGCCTTTTTATCATAAGGCTGGAAAAGGAAAGAATCATCAATGGCTTTCAAACAGGGAACAACCTCATTTATGAGCAAATGGATTTCATTTTCCAGATTCTCAAAAAGGGGATCCAAGTCATCAATGCCGATATCAGGCTCATAAAAATCCAACAGAACGTCATAGGGGCTTTTATTACCATCGCATGAACAAGCGATATCACGTTCCACCGACACGATATCAGCAAGATAGGGAGCAAAAATGGAGAAATCTGAAGCGCTTTTCGCTTCCAGCCATTTCGTATGGGCACGCCCTGTCAGACCGCTCTTCCTTTTTATCAGTGATGACGGAATCCGAACCTCCCTGTCCACCTTCTTCCTATAATTTCTGATAAGCCCATTAACCCAATCCGGATATGAAGAATTCTCCGTAAGGGAAGATGCCAAATCGACAAGGCGTGGATCTACAGACTTTTCATGAATGATGACCGATAGGGCCTCCATCTGTTCAGATCTACCCTCAGAAGCACCGGAGGGCATCTTTGTCTCAAGATCCCATTCCAAAACAGCCAAGGCATAAGAAAGGACCTGAAGCGCCCTATCTTCATCCAAAAGCTGTGCAATCAGGTCCTTTTTTGTCATCAGAGCTGCTCCTTTGAATCTATCTTAGCCTTCAGTGCCGAAGCAAAGGTTTCATAGGTTAGCCCGTTATCCTGCTTGCCGTTGCGGTAGCGTACGGATACCGTACCATTCTCCTTCTCCTTATCCCCTACAATCAGCATATAAGGTATCTTCAGCTGCTGCGCCTTGCGGATCTTCGCATTCATCCTGTCATTGGAAAGATCACTCTTAGCCCTGAAGCCATCCTGGCGGAGTTTTCTTTCAAGCTCACATGCATAATCATTTGCACTTTCAGCAACAGGAATGACTGCAACTTGATCCGGGCTGAGCCAGGGTGGGAACGCTCCTGCATAATGCTCTATGAGGACACCAAAGAAACGTTCGATGGACCCAAGCAAAGCCCTATGTATCATATACGGCCTCTTTTCAGTACCATCCTTATCGACAAAGGTGAGTTTGAATCTTTCAGGAAGATTGAAATCGAACTGCACTGTGGAAAGCTGCCACTCACGTCCGATAGCATCCTTTATCTTCAAATCAATCTTCGGCCCATAGAAAGCACCGCCGCCTTCATCGACATCATACGAAATGCCCTCCTTCTCCACCGCTCTCTTCAAAGCCTCGGTTGCAGCATCCCATTTCTCCTGTTCGCCAACACTCTTTTCAGGCTTGGTGGAGATATAGGCATGGATATCATTGAAGCCAAAGGAATGGAGCATATACAGCGAGAATCTGAGAACCTCCATGATCTCGGCATCCATCTGATCGGGAGTACAGAAGATATGGGCATCATCCTGAGTGAATCCTCTCACCCTCATGAGTCCATGAAGCGCACCTGCCTTCTCATACCTGTATACGGTACCGAGTTCAGCCCAGCGGCAGGGAAGATCACGATAGCTCTTCTTGCTGTTCTGATAAATCATGATATGGAACGGGCAATTCATCGGTTTCACGTAGTAATCCATATTGTCCATTTCCATTTTTGGATACATCGATTCCTTATAAAAACCAAGGTGACCACTGGTCTCCCAAAGCCATGACTTTCCGACGTGTGGGGTATAGATCATCTCATAGCCGTTCTTATAATGCTCTTCACGCCAGAAATTCTCTATTGCCTGACGGATACGTGCTCCCCTAGGATGCCAATAAACAAGTCCCGGGCCTGCTTCTTCATGGAGGGAGAAGAGATCCAATTCCTTTCCAAGCTTTCTATGGTCCCTCTTCTCGATATCAGCAAGATGATCGAGATAAAGTCTCAGATCCTTAGGATTAAGCCAGGCTGTTCCATAAATTCTCTGAAGCATCGGATTGGTTTCCTTGCCGCGCCAATATGCGCCGGCTACAGAGAGAAGCTTAAATGCTTCAGGATTAAGCTCCTTGGTGGATTCCACATGTGGTCCACGGCAAAGATCCGTAAATCCCCCCTGATTGTAAATGGATATCTCGCTTCCTTCTTCAATTGCATCGATGAGTTCAAGCTTATACTTCTGGTCCTTGAACATTTTCTTGGCTTCTTCACGGGTAATAACGGATCTCTTAAATTCCTTATTACTCTTGATTATTGCCTTCATCCTTTCGGTGATATCTTCCAAATCCTGTTCGTTCAAACTTCTCGGAAGATCGAAATCATAATAAAATCCATTGTCGATCGCAGGTCCGATCGCAATCTGTGCATCAGGGAAAATCTCGAGTACGGCTTCTGCCATAACATGCGCCATCGAATGTCTGATTTTCTCCAATTTCGCTTCATCAGCCATGATACATTCCTCCTAAAATGGAAAAAGCCTTTCCAGCTTCATCCATGCATTATTGCAAGGACGAAACTGCAAAGGCTTTTGCAATTCCGCGGTCCCACCTTGCTTCCTTCCCAAAAGGAAAGACGCTCTAAACACTTACGTAGTTGTACGGCAGGATATACTTGTTTCCTTTCCATCCTGCAGCTCGGGAGTGGTTTTCATATCTTGGCTCCGGATATCTTGCTTCCTAGGATATCCTCTCAGGGGCAGCATGGGATATTACTCGTCTCCGTCATTGCCGTTAGCTAAAGGATAACCATAAACCGGATTTTGTGCAACAATGAGTTTGGCAATCCTCTCCACGAGTGCCGAATCATCCTCTTTAAACCTTTTCAAGGATGGGCTGTCGATATCGATCACACCAAAAAGCCGACCATCATTTAAAACCATAGGGACTACCATCTCACTTCTGCTGGCGGACGAGCAGGCGATATGCCCTTTGAAAGACGATACATCATCCACTATGATAGTACGCCTTTCCTTTGCAGCTGTTCCACATACCCCGCGGCCAAGCCTTATGAGTCCACAAGCTGGCTCCCCCATAAACGGTCCAAGGAATAAAACTGAAGCAGACTCATCAAATATGTAAAAGCCTGCCCAGTTGATATCATCCATGTACCACCATAGAAGAGATGCGATATTTGCAAGAACACCAGGTGTCACAAAAGGAGAAGACATGTCCTCCAAATAACAGGATGCAAGCTCGATAAAAAGCTTTAAATCCTCTTTTGCATCACCGGTACGCTCGAAAGGCCGAAACATCAGGCTTTCTTTGCTGCAGCTGCCTTGTTTGCAGCCCTCAAGCGGAGCGCAACCTGCGGTTTTACAATTGTTCCAGGACCTGCAATACAACCACCCTGGCAGCACATGACCTCTACGAGATCGGCATCCGGTGCCTTCTTTTGCCAAGTATTCATGAGTCTTACGGTCTTCTTATCAAGTCCATCGATCGGAAGAATCCTTATTGAAGACGAATCTCCCAGGCGGGAAAGCACGCATGACGCCACTCCTCCGGATACCGCATATTCCCTACAATCTTCGAACGAGGAGGTATCGCCCATATCGTCAGCTTCCATCTTCATGACATCGATATCCTTGGCCATAAAAATTGCAGCAAGCTCGGCAAATGTTATCACACCATCGATGATCTCCGGATATTTAGCGGCCTCAACCCTCTTGGAAAGACATGGTCCGATAAATACGGTTTTCACAGAACTATCCGCCTTCTTGCAGATTTCTGCGGAATATGCCATCGGCGAATAAGCGTCGCTGTACCTATCTTTGAGGAACGGAAGATGCTTTTCAATAAGATCCATGTAACTGGAGCAGCAGGAAGTGGTCATATAACCCTTCTTTTCCTTGATCTTCTCCACCAGCTCTTCACCTTCCCTGACACTTGTGACTTCGGCACCTTTTGCAACCTCGAAAACGTCAGAAAAACCTGCTTTCTTCAAAGCAGCCTTTATCTGAGCAAGAGAACCTGGGAACTGTCCCTCAATCGCAGGTGCGATCATCGCAACAACCTTATCTCCAGATTTAAGCATCTTAAGAACCTTGAAAAGCTCACTGCGTTCGGCAATAGCTCCAAAGGGACAGGAACGGACACACTTTCCACACCCGATGCATTTGGAATGATCCACTTCCACAAAGCCCTGCTCATTCTTCTTTATCGCACCAACAGGACAAGCCTCCTCGCAAGGCACAGGGATATGAACAACAGCATGGAATGGACATACCTCCATGCACTTTCCGCATCTTATGCACCTTTCTTCATCGATATGGGCCTGGCCATTGATAAATACAATTGCGTTCTTCGGGCAGTTGGCCATACAAGGACGCGCAAAACAGCCGCGGCATGCATCCGAGACCCTATACTGGTCTTTCGGACAGCCGTAGCAACCACTTTTGATCGTTGTAAGAAGAGGAAGATTGGGTTCATCCTTCTCCATGACATCCTTTACATAATCGGAAAGCGGTTTGAGCTCGTCATCATCTTTTTCAAGATCGACACCGAGCAGGCTGAGAATCCTGTAGCGTACCAGGGCTCTCTCCTTGTAGATACAACAACGCGAAGGTACTCTATCTTTGGGAATGATACGGATAGGAAGCTTATCCACTTCACTGATCAATGTATCATTGAAAAAATGGCGTACCACTTCCGTATCGATCTTTCTCTTCATCAGAGTATATTGGTTGTTTATATCAATCATTCTTTCACAGCCTCCGCAAGAAGCTTACAGAATTTCTCCTGTGTCACACCGTCATAGACCACGCCGTTGATCTCTACAAACGGAGCGGAACCGCCACCGACCTTACACTGTTCAAGACAAGAACATCCTTCAATCTCACAATCGGCAAGAATTGCCGGATCAAGGAAATCATTGTAGAGCAGGAGGTCCGCTCCACCCTGCACAAAACAGGCTGTACCCAAACAAATTCTTACTTTCACCTTTGACTTCTTCATACTTATCCTCCTACAGATATTCTAACGAAGTTTCTTTTATATAATTATCTTCAAGCGCCTTTCTAAGACGCGCAATGATGGTCCTGCGTATACCTATCTCGACAGGTATGTTCGGATCCTGATGCGCTTCATTGATCTTCGTACCGACTATGAAATGCACCTGATCGGAATCAAGCAGTATCTCGACAAATTTCTTGGCCGGATCATTCGGAAGCTCTGCAACATTCTCCTTCTTCTCCAGAATCGACACGACCTTGCTGAGCGTCAGCATGCCCTCAGTGACAAGATCGATGCCTTCCATTTTCGAGGACGGAGGAACATCCGGCGACCAGCAGGAAAGATCGACGCTTATCTTTTTCCCAAAAAGTCTTGAAACAATCTGAGCCGTAGTTCCTCCGCTGACGATCTTCTTTCCATCAAACGAACGTATCTTCTCTCCAAGGATCTCATCCGCCTCTTTTGTAAAAGGAGGACCGGTAACGATCAACGTCCGACGCGGACGTCTTATATAGACGACCACACAGGTTATGTCATCCTTGCTTGAAAGCCCGTCAAGAGACCAGGCCTTATGAACAATAGCCCTTGACAGCTCCCTTGATGAGATATCCGGATTGGCCTTGATCTCGTCTTGAACGAATTTCCTGACTCCTTCCAGCCTCCATCCCAAAGGAAGGGACTTGCCCAATCCGGATTGTGTCACACCATCAGAAAACATTATCAGGCGTTCCCCTATATCCATCCGGAAGGAAGAGTGCATCACATTCTCTTTCTTGAACGCTCCCTGCCTCTGCAGCTCGGTCTTTGTCTTATCCCATTTGATGATCTCATCCCCGGCAAACCTCAACGATGGCGGATTATCATATTCAACAAGATTGACATCAATGCTTGACATGTTCTCCTTGTACCGGATGTCTGCAATTGTAAAGGTGGAATAGCTTATCTTCCTTTCCTTACAAACCGGCAGGGTGTCCATGATAATCTCCGCAGAATGGTTCAAATCAATTGGTGAGAAGGAAAGCTTATGTGCCATATGTGCAGTCAGCGAAGCAAGAACATTGGCCTTCACCCCGCTGCCAAGACCATCGGAAAGCGTAGCAACTATCTGATTATTGTCAGGGTTGCGGGACAGGAGAAACACATCTCCTCCTATCTTCTGCCCATGCTTGTAAATCTGTGCATAATCCACATCGATGAAGATATTGTTCATGTCAGATCCCTATCATCCTCCAATGTGAAGTCCTTATCCTGATCGGAAGAAGAATGCACACTGAACGCCTCGATCAGAGAATTAAGCATGATCTCCGTCTCCGCGGCATTCTCTCCCAACAGAGATGCAATCTGCTGTACGGTCTCAAGCGATTTTTGTATAACATCCTCGGCTTTTTTCACAACCGTCTCCCTCTTTATGGTCGGGTTCGTGATATCATCGAACATCGCTCCCAAAAGCCTCTTCTTCTCGACAAGGAAGAAAGTCACACGGATGAACTTATCCTTGAAATGCATCCTGTATGAACCAGGATGAGATAAGAAGAACTGGTCACGGAACTTATCTGCAAACGGTACAAAGCGCTCTACAGGAAGTCCTCGGACAAGGGATAGCATGCTCTGATCGATAAAGCCTTCTTCCATATCTCCGAAAAGATCAAGGAACTGTATGTTGCAATCAGCAATCTTAAGATCGCTGTCGACTATGACAACTCCCATCGGTATGGTTCTGAGCAATACGTCGACCTTGCTCTGTGCTTCCTTACGCATTTTAGTGACACACATCTCGATTTCAGCCATGCCATCAAGATATGCCACAGCCATTTCACGGCAGGTGGAGTATCCGCAGCCGCCGCAATTGAGTTCATCCGCCTTACTGAGCTTGCCAAGATCGACAAGTGCTCTCTTTATGTCATCTTCAGAATATGTCTTATGGAAAGAATCCTCTTTTCCAGGCTGGCCAGCGCCTATTATTCCATATCCCTTCTCAAGAATAAGGGATGCAAATTCATCATCACCCTTAAAGAGATTATCATTTGAAAGCCTCTTGACGGTATAATCGCTGCTGGCTTTCTTTCTGAAGGCGATGGAATAATCGCGATCGGTACCTGGACCGTTCACACATCCTCCGTCACAGCCCAAGAGTTCCAAGAAAGCAGTGGGCTCATGACGATCTCCAAGCGCAGAAAGGACCTGATCCATACCAGAAAGTGCAACCGCCCTCGGGTGGATGGGATCCTTGGACCAGTGCCTGCTGGTATTTATCTGTCCTCCCTCGATAGGATATAGGCTGGACATACCAGCCTTAGACGGCACGAATTCCACCTTCTCCTTCACTTCCAAAGTATCAAGATCTATATCCGCACTTGAAAGCCACCTTTTCAATTCAGTGAATGTCAAAGCGAAATCGGGATACCCCGGATTGGAGTCCGCCTCATGTTTTTTTGCCACGCATGGACCGATGAAAACTATGATTATATCCTGACCATAAAGTTTTCTAAGATAAGCACTGTGTACCTGAAGCGGACTTGGAATCGGAGCAAGACGGTCAACGCTTTCAGGATAATACTTTTTAACAAGCTCAACCACCGACGGGCACGCAGTCCCTATCCAGGAACACTTTCCATCATGGCTGTCAATATATTTATCAATCGCCTGGGAAACAAGATGCGCACCGATTGCTGTCTCGCTCACATAAGTGAAGCCAAGAAGTTTCAGCGCATAAAGAAGCTTCTCTTCCTGCCCTCTGAATTCAGATGAGAAACTGGGGGCGATGGAACAGATTGCAGTCTTACCTGAGCTCAAAGCCAATTTGACCCTTGATACATCATCCCTTATTTTCTTTGCGTTGTTCGGACATACATGCACACACTTTCCACAGAATGTGCAGCGGTCCTTGATTACCATTGCATGCCCATCTTTGATCTGTATGGATTTTGTCGGACAGGCTCTGACACATTTGTAACAGTCCCTGCAACTGGTGACCTCTGTATAAATAGGATACTGCATAATCTACTCCAACTCCTTTTTTATAAGATCGATTATGCAATCTTCGTCCAAGCAGGAAAATTCCTTGCCATTAATGGCAATATGCGGCCCGGAATTGCACTTGCCCAAACAAAGATGCCCTTCAAGCTCCAACCTGTCTTCCAAACCATTTTCCGAAGCAAACGTCTCTATTGCTGAAAGCACGCTGCTATTGCCCCTTGCAAAACAGCTGGAGCCCATACAGAGCTCAATCTTGATTTTTTCATCAGCCATAACTGATATCTCCCTCTTGTCTATTTAAGGTTATAGCATGATAGGAAATAAGTCAATAAATCTCTTGTACGCCAATAAATAACTCCTGTTTTTGTGGTTATTGTCAAAAAAAATAACCAAAACAGAAGTTTAATGTGAAAGCTGAAACATGAAATACAGTTTTTATATTTTTAAACGAGTTCATCGTCGGATTCTGCCCCTTCCTGCTCAGCTATTTTCCTTCCGAGCTTTACCGACAGAACCGCAAAGCTTGTAGCCAAATCAGTCCTTTGTACGACAACTGAAGGCGGAACCTTGATATCTTTAGGAGCAAAATTCCAAATTCCCCGGATTCCACAGCCGACAAGCAGGTCGGCAACCGCTTGAGCGCTCACTGCGGGGACGGTTATTACTGCGATGCTTATCCTCTTTTCAGCTATGAACGCATTGATCGAATCAATCGGCAGGACTTCAAAGCGTCCGATACGGCTGCCTATTTTTGCAGGATCCTTATCAAAAAGAGCGACAATCTTCAAGCCGTATGCCTCAAATCCATCATAACGGGCTATGGCCGAGCCAAGACTGCCTGCTCCTACTATGAGAGCATCGGAGGTATTGTCCCAACCCAATATATGCACGATGAG
The DNA here is from genome assembly GCA_949282255.1 of uncultured Spirochaetales bacterium. Taxonomy (GTDB): domain Bacteria; phylum Spirochaetota; class Spirochaetia; order Sphaerochaetales; family Sphaerochaetaceae; genus Ornithospirochaeta. Next base: position 11,347 of record CASDPA010000021.1, read on the forward strand.
ATGTATAAGCTCATCAATACAAAACCCAACCTTTGGCTTTCCTTCTATTCCGGTTGAGGAAATATCCTTCCTCACCTGGATGGGATTAAGATCCAGTTCCTCTGCAAGAGTCGTTGCACTTATATATTTTTTCCCGCCATCCTTGGCCTGCTTAAGAATCCTGAGATACGAAGGAAATCTTTTTACCGTAGGTATTGGAATAGTCATAACTGCAACAACCTCCTCTCAACTTCTTCAATCACGTTATCCGGAGTGCTGGATCCCGCGCTCAAGCCCACCGTCTGATAACCTTTCAACATATTTTCGTCCAAATCCAAAGGATTTTCAACCAAAATGGCCTTTTTACCATAACGGCGGGCCTCTGCGACCAAAGCATTGGAATTGGCGCTCATCTTATCCCCCACCACGATTATGAAATCGACAAGGCTGGAAAGATGGCGGATGGAGTCTCTCCTGAGCTCGCTTGCCCTGCAAACGCTGTTTCCTTGGATGAACCTGATACCCAACTCATCCATTTTGGCCAAAATGGCTTCAAGCTTTTCAGTTTCAAACGTCGTTTGCACGATGGCCCTGTATACTTTACTGTTATCCAGTCCCTCAAGATCGGAAGGGCTTTCAACAAGATGATAAGGCCTCTTTGCAACACCTTCGACAGCAATGGTCTCGCTGTGTCCCTTGATGCCTATCAATATCACGTCAAGAGCACTCTCTCTCATGTTCCTTTGGTTGCGGAGGACCAAAGGACAAGTGGCATCGACAAGGTGGACGCCTTTTTTTTCAAAATCCGCGCGATCCTTGTCGGAAATGCCATGCGCCCTTATCAAGACAACATCTCCGGCACCGGGGATCGTTGTATCGAATATCGTTTTCATCCCCAGGCCTTCAATATGCTCCATGACAATCTTATTATGAGCAAGATTGCCATAGACATACATCGTAGATCCGGAATTTTCGCTTGCAACCTTCTCTGCAAGCCTTATTGCATTACGGACTCCGGAGCAGAATCCCATATCCTTTGCTTTGATAACTTTCATCAGTCGACCAAGGAGTATTCTTCCTCCTTCTCCTTCTCAATATTGATAGGCCATATCTTATGAAAATAATGCAAAAGGGCTGGAGCGATGAAGTTGGAAGAATATCCACCGACAAGAATGCCCCAAGTAAGATTGATGGCAAACAGTTTTATGTCACCAGTCGCAAAGAACGCCAAAGGCACTATTGCAAAGAGTGTCGTAAGGCTTGTTATTATGGTCCTGGTAAGACTCATTCTGACACTCTCCTCAATCACATCATCGACATCTGCATTCTTTTCCAATCTTATACGCTCTCTTATGCGATCGAAAATAACGATAGTGTTATTCAATGAGTAACCGATTATAGTGAGCACTGCGGCAATCGTTGTCGTTGAAACCTCAAGCCTGAAAATGAGCATGAGAGAAAGCATGCATAACACATCATGAAAGAGTGCGATTATGCTTGATACCGCATAGGCCACACGGAACCTGATTGTGATATAAATCAAAATCAGGACAATGGCTATAAGGATGGCTTTTATAGATGATATGAGCAGTTGGGAAGAGAACTTCGGGCCTACGAAATCGGATTGCATCACCACCACCTCGTCTTCGCCGAAAGCCTTAGAAAGCGCAAGCGAAACCTTGCTCTCCATATCCTTCTGGGTATCCCCTTCCCCCGTTGCAAGACGAATCTGGAACACGCCATCGGAAGGATTTCCAACCACCTGCACATTCACATTGCCCAACCCTTCAAGCGCACTGCGGAGCATTTCGATCGAGACATCCTTTGATTCCGTGGCAAAATTGATGCTTTCAAAAGAGCCGTCCAAGGTTTTAGGGAAGGAAAATCCAGAAACCACTTTAGCCGTCGAAAGAGAAGAATCTGCAACCTTTACAGACAGTCCCTCCGCTTCAAGCGCAGCAGCCAAAGAAGAGGTGTCAGGATAGATGGAAGCAGGAAAAGAGACCGACTCCACACCATTTGCATTACGCTTGTCCAGCACAAGAGTGCCGGATGAAACGTTTAAAACATAATCATCACCACCTTGATAGGAAACATAAAGCCCCACCGGTGCTATCTGTATTTTTTCAGAATAACCAGAGCCAAAATCGATTCCAGCATTGAAGCCTTTGAAAACTATCGCAAATATCACACCGAGCGCAATGAAGAGCAATGAGGCTCCGAAGGAAACAAACCTATATTTTATAACCGGTACTTTCTTCATTTATTTTTCCTCCAGCTAAGGCGAATTCCCTTCGAATCCTCAGACCGTACGAACAAATCGAAAATAAGATGGCTGACAAACAAGGAGGTGAAAAGCGAACATGCGATACCTATTGCGAGGGTATTGGCAAATCCTTTCACAGAAGATGATCCAAGGATGGACAAAATGATTGCAGCAATTATCGTCGTGACATTTGAATCCATGATCGTCCAGAAGGCGCGGACAAATCCGAGGTATACGGCTTCATACGGGCTCTTATGCTCCGCCATCTCATCTTTCATCCTCTCATATATGATCACATTGGCATCTATTGCCATGCCCAATGTCAAAACAAGGCCCGCAATGCTAGTAAGGGTTAAAGTGAACGACATGGCGCTGAGAATGCTGATCATCATATAGAAATTGAAAAGAAGGGCGATATCTGCGACAAAGCCTGCCGGGCCATAATAAGCAATCATGAAAACCAATACAAGCACGATTCCGACTATTATGGCCTTGAGCGCGATATGCACCGCATCATCGCCGAGGCTTGCTCCGACTGCCTGCTGGGAAACCACCTCCAGCTCCAAAGGAAGAGCGGCGGTTTTGAGTATGACAGCCAGATTCTCCGCCTCCTCACGCGTAAACCCGCCTGAAAGCTGAACGCTGTCGCTGATTGCAGAATTTATGGTGGCTACACTCTTAGCCCTTCCGTCCATAACCACAGCCAGGGGCTCTCCCACATGTGAAGAGGTGAAGGCATAGAAAATATCTCCGCCCTCCGCATCCAAGCGGAAATCCACCACAGGCCTGTTGGTTTTAGCATCGGTGCTGGTATTTGCGCTTATAAGGTGTATCCCATCAAGGACGACCTCGTCGTAAATTACAACGAAATCCTTGAGAGTATCAAGCCCATACTCGTCTTCCTCATAGTATCCTACCAGGCTGCGTCCAGATGGAATGAAATCAGGAACGTTTATGCTTCCATTCTCATTGAAGGCCAAGCTGGGATGAAGCGAAAAATATTCTTTCACACGGTTTGTCAGGGAAGCATCGACAAGATGGAATGTCAGAGAACCTTTTCCTTGCAAGAAGGAATTGACCCTCTCGGGATCGGCTTCTCCCGGCATCTCGATCAATATCTGGCTGTCTCCTTGCAGCCTGATGTCCGGTTCAGTCACACCAAACTGATCTATTCTTGCAGTGAGGATGGATATATCCTCGTTCAAAAGCGCTGTCAGCTCCCCGGAAGATGGCACGTTTCCAGTCTTTGCCGAATAAGCATCAAGATCAGCCTCAAGAAGGACAGACATTCCGCCCCGCAGATCGAGGCCAAGCTGAAGTACCTTTGTTGAAAGCTTTTTAACCGCTAAAAGGCGATCCCTATAGTGCGCCTCGACAACATCAAGCAGTTCCTGCTCGCTTTTGAATGCGGAAAGCACCTGGTAAGCATTCCCTTTAACATCCGCTGCCTTTTCAAGATAAGCATATTCTTCAGGCAATGCGGCATTTTTGTCTTCCGCGACAAGCGCACGGAGATTCCTAACGTCCCTTGAAGCCTGCCCCAGAGAATACTCCTTAATCTGGATATTCCGTGTCAATGCAAGATCCTTTTCCTCGCTTGGGGTGAAAAGATACCATTTTATTGTTGGATAAAACAGCATCGTTGCCACAACCAGGACCAAGAGAATCAGCAAAATCCGTCCTGTATATTTCATAGCATCTCCATTCAAACCAAAAGGCCCACAGAGGGCCATATATTTTTGGATTGAGGGGAGGGAGACCCCTCAAACAACATGAAAGGGGCTTTTTCAAGCCCCGTCATGAAACTTAATTTTTTATTTTGTTTCGTCGGTTCCTTCTTCAACCTTGACTTCAGCTCCGGTTGTCTCTTCCTCAGACTTCTTATTCTCTTCTGCAGCAGCTTCACCCTTGGTAATCTCCATATTGGGCTTATCCTTTTTGGCAGGAGCGCTCTTTTCCTTGCTGATAACAGAAGAAATAGCAGCCTTTGAGAACTCAATCCTGGCTGAATCGTCAACCTTGATAACCACTGTCTGTTCCTTCACAGTCACAATCGTACCGTGTATTCCACCGATGGTTACAACCTTATCGCCCTTCTTCATGGCCTCAAGCATTTTCCTGGCTTCCCTGTCCTTCTTCTTCTGAGGACGGATGATGAGGAAATAGAAAATGAGTATGATAAGAGCAAAAGTGATGAAAGTGGTCATCATGGAACCCTGTGTGGCAGGATCGGACGACATCAAAGAAAATACGTTCATTTGTTACCTCTGTAATGTTTCTAACAGAAAAGTAACATGTTTAACGTAATGCAGTCAAGGAATCGATGGATAATACGAAACTCATAAGGGCATAAAAAAAGCGGCTCTTTCGAACCGCTTCAACAACCCTTTCGGATCACATCATGCCGCCCATGCCCGGGTTCGGTGCAGGAGCCGGCTCCGGAGCAGGAATATCCGTTACAGCACATTCGGTTGTAAGGATAAGCGCTGCGATACTGGCTGCATTCTGCAATGCGCTTCTTGTAACCTTTACGGGATCGATGATTCCGGCTTCGACCATGTCTACCCAAATCATCTTGTTTGCATCAAAACCAAAACCATGCTTTGCATTCTTGCACTTGTCAGCGACAATGGATCCGTCGACACCTGCGTTTTCAGCAATCTGCCTGATCGGCTCCTCAAGAGCCCTCTTAACAATCTTATAACCAACCTTCTCCTCCTCTGTAAGAGCGGAAAGATCCTTCTTGTCAAGAACATTCACAGCCTGCACAAGAGCAACTCCACCACCGGGGATGACACCTTCTTCGATAGCAGCCCTTGTAGCGCTGAGGGCATCTTCAACCCTGTGCTTCTTTTCCTTGAGCTCAACCTCGGTTGCAGCTCCGACATTGACAACAGCAACTCCTCCGGCAAGCTTCGCAAGCCTCTCCTGGAGCTTTTCCCTGTCATAATCGCTTGTGCAATCTTGGATCTGAACCTTGATCTGAGCAATCCTGTCGCGGATGGCCTGCTGAGAACCGGCTCCATTGATGATGGTCGTATTCTCTTTCTCGACCTTGACGCTCTTTGCTCTTCCAAGCATTGAAAGATCAGCATTCTCAAGCTTGAAGCCAAGCTCTTCGGTGATCACCTGTCCACCGGTAAGGATCGCTATATCCTCGAGCATGGCTTTTCTTCTGTCACCGAAGCCAGGAGCCTTGACGGCAACAACGTTAAGAGCACCACGTACTGCGTTCACAACGAGTGTCGGAAGTGCTTCACCGTCTACATCCTCTGCGATGATCAAAAGCGGCTTATTTGTCTGTACCACTTTCTCAAGAATCGGAAGAAGATCCTTCATATTGCTGATCTTCTTGTCATAAATAAGGATATAAGGATCATCAAGCACGGAAACCATGGTATCCTTGTTCGTGCAGAAATATGCACTCAGATATCCTCTGTCAAATTGCATGCCTTCCACAAAATCCACGGTGGTCTCGATAGTCTTCGATTCCTCTACGGTGATGACACCGTCCTTGCCGACCTTGTCCATGGCATTTGCAATCTCATCTCCAATGGTTCTGTCGTTATTCGCACTGATGGATGCGACACTTGCAATCTCTTCCTTGTCCTGGATCATCTTGGCTTCCTTCTTTATTGCCTCGACCGTATCCTTGACAGCAAGATCGATACCATGGCGGATACCCATGGGATTGACACCCGCGGCAACGCTCTTCATGCCTTCCTTGGTAATGGACCATGCAAGCACGGTAGCTGTTGTCGTTCCGTCACCTGCGACATCGTTGGTCTTGCTTGCAACTTCCTTAAGAAGCTGTGCTCCCATGTTTTCAAACGGGTTCTCAAGCTCAATCTCGCGTGCAACGGAAACACCATCTTTTGTAACCGTAGGTGCACCATACTTCTTATCAAGCAAAACAAGTCTTCCCTTCGGGCCGAGAGTAGTCATGACAGCCTTGGAAATTTTCTCTACACCGTCAACCAAAGACCTTCTGGCCTCTTCATTGAACTGCAGTTGTTTAGCCATATCAATATGCCTCCAAATTCATTCTAAAATGTAAAATATACATAAAACAAAAAATAGGCAAGTTACAAAGCGAAAGATAAGCAAAAGGCCAGAGCGCAGGCAAAAAGACCGGAAAGAAAATTCACCATGTCATTTGTTATGAAAGGAATTCCCCTTGCCCTTTCATTCTCCATGCCGTCAGTAACCCTATGCTCGGTAAGCGAACCGTCCCTGCGTCTGTAATGCACCTGCACAGTAGCGCCCAAAACCGAATCAAAGAGAGCTCCGAGAATCCCTGAAACAGTTACGACTGCAAGGAAAGCAAAAGATACTTCATAAAAACCTACAAAAAGACAGGCCATCAAAAATGATGCGACAAGGCCTGAAAGTGTTCCGGCAAGACTCACCCCTCCTGAAAGACCTTTCGGAACTTTTGTGAAGGTGATTATTGAGACAGGATCGTTTTTGGAAAGCATCCCCAGCTCCCCGCTCCAGGTATCGGCAACAGCTTCCGCCAAACCGGAAGCAAACATGCATAGCCCGGCTGCCGGATAAGGCGAGAACCTATACACCAGGAGGCCGATCACAGAAGGGATACTGTTGGCAAAAACCTGCAGGCAATCCCTTCTGCCTCCTTTTTTCTGTATCTTCATGATGCCCGGATGCTTGAAAAATTTTCCTATCACAGCAGAGGAAAGAAAAAAGAACAGCATCATCAAAATGCCGGAAAGCCCTCCGATATAGATTATGATCGCACCGATCAAGACGGCAGAAGCTATACCCCCCACAGTCAACTGCCTCTTTTTCCATGCAAAGACAGCAACAGCAGAAAGCACCAGCGCTATTATGAGCAGACGCAAGGCTATGGAAGAGGAAAAAAAACAGGAATCAACATATCTCATTTCAAAATACCCATGATCAATGCAGTAATAATAGGAACCGTTATATTATCAAACCCAAGAGGAGTGAAACTTTCAAGCACAGTGGCTATCAATGCAATAATGCTGATCCAATACCAAGGACAGGGGGTAAAAAGAATCATGACAACCAGGGAGACGGCGAACATGGCGATGCTTCCTTCAAAACTCTTTTTTCCGCCGAAGGAAACATATTTATGCTTTCCCCAGTATGTTCCGATCAAAGCGGCAAAACCGTCTCCGAAACCCATCATCAGGGTCGGAGCGATAACTGCATAAGAAGGAAGAAAACCACGATACATCAGGCTCACCATCACAGCCAGACTCAAGGGATAATATATCAGACCATTATCACGCTTACGATTTCCCATCCCCAGATGGCTGGCAAGACCTCCATAAACCGCTATGAAATTGATAATAATGAAAGATACCGGACCAACCATTGCCCAGACATAGCTGTCATACATATAAACAAGGATAAAAACCCATAGTGAAACCAGAATGTGTATGAACTTCCTAGCACCTTCAGCGCCAATATGGAAAACCTTATAAAAAGCAAAGGCAATCCCTATGACTACGAATATATATACGAATGACCAGAATGTGGCCACCAGATTGACATCATTCACCAGCTCCTGCCTCCTCCACCGGAAAAGCCTCCGCCGGCAAAACCGGAAAAACCTCTTCCTCCGAATGAACCTCCCTTGAAACCTCCTCCACCAGGACGGCTGGAAGGTCTTATGGAAGAATATATATGGTTGTAATTTGAACGCCATGAGGTTGTGAACATATGCCAAAACATATAATCAACAATCAGATCGGATCCGGAATACCATGCAGGCATAAAGGCAGTCAGGCCCTTGAACTTTTTCACATAGTCATTCTCAAGGCCCAATGCAACTGCATAAGCTAGGTTATGATAAAAATAATCAGGATCCTCTTCTATCAGGACCTTGAGCTTATCCACCTCCACTTCCTTCAGAAACTCCCGGTATCCCAAAACCTCACAAAGTATGGAATATCCATAATCACTCCGTTTTCTGGTCGCATTCGATAAGAATGTTGCAGAAAAAGCGATAAGAGCCGAAGACAACCCGGATAAGAACGCAAGAAGGATGCTGCCTGTGAGAATCAGGCCGGCAGCCATCGAGGATAAAAAGGTTATGCCCAACAGCAATATGGTCAAGAATATCCTGCCTGCACTCTTGAAATAAAGTCCTATGCCGCTTTCATGGGTTATATCCCGATAAAGGGCCATGAGAGCAAAGAGCACAATCAATTGGGGAACAAGCACGATAAAGGTGGCGGCTCCGATTTCCTTCATGGAAATAAGAAGAGCACCAGCTATCGAGAGAATAAAGCCCATAGCCAAAAGGAATGAAGCTCTGGACCGGCTCCTTACATCCTCAAGAGGGTGATTAAGCTCATAATACCGCTCCATATCCGGTATTATCTTTTCTGTGAGCTTCTCTCTGAATCCGCTTTTCACCACATCTGCGATGTCCACATCGTCACCACGGCTGAAAAAAACATCAAAAAGATTTCTTTCATAGTAAGGCCTATCGTCCGGCAAATCTTTCAGCTTTATAAAATGGTACTCTTCCTTACCCCGCTCCTCTATCCTCAAAAAGCCTTTGTCCGCCCAATAAAAAATCATGCTCAAAGCATCAGAATCAGCATCTACCTTGTTATCAACTATATATCCGCAATCAAGGCTGGAAAGCCCTTCTGGGGGACAGAAGCGTACAGGATAAACCAATTCTTCGTCCTTGCCATACTTGATATACGATTTGATTGCAAACAGAAAGAACAGCAAAGATAAGATGAAGCAGCCTATAATACCATATATTGAAAAATCCATCTTAGGCACAAAACTGTCAAAATACCCTTCTTCGAATTCGGCAAGGACGGTTACTGCAAAATATGGAGGAAGATTGGAAAGACGTCCTGAAACTGTTCTTCCATCCGAAGAAAGAGTATAGTCTATGTATTTCTCCGACCCATAGGCTCCGACCGATACATGTACTTTCGATGGATCTACGGCATATGGAAAGCTTACTGAAAAGGTGAAATCTCTCACCACTGTATCCCATGCCGCGGACAATACATTGTAATACCATCTTTCAAAACCGCGCTGCTTCACCTCCGGAATCATAAAATCATAACTGATGTTATATTCAACAGGCCCCTGCACTATCCGATCGGGAGAGCCAAGCCTGAGAACCATATACCCGTTTTCATAGCTATATGAAGATTCAACGTCGGTCCTCACATTCTCTATGCCAGCCTTAAGGCCGATTCCGAAATCATATTGTATATCCCGGAAAAGGCCATGACTTGGAGAGGTGAAATCAATATCCAACCTTTCCTTTACATGACTCATAGCAGAAGCATCGACATCGATGGAAACATCATATTTATCCACGATAAACGTCTCTGCAGCAAAGAAAGGAAAAATGATAAAAACAAGAAGAAAGATGGAAAGCAGGATCCTTTTCATTGAAAAACCTGTTATCAGAAGCTCACACGTACGTTCTGTTTTGCCTCATCTGCCACTTCGGCATATTCAAGCTTCTTAAAGCCGAACGGCCCTGCAAGCAGATTCGCAGGGAATACCATTATCTTGTCATTATAGGATCTGGCAACAGCATTGTAATATTTGCGTGCATTCAGGATTTCAGTTTCTACAGCATCCAACTGCTTCTGCAGGTCCATGAAATTGGCATTCGCTTTCAGATCCGGATAGCTCTCGCTCAATGCAAAGAGATTCTTAAGTGCCCCAGAAAGCATATCGTCGGCTTTCTGTCTGTCATTGATTCCATGTGCATCGATACACGCGTTTCTGGCTCTGATGACATTTTCCAAAGTGGACTTTTCATGTCCTGCATACCCTTTCACAGTCTCAACAAGATTAGGAATGAGGTCATACCTTTTGTTCAAATGCGCATCTATGCCGCTTTCAGCCTCTTCAGCTTTGTTTTTCGCCTTTACCATCGAATTGTATAGGGAAACAATCCAAATCAGGATAACCAGAATTATGGCTATGACAATTGCAGCTACGATCATATCATTCTCCTTCGCACAATATAACATATTATCGAAGTAATTGCATTAACGGATGTTTTGCATGGCATCATGGCCTTCACCCACCCTTTTCTTTTCTGATACGATGAGTACGGGATACAGATATGGATTTTAACGAAGTTTTGCAGAAAAGAAGAAGCATAAGAATGTACAAGGATGCTGCAGTGTCCGATGATCTTATAGAGAAGGTTCTGGAAGCCGGACGGCTTGCTCCGAGCGCAAAGAACGGACAGCCTTGGACATTCGCAGTATTATCGAAAGATAAGAAGGACAAGGTAGCCGCAATAATGAAGGGCTACTTCCCGGAAAAAGGGGTGGAGGATTTCACGCCGCGTTATGCGGTCACATCGAAATATACCGCAAGGACCATCCTGCACGCCCCGGTGCTTATACTCATATTAAGGAAATACGTGCCACTTGGAGAGCTGCTGAAATATACAGATCTGCTTAGTATCGGTGCCGCGATCGAGAACATGTGCCTTCAGGCCGCGGATCTGGGTCTTGGCTCCCTTTGGATAAGGGACACCTGCTACACGGAGGAAATGATAATGAACTATCTGGGATTACAGGAATACGAGCTCGTATCGGCGCTCGCGCTCGGCTATGCGGCAAACGATCCGTCCCCTGTTGCGAGAAAGGCGCTCGACGAGATGACACTGAGGCTCTGATATGAAAGATCTGAAGATAAGAAACGCCGCTAAAGAGGATTTTTTGGATTTCAATAATCTGATGCTGCAGGTACACCGGATCCATACGGAGGCACGTCCGGATATATATCGTCCAAACGGACAGATAATAGCGTTCGACAAGTTCTGCAGCCTGGCAGAAGAAGGCTCGGTCATGCTCGCTTCTACCGAGGAAAAAATACTTGGAGCGGCCGTTTTCTTCAAAAAAGATTATTGCTCGCCAAATCATACGCAAAGATCCGTAATGTTGGTTGATTCCATCGTTGTTGATGAAAAATTCCGCAATATGGGAATTGGAAGCCTGCTTATGAAAAAAGTGGAAAAAGAGGCTGAAAGACAGGGATGTGCAACCATTGAATTGAGCGTATGCGCTTTCAATGCTCCGGCAAAGAAAGCCTACGAGCATATGGGGTTCTTAAATAAGTCGATAATAATGGAAAAACCGATTGGAAAATGAGACCTGCCTCATAACGAAAAAAAATGATTTAGATGGTTCCCGAAAGACTTCTATTGATGTAAACTGTATAAATATTCAGAGAATATACAAAAAACTAGGAGGATCGGATGCGCGAAAGGCATAACAGGCTGTCTGTAATCAAGGAACTGATAAAAAACAACAGGATAGACAACCAGGATACTCTTCTTGAAATGCTTAAGAAGGAAGGTTTTTCTGTAACCCAGGCAACCCTCTCCAGGGATCTCAAGATGCTCAAGGTTGGAAAGATATCCGATGGCTGGTCGGGATATTATTACAGTCTTCCTGAAAATGATTTTGTAAGCGAATCGGAAAAAAGCTATATACAGGATGTAAGACGTGGTATCATATCGATAGAGTTTTCTGGGAACATGGGAGTCATCAAAACACGTCCTGGACACGCAAACAGCGTATGCTTTGCACTGGACGTGCTGGCTCTTCCGGAAATCCTTGGCTCCATCGCAGGCGATGACACGATATTCATCATCCTGCGGGAGGGAATGACCAAGGAAGACCTGCTTGAGAGCTTCCAAACCAGGATTCCCGATGTAAAGGATTGAGTTATGGAATACAATGATCTGAACTGCACAAAGGCCTACAAGGAGCTTCTTGATGCCCCGAAGGCGAGCGTGAAGGCCCTCCTTGGCAAGGAGAGGATTGAGAAAAATGAAATCAAGCTTGGTGGAGGACTCAAGTACAACTGGGCTGCAATGCCTATCGATGAAAATATCTGTTCAAAGCTCCAGGCGCTTGCAGATGAAATGGATATTGTCGAAAAGTATAAGAAGATCCTTTCAGGGGAGATGATGAATGTCGGAGAAAAAAGGCTTGTGCTCCACCATCTCACCAGAGGCAATGTCCTGTCTGTCAAGGTTGAAGGCGACGGAGAGGATAAACAGGCTTTCTATGAGGGAGAGCTTGCAAAGATAAAGGATTTTGCACAAAAGGTGCATTCTGGAGAGATCAAAGGTTCGACAGGAAAGAAATTCACCACAGTCTGCCAAATCGGCATCGGAGGCAGCGACCTTGGACCGAGAGCGCTGTATCTTGCGCTCAAGGGTTATGAGAAGAAGATGAATGCGGAATTCATCTCCAATGTCGACCCTGATGATGCGGCAGATGTCATCTCCCGCCTTGATTTCGAGACCACGCTTTTCATACTCGTATCCAAGAGCGGAACGACACAGGAAACCCTCACCAACAGGGATCTTGTGCTGGAGACATTGAGAAAGAGTCCGATAAAAGGACTGGACAGCAGCAAGCACATTGTCGCCGTCACAAGCAAGACCAGCCCGCTCGCGCAGGGCAAGAGTGTTTTGGCGTCCTTCTTCATTGACGACTACATCGGAGGAAGATACTCATCCACAAGTGCTGTGGGAGGAGTTGTACTCTCTCTTGCATACGGATATGAAGTATTTGAGAAGATTTTAAAAGGAGCCCATGAGGAGGACTGCCTCAGCCTTGAGAAGGATGTCACTAAAAACGGCGCTCTTCTGGATGCGCTTATCGGAGTTTATCTGAGGAACATCAAGAATTATCCGGCAACGGCCATCCTCCCCTATTCCCAAGCCCTTTCACGTTTCCCCGCACACCTTCAGCAGCTTGACATGGAATCCAACGGAAAGAGCGTGAACCGCCACGGAAAGAAAGTGGACTATCCAACAGGCCCGGTCATCTTCGGAGAGCCTGGAACAAACGGACAACACTCCTTCTACCAGCTGTTGCACCAGGGAACCGATATCGTTCCTCTTCAGTTCATCGGTTTCAAGAACAGCCAATATGGCTTTGATATCATAACCGACGGCTCCTACAGCCAGACAAAGCTGAATGCAAATCTTGCCGCTCAGATAGTGGCATTTGCACTTGGAAAGGATGATGAGAACCCGAACAAGGTATTTGAAGGAGAAAGATGTTCCTCTCTGATATACGGAGATAAGCTTACTCCGGAATCGTTGGGCGCGCTCCTTGCACACTTTGAAAACAAGGTGATGTTCCAAGGCTTTTTATGGAACCTCAACTCCTTCGACCAGGAAGGGGTTCAGCTTGGAAAGGTGCTTGCAAAGAAAGTGCTCAAGGGCGAAGGAGACGAAGTGCTCAAGGCATTTGCAGGAAAACTTATATGAGTCATGCGCGGGGGCGGGACGCCCCCGCCAGGACATATAGCGCAGCAGGCGCTGAAAAAAGCTCAATAGCAAAATCAGACCAAAAAAATAATTATTTCTTTTACTGTCAAAAGAATCTTCTTTCCAATAAAAGGCAAAGGCGGAAATAAGGCTATGTTTTTCCTTTATGCCGGTAATTAAAAAAAATTATAAAAACTTTTAACATAAACCTTCCAATTACTTTATCAACAAAGACTATTTATATAAAATTAAGGCCATTATTATGGGAGGAAAATTATGCACAGTCAAACCGAACAAGTGTACCAGATGGTTTGCAGGAGGGATCCCAACGAGAGGGAATTCCAGCAGGCTGTCTACACATTCCTGCTCTCAATCGACAAAATCATCGATGAGCTTCCTGACGTGACCTATCACAAGATCCTGGAAAGGATGACCGAACCTGAAAGGGTGATCATGTTTCGCGTTCCATGGATGGATGATGAAGGAAATTGCCAGATCAACAGAGGCTTCAGGGTCCAGATGTCATCAGCAATCGGACCTTATAAAGGCGGATTGCGCCTGCATCCGTCGGTAAACCTCTCGATCATGAAATTCCTTGCTTTCGAACAGGTTTTCAAGAACAGCTTGACAGGCCTTCCGATGGGAGGTGGCAAAGGCGGCTCCGACTTCAACCCAAAGGGAAAGAGCGAACAGGAAATCATGCGCTTCTGCCAGTCCTTCATGACCGAACTATATAGGCACATCGGTCCTGATACCGACGTACCCGCAGGGGATATCGGCGTAGGTGGAAGAGAGATCGGATATCTTTATGGCCAATATAAGAGGATCACAAACCAGTTCACAGGAGTTCTCACAGGAAAAGGCCCGGATTTCGGAGGGTCCTTCATCCGTCCTGAAGCAACAGGCTATGGCCTCGTCTACCTTTCTCAGGCAATCCTTGCTGACAAGAAGATGGATATCAAAGGATCCACATGCCTTGTCTCCGGAAGCGGCAACGTAGCACAGTTCACTGTTGAGAAGATCAATGCACTCGGAGGAAAGGTCATCACCCTTTCCGACTCCTCAGGCATGATCATCGACGAAGAGGGCATCAACGACGAAAAGCTTGCATTTGTAAAAATGCTTAAAAACGTGAAGAGGGGCAGGATTAAGGAATATGCAGAAAAGTACCATGTGCCTTATATCGAAAGGACAAGCGAGGTTGCAAATCCGCTTTGGAACATCAAAGCTGATTATGCCTTCCCCTGTGCCACACAGAACGAAATCGTAAAAGAGGATGCTCTCAACCTTGCAAAGAACAAGATCAAACTCGTAGGCGAAGGTGCCAACATGCCATGCTCCATCGAAGCAGAGGAGATACTCACATCCTCCGGAATCCTTCTTGCTCCTGCAAAGGCTGCAAACGCAGGCGGCGTGGCAGTATCCGGTCTTGAGATGGCACAGAACTCACAGAGGATGAAGTGGACACCGGAGCAGGTTGACAAGGAATTGCAGAACATCATGAAAAACATTTACAAGAACATCTCCGAAGCGGCTGAGACATATTCAACAAAAGACAACTTCATCGACGGCGCAAATATCGCCGGCTTCATGAAGGTCAGCCGTGCAATGCTTGCCCAGGGTTACGTATAATGCACAAAATCGGTTTTGACAGCAAAAAATACATCGAGGAGCAGACACGCTACATTCTTGAGCGTGTCAAAGCCTCTTCCGGTCGCCTCTACATCGAATGCGGAGGAAAGCTTCTTCATGATAAGCACGCATCCCGCGTGCTTCCCGGATTTGATGAAAACAATAAGATGAAAGTGTTCGAAGCGCTCAAGGAGCACTTGGACATAATCATCTGCATCTATGCCGGTGATATCGAGCAGAGGAAAATCCGTGGGGACTTCGGGATCAGTTATGATGCCGATGTACTCAAAATGATCCACGATTTTGCGGATTACGGCCTCACCTGCAACAAAGTTGTCATTACCAGATATGAAAACCAGGTTGCCGCGGTACAGTTCATGCGTAAGCTTGAACAACGCGGCATAAAGGTTTATACCCATTCAGCCACGCCGGGCTACCCTTCGGATATCGATGTGGTGGTCTCCGACGAGGGCTACGGGAAAAATCCGTACATCGAGGTGGATGCTCCGGTGGTCATTGTAACCGCACCGGGACCAGGCAGTGGAAAGCTTGCAACCTGTCTCAATCAGATGTACCACGAAGCAAAGAAAGGGCTCAAGCCGAATTATGCAAAGCTCGAGACCTTCCCGATCTGGAATCTTCCACTCAATCATCCGGTAAACCTTGCTTATGAGGCGGCTACTGTCGATATCGGCGATGTGAACATGATCGACCATTTCCATCACGACGCATATAACGAGATAACTGTGAACTATTCCAGGGATCTTGAAGCCTATCCCCTTCTTAAGAGGATTTTGGAGCGTATAACCGGAGAGCCTTGCGTATATAAAAGTCCGACCGACATGGGAGTAAACAGATGCGGGTTTGGAATTTTCGATGACGAAGTCTGCAGAAAGGCGGCGCAACAGGAAATAATCCGCCGTGTCTTCCATACAAAGACCGATTATCTGCAGGGTATCTGTTCCAAAGAAGTATATAACAGGGCACTAGCCCTTTTGGATAAGGCAGGATTGAAGGAAGAGGACCGGTCTACAGTCATTCCGGCACGCATAGCCTTGGAGGAGGCAATCAGCAAAAAGAAAGGAAAAGATGATGGGACCGTCTGCGCAGCGGCAATAGAGCTTGACGACGGAAAAATAATAACCGCACATAATTCCAATCTCATGCATGCTGGTGCCGCACTGATTCTCAATGCCTGTAAAGCCATGCTCGACATCGATCCATCCGTGGATCTCATCCATAAAAAGGTTGTACAGTCGATCACTGTCGTCAAAAGGGATATTCTTGCCAGCAAAGGTGTTTCTTTAAATGTTGACGAAATCCTCATAGCAATGGCAATGTCCAGCATCTACAATCCTTATACGGCACAGGCATGCCGTGCACTTAAGCGCTTGAAAGATTGTGATATCCATTTTACACATATTCCATCAGCCGGTGATATAGACGGGCTTAGGAAGCTTGGTATAAACTACACTTCAGAGCCTCATTATCCTGGCAGAAACATATAAAAAAAGAATAAGGTGGAAAAAATGAAAGAAAGGGAAAAATTGTCCTCCCGTCTGGGCTTCATACTGCTTAGCGCAGGTTGTGCCATCGGCTTGGGCAATGTATGGAGATTTCCATACATAACCGGTAAATACGGTGGAGCGACATTCGTACTGATTTATCTGATATTCCTTCTTCTCATCGGTGTTCCGGCGATGACGATGGAATTTGCAATCGGAAGAGGTGGGAAGAAAAACATCGTAGGCGCATACAGGGCGCTGGAGCCCAAGGGAAGCAAATGGCACATCGCTGGCCCGTTTGCCATCTTTGGAAACTACATGCTTCTTTTCTTCTATCTCCCAATAACAGGTTGGCTGATTTACTATTTCATTTCCAACATGACCGGAAGCTTCGCCGGAGCGGACACCAATGCAGTTGCAGGATATTTCAATTCCATGCTTGCAAACCCTCCCCTTCAAATCGGTTGGATGCTTTTGGCCTTGGCAATAACAGCTTTTGTTGCAGTCATAGGCTTGGCCAAAGGGGTTGAAAGAGTGTCGAAAGTCATGATGGGACTTTTGTTCCTCCTCATGATCGCCCTTGCAATAAACTCCCTTACCCTTGACAACTCCATGGAAGGGCTGATGTTCTTCATCAAGCCGGACTTTGGAAAGATGCTTGACTCGGGACTTTCCGAAGTTATATTTGCCGCAATGGGACAGGCGTTTTTCACACTTTCACTAGGAATCGGGGCGATGGCCATAATGGGATCCTATTTCGGAGAAGATAGGACCCTTACAGGAGAGACCGAGAGGATCATAGTGCTCGATACATCAATCGCACTGCTTTCGGGCTTCATAATCTTCCCTGCCTGCTCATCCTTTGGAATTGAAGCTGGAAGCGGCCCCTCGCTCATATTCATAACATTACCAAATGTATTTGCAAAAATGCATGGAGGAATACTTTGGGGATCACTCTTCTTCCTTGCCATGAGTTTTGCCGCCCTCACCACGCTCATCGCAGTTTTTGAGAACATCCTCTCCTATTGGATCGATGTCAGGGGATACAGCCGCAAGAAAGCCACTCTGGTGAATATCGCAATTTTTGCAGTCTTCTGTCTTCCATGCATCTTCGGCTTCAACATCTGGTCTGCTTTCCAGCCTCTTGGAGCAGGAACAGGAGTGATGGATCTTGAAGACTTCATAGTCTCAAATCTGCTGCTTCCCCTCGGATCGCTTGTGATGATCCTTTTCTGCACCTCGCGCTATGGCTGGGGCTGGGACAAATTCATAGAAACGGCAGATAAGGGCAAAGGCGCAAAATTCCCGAAATGGATCAGATATTATGCTGCATACGTCCTTCCTCTCATCATCTTGTACGTGACGGTAAGAGGAATATTGGATATTCTTATTAAATAGATATGAACATCAAGTTTATTGCAGACAATATAGGTCTTGATTATGAACAGGCTCTTGAGTACGTCGGTGGGGACATCGGCGGACTCAAGGACAAGCTTATGCATCTTGAAGAGGATTCACACTTCAAAGAGCTTGAAGCCGCAATGGAGAAAAACAATGCGGAGGCCATAGCCCAAACAGCGCACAAGGCAAGAAAAACCTTCGAAAGGGTCTGCCTGAACAATCTTGCTTCCCTTGCTGGAAAAGTTGAAGAAACAAAGAACGGATCAAGTGTATACAGGGAGTTGAAAGACGAATACGACAAGGTCTTGAGAGTCTTGAAAGAAAACAGTTGATATATCCGTTTCATCATAACAATAAAAGCCACCGTGCGGTGGCTTTTTCCATACTTCAGATTTCGGAAAAATGAGTTCAGCTCAGAACCTCATCCAAAATCTCAATCGCTTTAAAAATATCCTCATTGCTTATAACAAGGGGTGGAACGAATCTAAGCACGTCATAACCGGCGCTACAGACCAAAAGCCCCTTTTCAAAGCATGCGGAAACTATTTCCTTCGGCGGTACTTTGAGCACAAGGCCTTCCATCAGTCCCAAGCCTCTGGCTGTCAAACATTTATCAGGATGTTTTGCAGCAATTTCCTCAAGCCCTTTTTTAAGAAGCATTCCCTTCTTGGCCGCCTCGTCGGCAAGACCGTTCTCAAGCTCCTCAAGGACAACCAGACATAAAGCGGAAGAAAGCGCATTTCCGCCGAACGTTGAGGCATGCTCTCCAGGACAAAGCACATCTGCAGCCTTATCAAAGGCTGCACAGGCTGCAAAAGGCAATCCGCCGCCCAAGGCTTTTGCAAGGCTCATCACATCCGGTTTCACATCATAATGCTGGAAAGCAAAAATCTTGCCCGTTCTTCCAAGCCCGGTCTGAACGCAATCGAAGATAAGGAGCATATCCTTCTCATCGCAAAGCCTTCTCAGACCTGTAAGGAATTCCTTCTCCGCAGGAATTATACCACCCTCCCCCTGGATCGGTTCCACAAACACAGCACATACATCATCTCCGGCAAGAGCCTTGACACTGTCCAAGTCGTTATAGACAGCATAAGATATCTCAGGCACAACAGGGAAAAATCCTTTTTGATATTTCTCCTGTCCCGTAAGCGTCATAGCCCCATATGTGCGGCCATGGAAGCTATGGGAAAACGAAATGATCCGACTACGTCCGGTCCTGCTGCCATACTTTCTTGCAATCTTCAGCGCAGCCTCATTGGCTTCAGCCCCGCTGTTGCAGAAAAAAACTTTCTTGGATCCCGCAAGAGAATTCAATTTCTCGGCGGCCTTCGGTGCCCATTTGTTGTAATAAAGATTCGACACATGGAATATGCCATCTTTGAGCACCTCCTTGACAGCTTTTTCAATCTTCTCATTGCCATAGCCAAGCGCATTGACTGCAATACCGGCCACACAATCTATATAGCATTTGCCATCAACTGAATATAAATGAGCCCCTTCTCCATGATCAAACACCACTGGAGTCTGAGCATATGTATTCATAATATTGTCTTTTCCAAGGGCGATAAGCTCTTCCATCGTTCCCATAGTATCCTCCTATTCGATCATAGTACCGATGCCTTCGCTCGTAAACACCTCCAAAAGGATCGAGTGAGGCACACGCCCATCAAGCACGTGGACGCTTGACACCCCTTTTGAGATCGCTTCAAGGCAGCATTCGGTCTTTGGAATCATCCCTCCGTTTATGATGCCGGAAGCAATATATTCCTTGGCCTCTTTTACGCTGAGCCTTCTGATAAGCGATGAAGGATCATCCTTATCCTTCAATATACCTTCAACATCTGTAAGGAACATCAGCTTTTGGGCTCCGAGCGCACCTGCAACCGAAGAAGCCGCATAATCTGCATTTATATTATATGTATGCCCATCCTTACCTACACCGACAGGAGAAAGAATAGGGATGAAATCAGCATCCATAAGTGTTTCCAAAAGAGTTACGTCTATCTTGTCTATCTCACCAACAAAGCCAAGGTCCCTTCCTTTTGGATCAAGCTTTTTCACTGCGGTTATGGTATGACCATCCTTTCCGTTGATGGAACAGGAATGGAGCCCTACCGCCTCGAAATCCTCAACAAGGCTCTTTGCAATGCTGCCTGAAAGCACCATCTCCGCAACCGATGCGGTTTCAGCGTCCGTAACACGGAGTCCGTCAATGAATTCGCTTTTTTTACCAAGCCTGGCAAGAAGTGCGGAAATCTCTTTTCCTCCGCCATGCACCACAACGGGCTTGAGCCCGAGATATTTAAGCATGGCTATATCGGTTATGACAGCTTTTTTCAGTTTCTCATCAAGCATGGCCGATCCGCCGTATTTGACCACCACAGTGGTTCCGCGGAACTTCCTTGCATAAGGGATGGCCTCTATTAGCGTCTCCGCTTTTCTGATGTAAGTCTCCATGTCCATCATCAACTCCTGTAATCCCCATTTATCCTCACATAGTCGTATGTGAGATCGCAGCCCCAGGCGGTAGCCTTAGCTTCTCCGTCGGACAAGACGGCAAGCACGGAAACACTCGGTTCCAATAAAATAGCCTTTGCTTTCGCCTCGTCGAATTTGACCGGCTCGCCATCCTCCAAAACGACTACCGATCCTTTTTCAGAGGAGAAAAGCAGCTTAACCTTTTCCGGGCTGAAAGAGGCACCGCTGTATCCCATGGCACAAAGGATGCGCCCCCAGTTGGCATCGGAGCCGAAGAACGCAGCTTTCACCAGGTTGGAAGAAACCACGGAGCGGGCAAGGATGCGGGCATCCTTCACGCTTGCAGCCCCTTCAACCTTCACCTCGATGAACCTTCCCGCACCTTCACCATCTTTAGCGATCATGCAAGCAAGACGACCGAGCACATAAGAAAGGGCTTCCTTGAATATCTCATAATCCTCACCTTTTGCCACAATCTCCTTATTTCCGGCTTTTCCATTTGCAAGCACCAGGCAGGTATCGTTCGTGGAGGTGTCTCCATCCACGCTGATCATATTGAATGTATCTTCCACCGTATCCCCAAGGATATGCTGGAGCATATCATGGTTAATGGCACAATCTGTCGTTACAAAGCAGAGCATTGTAGCCATATTGGGGTGTATCATGCCAGAGCCCTTGGCAAACCCGGAAACAACCACATCCTTGTCATCTATCTTGACTGTAACCGAACACTCTTTACGCACAGTATCTGTAGTGAGGATGGCCTCGGAAGCATCCTTTGCGCTCGCATCGCTTTCAGAAAGATTTTTCACAAGCTCTTTTATCCCGTATTTGATCTTGTCCATATCAAGATGGACACCGATCACACCGGTTGAGCATACGAAGAAATCCTCTTTCTTCGCTTTCAGATAACCCGCTGTCTCAAAAGCCATCATCGAAGCATCCTCGAGGCCCTTTGCCCCGGTTACGGCATTCGCATTTCCACTGTTTGCTATTATTCCGTGCTTTGGAAGATCCTTTATGGACATATCATAGACAACAGGGGCGGCCTTGACCTTGTTGGTTGTATAGGTCGAAGCGCTCGTGCAGACGGACGGGCTGTAAACCAGAGACATGTCCTTCTTATACTTTTTTATTCCGGCATGCACTCCTGCAGCCATAAAGCCTTTAGGCAATTTGAATCCTTGTGAAACAATCATCGCTTTCTCCTATATTAATCCTTCTTTTTCATCAAGACCGAACATGATGTTCATATTCTGCACAGCCTGCCCGGCCGCTCCTTTGACAAGATTGTCTATTGCCGTCACCACTATGACCCTGCCTGTACGGGTGTCAATGCGAAGCGAAATATCAACAAAGTTTGTTCCCTCCACATCTCTTGTTTCGCTCAACGAGGGGCAAAGTCTTATAAACGGCTCTTTTCCATAATACTTGGCATAAGCATCATTGACAGTCTTTTCATCCACACCGTCAAGCAGCTTCGCATAGCATGTTGCAAGTATGCCCCTGTTCATCGGAACGAGATGAGGAGTAAATGTCAACACCACATCCATCCCTGCAGCAAGGGACAGCTCCTGCTCGATTTCAGGAGTATGACGATGCGATGCCACCCCGTACGCCTTAACCGATTCGTTTACCTCGCAAAAGAGATTGGCGACCTTGGCACTGCGGCCTGCCCCGCTGACACCGCTCAAGGCATCAACAATCAAGGAGGAAGGATCTACAAGATGCTCCTTCAGCAACGGATACAACGAAAGAATGGAACAAGTCGTATAGCAGCCGGGATTGGCAACAAGATTAGTCTTCCCTATTTCTGACCTGTGTATCTCGCAAAGACCGTAAACCGCCTGATCCATGACAGCCCTTCCATTGTGGCTGACCTTGTACCAGCTTTCATATACCGATACATCCTTCAGCCTGAAATCCGCCCCCAGATCGATCACCTTCACCTTTTTTAGTATTTCAGAGGTGACAAAGGAGCTTGCAAGCCCATGAGGAAGTGCAAGGAAAACCACATCGCAGATCTCAGCTGCCTTAACGATATCGCTTTCATCAAGGACAAGGTCGCACAGGCCGCGGTATCGGGGATAGATATCCGAGAACACCACCCCCTGCTGTGATGAGGAACCAAGAAAAACTATTTCAACATCGGGATGTTTCAAAAGAAGGCTGACAAGCTCGCTGCCTGCGTACCCTGTAGCCCCTATGATGCCGGCTTTGATCATATTTGTTCTCCACTTTTTGGATAATTATACAGATTTTTAAAATATATTCCATACATTTATACATAAATATGTATTATTAATGCAGATATTACGAATAAAAATGTATATCAGAAATAAAAAAGGGCTTCAAGCCCTCTTTTAGCCATTATCTATGACAACCTCTTCCGGTTTTTCCAAAAGCGCTTCCGGATTGCCGAGGCATTTTTTCAACACCTTTACAGCGGATGCATAATAATAGCCGTCACATATCCTCTCATCGAGATTGAATACGATGTCTATAACCCTGCGCTTGTTCACACTTCCATCCTCATTAAGCTCCATAACCCATCTCTTGGCCCCAAAAGCGATAAAAATTGGAACATTGCCGAAATTATACAGATGATGCGTAACCGGCGGCAAATTAAGAGATGCGATGTTGGTTATATACATCGACCCATGGAAAGGGGAAACATTTATAAGGGCTTTGGGAAGAAGCCCGAAATAATCCAAGGCCTTAAAGCAGAAAATCATAAATTTCTTTATCAAGCCAGGAATATAATTTATCAAATCCGCTGTTTTATCCAATGAGGTGGAGTTCTCTGAATAAACATCCGCAAGCACCTTGTTGACCTTCTCATACACATCATAAAGCGTATCTGAAGGATCAAAAAACATTTTTATGGAGGTATCCCTTTCTTCCAATCTCATATGCCGCTTGACTACCATGTTCACGACAATACCGTTTCTGGCATAAATCTTCTGGCCACGTATGAAACGGTTGATCTTCGGCCTTTGGGACACTGTTCTGACATACGCAGCAAGGATGATATGCAATATGCCGATCGACTCGTACCCTTCAGAACGCAGCTTTCTTATAAGCGCTTCAGAGGCCTGACAATCGAAAGACATAGTGAAATGGTTTGCAGCATCACACCTCTCAACCATAATATATGGAATGATTGCTGTGAAAGCATCAAGTTTCAGTCGGCGGCCTTCCTTCATTCTTTTTGCCATGCCCATATTATACACCTAAAAAAATTTTTTTTCCTACACGGTTCCATGATAATCCTCAACAAACCCGTATTTTGAGTTTTAGCACTAGAAAGTTTTAAGGCTAAAAAGCACTTTACAGAATCAACAAGTTATACAACTCTTTCAATTTCCAAGAATTATCT
>CASDPA010000022.1 GCA_949282255.1 uncultured Spirochaetales bacterium
GCTAGCGGGGATAGCTCGTTGATACTGGCACCATCAGGTGTCTTGAGCGAGAAGAAGCTCCACCTTAAAATTGAAAATTAAGGTGGAGAGTAAGTCACTAGATAGGAGGTTTTTTTATGGATGCATATGAAAGTTTGCTTTCAAGAAGAAGCATAAGAAAGTACAAGAAGGACGCAGTGCCTCATGAGTTCGTTGAGAAGGTTGTGGATGCCGCGCGCCATGCTCCGAGCGGCATGAATACCCAGGCCTGGCATTTCGTGGTCGTGGAAGATACGGGCAAGATTTCTGAAATCGGCCGTTTTATCCAGGATGGCGATGCCGATATATGCTATGGCGCACCGGTGTTCATTATGGTCAGCTATGATGAGAGGAGTCCGTATGCAAAGGAGGATTCGACATGTGCCATGTGTGCCATGATGTATGCTGCCAATGCGTTGGGATTGGGGTCTGTATGGATCAACAGGATAAACAGAAGCGGAGAAAAGGCTTCAAGCATGCAGAAGTTTGGTGTGCCGGAAGGCTACAGGGTGTATGGCTGCCTTGCACTGGGGTATGCGGATATGACGCCGGATAAGCGCATGCTGAAAAAGGATACGGTCACATATATCAAATAATATCCTGTAAATATGATTTTTACTTGAGTTTAAATAGAATTTTGGGATTCAGGCTATCAAAGCCTGAATCTTTTTCCTAGCTCCCTCTTCATATCCCTTTTCCTTATTATCGCAAGGCTCAGAAAGCAGATTACCGCGCAAAGGAGGGGCAGCATACAGAGCCATTTTATTTTTGCCAGGGAGAATACATATAACAGCGGGCTCAAAAGGCATATCAAAACCGATATGGTCATGTAGGAGAAGAATCGGGAATAGTTTCTCCTTCCTGCCATCGTCAGGATTGTGAGGGTTATTGTAAGTGCGCAAGAGGCGGTCGGGATAACGTAACTGGTGCTCCAGCCCTTGAAATCCATCAGCACGTCGATGTAGGTGATTATCACCAAAAGGATGACCGAGGATGTGAACAGCTTGGCGCCGATGCTTGGCCTATGGCTGATCCAGAGGCTGCAGATCATCCATATGAGAAGTATTCCGATGGAAATCTCCACAGCCCATGCATGGGAGGCCTTTTCCCAGGAAAAATAATTGATGAAGGCCATTATAAGAATTGCAGACAGGCTCAGGATCAGGAGGATCTTTTTTGCAATGTGTTTTTTTATCCTGTACACAGGATATGCGTATGGCGTATTCCCGGGCTGCCCGAGTTGTGCTCCGCAGATGGGGCAGGTATGATCCGAGCCTATGCAATCTATGCCGCAGTTTTTGCATGTTCTCATTTCTCGTCCCCCCATATGTTCGAATATACGGATACATCCGCTATTTTTGCAAGCTGCTTGCAGAAGCTGCGGATCAGGCGCGCATCCTCGATGTTTCGTGCAAAGGAGACTGTTAACACGTCCCCCATGCTTATCACCCCGATGTTTATGGGACTTTTGAGCGTGGGATAAAGCACTTCCTCGAAGCATAAGATGTTTTTCTGCATCCATAGGGGAATATCCACCATCCCGATATTGGATAGTGCGATGGTCTTCCTGTTTTCCCCGATGCTTTTGAAGCCTATCGGGATAAAGATGTCCTTGAGCTTTAGTGGGGTTATCCTGCTGAATATGTTTGTACTGATCGCCACATTCGATTTCTGAACTTTTTCCAGATGCACTTTTGTAAGATGGCTCTTAAGCTTGGCGTTGACCATCCCGGCCCCTTTGTCGAAATCCTCGAAGCTGTCGAAAGGTATGCTTATGTTCACCACCCCGAAGAAGTTTCTGAGTGTCTTGGAGGGAAAGAACTTTCTGAGGTTGACCGGTACCTGGATCACAATCGGCTTCTTTCTTCTTGAAGGCCTCTTTTCATTCTCATCAATGGCGCAGGCCACATATGATGAAAGAAGTGCGGTGATTGTGATTCCTATGCGGGAGGCCTCTTTTTTCAACTCGGACACCCTGAGCTTGAAAACTGTCACGTTGTTTCCGAAATCGCTGAAATGGCGGCCTTTTATCAAATAGGCCTTATCTTCCGCCATGCGGTCCTTGCCTTTCTTTTCCAAGAAGTATTTTCTGAACGCATCCTCCTCTTCCTCGTTATCCGAGCTTTCAGGAAGAAGTATTTTGTTTTCAGGTCCGCCTTCTTCTCCAAGTTCTTTGAAATAATGGAACAACAGGGTTTTGAGGAACTCGGAAAGGCCTGTGCCGTCGGTTATGACGTGGTATGCCTCGACGCTTATCCTGTGGTTGAAATAAAGAACCTTTATCAGGTAGTTGTTGTTTTTCTCCCATTGCATGAGATGCGCAGGATACTCGTTTTCCTGCTGTACAAGAAGGGGCTTGTCGTTGTTCTCCAGATAATACCAGAAAAGCCCCCGTTTCAGGCGCTTTGTCATCATGGGATACCGTAATACGGTCTTATCCAGCGCCTTCTGCAGGGACTTTTCATCCACCGGGTCTGCAAGCACCGCAGCAACCCGGTAGGTCGAGGAATTCCTTATGCTTGATGTGGATGCGAACATGTGCGCCGTGGTATCTAGAGTATCAAACATCAGCTGAAGTATAGCAGAACTTTCACCCTGTGTTAATTCCATGGCGCGATGCGGCCTTCAGTTCTTTTCCCCTCCGATGTGGGACAAGAATTCGTCGTATCCATCCTTGAGCGTCTCTTCAGGCTCGTACTCCTCAAGAGGATAGTGCTCCATCACGAAATCTATATCCTTGTCTCCGCGTCCGGAGAGGTTTACGAGTATGTTCTTCCCTTTGCCCATCTGCTTTGCAAGCTTTACGGCATATGCCACCGCATGCGAGCTCTCAAGGGCTGGGATTATGCCTTCCATCCTTGAAAGGGCATAGAACGCCTCTACAGCCTCCCGGTCGGTTGCAGTCTTGTAATCGACCCTCTTTATATCATGCAAGAAGCAGTGCTGCGGGCCGACTCCGGGATAATCCAGTCCGGATGCGATAGAATACACAGGAAGCGATTCTCCCTTGTCATCTTGGAGCACATAGCACTTGAAGCCGTGTATCATGCCCTTTGTTCCCTTTGATATGCTTGCCGCATGTTTGCCGGTCTCCAGGCCTTTTCCTGCAGGCTCGACGCCGTAGATCTTTACATCCTTGTCATCGAGGAACGCCGAGAAAAGTCCCATCGCATTGCTGCCTCCACCCACGCAGGCCACAAGGGCATCAGGAAGACGTCCGGTGAGATTTTGCATCTGTTCTTTCGCCTCCACGCCGATTATGGACTGGAAGTCGCGCACCATGCGCGGGAACGGATCGGGGCCGACCACGCTTCCGATGCAGTAGATCTGGTTTACAGGATCTTCAAGGTAGGCCTTGAAAGCCTCGTCTACGGCATCCTTGAGGGTTCTTGTTCCGGTTGTGACGCTAACGACCTTTGCCCCGAGCACTTTCATCCTCGCTACGTTCGGCGCTTCCTTTTTCACATCCACCTCTCCCATGTAGATGTCGCATTCAAGTCCGAGAAGGGCCGCTGCGGTAGCAAGGGCCACTCCATGCTGTCCCGCACCGGTTTCTGCGATGACCTTCTTCTTTCCCATCCTCTTTGCAAGCAGCACCTCTCCCAGGCAGTGGTTGATCTTGTGGGCTCCCGTATGGTTGAGATCTTCTCTCTTGAGATAGATCTCAGCCCCTCCTACAGCCTCGGAAAGCCTTTTTGCATGGTAGACCGGGCTTGGACGTCCCGTGTAGGTCTCATTGAGCTCTTTGAGCTCCTTTATGAAGGAAGGATCGTTTGCAATCTTGTCGTAGGCTTCCCCGACTTCCTTCATGACCCTGTGAAGCACTTCGGGCACGAACGCCCCGCCGTATTCTCCAAAGAATCCGTTCTTATCTGGAAGGTTTTCCGTATTTATCGTTTTTGTTACGAGGTTCTGCATATCTGTTTTCTCCTTATGTTTCCATTGATAGTAACACGATACTATTTAAAGTAACATATGTCAATACGTTTCAAAAAAACCATTAAGAAATTTTCAGCATTCCTCGAAACGCCTGTCGCTGATGCGAAACGAGTCCCTGCATTTCTGCTTCGCCCGCTTTCTTGTTTCCTCGTCCACCTTCTTAAAGTAGGGCAGGGCTTTGTCGGCAGAGAGGATGTAGAAATCGCAGAGGGCCCAGGCGATAGCCATTGAGATATAGTAATCGTCGTTTTTAACGGAGGTTATCAGAGTAAGCATCTCATCAAGATCGTTGAAACTCTTCTTATTCTGCATCATCCAGACGATTGCAAGGCGGCGGACGAACACCCTTTCATCCTCGAAGAGCTTCTTGAAATATGAATATGCCTCGCCCAGCTCCGCCTTCTTGAATTTGAGCGCGGCTGAAAACGAATCGACCTCGTCCCAGCTCTTTAAAAGCGGAAGCTGGGAGGATACAAGCTCGAGCTTCCCGTCAAGCGGGCATTTCTTCCTCGCAATGGCAAAGCCCCTTAGAAGCACATCCTCATGATAACGGATCGGGAAATCAAGCTCGTCGATCTCTTTTGCCAAACTCCTCAAAATAGGAAGCTTCACGCCAAGGATCGGATAATCGGCATCCTTTACGATCTTGTTCGAGAAGGATGAATACTCCTTGCTTATATAAGGAAGATAAAGCTTGTAAGTGTCGGTCATGATATGGTGATTATAATATCAGGATTCAGGTATTTCACTATATATTTCTATATTATTAAAGACAGCCTTCCATTAGAGAAAGGCTGTCAAATGGTTTGCTCTCTTGATATCGAACCCATCAATTGTTATTAAGCAGACGGATTATTGATTCGCTGTCATCAATTTTATACTCTGTGGTTTCATTGATGGTAGCATTCTCTCCGGAAGCATCTGGGCCCACAGGTTTTGTAAAACTCAGGTAATAGGATCCTGATCTGTCTGACGTCCCAACATTGATATTCTCGTATCTGATGGTTGCTTTTCCTTGATTTCCAGGTAAGGTTGCCTCAATAGTTCCGTTACCGTCATATCCGATTGTATAGAGATGATTTTCATCAAGGTTGCTCCCTGATCCGCCTTCTATATTCAATTGGATGTTTGCCGTTGTATTTAAAACAGTTCCATCTTCAAGTTCGCAGTTTGAAATGCTTATATAGTTTTCGGATTGTGGATAGGAGGCGCTAATACTATTTGTCTTTCTTCTTATTGTTATTCCGTCAACTGTGTAAGAATCTTCTGGAGAAGATCCTGCCCAGCCATTATTAATCCACCAGTCATGCTCGAAACTGGCATCTGCTTTAGAAATGACTTCCCCCAATTTCTGATTTACTTTGTTCAGCAGCTCTTCCCCTGTACTAAAGGAGGAAGTGTAGAAACTGAAATCTATTTCTACAGAATTGTTTTTGCTGTCACTGATAGTGATGACCGTATCTCCTGCCTTATCGATGGTGACAATGCCGCCATCAGATATTCTTACAACATCATTTGAAGCCTCGAATGAGAGTTCCGTATCGGTTGCAAGGACTGAGATTCCGAATTTTCCGAGCTCTCCATCTGCAAGTGCAAGTCCGGTTTCTAGAATGCCAGTCGAAAGCCTGGTGCCGTTCTGATTGAGCCAGAAAGCTTTCAAACCGCTTATACTGAAGGTGATTGTATCAGAATACCATTTCCCGTCTTTTGCAACGCTGAGCATCAAGGTCTGGACAGTATCGTAGAAGTCAAGATCTTCATTGTTGATATCTATGGTTATTGACGTTTGGCCGTTGGCTTCTTCCTGCAATGCTGAGTTGATGTACCACTTGAAGTCTGCAGCTCCGATGGTATTGTCGAATTCCACTGTCACGGGGTTGCTGTTTGTGACCGTGATATAATTGCTTCCGCCAATGCTGAATGACACGTTGTCGAAAGTCGGCTCAAGGACAACAAACCCGACCGGTTTTATCTCGATTCCGTTGGATGCGCTGCCGAGATCGCTTGCATAATCCTCTCCTTCATTCGTTTTTGCTTTGACCGCATAGCAATATGTGGTGTCGGAGAGTATTGCCGAATCGGAATAGGATGTACCGGTAATGCCTGATTGTATAAGCTCGAAGTTCTCTGTGGTCTTTCTGTAAAGATCATAACTGTCGGCAAAAGGAATCTCGTTCCATGATACGATCGCCTCGCCATCCCCGGCTTCTGCCGATGCTGCAGGTGCAGCAAGCTTCACTTTGACATCTTTTGCCGTAGTAGCGCTGCATTCTGCGTTGTCATTGCTCGTGACGGTGATTTTTGTAGATCCCGGTTTGTTTGCGGTGAAAGCCGCCTCCATCTGATCCTCGCTGCTTACAACCGTAAGCACATCAGGATTGGAAAGGGACCATGTTACGGATTTGTCGCTGGCTGCCCCGGGGCCGATTTCATAAGACAATGTGAAAGAGCTGCCATAGGTAAGCGTTTCATCAGGCAGATTGTCAGATATCAGCGAGATGGTCTTTACAGATATCTTTGTATGTATCGAATCAAAAAACTCGGTCATGCTGGAGGCTCTTCCATCTGTAAGGAAGGCCTGGGCGTTCAAAGTATAGGTTGTATCGTCTTCAAGACCTGTGAATATGCATGATGAAGCCATATCGGTCTCATTGATGTCGATTTCTTTTGTGATCTGAGATTCCCCATCGCTTAATACAAGCGTCACCTTGCTTATCATTGTCGTATTGTATGTTTTCTTTGGATTGGACCACGTGATTTTGATTGCATGCGGGTCACCTTCAACATTTGACCAGGAGACGTTTGAAATATTCCTGCCTATGTATGAAGGGACATTATCATCCGTTATCAGATAGAGGTCTTCGTCGTTTGAATCCGGCTTTGAAACCTGTCCTGCAGCTATCTGGAGAGTGTTTGAGAATTTCTTGTATGCAACGGCTATTCCATCCTTGTCCGTAATGGTGAACGCAATTGTCTGCCCGGTTGTGGCAGCCAGGCCCGAATAGGTGAGGGTGCACTCTGTTATGCCGTCTGAGACCTCGATGGTTTTGAGCTCTCCGGCTTCTGTTGCCTCTCCGTCATCGCTTATGTAAAGGAGCTGGAAATTCAGCTCCCCTTTTTCAAGAGCATCGGCAAATGGAGTGTCACTGTTTGTTAGGCCGTCCCAATTGAAAGTCACCTCAAGGCTTCCTGTTCCGTCGGTGTATATGGCTTCCATCGGTACTATGATGCTGTTGTCCCCCGCCGGTTTGACAGTAAGGGTGGGAGTTGACGATGAGCTTACACAGGTCATCATTCCTTGGCAGTCCTCTTCTTCATATCCCTCCACCAGTACCGTGTACGTCCCCATCCTGACCTCTTCGATCTCTATTGTCCCGGAGGTCTGGTTGAATGTCTTTCCAACAGCTTCGCCTTCGCTCGGCGTCAGTGTGATCCTATAGCTCTGTGGCGCAGTGAAAGTGCTCGGCCTTATGGTCCTCGTGTTCGAAGAGCCCACATAGAGCCTTACCGTCCCGGTCGTTTCCGTGCTGGTGTTGCACGAAAAGAACAGAAGCAATGCAAGTAGTGAAAGAATTGCCGTCCATGCCTTTTTTCTCATAATACCACCTCTATATCGTATGTATCTACTTTTATCCTTATCGTTTTGGAGTATTTAACCCCGTTTGTTTCTGTTGTGCATATCAATTCCTGGACCGAGACCTCGTCCGTGATGTTGGATTTGTCCAGATAGTCCTTCAGGCTGTATGAGAAGGAAACACCCTCTGCGACCTTGTATCCGTTGAGTATCCATTCCACCTGCTGCGCATTCTCATCCTCGATTTCAAAAGATACAGCCTCTTCACATCCGATTTCGCTGTTCTGGTCGTAGTCCGTCCTTATTATGATGGCATATCCGTCAAGTGTAGGTATTTGGATATCGAAAACCGGATCTTCTATGCAGAAGGAGAT
The DNA here is from genome assembly GCA_949282255.1 of uncultured Spirochaetales bacterium. Lineage (GTDB taxonomy): Bacteria > Spirochaetota > Spirochaetia > Sphaerochaetales > Sphaerochaetaceae > Ornithospirochaeta. The sequence goes on from CASDPA010000022.1 coordinate 7,906, forward strand.
TGATGTGCTCTCTTTCTGATCTTCATAGGATGCGGTAAGGGTGTAAGAATATGTCTTGCCGCTTTCTATATCCTTATCAAGATAGCTTCTTTCAGACGAGTCTTGAAGAAGGATATCCGTTTTTCCTCCGCTTTCCCGGATAAGTGTGCAGAGCACCTCTTCATTGTCTATGTCCAAAAAGGAGAGCAGAAGCCCGCCGTCCTTCACTTCATATGCAAGCTCCGGCGCTTTTATGGGGATGTCAAGAAAGAGGGTGGAGGAGATGTTGTTGTTTGTCTCCTTGTATGTTATCTCCACCTTTCCGCTTTTCTTGATTGTAAGCTCTCCATCTGCGCTTATTTCTGCAATGGATGGATCTGATGAGAAGAAGAGTATGTCTCCTTCCTCATCGAGCATGGCAGCATTCTCCGGTATCCTTACAGCCTTCACCATGGCCGTTGAGCCTATCACGAGATCCTCCTGCTCGAGGACAAGGGAGACTTCTTTCAGTTTTATTGGAGAGGTTATCACACCTTCATCGAAGTGCGCTGTCTTTTCCCCTGATGAGGTGCTTAAATAACAGTAAACGTGATATTCGCTTCCCTCCTCAAGACCATTCAGCAAAAAGGATCTGTTTTCCTGGTCTATGGTTTCATGCTGGCTGTGTGCTGAAGCGTTTTTTGAAACAGGATTGATTTCCAGATGGATTTTTTCAAAGCCGTCCGGTACGTCGTAGCCCACCAGGATTTCGGCCTCATTTGTGATAGAGAAGTCGAGATTCGCCCTTGTTGCTTTGATGAAATTGCACACCCCGAGATCTAGTATTGTATCTTCAGTGAGGTTGAATGTGACGTTTTTGGATTTTCTTCCGACTTCTTCGCCGTTGGATATGAAGACTATCTCAATATTCCGGTTGCCTGAATTAGGTATGGAAAAAACAGGATCTGCAGATGAGGCGGAGCCTATGAAACTGCCGTCATCCCCATGGATTTCTATTGTATCCACCTCTTGATAATCTTCCAGCGAATATAAAAGCCGCAGGCCTCCTGAAAGCTTCAGCTCCACCTCGATTTTTCCATGTACCATCGGCAGCGCCATATTGCAATATCCGACTTTCATGCCATCTATATCATATCCGGTGAACTCTGCACTGCAGCCTTCGGGCAGGTTGTAGAAGATGAAGGAGGAAGATTGCCTTTTTTCGTTTCTTATCGTTTTCCCTGTGCTGTCCTTAACAACGGCTGCCACCTGATAGCAATTGTCTGTTACGATGGAGACCGTCAGTATTTTCGGCTCCCCATCGCAGGATATCAGGAAGATGATGGATAATAAGAAAACGAACATTTTTCTCATAACTTGCCTATTTTTCTTTGCTAAGAGTATGTTTTCTTTTTAAGTTGGTCAATATTATTAAGACAATTATTTATATAATGTCAGAATAAATATTTTATCCCATGTTCACTTGTCTTTCCGCCTATGCTATCCTTTTTTCTGATGGAAGCGAAAAAGCATGGTTTCAGATTCACGGTTATCTGGTATTTCAGCACCATATTCCTTGTATTTACAGCTGTGATGTACATAGCTTTTTTCGCTCTGTTTTCCACGACTGGCAAGATGCAGGAGAAGATAGACAGATACATTCTTCTGGATAAGCTTTCCGATTCGGTTAATTTGGCCAGATCCGGGCTTGATGCCTATCATGGAAAATTGGAGATGGGTAATGGCGATACTTTTGTTCTTATTGAGATGGTCAAGGCTGACATTGCCAAGGCTTTTTCCATTCTTGATACCCTGGAAGATGCTTTAGATGATGATGAGGAGGCCTTATTGCTTCATGAGAGCATCGTTTCCAATCTGACAACCGTCTCAAACCTTGTTAATAATTTTGCCTTGGGTAAAGGGGATGTGTATATGCAGGCATCGGTGATTCTTGATGATCTCCTCGGATCCGGAATCCCAGATTATCTTTCCCTTGTCGTAAGGTATGATACGGTGGAAAGCATAGACACCGCCATATATCTTGAACGGATGCGGAGCTCGATAATCTATATGATCGGCATCTGTTTTGCGATAGTCATCCTTTTTTCCTTCATGTTCTCAAAGAGCCTTGATCGACCGGTGAAGGCGATAACCGAAAGTGCAGGGGAGCTTGCCAAGGGGAATTACGATACACCGGAGCTGAAAGGAGCGGAGCCTCTGGAGCTTGCCTCTCTTGAAGAGAGCATCAATAAGATGAAGAAGGCCATCAAGGAAAGAAGCGAATTCGAGAAGGAGATCTATGAGCGCAGGGTTAGGGAAGCCGAGATGGCCAAGGAGCTCAATAGGGCGCACTATCTTGCCCTTCAGGCACAGATCAATCCCCATTTCCTTTTCAACGCCCTAAACACAATAAGCCATACCGCACTTTTTGAGAATGCGGAGAAGACTGTGGATCTTACAAACACGCTGGCACTTTTTTTCCGCTATACACTTGAATTCCGCAACGAGGTAAGCCTTGCGGAGGAGCTTGATTTCTGCACCCAGTATCTGATAATTCAGAAAAAAAGGTTTTCCGACCGGTTGGATTATGTGATAGACTGCGATGACGGGATAGGTGGTGTGCTCATACCGCCGCTTGTGATAGAGCCTTTTGTCGAGAATGCTGTAATCCATGGTTTGGAGCCGAAAGAGAACGGTGGATGCATCCAAGTGTCGGCCTCAGCTTCAATGGATGGCATGGTAAAGGTTGTCGTGGAAGACGACGGAATGGGCATAGAAGAGGGCTTCGAGCCCCCTGCGCAGGGCAGGAAGGGCCGCATAGGAATAAAAAACGTAGAGGAGAGATTGGACCTGTTTTTTGAAGGGCGCTCTAGCGTAAAAATGGAAAGGATCGCTGGCGGAGGAACCCGTGTGGAAATCATGATTCCCCGCAACGGGGGTAAAAAGCATGAAGATATTGGTTGCCGACGATGAGGAACTTGAGCGTGATGCGCTTGAGGTGCTTATACACCGGTTTGAGAAAGATGCGGAAATCATCAAGGCGAAGAATGGGAAGGAAGCCCTTTCTTATGCCTTGTCCGAGGATGTGGATTTGTGCATACTCGATATACGCATGCCTCTTATGAGCGGATTGGATGCCGCCTCTGCGATAAAACAGGAAAAGCCGGATCTTCCATTTTTGTTTCTGACAGCATGGGGTGAATTTTCATATGCACAGAAGGCCATAAGGCTCAAGGCGGATGATTATCTGGTCAAACCGGTAAGCTGCCAGGTGCTCAAGCAGGCCTTGGACAGGATCTGCTCCCGTGTTGATAAAAGGAAAGTGTCATCTGCAGGAAACCTCTCGGAAGGCTTTTTCTCCATGCTCAAATATGGAAGCTTCCTCTCGGATGCCGAAAAGCTGTTTGAGGATTATGGGATAAGGGATTTCTCAGGTTCCGTGCTCACCTTCGAAAGCCGTCTTTACAACGAGCTTTTTGCAGACTTGTCGAAGAATCTGGAAGGGCGACCTGTTCATATCTGCCGCTACGATGACGGCATCAGGTGCACTTTCATCATCTTCGGCATTAATGGCATGCTGCTGCATGATGCCCTTTTCCATCTGGGTTATGGGGATGTTACGGCCGGCATCGGCCTTGATTTCTCTTCTATTGCAGAGATATCCATGTCCATAGCCTCTTCCTTCAAGGCCCACAGCCGCACAGCATCTGCGAAAAGCGGACTTCTATGCGCCTCGCACTTTGACATCGAGCAGGCTTTTGACAAGGCCAAGGTGATGAGGCTTTCAGATGAGCTTTTGGAATACACACTTTCCGGATCCATTGAGGATGTGCGCCGTGCTCTGAACGGCATATCCGGCGCCTTTGGCGAAAACCCGTTGAAGATGGAGGAAGCAAAAAAGGAGCTTTATGAGATTGTCATGGTCTACCGCCATAACGTCCAGCGGAAAATACCGCTTTTCTTTTATCCGGAACCGGATGAGCTTTCGGTTTCCGGTCTGGAGAGCTATCTGTCATCCCTGGCTCTTCAGGCGGCCTCTGCCGTATCCGAGGACAGGAAGGATAAGTACAAGAGGGTTTTCAATCTTATATCCGAGTACCTGGCCAGGCATTATGCGGACAATCCCAGCCAGGAGGAGATTGCAGAATATGTGGGAATAAGATCCTCATATTTCTCGCGTCTTTTCAAGGAGTATTACGGAATCAATTTCAGCACGTATATGCAGGGCATGAAGATGGAGAAGGCCAAAGAGCTTCTGCTTGAGGGAAGGAGCATCAAGGAGGCCTCCGACATGGTCGGTTTCTCAGACCCCAATTATTTTACGCGTGTATTCCGCTCCCATTTCGGCGTTCCTCCCAAGAATTTCAAGAGATAGCAGTCTTTCTGCCAACCGTACTTTATATTTTTCCTGCCTGCTGTTAGAATCGTCTTGCTTCATCAGGATGGTTCTATTATGGGAATACTTGCTAAATTCGCATCGTACTACAAACCCTACAGGAAGGTTTTCTTTCTCGATCTCGCATGTGCGGTGGTCATCAGCTTTGTCGATCTTATGTACCCGCAGCTTCTCAGGAAGCTCGGCTCATCCCTTTTCCTTGAATCTTCGGAGATGATCCTTTCTGCTCTTCTGCCGCTCTTTGCAGTTCTTCTTGCCGCTTACGCCATCCAGGCGATATGCACATATTATGTGAGCTACCAGGGACATATGATGGGCGCGATGATGGAGCGTGACATGCGCAGGGAACTGTTCGAGCATTATGAGAGCCTTTCATTCTCATATTATGACAAGAACAATTCGGCCCAGATGATGAGCAAGCTCGTCTCGGATCTTTTCGACATCTCCGAATTCGCCCATCATGGGCCTGAGAACCTGTTCATTTCCGTCATAAAGATCATAGGCTCGTTCATTTTCCTTCTCATCATAAACTGGATGCTTGCCATTCCGCTTCTTATTCTCGTGATTTTGATGTTTTTCTTTTCACTCAGGCAAAACAGGAGGATGCAGGAGACCTTTCTTGAAAATAGAAAGAGGATAGGGGATGTCAATGCATCTCTTCAGGACACCTTGGCTGGCATAAAGGTCGTGCAGTCCTTTACTGCGGAGGACGAGGAGAAGAAGAAATTCAGAAAGAGCAATGAGAATTTCCTTTCATCAAAAGATAGGAACTACAGATGTATGGGACTCTTTATGAGCCAGAACAGGTTTTTCCAAGGACTGATGTATCTCGTAACACTTGTCTTTGGAGGTTTTCTCATTGCAAAGGGGAAAATGGAGGCCTCCGATCTTGCCATGTACGCCCTTTACATAGGCATATTCATAAGCCCCGTGCAGATTCTTGTCGAGCTGGCTGAGATGATGCAGAAGGGCCTATCCGGTTTCCGCCGTTTTTCTGCGATGATGGATACCAGGCCCGAGATAGTGGATGCCCCGGATGCTGTCGATCTCTTAAATGTGCGTGGAAATATAAGCTATGAGGATGTGAGCTTCAGATACAGCGGGGATGAGGAGGTTCTTGAGCATGTGGATATGAGCATACCTGCTGGACGCTCTGTGGCCCTGGTCGGATCCTCGGGCGGCGGTAAAAGTACGATATGCTCCTTGCTTCCAAGGTTTTATGATGTCACGGGAGGAGCGGTTAAGATCGACGGCAAGGATGTACGCTTTCTTACCTTGAAAAGCCTTAGGCGCTGCATCGGTATCGTGCAGCAGGAGGTGTATCTTTTTTCCGGAACAATACGTGAAAACATAGCCTATGGTAAGCCTGAGGCAACGTTTGAGCAGATTGTCGAGGCTGCCAAAAAGGCAGATATCCATGATTTCATCTCATCCCTTCCCGATGGATATGATACATTCGTCGGTGAGCGTGGAGCCCGGCTCTCCGGTGGGCAGAAACAGAGGATAAGCATTGCCCGTGTTTTTTTGAAGAATCCTCCGATACTTATATTGGACGAGGCGACAAGCGCCCTTGACAACAGCAGCGAACGCTATGTGCAGCAGAGTCTGGAGGCTTTGAGCGCCAATAGGACGACAATAACAATTGCACACCGCCTTTCAACAATCCGTAACGCTGACGAGATTCTCGTTGTTGAGCATGGACGTATCGTGGAGAGAGGAAGCCATGAAAAGCTTTTGGCCTCAGGAGGGGTTTACGCCCGGTATTACAACATGCAATTTGAAGGCTTGGATGGCCAAAAATGATAAAATATGCATAGAATGCATAAAAATGCATTGTTTATGCAACGTCCGGTCTGCTATACTAAAAATATCTTTTTTCTGAAAGGAGTTGAAAAAATGAAGAAGGCAATAGCTGTTCTGTTTGTTTCTGTTCTCGCTTTATCTTTGGCTTTCGCCCAGGGCGGGAAAGAAAGTTCTGTCGATGCATCCCTCGATAAAGTCAAGGAGAAGGGTGTTTTCGTGCTTGGTTTGGATGATTCTTTTCCTCCGATGGGCTTCCGCGATGAGAACGGGGAGATCGTCGGATTCGATATAGATGTGGCGCGTGAGGTATGTTCTAGGCTCGGTGTTGAGCTTGTTCTCCAGCCGATTGACTGGAACAGCAAGGAGCAGGAGCTTGCCACAGGCAATATAGACTGCATTTGGAACGGCTTTACAATCACCGAAGAAAGGAAGGACAACATGCTCTTTTCCGATCCGTATGTCAAGAACGCCCAGGTGATCGTTGTCAACGCCTCCTCGCCTGTAAACACCTTGGCTGACCTTGCAGGGGCATCAATAGGGGTTCAGGCGGGATCGAGCGCCGAAAGCGCAATCGAGGATACTCCGGATTTCGCCGCTTCGATCGGTGAGATCATCCAGTTCAAGGAGAACCTGACAGCGCTGATGGATCTTGAGATCGGCGGAGTGGATGCCGTTGTGATGGATCTTCTGGTTGCAAACGACAACATCAACAGAAGCGGCAAGGATTTCCGCATCCTTTCTGAAACGCTTGTCGATGAGGAGTATGGAATAGGGTTCAGAAAGAACGATCATGCCCTCCGTGATGCGGTGCAGGCTGAGCTTGAGGCCATGGCCGCCGATGGCAGTCTTGCAGAGATTGCGAAAAAGTGGTTCGGCGCTGATATCACAGTAGTAGGCAAGTGATATGTCCAAGCTGCTTTTGTTGATGCTGGAGGGAACCCTCGTCAGCCTTAAGATATTTTTTCTTACCTTGGTCTTTTCGCTTCCTTTGGGCTTTGTTGTGGCAAAGGGGCGTATGAGCCGCATCTGGATCGTGAGGTCCCTTGTCAACCTTTATATCCAGATCATGCGAGGTACTCCGCTGATACTGCAGCTTATTTTCGTATATTTCGCCCCGTTTTATGTATTCGGGGTATCCTATGACAGGTTTACTGCGGTGATTTTGGCATATGTCATCAATTACAGCGCATATTTTGCTGAAATCTACCGCTCAGGCCTGCAGTCGATGGAAAAGGGGCAGTATGAGGCTTCGAAGGTGTTGGGCTTCACAAAGGTCCATACATTCTTTTTCATAATCCTGCCCCAGGTGATAAAGAGGATCCTCCCCGCACTCGGCAACGAGGTGATAACCCTTGTCAAGGATACCGCACTTGCCCAGACCATTGGGGTCGCCGAGCTCTTTAGGGTGGCACAGAACGCATCGGCCCGCGAATTTTCCACGGTCCCGATATTTGTTGCCGGGGTATTTTACTTTGTGATGAATTTCATCGTGTCCAAAGCCTTCGATATGGCGGAAAAGAAACTCTCTTATTACAGGTGATAGCATGGCCGAGCTGATGATAAAAGCGGAAAACATCAAGAAATCCTTTTCCTCCCTGGAGGTTTTGAAGGGTATTTCGTTCTATCTGGAAAAGGGGCAGGTCCTTTCCGTAATAGGGCCGTCCGGAAGCGGCAAAAGCACCCTGCTGAGGATTGTCACACAGCTGGAGAGGGCGGATTACGGATATCTGGAGATAGGAGGGGAGAAGCTTTTTTCCTCAGAAAGCGGGAAGGCTGTGTACGTCAAAGCCGCAGATGAGAAGAGGATCGGTCTCAAGACCGGGCTTGTCTTCCAGAACTTCAACCTGTTTCCCCATTTTTCCGTGCTGCGCAACATAACCGAGGCCCAGAGGGCGGTGCTTAAGCGGACGAAGGACGAGAGCGTGGAGATTGCCATGAAGCTTTTGAAGAAGATGGGGCTTGAGGATAAGGCCTCAAGCTATCCCTGCCAGCTTTCGGGCGGGCAGATGCAGCGCGTCTCGATTGCCCGCGCCTTGGCCCTCGACCCGCAGGTGCTTTTTTTCGATGAGCCCACGAGTGCGCTCGATCCGGAGCTCACACGTGAGATACTTTCCGTGATAAGGGAGCTTGCAGAAGAGAGGATGACCATGGTGGTCGTCACCCATGAGATGAATTTTGCAAAAGGTATTTCCGATAAGGCCATATTCATGGACGGTGGGGTGATCTGCGAGGAAGGGGTTGGCGCGAAGCTCTTTACAGACCCGGAGAACGAAAGGACCAGGCGGTTCCTGAAAAGCTTCTCCTGATATTTTTGTACAATAAAAAAGGCTTGATGCGTTTGCACCAAGCCATATTTTTTCCCCTTTGCTTTTTTCTTATCAGAGATTTGTTGGAATGTACCCGCCGAATACCTGAGGAAGAATGAGGCTGATCTGAGGAACGAACGAGATCAGCAGAAGTGCTATGATCATACAACCATAGAACGGAAGCGTTGCTTTCACGACCTTTTCCATCGGTGTCTTTCCCACCGCTGATCCGATGAAGAGGACCGCGCCTACAGGAGGTGTGAGAAGACCGATTCCGCAGTTGAGAACCACCATTATGCCGAACTGGATCGGATCGAGTCCGCATACCCCTGTTGCGATCGGAAGAAGGATCGGGGTTGCGATAAGGATGATCGGAGCCATATCCATGATACACCCGAGAATAAGCAGGATGAGGTTCAAAAGGAGTATGAGCACTATCCTGTTCGATGTGAGCGATGTGATCGCCTGGGCTGCAAGATCGGGCACGTGGAGGATTGTGAGACAGTTGCCGAATACGGCCGATGTTGCAATGAGAATAAGAACGATCGAGAGTGTTCCGACACATTCGTCGAGTGCCTTCCATACACCCTTCCATGTAAGTCCCTTGTAAATGAAGACGCTTACGATGAGCGAATAGATTACCGCGATTGCCGCAGACTCGGTTGCAGTGAACACACCGGCAACAACTCCGATGACGACGATTACGACCGCTGCGAGAGCCCAGATTGATTTTCCAAGCTGCTTGATGAGTCTGGTGATGCTGAACCTTTCTCCTTTTGGATAATGGCGCTTTACTGAAATTACATATGATCCGATCATCAGCGTAAGGGCCAGAAGTGCTCCAGGAAGGTATCCTGCGAGGAAGAGGCTTCCTACGGAGATGCCTCCTGCCGTGGTTGCATAGATGACCATGTTGTGGCTTGGAGGAACGAGCAGGCCTTCACATGATGATGTGATCGTTACTGCTGTTGAGAAATCCGCATCGTAGCCTTCGTTGACCATCATCGGGATCAAAATGGATCCGAGGGATGCGGTATCTGCCGAAGCTGATCCGGAGATTCCTCCGAAGAAATAGGAGGCGACAATATTAACCTGTGCAAGTCCTCCTCTCATCCAGCCTACGCATGCATTTGCAAGGGCGATGAGCTTTTCGGAGATTCCGCCTGTGCCCATGAGAACTCCCATGGTGATGAAGAACGGAACCGCCATCAATGAGAACGAGCTTATGCCTTTGACCATGAGGCGGCATACGTCATTGAGGTTGAGTCCCAAGAAAGACATGCAGAATACGGAGGAAAGTCCGACCGCATATGCGATTGGGAACCTGAGGAAGATCATGACGAAGAAGCTTCCCAGAAGAATTGCGATTGCTGCTGTATTGGCGTCCATCAGTCATTTACCTCCTCTTCCTTCACAAAGAATAGCTTGATATGGTTGTAAATTGCTTCGATTTCGAAAATGATCATTGCAAATCCTGCAAGAGGAACCGGGAAATACATCCAGAAGCGGCTCAGCCATGGAAGGGACACGTAGAAGCCTCTTCCTCCGAGGGTTGTGGCATAACGCCAGCCGACGGTGAGCATTATAACTCCAAGTGCGAAAACGGCCACGTCGGACAGGATGTCGAGGATCCTGATTGCTAACTTGGGAAGATACCTGTCGAAGGCGGTCATGCGGATATGGGCTCCGCGGCGGATCGCAAGGGCGGCAGAAAGAACGGCCATGTACGACATGAATGTAAGAACGACTTCTTCGGACCATGCCGGGTCGTCGAGAAGGGGTGTCAAGTCGCCCAGATAGCGGCCGGCTACGGCATAAGATGTGATGAGGATATCTCCGATCAGAAGGATCTTGCAGATGAAAAGCACGATCTTATATGTCCAGTCGTATGCCGGTCTGACCTTATCAAGGACCTGAAAGATTTTTGGCATTTTTTATTCTCCCACTGTAAAGGATTCCAGGGGGTCTGGAATCCTTCTGAAAGCGGCCAGGCAGGAACCTGCCTGCGCCGACTGGTTATTTGAGTGCTTTAAGCTGCTCGTAAAGCTCGGGCTGAGCCTTGCTGTAGGTGCTGTTCACATCTTCTACCGCTGCTTCCCATGGGCTCTTGTCTGTAACGTCGATCACATGGCAGCCTTCTGCCTTGAGCTGGTCGAGAACCTCGTTCTCAGCGCTTTCGGAGATTTCTGCGTTATAAGCCTGTGTGAGCTTTCCAGCTTCCATGATGACATCCTGCTGCTGCTTTGTGAGCTTTGCCCATGCAGTGTCGGTGATGACGACCTGGATTGCACCGAGGGTGTGTCCGTCAAGAATGAGGTACGGAGCAACTTCGGGGAATGCGTTGGACTTGTAGTTTGCAATCGGCTGCTCAGCACCATCGACAACACCTGTCTGAAGGGCTGAATAGAGCTCGCCGAAGGATACAACCGTCGGGGATGCGCCAAGACCCTTGACAAGACCGTTCATGATCGGGTCGTTGGATACGCGGAGCTTCATGCCTTTGAGATCCTCGATTCCTGCAATCGGAGAAACTGTGAAGAAGTGCCTGAAACCTTCCTCCCCATAGAAGATGCCTCTGATAGGCAGGCCGATTTCCTGGGGTTCGTTGAGGAATTCCGGAGCAAGGTCGGAGTTTGCGAAGTTCCAGAAATGCTCTCTTGATTCAAACATGAACGGAAGGGAAAGAAGCATCGACTTCTGAGCTCCGTAGCTTGTGAGTGCGAATGCGGAGATTCTGGACATGTCGATCGATGTTCCGCCACCGAGCATTGAATCGAGAACGTCGTTTTCAGATCCGAGAACGCCTGAGGCCTGCACATCGATTGTGATCGATCCACCGGAAAGCTTTTCAACCTGCTCCTTGAAATAGGTGGCTGTTCTTCCGACGATTGTATCGAGAGGGTTGACTTCCGCATAAACAAGAGTTACGTGCGGATCTGTCGTGACATCTCCTGTTCCTTCTTTTGCTGTTGCGGCAGGAGCAGAAGTGCTCGAACTGTCCTTGGAGCAAGATACAAAGGACAGGATGAGTACGATTGAAAGTACTGCAATAAGGAATTTTTTCATTTCCTCCTCCTTGATTTGTGCATTTGAGGTATTTGGTTGGATTATTGTCCATGAGAAGGCCTTTATCCACTTCCCGTATCACTTTATCTTAAGATTTTGCAGCCCGCAAGTTTCAGCAAAAAAAAGTGTCAGCTATCTAAAAAAAATGAAAATACAAATTCCGGTATCATCTTTTATATTGATCTGATTTCTTCGAGTATTGCCCTTTCCTCTTTGTTTAGTGACGAATAGATCGGTGCCATCATAGTTCTTATGGCTTCTATGTCTTCTTCTGAAGGCTTTGTTATCACTACGTCTGTCTGTGATAAAGCTTTCATGACTTCCTCTTCCGTTTCCTTCCATATTTTCCTTTCATAAATTGATGCTTCCATTGCACATTCTTTTATGATTGCGAGGAATTCAGGATCTACGGATTCGATCTTCCCCTTTGCCGCGCTGCTCATGAGCATTATCTCTGGAAGGCGGAAATGTTCATCCATATAAAAATACGGCGATACCAGGTAATGCCCTGTATAATAATAGCTGGGCATGTTGTTTTCCGCTCCGTCGATTTTCAGAAGCTGGAGTGCCGAGTATACATCGGAGTAGGGGATCTGGATACTTTTAGCTCCCAAAAGCTCTATCAGGGTGCTCATGAGTTCTGATTCCTGCACTCTTATTCTTTTCCCTGCAATATCTTTGGGGCTGTTGACCGGATTGCGGGTATAAAAACTTCTGGCCCCCGCATCGAACCAGCACATTCCCACCGCCCCATATTTTTCTGCAACCGATAGGAAATCTTTTCCGACTTCCCCGTCGAGTACTCTCCACATGTGCTCCGAATCGTTATATAGATAAGGCATCTCCAATATGGCCATCTCCGGCATGGTTTCTGCGAGCGTTCCGAGGGAAAAGCGGGAGAAGTCTATCCCTCCGATTAGAAGTTGCTCCAAAACGCTGACCTCCCCGCCTAGCTGTCCGTCACCATATACTTCTATCGATATTCTTCCATTTGTCCTTTCTTCTACCATAGATGCGAAATAACGGGCGGCCTTGGTGGTGGGGTAGTATTCCGGTTGGTTATCCGCATATCTTAAAATAAGCTCTGGCCCGTTATCCTCGCCACCTGTCCTGGCACAGGACGTGGGAAACAGCATGAGTATGGTGGCCATCAGCAGAAGAATCCTATTCATGTCCTGACCTCCAACGCACTCTTTTTCCTAAAGTCCGTGGGAGTCATCCCTGTTTTCTTTTTGAACGCTCTTGCGAAATAACTCGAGCTTTCGTATCCGACATTTCTGGCAATTTCCGAATTCGGCTTTAGGGGATCCTTCAATAGTTCTTTAGCTGCATTGATACGCAGATCCGATATATAGTCCACAAAGTTTATTCCGGTTGATTTCTTGAATAGTACAGAAAGATAAGAGGGGTTTATCCCTAATATGTCTCCCACTGATTCCAAAGAGATGTCGTACATCATGTAATTGTGCTGCAGATACAGCATGACACGGTTTATCAGCTGTCCTGATTTGTCCAGTCCGTCGCTTTCTCTGAGTTTTTTTGCTTCCTCTGCCGCCTCTGCAAGCGATCTGTATGCCTCCACCTGTCCACTCGCCTTCCTAATGGCTTTTTCTACATCGTCCGCCTCGACAGGCTTTAAAATGTAGTCGGATGCACCGAGCTTCAGGGCTTCGTGGGCATAGGAAAAGAGGCTGTATGCGGTTATGAATATTATTTTTACGGATGGTTTCTGCCTGAGTATCTCGTTTGCGGCATCAAGACCGTTCATTCCTGGCATCTCTATGTCCATAAGGACCACATCGGCATTCCAAAGCGTTGCGATGGTGACTGCGAGCCGGCCATTTTCCGCCGTCCTTATTTCGGCCATCCTGCCGAAACGGGAGCAGATGATCTTCTCAAGAAATTCCCGTTCCATATGTTCATCATCGGCTATCAGTATCTTGATCATCCTCTTGCTCCTCCTCTTCTTCGATTGTCTTCAATGGAAGGGTCAGACGGACTTTAGTCCCTTTTCCCTTTTGGGAATCGATCTCAAGCCCGCAACCTGCACCCTGCATGCGTAGCCTACAGGCGACATTGGACAGCCCGATGTGATCCCCGGCCGCATTTTGGTCATAAAGTCTGTTTTTGATCTGTCCGAGCCTTTCTGTGTCCATCCCCACGCCATCATCGGTTATCGTTATGCATAACAAAGCTTGTTCGATGTATGCCGATATCCTGATTTTCCCAGCCTCTTCTTTAGGCCCCAGTCCATGCCTGACCGCATTTTCCACCATAGGTTGTAGGATGAACGATGGTACAAGCGTTTCGGTGAGGTCGATTTGTGGTGAAAGGTCCCATTCGATGCCTATTTTGTCTCCGAACCTGACCTGGCAAAGCAGGTGGAATTCGTTTACAATCATGATTTCTCTGGACAATGGCACAAGAAGTTCGTTGCTTGAAAGCGCGTAATGGAATAGCTTTCCAAGTGCACTTATAAGTCTTTCCGTTTCTTTAGCATTCTCCTTTCCTGCCATGTGCTTTATGACATTGAGCGTGTTGAATAGGAAATGAGGGTTTATCTGGCTTCTGAGTTGCTGCATTTTCTCCCTTTCAAGAAGGTTCTGCAACTCCAGTGTTTCGGTTTCCTTCTTGTGCAGCATACTTTCCATCGCCTGCTTCTCCTCAAGCAGTCCGACCCGTTCCTTTAGAGATCTTTTCATCACATTGAAGGATGAGGCGAGTCTGCTGAGCTCGTCGTTGCCGTTCTCGTCGAGATCCTGTATGCCGAATTCGGAGCGGCTGACTGCTTCGCTGGCCCTCTCCATTGCAAGCATCATCTTCAGAATCCTTGTCAGTGTGAGCATGACTATGACTGCGGAAACGGAACATAGGAAGAAAGCTATGTTCTCTATTATGTTTACGGTATCGTTCAGGGCCATGATGTCTGAAAACGATTCCCTGCTGTCGAGTATCGCCTGTTCGAGAAGCTCGCGGGAATACAGTCCCAGATACTCCAATGCCGGAGCAAGCTTGCCGTAATAAAGCTCGGTGGCATCCTGCACATTACCGTTAAGAAGATAGGAAAAGAGGCTGTCGGCGGCGTTTTTCACATATTTGTATGTGGTATCCACTGCATTGGACAGCAGATACTGCTCCCTCGAAAGTGTCCTGACATCCTTTTCGATGATGGCAATCTCTTCGTCCATCGTTGCAAGATCATGGCGTATGTCCGCCATCAGTGTTGCCGGATTTCCGTAATCCCATCTGTGGTTCTCAAACAGGGAGGCGGCATCCTCTGTAGCATGCAGAAAACCGCTTATGGCCTGTATGTTGTGCATTTCTTTGTCCAGCGGCTCCATGACCCTTGCCTTTTGGAAGCTGTTTATCCCCACTTCCACCACCAGTGCGAGAATGAACACAGAAAGGAAGAAAACCGTCCGAAACAATATGCTGTGGTTCATTCTCTTTTCCCTATGCAAAGTCCCGCCTCCGTATAAATTGGATTCTAACATACTTTTATCCTGAAATCCCGTAAATATTGCGATAATGGGGATACCATGGTACTGTAAGTTCAAAACAGCGGCCTATCGGATGCTGCAAAGGAGCCTTTTATGAAAATGAGCGTATATCTGGATGAGAAGACCTTCCGTTCTTTTACGGTTTTCGATATTCTCTCGCGCCGCAAATATTGGAAGAGTCCGGTGATCTTCGCTTCGATAATGACCTTTTCCGCCTTGGTCTGTTTCCTGATGCACAGCATAGATGGTGCCGTGCTTTTGGGTGTGGTGCTGTCTGTGATCGGACTGGGGATGCCTGTGATATATTTTTCCACATTCTTCAGCTCCCTGAAAAAGCAGGTGAAGCTTCAGAAGCTTGATCCACCGAGGAATGTCTATGATGTCGAACTGCTTGGCAAGGCGGACGGGATCATCGTCAGCAATGAAAAGGAGCAGGCCTGTTATAAGTGGAAGGATGCCTGGAAGGCCTACAGGAGCTTTTGTGCGATATATCTTTTCATCACAAGCGAGCGTGGCTTCATCCTTCCATATTCTTCCATGAAAGAAGGGGATGAGGCACTGTGGTGGTCTTTCATCCGTGACAATCTTGGCCAAGAGAAGTGCATCGACCTTCGCAAGAAATGATTTTCATCCGCAATTGTAGGAAAACCATGCCGATCCGGTGTCATGGACCGCGATTATGAAATATAATCATTTATCATGATAGAGAGCATAAAAGTCATCGGTGCGAAGGTCCATAATCTTAAGAATATCAATGTTGATATCCCCCTCAATAAGAAGGTCGCCATAGCCGGTGTATCCGGCTCCGGCAAATCCTCCCTTGCTTTGGGCATACTATATGCAGAAGGTTCCAGGCGATATCTTGAAAGCCTGTCAACATATACAAGAAGACGAATGACGCAGGCCGAGCGCGCCCTTGTGGATGATGTGCTTTATATTCCTGCCGCCCTGGCTCTGCGCCAAAGGCCGGGAGTGCCCGGCATCAGAAGCACCTTCGGCACCAGCAGCGAGCTTCTCAATTCCCTGCGCCTGATGTTCTCCCGCCTTGCATCCCACCGGTGTCCGAATGGTCATTATTCGGCCCCGTCCATGAACGTGGCACTCGGAAAGGAATATGTCTGTCCCATATGCGGTGCGCATTTTTACGGCCCAAGCGCGGAGGATCTGGCTTTCAACAGCCTTGGCGCATGCAGAAAATGCGATGGGACCGGAATCAT
Organism: uncultured Spirochaetales bacterium; assembly: GCA_949282255.1. Classification (GTDB taxonomy): domain Bacteria; phylum Spirochaetota; class Spirochaetia; order Sphaerochaetales; family Sphaerochaetaceae; genus Ornithospirochaeta. Next base: position 24,152 of record CASDPA010000022.1, read on the forward strand.
CAGGACCGTGGACAGATCCACCCTCGTTCCGGATTTGTCGCTTTCAATAGAAAATGGAGCAGTGGCCCCTTGGAATTCGCTCATGTGGTCCTTGATGGTGGATGTATGCCGTGCGATGGGAGTGCGGACCGACATACCTTTCAAGGACCTCACCGACGAAGAGAAGGAGATTGTCTACGACGGGCCTGCTGTGAAAAAGCACATCCTTTACAAATCAAAAAAAGGTGATGACTTTGCCGAGCTGGATTTCACTTATTACAGCGCAGTCCGCACTGTGGAGAACGCCCTTTCAAAAGTGAAGGACGAGGCTGGGATGAAGAGGGTGGAGAAATTCCTCAAGCTGGACAGCTGTCCCGATTGCCATGGCGCCAGGCTTTCAGAGGAGGCGCGTGCGCCGAAAATCCTTGGCCTCAGCATTGCCGATGTGACTGCAATGACGCTTTCAGATGCAGCAGAATGGGTTTTTAAGGTTCCTCCATCGCTTCCTGAAGAGATGCGGTCAATGGCCGATAGCATAGTTGAATCCTTTCTTGATAATGCCCGCCGGCTTTTGGATCTCGGGCTTGGTTATATTTCTTTGGACAGGGCATCCAGCACCCTTTCCACAGGGGAAAGGCAGAGGGTGCAGCTTGCCCGTGCGGTGAGAAACAGGACCACAGGGGTCCTTTATGTGTTGGATGAACCTTCTATCGGGCTTCATCCCGACAACATCGAAGGTCTGAAGGCTGTGATCGACGATCTGGTCAAGGATGGCAATTCCGTCGTGCTTGTCGACCATGACATACAGCTGTTGAAAGCAGCAGACTGGATGATCGAGCTTGGACCGGAGGCGGGAGAAAAGGGCGGATATGTCATAGCTGAAGGGAGCATGGGGGATATCATGAAAAACGGTAATTCCATGATCGCTCCTTTTTTCAGATATAAGGCTGGTTCTGCTGAAAGTGGGGAATATGATGCTGTAAAACTTTTTTCCTTTGGGCGGATACACTTATCGACAGACTTTATCCATACTGTCAAACCTCTTGAGGTGGATTTCCCGAAGGGTCGCCTTTCAGTCATAACCGGGGTATCGGGAAGCGGAAAGACCACTATGATACTTGAAAGCCTTGTTCCTGCTTTGGAGGCTTTGATAAAAGGCGGAAGGCTCCCTGGACATGTAAAGGCTGTGGAAGCGGATGGGATCAGGCATGTGAAGCTCATTGATGCGACCCCAATAGGAATCAACATCCGTTCGACGGTTGCAACCTATGCCAATGTGCATGATGAGCTTAGGAAGATTTTTGCAAGGCTTGGCTCCTCAAAGGAGAAGGGATATAAAGCAGGTGATTTTTCCTACAACACCGGAAAGCTCCGCTGCCCCGTATGTGATGGCACCGGCTCAGTGAGCCTCGATGTGCAATTCCTTCCGGATGTGGACGTTCCATGCCCGGAATGCGGGGGCTCGCGCTACAGCAAGGATATTGAAAAGATCAAGTATGTCAACAGCAGGGGTGAAGAGTATTCCTTGAACGAGCTTATGGCGATGGATGTGAACGGTGCATTGGCGGCGATTACAGGCCATAAGCTCATTACGGAACGCCTAAATACGCTCCGCGAGCTTGGACTTGGATATCTTACCCTTGGCGAGGAGACCCCGGGGCTTTCGGGAGGGGAGGCACAGAGGCTCAAGCTTGCAAGCGAGATGGGGCGCCGTCAGGACGATTCTGTTTTTATCTTCGATGAACCCACGATAGGGCTGCATCCTCTTGATGTCCAGATCCTGATGAATGTTTTTAAAAGCCTCATAGACAGCGGGGCGACAGTGATTGTCATAGAACATGATCTTGATGTCATAAGGAAGGCCGATTACATAATCGACATGGGTCCCAAAGGAGGACAGGAAGGGGGATGCATCGTCGCATCCGGTCCTCCCCCGGTGATAAGGGCCTGCAGCAGGTCGATCACTGGAAAATATATCTGAATGAAAAAGGCCCACCCGGAGGTGGGTCCCGTTCTGAAATTCAGGCGTTACTGGGGCTGCTTGCCGATGTATGCAAGGATTCCGCCGTCGACGTAAAGCACATGGCCGTTGACGAAGTTGGATGCATCGCTTGCAAGGAACACGGCCGGTCCCTGGAGATCTTCCGTCTTGCCCCAGCGGTTTGCAGGGGTTTTTGCGAGGATGAACTCGTTGAAGGGGTGTCCCGGTGTTCTTAAAGGAGCGGTCTGCGGAGTCTCGATGTATCCAGGTCCGATGCCGTTGCACTGGATGTTGTATGCTCCGTATTCGCTGGCGATGTTTCTGGTGAGCATCTTTAATCCGCCCTTTGCAGCTGCATAGGCGCTTACTGTCTCTCTTCCAAGCTCGCTCATCATCGAACAGATGTTGATGATCTTTCCGTGGCCTTTTTCGATCATGTATGGGATTACCGCCTTGGAAACGATGAATGGTGCGTTGAGGTCGACGTCGATGACCTTCCTGAAGTCGGAAGCGCTCATCTCGAGCATCGGGATCCTCTTGATGATGCCTGCATTGTTTACAAGGATGTCGATTGAGCCGAACTCATCGACGATCTTCTTGGCCGTCTCAGCAACTGCAGTCTCGTCGGTTACGTCGCAGACGTATCCTGCCGCATCGATTCCGGCTTCCTTGTAAGAGGCAAGCCCCTTGTTAACAAATTCCTGGTTGATGTCGTTGAACACCACCTTGGCTCCTGCTTCGTGGAACGCCGATGCGATTGCAAAGCCGATTCCATAGGAAGCTCCGGTTACCCATGCCACTTTCCCTTTAAGGGAGAAATCACTCATTTTCATAATTTCGTTCTCCTATTGTTATCTCAAATCTTTTGTTTCAATCCAATCCTGGTCGTCATAAGCCCTGTTCTCGCCGCACATAGACCAGATGAAGGTGTAGTTGCTGGTGCCGCATCCGGAGTGGATCGACCAGCTCGGATTGATCACAGCCTCGTCGTTGTGCATGATTATGTGCTTCGTCTCAGAAGGCTCGCCCATGAAATGGAACACCACATCGTTTTCCTTTATGTCGAAGTAGAAGTAGACCTCCATCCTTCTTTCGTGGGTGTGCACAGGCATTGTGTTCCATACCGATCCCTCTTCAAGGTGTGTCAGTCCCATAGAAAGCTGGCAGGTTTCGAGTACATCAGGATGGATGTACTGGTTGATGGTCCTCTCGTTGCTTGTGCTCTGCGAGCCGAGGTGCTTGTGGATCGCTTTCTCGTATGGAATGTGCACAAGTGGACAGGCCTTGTGGGCAGGGGTGGTGCAGATGTAGAACTTTGCCGGTTTTTCCTTGTCGTTTGATCCGAAGACAACCTCTTTGGTGCCCATCGGGATGTAAAGGCAGTCGTAATTGTTCATTTTGAACTGCTTGCCGTCGGCCTTGATGTATCCGTCTCCGCCGATATTGATTACTCCCATCTCCCTTCTTTCAAGAAGATAGTGTGCTCCGAAGTTTTTCCAGCAGTCGATGTTCTTGTCTGCCTTGAGCTCGCCTGAGACCGGCATGGCTCCCATCACGACGATCCTGTCGACGTGGGAATATACTGCGGAAACATCATCGGCCTTGAAGATGTCCTTGATCAAAAACTCATCCCTGAGTTCATCCGTTGTCATTCTCTTGAATGGTTCTTTTCCTGTTGAATAGCGGATATCCATGGTTTTCTCCTTTCTATTATTCCTTATTGTAATTTTTGAAATATCCGGAGTAACATCCGTTGCTCCTTTCCCTGATGCGTCTGATGCCGCCCTCCAGATGGACTGTGATGATCCCCTCGGCATCCTTCTCGTCCCTCTGCCTTATCATTGCAAGCATTTTCTTATGCTCGTCGACTATCGAGATGAAGTCCTTTACTTCCACTATGTCCAGCATCCTCAGCCTGGTGTAGTGCACGTTGTTCTGCAGCATGGACCAGATATAGGCATTGTCCGTCTTGGAAAAGAAATAGCTGTGGAAGGCGGTATCGAGCGCGTAGAATGCAGGCGCCTCAAAATTCGAGGACAGCAATATCTCCTGCTTCCTTATTATATGCTCGAGATCCTCTATCATGAATGCGTCAGCCTGCTTCATCAGCGCTTTAAGGATTTTCGCCTCCACAACCGATCGGAGGAAAATCATCTGCTTAGCGATGCTGAAGTCGATCAGCGACACCTTCGTATACTGGTATGGGGCGATATCCACCAAGCCCGCATCGCTTAAACGCTGTATTGCCGTACGCACCGGTGTGCGGCTGGAAGAAAACCTTTCGCATATTATGTTTTCAGCCATGTCATCCCCAGGTTTGAGCACGAGGGACAGTATCTCATCCCTCAGGGTATCGTAGATGTAGCTTGTCATGTCTTTGAGCATGTTTTCTTCCCTATGGCTATAGGATAAGGTGCATTTTCAGATTTGTAAAGGAAAATTTTATACAAATTTTAAGTTTGTATACAAAAAATAAAACTGATATCAATTATCCTGTTAAATTGCGTATTTCATGAATAAATTTTTACTGTTCTATTGACATAAGTTTTATTGTAGGGTATTTTAATTAGGCTAATCGACGCAGGGTAGAGCAGTTGGCAGCTCGTCGGGCTCATAACCCGGAGGCCGTAGGTTCGAGTCCTACCCCTGCTATCCATGTAACTCCTGTATATGGCAGGAGTTATTTTTTTCGATTCTTGCAGTGTTTTTTTGGAGTCTGACCAAAAGTTGACCAAAAGTTGACCAATTGCATTTTTGTGTGAGGGTATTTGAGCACTGTCACACTTTGCGATTGTTCTTGAGAAAACAATGGCTTTTTGTCTCGGTGGTGGATACGTTTTTCCTATTAGGAGCCTGACAATGAGGTTCAGGGACATATAAAGCGATAATAATAGGATAGAAGTGATTTTGCTTTAATTTGTTTTGTTTGAGAGCGGAAATGTTTTCCTTATAGGATAGTATTGCATGGGGAGCGGGAGTTTGAGTCGATTGGAATCGCTTTATACGAAATTTTAGTTTTAGGAGCTTCTGTGCCTAACGTACTTTTTTCTATGTTTGTTGACGATATCGGTCTTTGTTAATATACTTTGATTGTCGGAAGGTGGAATTCCTTCCGGCGGTAAGGACTTATCACCAGGGACAGCACACGTGACTGCAGACGTGGGAATTGGACCCACCTTCTGATCTCTCGCTCCTGTCCCTACTTTTATGTCCTCAAAGCACCCTTTGTTCCCACCGTCGTAAATGCACGGGCATCAATGTTCCGGAAGGTATGCCTAGAACTCTGAGAACGTATGGAATTTTCCCAATGAGGATAGGGGTATCGGTTTCTTTTTCAACATCTTTTTTTGTACAAAACCCGAGCTTATAAAAAAGTTTGGATAGTTTTTCTCCATATTGCTGTAATTCTTCAAGGTTTGGGTTGAACAATTTATCCATATTATTCAAATCTCCTTAACTTCTGTAATTGTGAAATCGGAAATATCCAGCCCTGCAGGATTGTGTAAAGCCTGTTTTTTTTGTCTTGGATATATGCGGCACAGCGATGATGAGTGTCGGATTTTATCCTTTTCCCGTTTGGAAAAACCGTTTTTCGGAAGTATATCCGGTATGTTGTATCAGACAGAGGCGATCAATGTTCTCTGTGTTGTCAATATGATGAAAAAGGTCGGAATTTCAGTTACACTTTTACTGAAGCTCGGTGAATATGACGAAGAAGGAAAAGGTTCGGATAATCAAAAAGATCATTTGGGATTACAAAATACAGCCTGAGAAACTGCTTAAGAAACTGAGCGGGCCTGAATCGGATGAAAAGATCAGGCAATGGTTTTTTGTCAGGACTTTCGAATCTTTACCCTGGCAGAAAGTCGTTGGTTTCTGGGGAGTTGATACTTGCTTAAAAATGGATGAAAAACAGATACGTTCCAAAATAAGGCCGCAGCTGAGAGGTAAATATGACAGGATATACAAACTACTTCGAAGAGAACCTGTATCCCCTGCAGAATGGGATCTTGAAAGCTATCGACAAATCATCAAGCCCTTTCTATCTGACCGGTGGAACCGCTTTGAGCAGAGCGTATCTTCAACATAGATATTGCGGGGATCTTGATCTGTTTGTAAACGATGATTCGGATTTTTCTTTCCATGTTTCCAAGGTATTGAATATTTTGCGTGATGTTGACGGAATAAAACTGGATTCCGATCCCAGCCTCGTGTCCCATGGGTGTGTAAGGACGTATATATTGTCCGGACGGATCAGGATCAAGATCGATTTTGTCAATGACGATTCCGTACATTTCGGGGCTTTGCGCCGTGCCCCTTTTTTCAGCAGGATTGATTCTCTCCGGAATATTGCGGTAAACAAGTTGACTGCCTTGATAGGCAGAAGCGAAGTGAAAGATATAGCCGATTTATGGGCCGTCTCAAGAAATTGTTCGTTCAATTGGGGGGATATGATTTCTCATGCCTCGGAAAAAGAAGCATGCATCGATGTCGATTACATTTGCGGGGTTTTGGAAAACCATTCGGAAAAAGAATTGGAAGAACTGCCCTGGAGGAACCGTTTGGACTTTTCGGAGGTAAGGAGAAATCTTTCTGCCATGTGCGAGGATATGATAAGGCTGGGCGATAACAGTTTGGCCGCCGGGCGCCTGAAAAAAGGGGAGAGGGTTTTCAAGCTGTAAGATAGGCATCATTCCATCAGGATCCAAGAGCCCGTGACAAATAGGGTCAAGCCATGAAAGGGAAATCCAATCACACGGAATTATTGCCCCCTCTGCCTTTTCTGCATCGCGTGCCGTACCGGGTTGCAAACGACAGTGGTTTTATGATAATTATTTAGCCGGTGCTTTTGTGCACTTTATTTTCAGACCTACAGGAGGATGACGTGACTTCAAGATTTATGAAAGCCGACGGAGACGATCCTTTAAGTAGGTTGTTTTCTTATTGATCCGGCTTGATAATCAACATCTTTATGTCCCGTTGACGGGTTATGGACAAGAACAAAGAAATCCTTTTTTCCTTCGTAAATGAAGGACGATGGAAGGATGCCGCGCTTCTGCTTTCAAAAATGAACGAGGTGGATGCGGCGTTGCTTCTGGAAAAGTTGAGCCACGAGGATGTGCTTACTATTTTGAGACTTCTGGACAAGGACCAGGCCGCGGAGATTTTTTCAAATCTTCCTGACGAGATGATGGCCGCATTGATCCAGGAGGTCACAGGCGGCGAGATCCGTATTATTCTGGACAGGCTGGCGTACGACGATGCCGCGGACATGCTGTCGGAGGTCCCCGCGAACATTGTCCGCAGGATACTCCAGAACACAGGAAAGAAAGACAGGGAAATGCTGAACAAGTTCCTCAGCTACGCCGAGGATTCGGCAGGCTCGGTGATGACCGGCGAGTATATCGCGCTGAAGCTGTGGATGAAGGTCTCGGACGCGCTTTCTCATATAAGGAGGAACGGGCGGGACAGCGAGACGATCTACACCTGCTATGTCACGGACGATGTGAACCATTTGATCGGGGTTGTAAGCGTGAGGAGCCTGCTGCTGAGCGACGATGACGAGCCCATCGGGAAGCTGATGGAGAAGGATGTCATTTTCGTTGAGACCTCGACCGACAGGGAGGAGGCCTCCAGGATCCTTTCCAAATACGACCTGCTTGCTCTTCCGGTTACCGACAGCGAAAAAAGGATGGTCGGAATCATCACCGTAGACGATGTGCTGGATGTCATCGACGAGGAGGTCACGGAGGATTTCGAGAAGATGGCCGCCATGGCTCCGAGCGACAGGCCGTATCTTAAGAGCAGCATTTTCTCTCTTGCGAGAAACAGGTTCGTCTGGCTGTTGGTCCTCATGGTCAGCGGAATGATAACAGGGGGTATCCTTTCAAAATTCGAAAACGCCTTTTCGGTCCTTCCCGTGCTGGTGACGTTCATCCCGATGCTTACCGATACCGGAGGAAACGCCGGCAGCCAGAGCTCCACGATGGTCATCAGGGGAATAGCATTGGATCAGATAGGGATGAGGGATGTCATAAAGGTCTTCAGGAAGGAGTTCGGCGTTGCCATTATTGTCGGATTCGGCCTGGCCTTCGTCAATTTCCTGAGGATCATGCTGTTCGGAACAGGCGGCATCATGGTCGCCCTTACCGTCGCCATCTCGTTGTATGCGACCGTCATCATCGCAAAGACCATCGGAGGGATCCTGCCGCTTGTTGCAAAGGCCTGCCGCCTCGATCCGGCCATCATGGCCTCTCCGCTGATCACGACCATGGTGGATGCGTTCTCGCTGGTCATATACTTCTCGTTGGCAGTCCGGATTCTGGGAATATGATTAAAAGGAGGCCGGCCTGCGAGCTTTTAAAATCAATTTCAAACTTTTGAGGCTCATATATGCTATTTAAAAACCTATGTCCTAACAGGGCTCGATTATTCAAATTCTCAAAAAGGGGGATATTTCGGATGACATATCCGGCATAAAATAGTGCTTGTCATGGTTGATTTGGATAAATTGAACGAGGAGCAGCAAGATGCCGTAACCACCACGGAAGGCTATGTCCGTGTCATCGCTGGCGCGGGATCGGGAAAAACCCGCGCGTTGACGATGCGGTATGCCTATCTGGTGGAGTGCATCGGTGTGATACCGTCTTCCATCCTATGTGTGACCTTCACCAACAAAGCCGCATTTGAGATGAAGAAACGCATCCGCGGCATGATAGGCGATATGGATTTCGGCTTCATAACCACGTTCCATGGATTCTGTAACAGATTCATAAAGGACGAAGGCCATCATGTCGGGTATCCGAAGACCTTCATGATCATCGACAACGAGGACCGTAAGGAGATTCTCAAGCATGTCATCTCCGATCTCGGATTCGGGCATCCATATAATAAACTGAGTTCCCTTATCGATGAAATCAGTGCGAGAAAGCATGACCAAGCGGATAAGTATATAAAGGCTTTGACCTCTCTTGATCCTCAAGCGTTCGAAAAAGTATTGAAGAAGATTCCTGAAAGCGATGAGATGTCCTGGATTTTCTGGAAATACGTCCAGGAGGAACGCAGATGCTTCGGTCTGGATTTCGACGACCTGGTTCTGGTTGCTCTTTACATTTTGAAAAACCATCCCTCCGTAAGGCTTGGCTGGCAGAAAAGGCTTGAGTATGTCATGGTCGACGAGTTCCAGGATGTAAGCCGGACGCAATTGACACTTGCCGAGACGCTTTCCGGTTATCATAATAACCTTTTTGTGGTAGGCGATCCTGATCAGACGATATATTCGTTCCGTGGTGCGGATCCGAAGTATATTTTGAGTTTCACAGAAAGGCATCCGGATACGAAAACCATCGTTCTTTCCAAAAATTACAGGTCTTCAAAGGAAATCCTGGGCATTTCAAATACCCTCATCAAGCATAACCGGTTCCGTTTTGAAAAGGAGCTTTTGCCTATAAGGGATGCCATGGGAAGGACCGTATATTTCCATGGAAAGTCCGCAGAGGAGGAAGCCGCATGGATCGCAGCACAGGTTGAAGCGCTTCATGCAGCCGGTGCTGCCTGGTCCGATTCGGCGGTTTTATATCGGGCTTCTTATTTAACCAGATCCGTAGAGGAAGCATTGGTGCGCCGAAAAATCCCTTATCGTATTTACCAAGGAGTGGCTTTTTACGGGCGCAAGGAGATAAAGGATGCGATCTGTTATCTGAGGCTTGCCCTGTATGGGGATGACTTGTCTTTCAAGAGGGTTGTGAACGAGCCGAGGCGGGGTATGGGGAAAAAGCGTCTGGCTGCTCTGGAAAAGAAGGCATCCGCGGATGGCTGCACATTGTTTGAGGCTTTTGGCAATCTTGTCGGGACCCCATTGTTTTCCAATGCTGAGATAGCCGGTTTCTGGGATCTGATGGCAACGATGAGGAAGATGGTCAAAACAGTAATGCCCGGCAAGTTGCTCGATTATGCATTGAGGATATCCGGTTATGAGGCAGCCCTTCAGGCGGCAGGGGATGACGAAAGGCTGGACAACCTTGCGGAACTGCGCCAATCGGTTGCCTGGTTTGAAAGCGAAGCCGGAGAGGCTGTGACGCTCGAGGATTATCTTTCAAGCATCGCGCTATATACGACAGGCGATGACTATGATGATAAGGATGCTGTGAAGCTGATGACGATCCATGGGGCAAAAGGCCTGGAGTTCCCCTTTGTTTTCGTCTGCGGGATGAGCGAGGGTATCCTGCCGTCTTCAAGGGCAGTCAACAGATATGATTTGGAAGAGGAGAGGAGGATAGCCTATGTTGCCTTCACCAGGGCGAAGAACAGGCTGTTTCTTTCGGATTCCGAAGGCTTCCATCATTCCGTAGGCATGAAATGCCCGTCGCGCTTCATTTTCGACTGCGAGCGTGTGGATTTGGATTATGTTGTCGAATTGCCCGATGACCTGGTGGAAGAAACCCGGCGTATCGTTTCAATGGAAGAGATGTATTCTGAGGTTACGGAATCCGTTTCTGCCGGATGTAAGATAAACCATCCTACGCTCGGCTTTGGAGTTATCAAGGAAGTGGTGGATGCCAAAAGCGGGGTTTTTCTTGTTCATTTTGGAAAGCTGGATACGGAAAGAACTCTTTTCATCAAAACCGAATGGCTTATTTACAATGGTGATTGAGCAGCCGCGTCTTCATCCCTGATATCCATGAAAAAAGGTCAGGGGAAGCCCGCCTGACCTTGTGGATGGTGGATTGTATCAAGCCATCATCTTTTTTTGTGCAACGAAAACCTCCGTTTCGAACGGAGGTTCCGGAAAGCTTTAGCTATACATAAAAATGAAAACCTGTCCGATAATCGTAGGTGTAACA
>CASDPA010000023.1 GCA_949282255.1 uncultured Spirochaetales bacterium
CTGGCTAAAATCCCCGTGAAGAATCCTTGGGAGATTTTTGCCTATCTGCCCTTTGGTGGCTGGAATGAATGTCCTAACACGCCGGAGTTAATGGCAGTTACGAAATATTGGTTTGAGCAACATGGGGCGATGCCCGCTGCTATGAGCCATGACGAATTGGAATTCCTACTTCCAGCTCCTGTTTCCGAGAAAGAGGCCATGTGGGTGGCGATGGAACTGTATGGCTTTTGCCCTGACGTGATTGACCAAGTGCAGGAGTATGGCACTGTGGGTGCTTTTGCCGATGTACTGAGGCAGTCTACTGTTTGGTATCTATGGTGGGATTAAAGGAACTGTTAAAATGGCAATACAGTTGTATCTTCAAAGCAGAATGCAATTTCCAAGAGAGCTTGTAGAAAAAAACTTGTAAAGTTTATTCGTGTAGGTGGCGAGACGTGCAGCCACCGGAGCGGTGGGTTTAATACCCCGGTGCTTGCGCCGGGGAAGCCTGAACCCTAGAATTAGGGTGAAGGGCGGTGCCAGATGAAAGAAAAGAGCGGATACATACATTCAGTACACAACGTATCGAATCTCATATACCATTTCGTGTCGAGTGAGGGGAAGAGCGGAAGTGAGAGCGTGATACGTCAATATGTAAAGAACCAGGGGAAGGAGAAGGAGTACAAACAGCTGTATCTCAACTTCCCCACACGAGAGGCGCCGCTTTAGTAGGATACCGTGATGGCTCTGCCTCGCGGTGGTTCATTCAGGACTGAATTTCTGCTGAGGATTTCTATGGTTTGCCAGTTGGCTGGATGGTATGTCTTGGATGATAGAAGTGTCCTTTTTTTGATGCTATCCATGTCCCATAGATTGATATCACTGGTACGTTTTTGGGAAAAAATAGCTTATTCCTGACATAATATGGAAAATATGTAGAAAATAAGTACTTACAGGATAATAGGATATAAATGGGCTCAAAATGTCTTTTTGATTGCAATATAGGTGCGCTGCTTCATGCTTCGGGTGCCTCCTTTCACTTGATACGGTTTTGTCCGCTTTTCAGGTGTGCCTTGATGCTTTCGATTGTTTTAGGAACAGTCTGATTAGTTGTATCAATTACATTTGCTTCGTATTTCCCTAAATCGCAGAACTGTTCCCACATGACTTCTACTAACTCGGTGTTAGTTTTCAAATCCAACTTCGACCGTTCCGCTGCGCGTCTCAGTGTTATTTCTCTGGAAGCTCGCAGCACAATGTAATGCACATCATATCCTTCGCGTGCTGCCCTCAGCCACGGCTCTAAAAACCACGGACCGACAATCCCATCTACATACACATCGTAGCCGCCTCTGACAAATCGTTTTGCAGTCTCCAAAAACGCTTCAATCACCACACCGTTTTGTGCGTTTGACTCCGGCAAATGTGGAGGGATTGCACCTTTTTTGAGATAGTGAAAGAAATCATCTGTCCTAATACAAACGGACTTCTCCATATCCGATTCCATAGCCGTTTTATCAGCCACAGTGCTTTTACCCGTCCCGGGTGATCCGGTTATAATAGTGATTCTTCCGTGTGTCATCTAATCAGCAACCTCTTGTTCCTGTTCAATCAATATTGTTCTTTACTATAATAAAGGCTTATTTTTTGTTTGGATTGATATTTCCTTTGGTTATAACGGTAACGGCAGTACCAACAACCATTACTGCGACGCCCAGCGTCGCTTTTCCAGCGTTTTTTATTTTCTGCGCCCGTTCGCTACGGCAGTGCTCGCAGTATTTATACTTGTACCCTTCCGGTAGCGGACGCTGACACTTTTTATTTTTCAAAGTTTCTGGCTCATCTTTCTGTTCCTCCAAACACAGTGTAGGGCTATTGCTCGGCAACGCAAAGATTCGGTTCTCTATCTCGGGCAGCTTTTGCGTCCAATAATTTTCCGGTGACGGGTCAATCATGTCCAGCCTCTCAACGAATTCCTTTGTTTCAAGATAGGTTCTCTGGATGAACTTTGCGTAATACTCCAAACTTACCTTTGCCGCTTCGGTTTCTCCCATTTCCTGATATGCTATGGCTTCGGCAAGAGATACCATGTTTATGGCGCATAAGCTTTCTCGCAGTTCATTCATCCGTGCATTTATCTTTTCAGGCGTTGCGCCGGATAAAATCTTGCCCCATGTAGACTCCGGCTGATTTTTAATAAACGCGGCATTTGCGCTTTGGCTCTGCATCAACAGATTGCGGCTGTTTTCGGCATCCGACACAAGCTGCATGAGAGCCATTTCCTTTTGACTGGATGTTATGTCTTGGAAAGTGTAAATGTTCTTTTTTGATGATGATATCCATGTTCCCTCGATTGATATCACTGGTACGTTTTTGGTACGTTTTTAGAAAAAAATAGCTTATTTCTGACATAATATGGAAAATATGTAGAAAATAAATGCTTACAGAATAATAGGATAAAAATGGGCTCAAAATGTCTTTTTATGTTGCATTATGTTATTTTTTCTTATTGCATAGGAATAAAAACATACAATGACAAAAATGGAACCCTGTTTCAAAATACATTAATATTGCTTTATAGTACAAGTAATTACCTTTTCTTTCTTGTCTATATCCATCCTTCATGATAAGATGATTTGGATATAAAAGCTTTTGAGGTTTTTAAATGAGTAAAACAGAAAAAAAGAAGTATGTGTATTTTTTTGGCGCTGGCAGTGCAGAAGGCAGCGCCGATATGAAAGCTCTTCTCGGAGGCAAGGGTGCCAATCTTGCCGATATGACCAGCATCGGACTTCCGGTACCTCCCGGATTCACGATCACGACAGAGGCATGTGCATATTTTGACGCACATAACGGTGCTTACCCCGAAGGTATGCGGGACCAAGTGCTGGATAATCTTAAAAAACTTGAGAAAATGCAGGGAGCAAAACTCGGAGACAGGAAGAATCCGTTGCTTGTGTCCGTAAGAAGCGGTGCGGCCCAGAGTATGCCGGGTATGATGGATACCGTTTTGAATCTTGGTCTCAATCCAGATTCCCTTCAGGCCCTGATTGATAAGACCGGTAACGAGCGATTTGCCTGGGACAGCTATCGGAGATTCATTCAGATGTTCGGCGATGTTGTAATGGGAGTACCTCATTCAAAATTCGAATATGCGCTCCAGTCTGTAAAGGATGAGAACGGAAAACATTTTGATACCGAGCTTGATGTTGATAATCTTAAGGAAGTTATCAAGCGCTATAAGATCATCTACAAAAAGAGTACAGGCGAAGATTTCCCCACAGATCCTGAATATCAACTTTTCAAGACAATAGATGCGGTTTTCAGAAGCTGGAATAATGAAAGGGCGATCAAATACAGGCTCATGAATGACATTCGTGGGCTCCTTGGAACAGCTGTAAACGTCCAGTGCATGGTTTTTGGCAACATGGGCGATACAAGCGGAACAGGTGTTGCCTTTACCCGTGACCCCTCAACCGGTGAAAACGAGTTCTATGGTGAGTATTTGATGAATGCCCAGGGCGAGGATGTTGTTGCAGGAATCAGAACCCCTCAGACAATAGACACTCTCCGACAGGTCAATCCACAGGTCTATGAGCAGCTTTGCACAATCAGGACCACGCTTGAGAAGCATTATAGAGATATGCAGGATCTTGAATTCACCATTCAGGAAGGCAAGCTTTACATGCTTCAGACCAGAAATGGTAAGAGGACGATTTTCAGCTGGCTCAGAAGCCAGGTCGAGATGGTGGAAGAGGGCTTGATTGATAAGAAGACCGCAGTAAGCAGGGTCCCTGCAGGCGAGTTCAATAAGCTCTTTGCCCCGATTCTTGACAACAAGGTCATCCGTGATCTCGGATGTAAGGAAGCCACGCATGGTCTCAATGCCAGTCCGGGAGGAGCCTGCGGTCAGATTTATTTCACTGCTAAGGAAGCGGAAGAAGCAGCTGCAGAAGGAAAGGATGTTCTTCTTGTTAGAGTTGAAACAAGCCCTGAGGACATCGGAGGAATGGCGGTTTCGCGAGGAATCGTCACTTGTCGCGGAGGCATGACCAGCCATGCTGCGGTTGTTGCCCGTGGAATGGGATGCCCCTGTGTCAGCGGCTGCGGTGAAATACATGTGGATGAGATAAAGAAGACTCTTGAAGTTGGAGGTATTCTTCTCAATGAAGGGGATTACATGTCCATCGACGGATTCACCGGTGCTGTATATGCTCAGAAGATTCCTGTAAAGCCAAGCGAAATCATGCAGGTTCTTGAGGGTTCGATGAGGGAATCTGAGTCCAAGCTCTTCCAGAATTATAAGAAATTCATGACATATGTCGATGAAATAAAGACAATGGGTGTAAGGACTAATGCTGATACTCCTGCAGATGCCCGCCATGCTGTTCAGCTTGGTGCCGAAGGTGTTGGACTTTGCAGGACCGAACACATGTTCTTTGGTGGCCAGAGAATCATCTCGATGAGAAAGATGATCCTTGCAAACAACACAAAGGAACGTGAAGTTGCACTTGCAGAGCTTCTTCCGATGCAGAGAAGCGATTTTGCAGGAATATTCAAGGAACTCGGCGGCCTTCCTGTCACAATCAGGCTTCTCGATCCTCCTCTTCATGAGTTTTTGCCGAACGATCATACTTCGCGTCATGAGATGGCGCTTCAGCTTGGAATTTCTGCAGAGGAGATTGCACAGAAGATCAACAGCTTGCATGAATTCAATCCTATGCTTGGTTTCCGAGGTTGCCGTCTTGCCATAATCTATCCTGAGATTCTGGAGATGCAGGTCAGGGCGATAATCGAGGCTGCAATCGACGTAAAGAGGCAGGGAGTGGATGTGCATCCTGAAATCATGATTCCTCTTGTAGGAATTTGGAAGGAGTTCCATTACTGCAAGGAGAAGGCTGAAGCCGTCATTGACAGGGTGTTCGAGGAACAGCATATGAAGGTAGAGTACAAGATCGGAACGATGATCGAAGTTCCTCGTGCCGCCATAACAGCTGATGAGATTGCAAGAGAAGCGGAGTTCTTCAGCTTCGGAACAAACGATCTGACACAGATGACATGCGGCTTCTCCCGCGATGACGCTGCATCTTTCTTAGGTCATTACGTGGGCGATCCCGACAAGCAGTTCTATGATTACGATCCGTTTGCGACAATAGATTTCGATGGCGTTGGAAAGCTTGTCAAGATGGCAGCCGAACTTGGCAGATCCTCCCGCCCGGACATTAAGCTTGGAATTTGCGGTGAGCATGGTGGAGATCCAAAGACAATTGCTTTCTGTCAGCAGGTAGGTCTCAATTACGTATCTTGTTCTCCGTTCAGAGTTCCTATCGCCCGTCTTGCTGCTGCTCAGGCAGCTATCGCGGGAGATAAGTAATCTTCAGGGTTTCTGAAAAAAAATGCAGCATGGTCCTAGCTGGCCATGCTGTTTTTTTGCATCTTGTTCAATCATCATTCCAAGATAATTACTAATACTTGTTGTTTATTGTTTTGGATGAATATTTATGATACTTTTCAAAGCTATTTCCATATTGTAGTATTTTGTTCATGTTTAAAACGGTGGTAAAGGCTTTTGTTGTTGGATCTTCAATGATGGTTCCAGGTGTTTCTGGTGGATCGATGGCAATGATTTTAGGAATATACGACAGGCTGATCGATGCTGTGCCTGATTTGTTTGTAAAAAGCAAAAGAGCTGAAGCATTCAAGTTTCTTGCTGTATTCACATTGTCAGCTCTTTTAGGAATCATTCTTGTTGCAAAACCTTTGGAGATGCTTATAACCCGCTATTCTCTGCAGATGAGTTATCTGTTTCTTGGAGCTGTGCTGGGTACAATACCGATGATGGTGAAGAAGGCAGGCAGCAAAGGATTCGATTTTATTTCACTTTTTTGGATTCTGCTGGGTGCAATAGTCGTTTTTTCAATCGCATATATTCCTGAAGGACTTTTTCCCACAGAAGGGTCTTCGTCCATTTCAGGACTGCTTTTCCAGTTTCTTGGAGGAGTGCTTGTTTCAATAGGACTTGTACTGCCTGGAATATCCACAAGTTATCTATTGCTTGTGTTGGGGCTGTATGAGCCTATAATCAAAGCCCTCGACAGCTATGATTTCTTATTTTTGCTTCCTATTTCAATAGGTCTTATCGTCGGTATTTTAGCTCTTACAAAGCTTTTGCAGCTTGCGATGAGCAAGTATCCCAAGCCGTCATTTATGATGATTCTTGGCTTTTTGCTTGCCTCATTGAAAGAGATATATTCCGGATTTCCTTCCGGATTGATGATTTTACTCTGTCTGTTGCTGTTATCTGCAGGTTTCTATGTTGTATACATGCTTTCAAAAGTGGAGGAGCAAGCAGATGCAAAAACACAGTAATGGTTTTGTCCCCGTTTCCACATTATCATATAAGATAAAATCATTTTGTTCCCACTAGACATTTTCCATTATTAACGGTATAAAGAATCCATCCGTTATATGGTTTGAAACGGTTTTTTTATTGCCAAAGTAGCTCAGTGGTAGAGCAGCTCACTCGTAATGAGCAGGTCGCGGGTTCAATTCCCATCTTTGGCTTAGGTTTTTAGATTTTTATCCGGACGGCCGCATTTGATTGCGGTCTTTTTGTATAAAATAGTGTTGACCCGGAGCCTTTTGAATAATAATTTCTTTAGATAGGAGGACGTTGTGAGCAAATATGATTTGAATAATATCCTTTCCCATGAGACGCCTTCCGTCGTTTTACGGATCGATTCCGGAGAAAAAGCTTCAAACAAGGCGGTTCAGGTGGGATTGTCTTGGACAAACGAGGTTTATGATTATATCTTCTCGAGCAAGATGAGTGCGGAAAACATTGAGAAATTCCTTGAGGATTCTTCGACTGCTTCCTACGAGGCCTTTGTCTTCAATCAGATGAGGAAGAGCTTATGAAAGTATTAGGTATTGAAACTAGCTGTGATGAATGCAGTGCTGCTGTCGTTGAGGACGGACATGATATTCTGAGCAATGTCATAGCCACCCAGATTGAATTGCATAAGCCATATCAGGGGGTTGTGCCCGAGCTTGCATCCAGGCTCCATACCGAATGGATAGAACAGGTTGTGGCGGCAGCGGTGAAGCAGGCTGGCCTTGTGATGACAGATTTGGATGCAGTCGCGTTTACAAACAGACCCGGTTTACTGGGATCTTTATTAGTGGGAACAAATTATGGTAAGGCACTGGCGGCAACGCTTGGAGTTCCATTTATCGGAATAGATCATATACGAGGACACCTCTATGCCTCCCAGATAGAAAATCCTCTTGAATATCCCTATTTGGGTATTCTTGTTTCAGGTGGGCATACTGTGATTTCCAGGGTCGAATCCTACGACAAGGTCGATGTTCTCGGAACTACGATCGACGATGCAATAGGAGAGGCTTTTGACAAGGTTGCCAAGTTTTATGATCTCGGCTATCCGGGAGGGGTTGTAATAGATCGTTTGAGTAAACAGGGAGATCCTCTGGCCTTCAATTTCCCCGGCCCGTCTATGGATAGAAAGGAACATCCATATGATATGAGCTATTCCGGTCTTAAGACTGCTGTGATAAACCAGAAGGACCGCTTTCTTGTTCCGGGAAAAACAGACAGCAAGGAAAATATTGCGGCCTCTTTCCAGAGACAGGCTGTTGGAATTTTGATGAAGAGAGTGCGTATCGCTTTAAAAGATACTGGACTGACGAGGGTAAGCGCAGGAGGAGGGGTTGCTGCAAATTCCCTTTTGAGAAGCGAGCTTAAGGAATTGGAGAAGGAAGGCTACACTGTGACTTTCCCTTCTTTGAAGTTGTGCACAGACAACGGGGCGATGATTGCAGGGCTTGCATACAGATATCTTTCGGATGGTTATCATGATGCACTTGATGTAAGTGCATCAGCACGGGTAACCGCATTTAAGAAATTCTGAGATGGGCGTCCTTATGCAAGGACGCTATTTTTTTATATTTTTTCCCAAAACCGCATTGACCTTTTGTTATATTTCCTCTAGTATAGCCTAGGTGTTGATGGGATGTAGTGTAATGGTAACACTGCAGATTCTGGTTCTGCCTTTGGGGGTTCGAATCCCTCCATCCCAGCTAGCTCTGGTCCCTTCGTCTAATGGTTAGGACAGGAGATTCTCAGTCTCTAAATAGGGGTTCGATTCCCCTAGGGACTATAAGGCTTCCCCAAGCGGAAGCTTTTTTTTTGCCTTGCTATGCAAAAAGTGCCGCTTCTGTTATCATTACAAAGCTGGTTCCCTTTTGGAAAACAAGAAAACAAATTAAACAGGATTGGATGGATGATTACAGCTTCTAATGTTTCTCTTTCATATGGTACGCAGGTTTTGTTCAAGGAAGTGAATATTAAATTCACACCTGGAAACTGCTACGGGATAATCGGTGCCAACGGTGCAGGAAAATCGACATTTCTGAAAATTCTTTCGGGGGAAATAGAACCGGATACGGGAGAGATAATCATAACTCCTGGAGAAAGGATGACCACTTTGCGCCAGGATCACTTTGCATTCAATGAATACAGGGTTCTTGATGTTGTCATAATGGGCTTCAAAAAACTTTATCAGGTCATGAAGGAACGTGAGGAGATATACTCCAAGAGCGAATTCAGCGAAGAGGACGGGCTTAGAGCTGCGGAACTTGAGGGGGAGTTTGCCGAATTGGGCGGTTGGGAAGCGGAGGCCGATGCGGCTCAGATGCTCGACGGTCTTGGAATTCCGACCGCGCTTCATGATAAGAGGATGGATGAGATAGAAGATAACCTCAAGGTTCGTGTTCTTCTTGCCCAGGCTCTTTTTGGAAACCCTGACATACTTCTGCTCGATGAGCCTACAAACCATTTGGATCTGGAATCCATACATTGGCTTGAGGATTATCTTGAGAATTTTAACAATACCGTTATTGTTGTCAGCCATGACAGGCATTTTTTAAACAGCGTCTGCACACACATCTGTGACATCGACTTTGGAAAGATCCAGCTTTATGTCGGCAACTACGATTTCTGGTACATGTCCAGCCAGCTTGCACTCAAGCAGATGAAGGATGAGAAGAAGAGAAGGGATGAAAAGATTGCAGAGCTTAAGGAATTCATCCAGCGCTTCAGCTCGAATGTGGCTAAGGCAAAACAGGCGACAAGCCGCAAGAAGCTCATAGACAAGCTTACGATCGACGATATAAAACCATCCAGCAGGAGGTTCCCGTATGTCGCTTTCAAGCCAAATAGGGAAATTGGCAAGAACTGTCTTGAAATAAAAGGACTGAGCAAAATGATAGATGGTGAAAAGGTTTTAGATAATCTCACTTTGACTATCAATCCTACCGACAAGGTAGCATTTGTAGGTCCGAACCATTTTGCAAAAACCGTACTTTTCCAAATTCTTGCAGGAGAGATGAAAGCCGATTCCGGAGAGTTTACTTGGGGAGTTACAACAAGCCTTTCATATTTTCCGAAGGATAACAGCAGGATGTTCAAGGAGGATGAGTCCATAACGGATTATCTTCAGCAGTACAGCAAGGAAGACGATGACACTTATGTCAGATCGTTTTTGGGAAGAATGCTCTTTTCCGGCGACGAGGCCTTAAAGAACTGCAAGGTTCTCTCTGGAGGCGAAAGGGTTCGGGTGGTGCTTGCAAAGATGATGCTTGAAGGTGCAAACTGCCTGATTTTTGACGAACCGACCAGCCACCTTGATCTTGAGGCTATCCAGGCTCTCAACAACGGGCTCATAGAATTCAAAGGCATGATAATGTTCAATTCCCATGATCACCAGTTTGTTGATTCGGTTGCAAATAGAATAATTGAATTCACTCCTGACGGAATTATCGACAGAATGACCAATTTCGATTCCTATCTCGAGGATGAAGGAGTCAATGCGCTCAGGCAGAAGGCATATAAAGATTTGAAGAAGGTGGTTCTCCTCTGATGATCGTTCTTGTCGATATCGGAAATACGAATATCGTCATAAGCGTAAATGATGGTGATTATTTTCTCGATTCTTTCAGGATATATTCCGATCAAAAGAAGACAGGGGATGAGTATTTTGTCATATTCCAGTCTTTATTAAAGCAATCCGGTCTGGATTTTTCTTCTGTCGACCGGGTTGTGCTTTCTTCTGTCGTGCCGAATTTGACGCGGGCCGTCGTAAAGATCCTTAAGCGCCTTTTCAATGCCGAGCCGCTTGTTGTCACTAATGAAGTCGAGACAGGACTCAACAAGGCTTCCATCCCGCAGGAGCTTGGTTCGGACATTTTATGCAATCTTGCATGTGCCCATAACAAGTATCCAGATCGGTGTGTGTTGACCATGGATTTCGGCACGGCCCTCACTTTCAGCGTTGTTGATGGAAAAGGAGATGTCGTCGGGGTGGCAATTGCGCCCGGTCTCATCACCGCGGTCAATTCACTTTTCGGCAATACAGCCCAGCTTCCCCAGGTTGAATTAAAAATTCCAGACTCATCGTTGGGCAGGAACAGTTGTGATTCGATCCGTTCTGGGATAATGTATGGATATGCCGGTCTTGCAGATGCGATGATAAGGAAGATGGAAGCTGAATTGGATGTTCATATGTTTGTCATAGCAACAGGAGGATTGTCTAAAACGATCTCCCCGCTTATTCCACGCATAGACGAGCTTGACGGGCTTCATACATTAAAGGGCCTGAAGCTGATATCAGATTTCAATCAGAAGGACTTTTAGTTTTTAATGGAAGGGGATGATGATGAAAAGAATACTGATTATCGCACTGCTCTTGTTTTTTTCTGTCTCTTTTTCTTTCTCCAACAGTCAGAGCATATACTTTTCTTCCGATGAGGTTTTCAAACTCATCACTGATCTGTATATCCATCAAGGCCTGTCCCTTCCATCCACTTCATCCCCATATACAAGGGATGAAATAGATCTGATGCTCAGCCGTCTGGATGTTTCCGATTTCGATTATCCGTCCCAAATCCTGTATGATAGGATAATGGATATCCTTCAAATAATGGAGCCTAAGGATGTTGAGAACAATCTTTCTTTTTCTGCAGATATAAAAGGGAATATCGAGCTCTATGCGAGAACGAATATCGCGGATTTCCCTCTTTTCAGCGACTGGGGTATCCCAAGGTACAGGCTTCCTGAGCCGATGCTTCAGGCAAATCTTTCAATGGGAATCTCGAACTGCATCAACATGTATATAAATCCCTCAATCGGCTATGTGAGGAACATCACCGACACTTCACTTTTTGAAAAAACCTATGTTTTTTCGAATCTGATCATAATTCCGCCTGTAACCACAAAGGATACAAGTGTGAATGTCCCTGATAAGGCTGTGTTCACTTTCGGCGGGAACGGATGGAATTTCATGCTCGGAAGAACTGCAATCAGTTGGGGGCCGGGACAGAGTGGTAACTTTATTTTCTCAGATCATGTGCCTTACCATGACATGATCAAGTTCTCCGGTTATTCCAATTCTTTCAAGTATTCATTCATATCGAGCTTCTTAGTGCATCCAATGAATTATTTCTATCGTGATGAAGGTGATTCCATTGTTTCTTTTCATCCGAATTTTACACAGCAGGATAAGCTTGAGGGGCTGAGCATGTATATGGCCCATAGGATCGAATGGAGGATGAGCGGGTCGCTCACTTTTGCCATAACCGAGGCTGTGCTATATCAGAATGAGGAAAACCACCTGGATTTGAGAATCTTTTCTCCTCTTCTCCTTTTTCATAACCATTACCTTAAGCAATATGCAAATTCGATACTGTCGGCAGAGCTTGATATTGCTGCTGCAAAAGGCATGAACCTATATTTTCAAATAGTAATGGATGATCTGGCCATTCCTTTCATAGAAAGGGAATCGGGAGGTGTTGGAAGCAATAGTCCGAACGCTCTAGGATATATGGTTGGGATGAAATTGTCTTTCCCTCAGCAAAAGGGGCGTTTTTTCGGCAATATGGAGGTTGCCTACACCGATCCATATCTTTATTTAAGGGACAGAGGTATGGCCAGTGAAGAAAATGATACCACCTATGGTAATTCGTTTATAGCAGGGTTCCGTGAATACGTTTCATCGGACAAGGGCAAATACGACCTTCTTTTCTTGGGATATCCATTCGGAGGGGATGCAATCGTATGCGATTTGGTTTTGGGATATGAGAGCTATCGTGGTTGGAATGTTTCCACAGAACTTTTCTACATGTGCCATGGAGCCTTTGGTCCTTTGACAAGATGGGCAGAGATGGAGGGAGATGGAATGCACACTCCAACCGACAGTACTGGCCCAGGAGGAGAGTATGGAACCAGCGGGGAAGATGCAGAAAATAAGGATTCAGCAAGCCATACGATCTATATTTCTCTCAATGGTGGCTATGATTTTACCAAGCATATTAGCCTGAAAGGCTCTTTAGGAGTCAAGACTGTGATCAATAAGGACAACCTAAAAAGCTCAGGCACAAAAAGCGATATGCAGTTCACATTGGGGTTCGGCTTCCGGTTTTAGTAATTTTCTGCAATGAGCCCGTCCTCAAAAAGCACGGTTTCATCTCCATTATCATCATGCACGCGTATCTCAAGCTCATCGCATCCTATCGGAAGGCTGAGATAACATATGGATGAGGCAATGCCATCTTGATCGGCTTCTTTTTCATCCTTGTGACCAAGGCATTCGGGCTTTGGACAGCCTAATGTGATATGTGTGGTTCTCATGCGATCCCACTCGGGATATGCAAAGTAGGGGATGCTGTTTGCATTGTTGCTCTCTTCAGCAATTGATATTTCTGCAAGAAAAGCGTTTTGAGGATCAAGAGAGAGAAAATAATTGAAAAGCTCTGCACTTTCCTCGTCAGTCTCAAAGCTGCTCACGCGTCCATTTTCAAAGAACAGTGTAAGACTTCCAATCTGCCTGCCAAAAAGCAGGAAAGGTTTTGTTACTGACACACGTCCATTTGCGCTCTTTTTTTCCACAGCCCTGAAATATGAGGAAGAAAAGATTGACGGACAGAATTTTCTACCTGCTTCTGTAGAGCTCAGATTTGATGAAAAAAGGCTGTTTTGGGCAAAATCGAATTTCAGATCGGTCATCCCGTCATAAGAGGTTACCCGTACATGACGCTTTTGACTTTCAGAGTTTAGATTATCCAAATCATAAGGATTCATTTCAAGCATCTCATCATTGAGTTTTTCCGGATTCTCCTCATCAAGTCTGAGAAGATCTGATATCACTACAGATGAAAGCCTCTCGTCCCCTTCATATTGATCCATGGCACGTCCCCAGGAAGCGGAGGGGACGGGAACGGTCACAAACGGGATCTCAGGCTTTGGAAGAAAAAGAGGGGAAGCCAGATGTCTGAACTGCTGTATCTGTCTTGCTTCCAGCTCCTTTTCCATATCATCGATTTCTCCATAAGGAAAAAATGTCTGGAGATAGATAAAAAGTGTGGGCTGCTTTTGTATCAGATAATCAGAGTATATTTCAGTGACATCTGTCTTCTTTCCATGATCAAGTATCATGAGATAAGAGCCGTTTCCTGTAATAATCTTGGCTTTTTGGGCGATGATGCGTGCAAGTGGAAGATTTTCCTCTTCTGTATTTATTGCTAAAATATCATCCTTGTTGATTTTCAATGCGGAGTGTAGTATCACATCCGCGTATCTTTCTAATAATCCATTCATCACCGGATATTATAGCCGTAAAGGAAAAACTTGCAATCATTGAAAAAAAAAATATCAAAACCACTTGACCGTAAAGCAACAATTTGGTTAATATCCTAAGCGTTGCGCGTCTGTTGTATAATGGCTATTACCTCAGCCTTCCAAGCTGAAGATGCGGGTTCGATTCCCGTCGGACGCTTAAGCTCCAGAAATGGAGCTTTTTTATTTGTTTTAACTTTTGCCGGCATCCCTTAGGCCCTTAGTCTCCGTAGTTGATAACAAGACAATCGTTTGCTTCTATCAGTGTATCCCCGGAAGGAATGATGTTCTTTCCATCTCTGATTATTATCAGCACAAGTCCTTTAGGAAGGTTTATGTCCTTCAGCATCTTTCCACACCATGGATCATCCTCATTTATAGTCTGTTCGTGCAGGTCTATGTTTGTCTTGATAGAAGGCTTTTCTATGCCGAGGATGATCTGATCGTTCTCTTTAAGCTCGGTTGCCCCACGCGGGACAAGGGGCTGTCCATCCCTCTCGATAGCAGCTATGATCGTGCTTGGAGGAAGGGTGATATCCTTTATTTTTCTGTTCACCCAGCTGTTTGCACCATCGAGATGCATCGGTACAAACTCGATGTTCTCAACCTCCTCGTAGTCGTTGAAGGTCTTGAGTACGTCTCCTTTCTCATCGATCATCCCGGTTCTTTTGGATATGAGCGGTAAGAACGTTCCTTGAAGCATTATAGAAAAAAGCACCACGAAGAATACGATGTTGAAGATTGAGCCTGCGGTAAATGTTTCGGAAACTGTCACAACGATCGCAAAAACAATTGATGATGCCCCTCTGAGTCCTGCCCAAGATATGACCTGCTGCTGGGCGAATTTCGAGCCGAACGGAGTCATAATGAGAAACACCACCAAAGGCCTTGCGATGAATGTCATGAACAAGGCTACCAGAAGCCCTCTTGGGGCAACCCCTGCAAGCTGACTTGGAAAGCTCAAAAGCCCTAAAAGGAAGAAAATGAGTATCTGCATCATTCCTTCGAAAGTATCAAAGAAGTTGACTAGCTCTTTCTTATGATCTATCTCCTTGTTTCCAAGTATTATTCCCGTTATGTATGTGCTCAGATACCCGTTTCCTCCAACAAGAGCGGATAAAGCATAGGAGGCAATGGATGCAGCGAGGATCAGAAGTGGTTCAAAACCGGAAGAGAAGCTGAAATGCTTCAATATGTGGAAAATGGCATATGCCATACCGACACCTATCAGGAAGGCAAATGCAATCTGTGCGAAAATGCTGTAAACTAGGTACCAGGCAGTAACGCTTCCCGGATTCTGTTTGAGCATGATGAATATTGTGACAAGCATATAAGCGGTAGGGTCGTTGCTTCCGCTTTCAAGCTCCAAAAGGGATGAGGTGTTGTATTTCAGAGAGAGTTTTCTGCTCTTCAATATTGAGAAGACCGTAGCCGCATCGGTTGAGGATAGAACCGAGCCTATCAACAAGGAGTCCAAAAGGCTGAGCCCCAATGCCAAATTGCAGAAAAGTCCGGTGAAAAAGGCTGTCAGAACAACGCCTACGCTGCTGAGAAGTATTGCTTTCAGGGCAACAGGCTTTGCCATCGACCATTTTGTGCCGAATCCGCCGTGGAACATTATGAATATCAGAGCGGCCGAGCAGATCTTCTCAGATATGCCATAATCGTTGAATTCTATTTTAAGGATGCCGTCCGATCCGGCAATCATGCCCAGTACGATGAATATCAGAAGGGTTGGAATTCCGGATTTTGCGGAAAAACGCGTTCCAAATACAGCCAGGGCTATCACCAACGCACAAAAAAGAAGCAGAAGATTCATTTTTATCCCTTATCAATATCTGATACTGATTTATACATTAAAATCCATTTTATTTCTAGGAAGAAAGTTATGTAGCCATTAAATTGGAATACCCAATATTGATAGCCCATCTTTTTTCTGCTATATTTTCTCTGCCGGTGAAATACCTGCTATATCAGATTTATCAGGAGGAGCCTGTAATGGGTGAGCGTGGAGAAGTTTTTTCGTCTAAGGTCGTAAGGGATGACAGGACCTATTTTTTCAATGTCAAGGAAAACGTATATGGGGATCTCTACCTCAATATCGTAGAATCCAGACCTACCGATACGGAGGGCAGGTTCATAAGGCAGTCGGTCCTTGTCTATCAAGAGGATCTTGGGGCTTTCGTCAAGGAACTGCAGAAGTCTCTCGATTACATAAAGATGAACGGGACGAAGAAAACTCCCAGGTTTGTCAGAAAAGATCAGGATCAGCAGGAGGATTGAGAGCTGTCCCTTTTACATGAAAGGTTTTGCGGGCTATCGGTGATGGCCCGTATTTTTTTATCATTTCAAGATGCTCTTTTGTAGGATAGCCTTTGTGCTTTTTAAATCCGTACTCAGGCCATTTTTCGTCATACATATCCATTATCCTGTCCCGTTCCGTCTTTGCAAGGATGCTTGCTGCCATTATCTCTGGGATTTTGGCATCTCCCTTCACCACGGCCATAGTCAGGATGTCCACATCCGGCTTTTTGTTGCCATCCACCATAAGAACATCTATCCTGAGCTTGTCTTTTATCTTCAAATAGCTTTCCTTCATTGCAAGAAGGCTGGCATTAAGGATGTTTATCTCATCTATTTTCTTTTCATCTATTACGCTTATTGCCCATGCCTCGGCTTTCTGCTTGATTATCTTTTCGGCCGCATCCCTTTGTTCTTTTGTGAGTTTTTTTGAATCGTTAAGCACCTCAAAGGGGAAATCCTTTGGCAGCACGACGCATGCGGCGACAACAGGACCCACAAGGGGGCCTCTTCCCGCTTCATCTGCGCCGGCTATGACCACTTCATTTTTTTCACTGTCATCAAAAAGGTCCAGTTCTTCCATAATCCGATGTTTAAATGCTATAATCAACGAGTATTTTTGTTCAAGGAGTTGCAAGCTTTGTTCTTAAAATGTCTTGATATGTATGGATTCAAGTCCTTTGCGGACAAGACCCATATTGATTTTGCAGAAGGCATAACGACTCTGCTGGGCCCTAATGGATGCGGGAAAAGCAACATAGTCGATGCAATAAAATGGGTATTGGGAGAGCAGGGGACGAAAACTCTCAGGGCCAGCAAGATGGAGGATGTCATCTTCAATGGAAATGACAAGAGGAAACCCATGCCATTTGCCGAGGTTGCGCTTACCATCGACAACTCCAACGGGCAACTTAAGCATCCCGCGGCGGAAATCGAGATAAAGAGAAGGATATTCCGCAGTGGCAGCACGGAGTACTATCTGAATAGGGAAAGGTGTCTTTTAAAGGAAATAAAAGAGCTTTTGATGGATACGGGTGTCGGTAAATCCGCTTATTCGGTGCTTGAGCAGGGAAAGATTGACCAGATCATCAGCATGAGGCCAGAGGACCGAAGATACATATTCGAGGAGGCTGCTGGAATTTCCAAGTTCAAGCAGCAGTGTGCTGAAGCCCAGAACAAGATATTGAAATCCGAGGAAAACATATCAAAAGCAGAGGATCTTGTCGCACAATATAGAAGAACATATAACAGGACAAAGGATCAGGCGGAGAAATGCCGCAAGTATAAGGATCTTCAAAAGCGCTCGGTGATACTTGATGCACAGCTTAATGCATGCAAGGTGAAATCTTTTATAACCGTTAAGCAGCTAAGGCAGGAAAACATAGCAAAAATGGAGCTCCAGATAGAGGAGGCGTCCAAAAAATTAGAAAATTATGACGATGATTTGAACGAGCAGAATGAACGGTTCAGGCTTAAAAGCGAGAATGTCAACAAGCTCAGGCTTAAATCAACTGAAATCTCCGGTCAGATCAATACCGCCTATAGCAGTGTCACCTTCCTGCAAGACAGGCTTTCTGAGGCTTCTGCAAATGAAAAGGCTTACAGGGAAAAGGCTCAGGGATTGAAAAACCAGGTGGATGTTCTAAATTCCCAGTTTGAGGAGCTGAAGGACAAGATAGAGGACGACCGGGACCGTTTGCAAGAGGTTGTTAAACAGATAAGCACCGCCAACCGCATGGTTGCAGAGGCCTCTCTTACCCTTAATTCAAATGAGGCGGAGATTTTTAAGAGAGAGGATAGGAATGCTGAGCTGGATAAGGAGCTTGAAAATCTTTCCCTTGAGCTCAAGTCTGTCATTGAAAACCTCATAAACGAGGTGGATGAGAAGACAAGTTCGGAGTTTTCGCTCAAGAGAAAAGAAAATGCCGAAAATGACTTTTTGTCCAAGGTGAGGCTCTTGAAATCGGAAATCGATGGGGATCTGGAGGAAATCAGGAAATCTCAAGACAAGGCGAAAGCCGCGGATAAGATGCTTTCTTCCCTGCGCATCGGTTTGGACGATCTTATTGCACTTTTCAATAATTACAAGGACAGCATACCTCCTGTTGTCGATACCCTTCTTTCTCCTGAAGGGCTTATAAGCAAGAAAAGGGAAATAGAAACAGGGGAGCAGAAGGCCAGGAATGAGATAGAATCAAACAGGAATTTCATCGTGTCGGCCCGTGAAATGAACCAGAAGCTGCGTGAGGAGATCGATTCCCTAAAGGAAACTGTTAAGAACATAAGCCTGCAGGAAGCGAATATCAGATCAAATATCTCAAGCAACGAGGCGATGATGAATTCTCTCAGAAGCCAGGTTGAAGAGAAAAACTACGATCTTCAGGATGCGATTGACAAAGCGGATCTTGCGAGGACCAAGGTTGTAAGGGCCAGTGCGGAGCTCAAGGAAAAAGATGAGGAGATTGCAAGGCTCAAATGTGAGCTGGCGGAAGCAAACGAAAATGTCGACAGGATGGCTTCTGAATTGCAGGGGGAGGCTGTTGCCTTGCAGAAGATGCGTAACGACAAGGACAATCTCAACAGTTCGATCCTGCAGAGCCGTGGCGATCTGGAAAAGGAAAAACTGTACATCTCCAACGCTGATGAGATGATCAAGAATCTATATGAGAGCTTTTACAACAAATATAACAGAAACCTTGGCGAATATAAGGAGTATTTTGAGCAGGATCTCAATCAGCAGCTTGTCGAGAACGAGTTGAGAGAGGTCAACAAGGAGCTTGAAAGTGCCGGGAATATCAACTATATGGCAGAAGATGAATTTGCCGATGCCAAAAACAGTCTGGATTTCTATACCAAGCACCTGGAGGATGAATACAAGGCAAAAGCGGATCTTGTGAAGGTTTTCGAAGAGATCCAGACAAAAAGCGTCGAGATGTTTTTAAAGACCTACAAGGATATTTCTGCAAACTTCCAAAAGATGTTCACGCGTCTTTTCGGCGGGGGAACTGCTGAGGTCAGCCTTCAGGATGAGAATGAGGTCCTGACAACCGGTATCGACATTTTTGCCCAGCCTCCTGGAAAGAAACCTACGAACATGAGCTTATTGAGCGGCGGAGAGAGAAGTATGACCGCAGTTGCGCTTCTTTTTGCCACATACATGGTCAAGCCGAGCCCGTTCTGTATTCTCGATGAGATCGATGCAGCTCTTGATGATAGGAACATCGGTTTTTTCATAAGCGTTCTTGAGGATTTTGGAAAGAGCAGCCAGTTCATTATCATCACCCACAACAAGCATACGGTAACAGCCTCTGAAAGCCTTCTCGGTGTCACCCAGATGGAAGCAGGAGTATCGACAACCGTCAGCTACAAGATTGCATCAGTAAAGGGAGAGCCGGTTATTTTGGATGAACATGAAACGGCTGTTGAAATTGATTGATGCACTGCTTTTTCTTTTATTGGGCGCAGGAGTTGTCCTGTGCCTTTTTTTAAGTTTTCAAGGTGCTCATTTTTTCCTCGTTTTGTTGACAGTAACCATTATTTTATGTATAAGTTAAAATGTTGTCTTAGTGACATTGGAAAAGCAGATGTTTGATAGTATAAGTAACAGGTTTTCCTCGATAATGCGGACGCTTGCGGGGAAAGGCAAGATAAGTGAAAAGAATATTTCAGAGGCTGTTGAGGAAATCAAGCAGGCTCTGCTTGATGCTGATGTCAACCTGCGCGTTGTAAGACGGTTTGTGAACTCCACAATGGAGGAGGCCGTAGGAGAGAAGGTTCTCAAGGCCGTTGATCCAGGACAGATGTTCACAAAAATCGTTTACGACAAGATGGTCGCTCTTCTGGGTGATGACAAGTCCAATGCTCTCAATCTCAAGGGCAAAGACACCACAAGCGTCATTCTGATGATGGGTCTGCAGGGATCTGGTAAGACCACGGCCTGCCATAAGCTTGCATACAGGCTTAAGAAAGAGGGCAGGAACGTAATGCTGGTTGCCGCCGACCTGGTACGGCCTGCAGCCATAACACAGCTTGAATTGCTTGGGCAGAAGGTTGGTGTTCCCGTCTTTACGATGCCAGGGGAGAAGGATCCTGTAACAGTTGCGCGCAGGGCGGTGGAAAAGGCCAAACATGATTTGATTGACACTGTGATAATAGATACCTCGGGACGCATGCATCTTGATGATGCTCTCATGAGGGAAATCCAGAATATCGCAAAAGCGGTCAATCCTGATGAAACGCTCTTTGTGGCGGATGCAATGACCGGACAGCAGGCTGTCGAGATTGCAAACGAGTTTGAGCAGAAGGTCGGCATTACCGGTGTCATGCTCACGAAATTCGACTCGGACACCCGAGGTGGAGCGGCTTTAAGCCTTAAGAGTGTTGTAGGAAAGCCCATCAAATTCATAGGAACAGGGGAAAAGGCGGAGGATCTTGAAGTATTCCATCCTGAACGGATTGCCAGCCGCATTCTTGGAATGGGCGATGTTGTTTCCCTTGTTGAGAAAGCACAGGAACAGTATGATAAGCAGGAAGCTGAGAAGCTTCAGAAAAAAATTGAAAAAAACACTTATGATCTGCAGGATTATCTTGAACAACTTGAGAAGATGGACAAGATGGGTTCTGTCGACAAACTTATAGAAATGATTCCTGGCGCAAAAGGGAATATAAGCGAGGATGATATCGATCTCAAGGCTTTGGATATTGAAAAGGCGATCATCCGCAGCATGACAAAGTTTGAAAAACAGAACTATAGGATTATTGGGCCTTCGAGAAGAAAAAGAATCGCTAATGGCAGCGGCACAAGCGTAGCCGAGGTTAACAGGCTTTTGAAAAAATTTGAAAAGAGCAAGCTTCTGATGAAGAAGATGGCTACAAATAAGAAATTCCAGGCCAACATGCTTAAGAATCTTGGCATGTGACCTTCATGTAGTATAAGGAGAAAACTAGAATGAGCACAACAATGAGACTCAAGCGTTTCGGTACAAAGAAAAGACCGTATTACAGGGTTGTCGTAATGGATAACCGCAGAGCATCCACAAGCGTCACGATCGACGAAGTCGGAACATATCACCCGATTGAAGAAAAGGACCAGCAGATCAAGCTTGATCAGGATAAGGTTAAGAGTTGGATCGAAAAGGGCGTCGTTGTAAGCCCGACCGTTAAGAATATTCTCAATTCACAGGGAATCTCACTCAGCCGCAAGCAGGACTAACGTCCTAGGAGGTTGGGATGGAGAAGGAACTTGTTGAATTCATGGTCAAGAGCCTTGTCGATGAGCCCGATCAGGTAAGCGTGAATGTTGTTGAGGGCGAAAAAAGCGTCGTTCTTGAACTACACGTTTCTAAAGAGGATGTGGGCAAGGTTATCGGAAAGCAGGGGCGGATTGCAAAAGCCATCAGAACTATTCTGTCGGCTTCTGCCACCAAAGATGGCCGCCGTGCAAGTCTGGAGATACTTGACTGATGGAAAATAAATCTCTTCTCGCAACCGCACTCGTCGGTAAGACACATGGTCTTAATGGTTTTTTGAAGATCGTCTCCCTCAGTGGTGAATATGATCATCTTGCTTCTTTGGATCAGGCTGAGATCAGAACCAGGGAGGGACGGAACATAAAGGTGGAGGTCGAGGATGTGCTTTTTCATAAGGAAGATTTTCTTATGAAATTCTCATCTTTTTCCACTCCTGAAAAAGCAAGGGTGCTTTCAGGCGGTGTGATGTATATCACCCGTGACAGGGCCCCCGCTTTAGAGGACGGTGAGTACTATATTGCAGATCTCTATGGGCTGAAGGCTGAAGTTGCAGGCAAAGTTGTTGGAGAAATCTGTGATACAAGTGAAGGCAGTCAGGCGCTGCTCCTCCATATCCGCATGGCTGATGGGCAAATACGTCTTGTTCCCAACATGGAGCCGTTTGTCGGGATCCGTGATTTTGAGAAGGGTAGTATAGAGATACTGATGCCTGAAGTTTTGGAGTAAAAAGTGAAGATCACCATCCTCAGCCTGTTTCCAATGATGATCGAACCTTTTTTCAAATCCTCCATAATGAGGAGGGCTGTGGAAAAAGGGATCGTAAGTTATCGGATCATTGATTTCAGGGAATTTGCTGACGATGCTTATAACAGGGTCGATGACATTCCTTATGGAGGGGGCGCGGGCATGGTGCTTATGCCGCAGCCGCTTTCTAAGGCTCTTGAATCTGTATCGGCTCGCGGGAAGAGGGTCGTTTATCCGACTCCAAGCGGAAGACTGTTCGATCAGAAAAAAGCCTATGAGCTTGCAGCGGAGGAGGAACTTGTTTTCATCTGCGGTCACTATGAAGGCTTGGATCAACGGATAATCGATGAATATGTTGACGATGAGATATCAATCGGGGACTATGTTCTCACCAGCGGTGAGACTGCGACCTTGGTGATAATCGATGCGGTATTCCGCCTGATAGACGGAGTGATTGCAAAAGATAGCTTGGAAGAGGAAAGTTTTTCCTCTTGCTTGCTTGAATACCCACAGTATACCAGGCCAGCAAGGTATTGCTCTTCTTGCGTTCCTGATGTACTATTATCTGGTCATCATGCCCATATTACCGAATGGCGCGATGATCAGAGGCTGGCTAGAACGATGCATGTCCGGCCTGATTTGTTATCCGGGGCCTCTCTCAGCCCTCGGATGCGGAGAAAACTTATTAAGGTTATTGAAGAAAAAAGAACTGAGGACTTGGAAAATGGACATTATCAAGGCAATTGAGGCAAAGCAGGTTAAGGAGAATGCGGAGAATTTTTCCGTTGGTGATACGATTAAGGTATATTTCAAGATTGTAGAAGGCTCTACTGAAAGGATCCAGGTGTTCGAAGGAATCGTTATTGCTAAGAACAACAGCGGAGTCAGAAGGTCTTTCACTGTTCGCAAGATCAGCTATGGTGTCGGAGTTGAGAGGATATTCCCTCTTCACAGCCCGAGAATCGACAAGATTGAGGTCGTCCGCTATGGTAAGGTGAGAAGAGCCAAGCTCTATTATCTCAGAAGCAGAGTTGGCAAGGCTGCAAAGGTCAAGGAACTCATTCAGAAAAAGAACGCCTAAGCGTATTTTAAAAGTATCTAGAATAGGAGCTTATGATTCATTTAAGGATTGTATGCTCTGCATTTCAATGAAGCCGTCTGCTAATAAAATAGTAGACGGTTTTTTTTGCCTTCATTTATTCCAATTACTTGTTTCAGTTGGATAAAACCTTTATTCTGATGACATATGAAAAAGAATCAGAAAGGGCAGAAAACCCGGGCTCAGAAGGAACCGGCTCAGGCTAAGAGGAAGAAATCCAAATCTGCAGAGTCGCCTATGCAGGGCTTTTCAACGATTAATCAGGTTGCCGGAGTTCCGAAGTCACGAGGCTTTCATTCCTCTATCCCGGTTTCAAAGCCAAAGGAGATCAGGGAACCTCGTCCTACATGTCCTAATTGCGGACAGATAGTTGAAAACATTGCATTTTCTTTCTTGAATGCAAATGACGAGTTTGTGCATTTCGACTGTGCTTTGGAGATTGCAAAAAAGGAGCTTTCCCCTTCGCCGAACCAGGTCGTCAGCTACGTTGGGTGTGGAAATTTTGCACTCTGTGAGAAGGATATGGAGGGGAAATTCAAAATCCTGCGAACAATCAATTTCGAGGATCAGAAGAAATTTTCCAAGATGAAAGAATTTGTGGAGTCTGTAAAGGTATGAGTCGAAATTTGATTGCTATGCTTCCAGGGACATTCGACCCTCCGACGCTTGGGCATATAAACATCATAGAAAGGGCGTCAAGGCTTTTTGACAAGCTTTACGTTGTTGTTGCACACAACATCAACAAGCAGTGTCTTTTTTCACCTGATGAGAGGGTTGCAATGCTTCGCCATTCCCTTTCCCACCTTTCCAATGTGATCGTGGATTCAGACACTGGATTGAGTGTTGATTATGCAAGACGGCATGATGTTTCTGTAATGGTGCGTGGGGTACGCAGCGAACTGGATTTTTCTTATGAGATTGAACTGGCAATGACCAATAACATGCTTTATCCAGAGCTTGAGATCGTGTTCATGCCCACCGACCAGAATTATCTCATCCTCCGCTCCTCGCAAATAAAGGAAATGGTTGCCTTCGGCGCCGATATTTCCAGAATGGTGCCTCCAATCGTATTGGAGAAGCTCGAAGAGAAGAAAAAATCGGACCGATGAGCTGATTTTTTTTAAAAACCTATTGCATGTTTTTTCACTTTCGTGTAGAAATACATAGGTCAACGATGGAGAGGTTCCCGAGCGGCCAAAGGGATCAGACTGTAAATCTGACGGCTCTGCCTTCGAAGGTTCGAATCCTTCTCTCTCCAAAGCCTTCTTCGGAAGGCTTTTTTTGTGAGGTGTGCTTTGGGCTTTTGCTTTTCCTGCCAAAGATGTCTTCATTGCTGCTCCGGAGAACCTGGATTTGTTTTTCTTTCCAAGGACGATATAAGGCGTGCATGCGTTTTTTTGGATATTCCTCAAGATGAGTTTATTGGAATATATTGCCGTCTCGTGGATTATGGCACGTACAGCATGGTAAGCCTTAAAGAAAGGTATGACTATTCCTGCATTTTTCTTAATAGCGATGGCTGCAGCATATATCCGGCAAGGCCGCTGCAATGCCGTACTTATCCTTTTTGGCGGGGACTTGCCGATGATGAGCAGGCAGTTAAAAGGGAGATGGAGAATTGTCCAGGATTGGGTAAAGGTACTTTTTTTTCCGATGAGCAGATAATGGAAATGATAAAGGAAAACGATTTTAACGAGCCTTTATGCATAATGAAAAAAAACTGAAAGCCTTTTTTCCCATTTTTAAATAAATTTCATTTTTTTTTAAAAAAAAAGAAATGTTTTTATTTTTTTTTGTTATATTTAAAATGGAGTAATTTATCTTGGGTCATTTAGATAAGGCAATTAATCAAATTAACCAGAAGTTAAGACTTTCTGACGTTGTATCCCAATATATCAAACTTTATCCAAAAGGAAACATCATTTGGGCAAAGTGTCCTTTCCATGGAAATGGGAATGAACGTACTCCTTCTTTTAAATTGGATGATGCTACCGGAAGATATTATTGTTTTGGTTGTCATGAGAGTGGAAACATGTTCACCTTCGTCGAGAAGATGGAAAGGATGAATTTTCCACAGGCGGTTGAATATCTTGCAGAGAAGGCGGGCATACAGATCGAATACGATCCTTCCGGAGTTGTGAAGAAGAAAAGGGATGATTCTGCTTTGCTTTACGATCTTTATGAAAGGATCAATAAAACATTTGTATATATGCTTAAAAACAGCAAGGAAGGGGAGGCGGCGCTTTCTTATCTGCATAAAAGGAATGTATCTGAGCAGATGATTGAAAAGTTCAGTTTGGGCTATGCTCCTCAATCCTCATCATGGCTTTACCAGTTTCTTTCCAAGAAGGGCTACAGTGATGATATATTGCAATCGAGCGGATTATTCAGCCGTAGAAAATTCCCGTGGCCACTTTTTGCAAACCGTCTTATTTTCCCCGTCAGGGACTTCAGGGGACGTGTCATCGCTTTTTCTGGAAGGGATCTTTCTTTTTCAGATACAGCACCAAAATACATAAACAGCCCAGATACTCTGATATACAGCAAGAAATATAATCTTTATGGATTGTATGAATCCATTTCGGATCTGAAAAAAAAGGAAAGCAACGCAATTTTATGTGAAGGGAATTTTGATGTCATAAGCATGCATCAGGCCGGGTTCGGCTCGGCCATGGCGAGTCTTGGGACATCTTTTACCGAAGAACAGGCGAATCTGATTGGAAGATATACAAATATCGTCGATTTGATGTTTGACAGCGACAGTGCCGGCCAGCAGAGCACCGATAAAGCCATCAGAATTCTCCATGCTAAAGCTTTTGAAGTGAGGGTGCATAAATTAAGTTTAGGAAAAGATGCTTCAGAAATACTTGAAAAACATGGCCCTCAAGCGCTTGAAAAGGATTTTCAGCAGGAGTCTGGCGGGTATGAGTATCTTGTTCAAAAATACCTTAAGGAGTATAATATCAGAACGCCTAGGGGTAAGTCTGATTTTTTGAAAAGCCTTTCCCCATTTCTTTTGTCCACAGAAAGTTCCGTTGAGTTGGATTCCTATGTCCAGGATCTTGCGGTAAGGCTTTCTGTCAGCGGGGATGTCATCCTTGCCGATTTGGAGAAAAGCAGGAAGGCAGACACTGTTTATAAAGAGGTGGTGGATAAAGGAAATGAGGAAACGGCGGAATTCAATGCCGCTTCCATATCTCCGGATTTATACGCGATGCTCATACTGTCTAACAGAAGGGACCTGTTCAGAATCTACAGGATGAGGATTGCTTTTTCCGATTTGAAGGATCCGGATGCAAGGGTGCTGTATACGGTTCTGGAAAATGCATTAAGGGATGATGTGAGTACCGATGAGCTTTTTCTTTCGCTCATAGTGGACGGAAGATTGCGTAATTACGTGTCAACATCTTTCTGCTTGGATGAATTCCGGCAGTCAGACGTTGCCGTACTGGATGAGATAGTTGATAAGATTCGTCTCAGAAGCTTGGAAGAAAGGAGATCGGTGCTCACTTCACAAATCAAACTTCTCTCTTCGGACATATCTGGTGAGGACATGGCGGAACTGATGGAGAAGAAAAAGGAATACGACAGAGAGATAAACATGCTTAAAAGCAGTTTATTCAGTGGGAAGGAAGCATAACTGATGGGACAGGAAGATTTTAAGAATCAACCATTTTACGAGAGTCTTTTGCAGATTTCTAAGGAGAACGGAGTTGTCACTTTTGATGATATCATCCAGGCCATTAAGACTTACAAGGCCACGGTGGGGGATATCGATTCCATTATCAATGCATTAAGCGATGATGGGGTTGCATACAGTGAGGAAAATGACGACGGCTTTGACATCCCCAGTCCGGAGGACATGGAATCCGATTTTTCCGAGGATGAAATTCCACCCAGCGAAGAAGAGATGGAGGATGAGGAGGAAGACGACGATGACTTTCTCTCCTCTGCTGACGACGAAGATTCCGATGAAGAGACCTCATCGCTCATGGACGAGGATGAAGATGAGGATGAAAAGGATGAGGATGAGCAAAAGAAGGGTGAGGATGAAGACGAAGATGAGGAAGAGGACCTCACCGACGAGGAAAACGAACCTGGTATAAACGAGTGGAAAGGCACCGATGACGAAGGTGATACCGGAGCTGAAAGATTCATCGACATCTCCAATTTCTCCGAGCATGGGGTTGAGCATAAGCTCCATTCCTCAAGCAGGATCGAAACAAGTGTGGATGATCCCATCAGGCTGTATCTCAAGGAGATCGGAAATGAGAATCTTCTGACCGGTGATCAGGAAGTCGAGCTTGCGATGCAGATGGAGAGGGGGGCTGCTATTGTCAATTCCGTAATCAGGGAAAGCGGGATCCTCATTTCTTTCTTCACCAAGGTCATCAAGCATATGAACACCAAGATCGAAGAGGATGGGGAAGATCCTCTTTCGACAGAGGAGCTTAAGGAATTTCTTTCCGTTCAGAAAAGATATAATACAAACTACAAGGAAGCTCTTAACAAGGAGGTCCAGAGGCAGATTGCCGAATATAACGAGCTTAAGGCTAAATTGAGCCTTGCTGGAGAGGACCTTGGGGCAAATGAGGCACTTTTATCGTTGCGCGAGGATCTTCTGAACAGGCTTGGAGGATACCCGAATCCTGAATGCAAGGCATTCAAGGGGAAAAAGCGTTCTGATTTTCCATCACGGGAGGCTTGGATTAATTATGCCCGTGAAAGGACGAAGGCTTCCTACAAGAGCGAGTTTGAGGCTCAGCTGAAGAAGATTAAGAAAGAAGAAAACGAGCTTAATGCACAAATACAGGCAGAAGTAGAAGCGCTTGATGGACAGCTGTTAAGTGAGAATCCCGATATGAAGAAGCAGGATCTTGAGAAGGAGAAAGCCAGGCTTCATAAAAAGATAAAAGATGATTATGCACAGAAGGAGCAGAGCCTTGCCAAGCATTATCATGATGTCATGAGGGATCTTGATGCACTTAAAAACGGCCAGTACATTCCTGTTGAGGACTGGGTTACCAATATTCCATTACAGCAAGAGGAAATTGATGACCTTACCCGTATTTTCCTTGATGCGAAGACCAAAATCAATGAATGCACCATCAAAAAGGCTGCAAGCAGCAGGAAGCTGAAAATCACTCAGCTCAAGGAATTGAGACAGCTGGGCCGTGACCTTGCTACGAGAAGCAAGGCGGGAATCATTGAAGAGAATCTTGGAATGACTGCAGACCAGATCAAGGAAGAGATCAAGGAGCTTCAGCTGACTGAGAAGGAACTGAGAAACATCGAATATGATTTTGAGTGTTCCATAGATGACATTCTTGAGAATGTGAAGAATATCGAATATGGGCAGCGGATTCTTAAAAGTGCCAAGGACCGCCTTATCAAGGCCAACCTGAGGCTTGTCGTATCCATTGCCAAGAAATATACGAACAGGGGGCTTCAGTTCTTTGATCTGGTGCAGGAAGGCAACATCGGACTAATAAAGGCCGTTGAGAAGTTCGAGTATAAGAAAGGCTATAAATTCAGCACTTATGCCACATGGTGGATCCGTCAGGCCATTACGAGAAGCATCAGCGACCAGGCCAGAACCATCCGTGTTCCTGTTCATATGATAGAGCAGATCAACAAGGTTGTCAGGGAATCTCGTGTGCTCATGCAACTCTATGGCCGGGAACCGACAGACAAGGAGATTGCGGAGCATCTCAACTGGCCGGAAAGCAAGGTTAAGAACGTAAAGAGTGTTGCAAGGGAACCGATCAGCCTTGAAACTCCTGTCGGAGAAGAGGAAGACAGCGTGCTTTCTGATTTCATCGAAGATAAGGATGCGGAGAATCCTGCCAACCAGACGGCTTTTGTCCTTTTGCAGGACAAGATCAAGGAGCTGTTGTCCGAGCTTCCGGAAAGGGAACAAGAGGTCTTGAGAATGAGATTCGGTCTTGATGATGGATACGCACTCACTTTGGAGGAGGTCGGCCTGTACTTTGATGTAACAAGGGAAAGGATAAGACAGATTGAGGCGAAGGCATTGAGAAGACTCAGATTCCCGACAAGAAGCAAGAAGCTTAAAGACTGGAATGAGTAGAAAAAAATTAACAAAGTGGTTATTATCAGATAGTCCAAGGAGAATTGTCGTTTTATGTCAAAGAATGAGAAACTTGAGTGTTTGAAAAAATTGCAGGTTGTTCTTCAGAAGAAGTTCGTACTTGAGGACCGCATCGAGTCCATCCCTGCAGATCTGAAAGCTGAAGAAGCCAATCTTGCCGCTTCTGTGAAGAAGTATCAGGAACTTAAGGATCTTTATGAGAATCTTGTAAGCGAGCAGAAGAGTCTTGCAATCAGATATGATGATGCTTTCAACCAGAGGATCGAGTATGAAAAGCAAATGGAATTCATAAACACCCAAAGGGAATTCGAGGCTCTTACCAAGCAGCTTGATGAGGCACGCATAAGCGAACAGTCCCTTCTTAAGCAACGCAACAGCAAGGCAGGTGAACTTGAGAAAGTCAAGGCTGAACTTGATGCCCAGGAGGCGGATGTAAATGCAAAGCAGGCCAAGGTTGATGAAGAGAAAGGCAAGGTTGATGCTGAGCTTGAGAGCATCAGAGGAGAGATATCCGTACTTGATGAACAGTGCCTTGCGTTGAAGGGTGATTTGATCAGTGACGACCTTTACAGCAAATTCTCCAATATCGTAAAGAAGAAGGATGGCTATGGAATCGTGCCTGTTTATGGACAGGTATGCACAGGCTGTGATCTCATTCTTCCAATGCAGTTTGTAATCGATCTTGAGCTGAAGAACGAAGCTGGAGAAATCGAGTACTGCCCATATTGCTCCAGGATAATATATAAGGAGCATCTTGAGGAGGATGCTGAGAGAAGTTATATTTTCGAGCAACTTGAACCTACAAAGAGCGAAGGAAAGGGTCCGTCTTCCGAAGATAGCCAGACAGCTGGAGCCGAGGGTGACAGCTACGATGAATCCATGGGCATGGGAGAGGACTTCGAAGAGTTCTGATCTAGTTTTTTTCCAGGTTCCAGAAGTAATCGCTGAGTAGTCAGAGGAAAGTCCGGGCACCGTAGGACATGACGCCGGCTAACGGCCGGGAGCAGCAATGCTACAGACAGTGCAACAGAAAGCATACCGCCTCAGGGTAAGGGTGAAAAGGTGGGGTAAGAGCCCACCGCGCATCCGGTAACGGGTGTGGCAGGGTAAACCTCGTCAGGTGCAAAGCCAAGCAGCAACAGGGCTGTCCGTCCTAAATTGCGGGTAGGCTGCTGGAGGCTGCGGGTAACCGCAGTCCTAGATAGATGATTACATAAACAGAACCCGGCTTATCGGGAACCTGGTTTATATATGGGAGGAGCATGATGAAAAGGATAAGTTTTGTTTTTTTCGTCCTGTTCCTTTTTCTTTTATCTTCCTGCTCAAAAAATACGTTCGATTATGCTGGGGCTTTCAAGCAGGCAAAATATGAAAGCATTCTTGAAAATGCTGAAATCGAATTAAAGAATGATATCAAAGGAGAAGCCCTTTATTACAGGGGAGCTGCGTATTATCAGCTTGGAAATTACACAGAGTCCTTCAGATCTGCCTATCTATATTATCTTCTCAATGATTCCTCATCCGAAAATTATTACGATTCTTTACGTATAATTCTTCATACATCTCCTTATAATGAGATTGCTCTTGAGGCTGGAAGTTTGCTTAAGGATGAGAATATGCTTTTGAAGCAGAATGCTATAAAGTATTACCAGGAGCTTGTCATTTCCGGAGATGTTAATGCAGCAGAAGAATTCTTCCAGACAATATCAGGTAGTCTGAGCGCAAGCGAGATTGCAATGATGAATATCGTCTCCGAGGCTCCAAGTGGTAAAATCCTTTCATCTTTGGAAAGCCTTTATTCCTCTGAGGGTCTTTCATCCGGCTTTATTGAAGCAATGAAGCTGGCAATTCCGCTGTTTATCAACAGGCATGACGGGATAATGCTTTGTGAGCTTGCCGGATACGGAGACGCATCCGATCCTGCCTATGCCCTGAGTCTTGGAGATCTCATGTATTCGATCAATGACATGGAAATGGCCCGCAGGTTCTGGCTTGATGCAAGTGAGGCTTTCCCGATGCAGACAGACTTCAGATTGAGGGAGCTTTGATCTTATTCTCCTTTCTTTTGATTTCCTCCCATAGCTCGTCCATCTGCTCAAAATGCTCTTTATCAAGAGGGATTTCCCTCTGCTTGGCAATATCGAACAGATTCTGGAACCTATTTTTAACTTTTTCATTACACCTGTGGAGTGCGGAATTTGGGCGTACCTTCAAAAATCTTGCCAGGTTCACAACGCTGAATAAAAGATCACCGATTTCTTCCTCTATATGATCTTGATCGTTTTCCTTCAATGCATCCTCAACTTCATTAAGCTCTTCTTTGACCTTATCGATAACGCCGGATGCATCCTGCCAGTCAAATCCGACTTTTTTAAGCTTTTTCTGTATTTCATAGCTTGCTTCAAGCGGAGGAAGAACTGAAGGTATATGACAAAAGAAATCCTCCTGCTTGGTTTTATGGCCCTCAACATTTTCCTTGACGCTGTTCCATAAGCTCAAAGCCTCGACTTCATTTTCAGTCTTCATATCAGCAAAAACATGAGGATGCCTTCTTATAAGCTTTTCACAAACCTCGTTCAAGGCCTCAACCGGAGTAAAATCCCCATGCTCTTCATTTATGTAAAGATTCATGAAAACATTGATCATCACATCGCCGATTTCCTCTCGCATGCTTTCAACCGAACCTTTTACGGCTCCATCCATATATTCATATGCCTCATCGATGAGAGATTCAGTGATGCTCTTGTTTGTTTGCTTCC
Organism: uncultured Spirochaetales bacterium; assembly: GCA_949282255.1. Lineage (GTDB taxonomy): Bacteria > Spirochaetota > Spirochaetia > Sphaerochaetales > Sphaerochaetaceae > Ornithospirochaeta. Next base: position 31,931 of record CASDPA010000023.1, read on the forward strand.
TATCCCAGGGACAGCCCTCAGGACTTCGAAGAAACGAAACTATTTCATAAAGATTATCAACTCCCTCGCTGAGAGTGCTTGCTTTCTTTAGTTCGTATTTGATCATGGACTGATTATAATTCTCTTAACAAGCATTATTCCACACCAAATCGAAAAAAAATAATAACAAAGAAAAAGTTATTACAGAAAATGAAAATGAATAAATATACAGTTACTATTTATAAGTACAAAATCGTGTGGCAATAGGGGACTTTAATTATGAAATCAGGGTAGGGGACATGTCCTTGAAATAAAAAAACTCTTAATACATACTTAAAAATATGAAGAAAATTCTTTTTGTCTGCCATGGAAACATCTGCCGCTCAGCAATGGCTGAATGCATGTTTTCACATAGGATCACACTATTGGGAAAAAAAGATTCTTATGAAGTTGACAGCGCGGCGACAAGCTGCGAAGAGATTGGAAACCCCATATACCCTCCTGCACGACGTATGCTTGAGAAAATGGGCATTCCTGTGCTCAATCATCGTGCAAGAAGAATTACGGCTGAGGACATGGCTTATTATGATCTGATTGTATATATGGACCAGAATAATCTTAGAAACCTAAAAAGTATGTTCAAAATCAACCTAGAAAAACTTCGGCCAATGCTTTTTGAGTGTGATGTTGCCGATCCTTGGTATACAGGGAATTTTGATAAAACCTACCAGGATTTGGATAAAGGAATTTCACTGCTGCTTTCGATCATCTAGCCAAGCGGTTTAAAGGAATTAATATTCTAATTGACAGAATATACATTATATCCATTTTCATCATCAGACCTAAACAACCGCTTATACTCATCAATTTTGTCATAATTCCCAGATACAGAAGTTTCATTGAGCAAAGCATTAATCAAAGGGATATATCTTTGGATAACACTACCAAAACGCATATAAAAAGCAGATATAGAACGACAGTTATCAAAAAGAATATATTCCAATATACGATTATCAGAAAAAGACTCAAACTGTAAACCTTTATCACCAAGCCAACTACGAATCGCATCAATATTATTACTCTGAATTAAACTAGAATCATACTGTTTTTTCCCAGCCTTAATAGCAGATGCAGTAGCATGAAGGAGATAAGCAGTACAGTTAGAAAGAACATGAGCAGTTTCAACGTGAGCACCCCTAAAAGCCTTAGTTACAGACGTAAAAGTCCGAGCATTTTCAAAAGCCAACACAATATGATAATGCCACCCCTTACTAAGACCATCATCACCTTCAACAATTTCAGGTTCATGCTGAATATAACCATAAGTACAATTAGTTAAAGATTCACAAATAGAAGATACCGAAGGATAACATTCCGCACCCTCATTAACACACAAAAACCAATTTCTTGAACGAGTATTATAATCTATTGCCATAAAAAAAATTTTAACACAAAAACAAAAAAAATTAAAATAAAAAAGTGTCATGAAAAAAAATCAAAATTGACACAAAAAACATGACACACCCTGTAACACTAGGGTGTGTAAAATTTTCATTTACAAACCGGACGCCCACGTTTACCAATACGCCTTAATATAAAATCAGCAAAAAAAGAATCAATCAAATAAAAACGCCCATCATCCAAAAAGTAAACATCATCATGAAAATCAGGATATCGCCGAACATAAGCTTTTATAGCCTTTTCAGAAACACCAGCAAGACGAGCAAGACCACCTACAGTATAGTAACAACCATCCGGAAATACAGTACCATCAAAAGAATCAACTACTAACATAATACCACCCCAACTATTCAATAGAAACAATATAACCCAAATCATCAAATACAGCATTACGAGAAAAAACACCAATCAGAATATAACGCAAAAAACTAAGATTATTTTCACGAACACCAACAGCAACAACATCATCAGGACTATGCTCAAGAACATTCCTATAAGAACTAACCTCAGAATTATAATAAGCTATAAATTCTTTTTTTTCTTTA
>CASDPA010000024.1 GCA_949282255.1 uncultured Spirochaetales bacterium
GCTTATGGATACAGGGATGAAGACTATTTCTTCTCTTTGATTCAGTTCATCTCCATCCCTTCACTCAGAGCTCAATCCCACAGAAAAACGTGAAGAGCCCCTTTTTTTTATCGGACGAGCCAAGCATCCGAACTGCTATGTAAAATTAGAACATCCCGGCAGTCTTCTTGCAAGAAAAATGTTTTATATAAAGGAGTTTTTAACAAAAAAAAACAAAATGAATAATTAAAATTCCACGATACTTGCAAAGCTGAATGAAAAACCCTCCAAAAGGAGGGCTTCGACATATATCAGATTATTACAATTTTAAAGAATCTCTTCTTGCCGGCCTTAAGCAGGAAGCTTCCATCTTTTGCCAGATCAAGGGTTATCATGGTCTTGGGATCGGTATATTTTATTCCGTTTATCTCAGCTCCTCCCTGGGTGACAAGACGCCTTGCTTCCCCGTTGCTCGCAGTCAGACCGCTTTTAGTATAAAGATTCAATATTCCCATCCCCTCGGGAAGGAACTCGTTCTCAGCTATCTCCATCTGAGGCATGCCCTGCATGTCCCCGCCGGTGGAAAAAAGGCTCTTTGCCGCATTCAGGGCCTTATCGGCCTCCTCCTGGCCATGGATGATCCTCGTAACTTCGTACGCCAGACGCTCTTTGGCTTCATTGATATTCCTGCTCTCTGAATCATACTCTGCAATCTCATCAAGCTCCATGAACGTGAAGAGCTTCATGAATCTGATGACATCGGCATCGTTGACATTCCTCCAGTATTGGAAGAAATCATACGGGCTGTAAAGATCAGGAGACAAGAAAACCGCCCCCTTCTCGCTCTTGCCCATCTTCTTCCCATCGCTGCGCATTATGAGATTGAATGTAAGACCGTAGCATTCAGGACCACCCATGCGCCCAATCAAATCGATACCGGCAACTATATTGCCCCACTGGTCGGCTCCACCGATCTGAAGCCGACAGCCGACCTTCTTGTTGAGCATGTAGAAATCATAACTCTGAAGAAGCTGGTAATTGAATTCAATGAACGAGAGCCCGCGTTCAAGGCGCTGTTTGACACCTTCGAACGTCAGCATCCTGTTCACACTGAAGTACTTTCCGACATCGCGTAAAAAGCTTATATAATTGAGGTCCACAAGCCAGTCTGCATTATTCATCATCATAGCCCGCCCCATTCCATCAGCCGGGTGTTCAGAAAAATCGACGACCTTGGAAAGCTGCTTTTTTATATTCTCGACATTGCTTTCAATCTGCTCTACAGAGAGAATCTTCCTCATCTCGGTCTTACCCGACGGATCACCGATAAGTCCGGTTCCACCACCTACGAGCGCAATCGGATTATGCCCCGCTTTCTGAAGATGGTGCATAGCAAAGAACGGAACGATATGGCCGACATGCAGGCTTGGACCTGTAGGATCGACCCCACAGTAGAAAGTGACCTTCTCCTTATCCATCAGATCGCTAAGGCCCTGCTCGTCGGTAAAATCCTTGACGAACCCCCTGTCGATAAGTACCTGTAAAGCTTTATTCATCCTCAAACCCTCTTATACTCCATATCCGCCTGGTGGATAAACGGAACAATCTGGGAAACAGAAACCCTCTCCTGCTTCATCGAATCGCGGAAACGGATGGTGACCGTCTGATCCTGAAGACTCTGATAATCCACAGTGATGCAATACGGAGTTCCGATCTCATCCATTCTTCTGTATCTTCTGCCAACAGCACCAGACTGGTCGAAAAATGTTGGGAACGAGGATCTGAGATCCTTCTCAAGGTTTTTGGCATACTCGCCAAGTCCATCCTTTTTCACAAGAGGAAGCACCGCCACCTTCACAGGAGCGATCTGCGGATGGAAATGAAGAACCGTCCTGACATCACCTTCCGGTGTCTGTTCCTCATCATAGGCGTCACTGAGAGCCATCAGCACATTCCTTGTCAGGCCTGCACTGGTCTCCACAACATACGGTATGTATCTCTCATTGGTCTCAGGATCGAGATAAGTCATATCCTTTCCGCTGAACTTCTGATGCTGGGTAAGATCGTAATCGGTTCTGGAATGGACTCCTTCAAGCTCCTGCCAGCCCATCGGGAAGAGGAATTGTATATCATAGGCGTCCTTGGCATAGAAGGCAAGCTCATCAGGACCATGCTGATGCCATCTGAGGCTTTCTGGACGGATACCCATCTTGTGATAATAATTCATCCTCTCGTTCCTCCAGTACGGGAACCACTCGTCCTCCGTGCCTGGACGGCAGAAGAACTGCATCTCCATCTGTTCAAACTCGCAAGAACGGAAAATGAAATTCTTTGTGGTGATCTCGTTTCTGAAGGATTTTCCAATCTGGGCAATTCCAAACGGAACCTTCACACGGGAAGATTGCAACACGTTCTTAAAATCAACATATATCCCCTGTGCAGTCTCAGGACGGAGATACACCACAGACGCGCTGTCCATATTGGCTCCGATATGAGTCTGGAACATGAGATTGAAATTCCTGGGAGCAGTGAAGCTGTCCTTGTTGCCGCACACGGGACATGGCTTTGCCAAATCGATCTGATCTGCGCGGAAACGGCTCTTACAACACTTGCAGTCAACCATCGGATCTGTGAAATTGGAAACATGACCGCTGGCTTCCCAAACGCGTGGATGCATAAGGATTGAAGCATCAAGCCCGACGATGTCATCGTGCATCCTTGTCATTTCCTTCCACCAGAAATCCCTTATATTGTTCTTAAGTTCCACACCCATCGGGCCATAATCGTACGCCCCATTCAAACCGCCGTAAATCTCGCTGGACTGAAAGATAAAACCTCTTCTCCTGCAAAGCGATATGATCTTGTCCATTGTAACTTCACTCATTTTTTGCCTCCAAAATTCCGATTGCCCTGTTGATTCTCTTTTTAGTCTCATCCAAGCCGAGCAAAGCTATGGAATCGAACAGAGGAAGCGACACCGTGGAATTGGTGATTGCAACCCTTAAAGGCTGAAACACTCCATTCACCTTCACTCCGAGTTCGGTAGAAAGTGCAACCAGCTCCTCTTCTATTTTTTCTTCCGCCTTACCATCCTTAAGTCCTGAAAGAAGAATCTCCGCCCCATGCTTGAGAGCAGACAAAGTCTTTTCGTCATCGCTTCCTTTCGCACAATATACAGAAGCATCGAGAACAGGCTCGTCAACAAAGATGAACGTAGAAAGCGGAACAATATCACTGAGCACCTTCATCCTTTCCTTAGCTGCAGGAACGAGCTTTTTCACAAGCTCAAGCTCATCGCATCCAGGCTCGCTTCCAATATACCCCGCTTTAATGAGATAAGGCAGCACGAGATCTTCCAGCCTGCTGTTCTCACAGGCTCTGATATAATAACCATTGAACCAGTCAAGTTTCTTATAATCAAATACGCCAGGAGCCTTGTGGATGTTTTCGATCCTGAAACATTTCTCAAGCTCCTCTTTGCTGAAAAACTCCGTCGATCCGTCGAGAGACCACCCCACCAGTGTCACATAATTTATTATCGCTTCAGGAAGGTATCCTTTTTCTCTGAAATCCCTGAGGCTCGTTGAGCCATGACGTTTGGAAAGCTTCTGCCCGTCCTTTCCCATGACCATGGGAAGATGACAGTATACGGGAGGTTCCCATCCGAACGCCTCATATAAAAGGATATGCAACGGTCCTGAGGGAATCCATTCCTGAGCCCTCATTATATGCGTGATGCCCATGAGATGGTCGTCAATGACGTTTGCAAGGTGATAAGTCGGGAATCCGTCGGATTTCAGTAAAATCGGATCGGGAGACACATCCCTGTTTCTTCTCGTGATATCCCCCATCAGAATATCGTGGAAGGTGGTCTTTCCTTCGGTCGGAACCTTCAGCCTGATTACAGGCTTTATCCCCTGACGCTCATACTCGGCCCGCTGCTCGTCTGTAAGATTCGCGCAATGCCTGTCATACCCTTGGTATTCGCTCTTTGATGCTACCTGTTCGGCCCTAAGCTTTTCCAAGCGTTCAGGACTGCAATAGCAATAATAGGCTTTGCCATCTTTTACGAGCTGTTCCGCGTACTTCTTATAAAGCTCAAACCTTTCCGACTGGATATAAGGTCCATAAGGACCTCCAACTACGGGACCCTCATCCCATTTGACTCCCAGCCAGTCCAACGTCTGGTAAAGATCATCAAGGGATTCATCGCTGTATCTTTCCCTGTCGGTATCCTCGACACGGAGAATGAATTTACCTCCGGAGGACCTGGCAAAGAAATAATTGAACAATGCGGTGCGCACTCCGCCTATGTGCTGCAGCCCTGTCGGCGACGGGGCGTAACGGACACGAACTTCCATTCTTCCTCTCCTAATCAAAAGAAAACATCCACTTAAAGCGGATGTCATTATACTAATTATTTTCAGGCTTTTACTCAACCTTCAGAAAGGAATCTGACGCTTTCCGAAACAGCTTTAGAATAAGATTGCCTGTTTTTATCGTAATAAAGGTAATGGCTGCCTCCTTCGATAAGGGAAAAATACATCGAAGAAGGAAACCCCTCATATTCCACAGTGACCAACTCATCACATGTACCATATAGGACCAGGGAGGGAATGCGGTAATCTGGAATCTTCTTTATCACTTTTTGCTGTAGATCAAGCATATCTAAAAATGGCCCTGGATACAAATGGCTCCAATACTCACTGCCGAGATACTCATCATCACAAGGCGCATTCTCATAAAGAAGCTTATATGAAGGATCGGCCTTCCATGGAAGCGGTGAATCCTTGCCTGCCTTCAGCATACCTTTCAAAAGGATCTTCGGAACCTTTATCTTAAGATTGAACGCAGGGCTTGCCAATACAGCCTTGGAATACGGATATTTCGCTGAAGCCAATACAGCCAGCAGACAGCCCATCGAATGTGCAACAACGGAAATGGTATCATATCTAGCAAAAAGATCCTCAGACGCTTTTTCCACCAAGGAAAGCCAATCTTCGGCACGGCTTAATGAAAAATCCTTTCCGCTCGTTCCCATTCCGGGAAGGCGTGGAACAAACACATCGAATCCAACATCGAACAGCTCTTTGGCGGGACTTACCAGCTCACCGGGATAACCGGCATATCCATGTATGAGAAGGGCTGCCGCTTTTGCACCATCCTTATGAGCCATTGAAAAGGATCTTGCCGCGCTGCAAGGATTGTGCACATCCCTGTAAAGCCCATCATACCACATGGGATTGACAGAATACTCGATCACCAGGAAGCCTCCTCAAAAAGGTTCAAAAGGTCTATCCTGCACCGTACATTGGTCTTGCCGAATATGTTGGCAATATGGTTGTTAACAGTATTCACGCTTATTGAGAGCCTTGCTGCTATCTCCTTGTTCGTCAATCCGATTTTTATCAAACGGACAATCTCCATCTCCCTGTCTGTTATGTGGAACCGTTCTGCAATCTCTTCAGCAAGCTCGGCTTTCTTCTCATCGCTGGCAGGCATGGACAGCAGTTGGATCTTCTTTTCGGAATTTGCAAGGGCGATAAAAAGGAAAACAAGAAGCATTATAAAATAACATAAGGCAATCAAAGGCAGGGAAAAGCTTCTGACCTTATCCGTTATCATGCATGAGATGAAAAGCGGAAGCATCGCCAGGGATACAATCATTATGGTTAATGTGGCATGCCTGACATTCTTTTCCCCTATCTTACACCTGACGCTTATCATTATTATCACTGTATAGATCAAAACGATGGAAAAAAGGGCATATGCAAAAACCACAAACAAGTTTTTCGGCATTACCATATCCAAAGTGGCAACAGATGCGAAAAGAATGCTCAACAATATGAATAAGACCTTTTCCCAAGCAGAGAACGGACGCGCCACCACCCAGTTGATGAACCTGGGAATGAAAAATATCAAAAAGGCCACATCCAAAACAAAAATACATTTCCAAACAAGCAGAAATACAACAGAAAATGTGCTGTCGCCAAAAAGCAATGAAAACTGCATCAGGGAATATGAAAATACAACACCGATCAACGTCGCAACGAAAACCACAAGGAAATTCGACCACTTAAGCTGAACCCTGCGCCCCCATACTATGGCGAGCGCAAGGTCCATTGAAGATATGGATATTGCAAAAATGCAAACCAGCAATGTCAGACCAGTCATGCCTTATTTGAAAGCCTTCTGGTTGTGTGACATATCTGCCTTACCGCAGACGGTCTGGATGCATTCATCGAAGAGAGGCATTGTTGTTGCCGCAAGTCCTGTCTGAATCTCAACCCTGTCATTGTAATTTCTCGCATTAAGGTCCGCTGTTGCATGCCTTGAGAACAGCTGCAAATGCAGGTTGAGGCCCTTTGTCAAAAGGAACTCCGGAGTCATGGAGAATCCTGGAACAGCCTGAGCCACCTTAGCTCTGATTGCATCGGCATCAGATAAGAATGCACTTGGCTGCATCAGGTGGAGAAGAAACCAGATTTCAAAACAAGGATTGAAATAACAGAGGTTGATCTTCTTTTTCTTGGCGTATTCCTCATATTCCTTTACCTCGTCGATATCCGTGCCGACCTCATCAAAGCCGAACAGGCACCAGACGTGCTGATACTTGCCCACGAGCTTCTTTTTGCTCGTAGCATCGATAAGATGCTTCAAGTTAAGATCCTTGACATCCGCACATTCCACCGTCAGGTTCATATAGCGGCAGTCCTTTCTCATCTGGGAAAAGTAGATTGCTTCGGCCTTTGTGGCGGTAACCAAGAGAATCGTACCCTTCGCCTCTGTTGTGTTTTTCTTACGGATGGCCATCACTTATCCTCCTTAACTTCTTCTTCCTCATCCTCCATCGGTGTACCGTCGTGAACGAAATAGAAGTCGCTGGTGACCGGAAGCGCTCCAAAGGCTCCCTGGAGATATCTGTTGTATACGGTTGTCCTGCTTCTGCCCTTGAAATCGGAAAGGCTGAAGAAAACCGTAGAACTCTCATTGTCCTTCTGTGCAAACCAGATTGCATCCTTTCTCAGGAGACCTTCCTTAAGCAATGACGGGTTGCAATCCACAACGAGCATCTGGCTGTGCTTGTTGCAACTTTCAAATATTTCAACAAGGTGACACAGCACATCCGGATGCAAAAGCTGTCCGAAATCATCAATCAGAAGAGTCTTCTCACTTACAAAGCTTGTGAAAAAAGCTATGCCGATGGCAACCAGACGACGGAGGGAAAGCGATTCCATCAAAAACGACTGGCTGTACCCATCAACCTTCTTGTCGTTGACATAAACGTGGGTGAACACGACGGCTCTTGTCCCATCTTCTTTCTGTTTGACCCCTACACGCCTTATATCCGTGATATCGAGGGCCCAGAGATAATTGACGAGCATGTCGCCCCAACCCGGATGCTTTGCAAGGGCATCTGCGACAAACTGCTCTGCCTGGGTGCCGACGCCCATCGGAAGGACGTTCAAGGTATTCTTGAACCAGTTATACATCTGGCCGCTGGTCTGTCCTCCGGAAAGAGCCGATTCGCTCAAGAACGTTCGGGATTCGGGAAGATTCTTAGCAGCTCTCTTCTTATCGCCTCTATAAAGCTTTCCGAAACGGTAGACGTACCCCTCTCCATCTTCGATCTTCTTTCTTTCGAACATAACCTTCTTGGAGCCGTTTACGATGAAATAAAGCGATTCGCAGAAGACCCTTTCGCGGTTGGCAACCAGGGTGTATCGTCCAATGACGGTAGGCTTTTCCTCATTGCCATCTTCACCTTTTTCAAGAAGAACGTCTATGCTTATCGTTGCAGGCGTCATCTTATCTATGCCATAGGCAAAAACGGTTCCGGAAAGGCTGCTTGCCAGAGGGTTCACAGTCTCGGGATCTGAAAGGACGATCCTCCTCAATACCTCGAGAGCCCTTACAAAGGAACTCTTACCAGCTCCGTTCGGACCGATGACGGCACTTGTTTTGATCAGATTGAGCTTCTCGGTGACCTGTATGACCTTGGATGGATCAAGACGGTTATCCTTGACAGCTTCGAAACTGATTGTCTGGCTCGACTTTACAGATTTGAAGTTTTCAATAGTCATGCTTAACAGCATCACACCACCTCCTTAAGAGTTTGAGCCAGATGGCTCATCTTTTCAAATATATAAGGATAGCGGACAACACCCTCGCCTAATGCGATGATATCATCCTTGTTTCCATGACAATCGGAAGCAAGCAAATCAACCAAACCGCTTTCGCAGTACCGCCGTGCCTTATCCGACTTGCTCAAAGCCTTCCCGTTCACCTGTATAAGATATCCACGGTTGTGGAACTCCTCGACAAGAGGGCTGTCCACATCAAGCCAGCTATAGCGCTCAATATGGGCTATTATGGGCACACACGGGCTCAAGGCCTCAAGCTTTTCCAAGAGATTCATTGGAGCGAATGTCGTACTGAACTCGACAAGAAAGTATTTTCCCAAAAGCGGAATCCCTTTTATCGCTAATTCATCACGCACATAAATCTCAGACCCCAAAAAAGAAAAAAGGCCACAGGAAGAGGCAATCTCCGATGCTCTCACATAAGCGGTACGGATCTGCGATACCTGCGTCGTAACATATGGGTCATAAAGATGTGGCGTAAAGCACACGCCATCAAATCCAGCTGCCTTGTAGGTAGCCAAAAGAGCCTGCAATCCATCCCATTTGGCAAAGGAATCATCGATTTCAGGCAAAAGATGGCAATGTAAATCAAATAAACTCATATTGATAGTATTATAACCAGAAAAATACACAAAAATAAATTTTTTTATCAAATTCAGACTATCGTGAAATAATAGCCCAAAAAATAGTTTTTAACTAAAAAAAATGGTGGAATATTATCGACTAAACCAATATTTTAATATAAATAAAGAATATTACAGGATATTGAATTAAAAAAAATAAAAAAAACTACTTAACGTATGCTAAGTAGTTTTGTAAATCTTTAATCCATCAAAAATCCAAATCGGCCCTTTTCTCTGCGACCTTGGAAATCATGCCAGGTAGATGATCGTCCAAAACAACAAGGCTGGTCCTCTCAAACGCATCGACATGATCCTTTATCCAAAAGAGCACATCATCATCGCCAAAGTCGGAAAAAGCTTCAGAAAAACCTGAAAAAACAAGAATATCGAAGCTGGCGCTGCTTATCCATCTCTTCATCTGGCTGAACGCCTGTGAGGCCTCCCCCTTTGCAAAGCTTTTTACGAGGACGCCCTCCAGATCGGAAAAACCAGTATTATAATCTATAAGAGCGGCTTTTCTGCCAATGATATCCTTTCTGATATCCAAACCTTCATAAACGACAATTTTAGCCATATCAATACCTCACAGAATCATAGATGCTGCTTTCATATGCATCTTGCTTTTCGTTCAATCCCTCTATCTGTTTTTTCGATTCGCTATTGCTCTTTTGCGCAAAAAGCAGACTGCTATGCAGTCTATAGGCATCCCCGCTGGAGGTGGATGTGCACACTTCATCTATAAGCTTCAAAGCCTGATCGATATCACCTTGCGCTCCGGTAAGAAGAGCTGCGTTATAGCCGGAAGGAAGGTGTCCTGTTTTTTTCCAATTATCCCAGAAGCCTTCGCTTGCAGCCTTGAAGTTGCCATCCTTCGCATAATCGTAGTAAACCTCCACAGATTTATCCTTGGGCTTGTTGCTCATAAGATCCACGGAAAGCGACATACGCGTAGGAACAAGCTGCTTGATTATGTCGTTCTGAATGGATCTGAGCATTGAGCAGAAATCCCAATAGGGATCGTTTGGAGAGAAATAAAGATTGTCAAGAGTTATATTATCCGAATCCTCAACGTAAAACGAACGCTTTGCAACCACCTTTTCGGTTTGAGTGTCTATGATGGTGTATGAGAAGGTAAGGCTTAAATTGACCTGATAATAATAAATCCGGTCATACACCTTTCTGCTGTTGCCATCCTTATCTGTAACAGTGCGCTCCTTGATTCTTGAATAGATATACTCATCCACACCCATCGTCTCTATCTTTGGGATTATGACTGCATCAATCCCGTTATCCTTGAAAATCTTGCTTGCATCCACCCCCACAGCAGAGGCATCAAGCACAGCATCGGTGAACGACGGTCCCTTTATGGTGAAGTATCCACTGGAAGAAAGCGTCTGCATGAATCTTTCCGTGGCATAGGAAGCAACCTGATCACTGAGTCTGGGACCATATGAGGAATAAACGAGATTGTACGGACCGGGATCGATACTCCTGATATACGCAGGAGGATTACCAAACCCGACATAAGGAACCGTAGATGCAACAGCAATATTCCTATAATGTCCCATGTCTATCTCGCTCGGAGCGATATATGAGATGGCCACACTGGTGGCGCAAGAACATAAAGAAAACAATGCGATGACAAGAATAAATAACTTAAAAAGCCTTTTCATAAACCAACTCCCAAAAAACACATTATAAACCCACTTGAACACAGCAGGTTTCACTTCAACTGTTGATCGAACGCTTGAGTATATAACCTGCAACCTTTAGCCCTTTGAGAAAATTATTTTTCTCATTGAGACAGACAAACGGAAGACCGTAGTATATGCTCATGGCATCAGTAAAGCCGAGGTCATCAAAGCTTAAAATGGCCTTGTACTCCTTATCAAACACCTTGCTGCTGTCATGGACGACCTCCACACCAAGTCCAAGGTGCTTGGCGATGCGCAAAATCTCATCCTCCCTGACATCCTGCCCTTCTGCACCAACGAGCGCGAACGGTAGGCTTTGGTTGAAATTCTCCGACTGGGTTATCGAACTTATCGTTATCATCAAATCAATGACATTCTCCCTTGTCACCTCAAGTTTTCTCGGATATGGAAATATCTTGACCCAATCAGGAGTGAAAATCAGCCTGTTGAGGATGTTCGGACTGGCTTCCGAAATCAAAAAGTCCCGGTACTCCAAATCATCGCCATACGTATATAGTACCCGGGGTGGAAGATTGTTCATCACCCCCACGGACTTACCCATGACATCCTTTCCCGCATCCAGCAAGATGAGCTGTTCGGAGTTCTTCATCTCTGCCAAAAGGGATGGATTATCATATGCAAACGCAGAAAACGGGAGTACCTTCGAATAGGAAAGGCACAAGGAACGTACACGTTCCAAATCAGCTACGACGATCAACCTGGAAGACTTGTCTGATGCTTTTTGGGACAACCCGTCCAAAGCGGATAAAACGGCCTCGTCATCCCGTGCAAGAATTGCAACAACCGTATAGTTAACCATGGCTTAAGCATACCATATCAGGACATAAAAAAGAATAGGAAACAGCATATGGCGGTCATGAGGCTTTGAAACATAAACTGCTTTCGTTATAATATTAGGACATATGTACGATTTCTATGATTACGACGAGATTGATGAGCAGACGGAAGAAAGTGAAAGCTTCTTCACGGATATGAGAAAACTTATCGATGTTATGGAAGACGTGGAAGAAGAACTGGAAGACCTTCCTGATGAAGAGGCCGACGTGGATTTCTGAACGGATCCTGCTTTTTTCCTTCAAATCAGAAAAAATTAGCCATCCAATCCCCTTGTTATAAAAAAAATGTAAAAAATTTGCATAAATATGCACCTTATGCATATTGAAGCTTAATTTCGGTTACGCTATCATTTTCTCATAATTTGGAGGGATCAAATGAAAAAAATTGCTCTTGTATTCACATTGTTGCTTGCAGCTGGAATCCTTTTTGCAGGTGGAGCCAGCGAAGCGGCGGACGATGGTACCGTTAAAATCGGCGTATCCAAGCTCATGAGCCATGCGGCTCTTGATGCGGTTGAAGTTGGAATGCAGGATTATCTTGCCACCACGGACCTCAAGGTCAGCTATGACTTTCAAAATGCCAACGGCGATATCAGCAGCAGCGCATCCATCGCTCAGAAATTCAAGGATGACAACGACGACATCGTAATCGGAATCGCAACCCCGACGGCTCAGGCGCTTGTCAATGTATTTTCTGACACACCGATAATCTTTGCGGCAGTCACGGATCCTGTAGACGCAGGACTTGTCGATTCATATGAAGGCAGTGCAGACACAAATGTCTGCGGAGTATCCGATCTTAGTCCCGTTGAAGAGCAGATCAAACTGCTTATGGACATCACCGGAGCAAAAACAATCGGTAATATCTATGCATCCGGAGAGGCCAATGGAGTGGCTCTCATGAACATGGCAAAGGAAGCAACTGAAAAGCTCGGAGGCACATTCGTTTCCGCTGCAGTTGCAAACTCTTCAGAAGTCATGATGGCAGCCCAGTCGATCATCGACCGTGTCGATGCAATATACATCGCTACCGACAACGCAGTAATCAGCGCTCTTGCTTCCGTCGATCAGGTATGTTCGGACAACAACAAGCCGCTCTTTTCCTCCGACCCGTCCGGGGTTGATGGCCTCGATTGCCTGATTGCATGGGGATTCAACTATTACCAGATCGGAGTTGAAACCGGAAAGGCTGTCGAAAAGATTGCAAAAGGCACCAATGCAGGCACCCTTGGAACCATATACCTCACAGATCCTGCGGATTTCGAGCTCTGGTTCAATCTCGACACAGCTGCCAAGCTGGGAATCACAATCGACCAAAGCTATCAGGACATGGCGGCAGTTCTGATAAAAGACGGGCAGAAGATTGTAAAATAATCCAAAAGGAATTAAAGTTTAAGGGCCACCCTTTCAGGTGGCCTTATTAACACCAGAGGGGTTTATATGATAGAAGGAATCTTTGTCGAGGGGCTGATATTCTCCATCATGGTTCTCGGCGTTCTCATCAGTTACAGGATACTCGATCTTGCAGATCTCACCTGTGACGGCTCTTTTGCTACGGGAGCTGCGGTTGCAACGATGTGCATAGTAAACGGGATCGGTATCACAATGGGACTGATCTTGGCTTTTTTGGTAGGAATCCTTTGTGGAATGGTGACTGCGGTGATACATACAAAGCTCAGGATCCCCGGATTGCTCGCAAGTATATTGACAATGACGATGCTCTATTCAATCAACTTGAGAATTCTCGGCAACAAGGCAAATGTTCCGCTTTTGAAGGTCGATACGCTTTATAAGCTTTTTCCCAATGCATTTCCTTTTGTCTCTTCGGCAATAGCAAGCCTGATGGGAACCATAATAATCGTATTTGCCGTTAAGATACTGATGGATGTGTTCTTTAGAACAGATCTGGGCCTTGCCATAGGAGCTTTAGGAGGAAACGAGCAGATGGTCATCTCCCAAGGTATGAACCCTTCCCTGCTGAAGCTGATCGGTCTTGGAATATCAAACGGACTGATAGCCCTATCAGGTGGGTTGCTTGCCCAATACCAGGGCTTTGCGGATGCGAACCTTGGAACCGGTATGGTCGTCCAGGGGTTGGCGGCAATAATGATCGGAGAATTCCTCTTTTCATCAAATAGGATAAGCCTGATCACGCTAAGAGCGATCTTGGGAGCCATAATCTACAAGGGGCTCATGTTCTTCGGAAGAAAATACGGATATCTGATCGGAATAACGACAAACGACTTCAAGCTTCTTACAGGCATACTCGTCATAATATCCTTGGCTGTCGCAAAAGCCCGCTCCAGTGCAAGCGATGCGGGAGCAAAGAAGAAAGCGCTTGAAAGAACAAAGAGAAAGGGGGAAGAGAATGCTTGAGATCAAAAATGTTACAAAGGTTTTCTTTCCAGGTACGATTAACGAGAAGGTAGCCCTTGAGGACATCAACCTCACCGTCAACGATGGAGATGTTGTATCCGTCATAGGCTCTAACGGAAGTGGAAAATCCACTCTTTTCAATATGATTGCAGGAACTTTTCCCGTAACAAGCGGGAAAATAACGCTGAACAATAAGGACATCACACACGCTCCGGAATATAAAAGAGCGTTCCACATAGGAAGGATTTTCCAAGATCCAACAAAAGGAACGAGCGCGAACATGTCGATCCAGGACAACATGATTCTTGCCTATGCAAAAGGCATGAAGGGGCTCAAGATAAGCCTCAACAGCCAGAAAAAGGAATTGTTCAAGGAACTGCTTGCCCCCATCGGGCTTTCAGAAAGGCTTGAGGACAATGTAGGACTTCTTTCAGGAGGACAGCGCCAGGCGCTCACTCTCTTGATGTCCATCCTTTCCCACCCTTCGCTTATGCTGTTGGACGAACATACTGCGGCTCTAGATCCCGTTAATGCCGAAATTGTGATGGATCTCACAAAGCATTATATAGAGAAGGAAAAGCTCACTGCGATGATGGTCACCCACAACATGCAGTTTGCAATCGATTATGGCAACAGGCTCATAATGATGGATGAGGGTCACATCATCTTCGACATAAAGGAAGAAGAAAAGAAAAAGCTGACCGTACAGACCTTGGTCGAGATGTTCAGGGACATAAGAAAAAAGGAATACACCTCCGACGAAGGACTGCTTACAACAGATTGAAAAAAGTATTCCATGTAAAAGGCCGCCTCAAGGCGGCTTTTTTCTCACCCCGGCAAAACAAAACCCTTCCAATCACAGACTGGAAGGGTCATGCCATAATCCCAGAAAATGTTATCTATCGTAGCCGATATTGAATCTGATCGAGAAACCGTCAAGGCCGTAATCGCCGACAGTCTCACCGAACTCAAGCCAGTAGTATGCCAGATCGACTTTCAAAAGGAACAGGTCAAGCCCCGCACCGACTGACCAATACCCCTGATTAAGACCGCCTCTTACATCAAGAACGCTCAAAAGCCTGATCTCAGCACCCGCCTTTATATGCTTCATGATGCTGCGCCCATCAAAAGAACCTGACTTGGCAAAGCCTACGATATCAACCATATCCACAGCAACAGTCGGGCTGAAAAGGCCGTTCTCCCACTTCCATGAAAGGCCGGCATCAAGCTGCCATGGAACCTCTATCCTGAAATCCTTTGCACCTGTTATGCTTTCACTCCATCCGGAAGTGAAGCTGTTGACGTTATCAAAGACCTTCATGCGGTAAGTACCGTTCAAGTTCCTTGCAACAGTGCTGATCTTGAACCCCGCAGGAAGATTGAGATTCACTCCTACATCGAAAGGAATTGCAAAACCGGTTGCCAAAGGAAGCTGTTCGGTGAAATACTGCGCAGGATCGACAGAGGAATCGCTTCCAAACATGTCCAAAGCTGTTTTCACGCCAACTCCCGCAGTATACCCGAGATAACTGAACCTTACAGCGCCACCGATATCAATAGAGAAGGAAGACCCGAGATTGATCCTGAAACCAAGTCCGAGTGTGGCAGCCGCGTTCAATTCATCAAACAGCTGGGTGTCAAGCCCTCCGGTACTGCCTCCGTAAGTATGTATGGTATCCCTCACCTGCACTCCAAGTCCGAATCCACCGGCGGTGAAACCGACGGACGCGTCCAATGTGGCAAGCTTTCCGGATCCTTTTTGGAAGGAGCGGAAGAAATTGGTCGCAGATCCCACAACCTGGTCCATATTGCCGCTGTCCATGGAGTTGATTATATCGTCTACAAAACTTGTGCCTGTATCCTCGTTCACCTTTAGCATCTCATACGGATGGTAGACGGTGACAGCAACAGAAGGAAGGGAAAGCTGGAATTTCTTTGCACCAAGATTTGCGGGATTGACGAAGAAACTGTCGCTCCTGCCTCCGACGGCAAGCTGCGCACCACCCATGCCGAGTGCCCTTACATTGGTCGGCATATAGGAATTCAGCAACCCGTCATACATTGCATCCACACCGGGCTGTCCCAAGCTGATTGGAGAAGAGGATGCATCCTCTGCTGCATAAACACCGGAAAGGACCGATAAGAAAATCATCATTATTATCAGTTTATTGAATCTCATTTCTGCTCATCTCCATCTTCCAACCACTTGATAGCCTCATCGATATTGGCTTTCAAATCAAAACCGGAAAAGCTATCCAAGCTTACATAATCTGTCATGACCTTGAAAGTGTTCAAAGCGCTTATCATGCCTGAAGCATGATCCCTAAGAAAAGCTTCATCATTATTATCAGGAGCACATTCCTCCACATTCCAACTCTCAGGATATTTCAAAATGGCAGGCTTGGAGCTGTCTTTAAGCCAATCATTTGCAGAAACGAACTCCTTTAAAGCGGTTTGGATGTCCTCATAACCGGCCATAATGTCTTTCAATGTTGAAACAAGTGTTCCATTGTATTCTTCTGCGAACTTCACAGCCTCGAACATCTTATCGGCTTCAGTTATCACAGAAGCCAGGATATAGTTTATAAGCCCTTCATAAGAAGCAAGCTCACTCAAGGCTTTTTTACCGATGTCCCCTGCTTCGCTGGAGGCCAGGCTGACAAGAGTCTCGTATGTCGATTTATGGAATGAGAGGGCGGAAATGAAACTGTCATAATTGGCATCAATCATCGGCCTTATCATCTGATACGCCATGCGGCAATACTTTGCGGCATCAGCATCCAACTCCATCTCCTGAGTAAAATCCTCCAATGCCCTCGCATTGCCATCCTTTCCATTCATGCCCGACATCAGCTGGCTGACTATCGCGCCAAGATCGATGTTGAAGCTGCTTGCGGGAGAAATGGTCTCAGCGACGATCACAAGCTGGTTTGCTTCGCTGATAAGATCCTCTGTGATAGCAAAAGAAGAATTATCATCGCCAATGCTGTCTGAAACTGTCTGCACAAAGCTCTGCACCATCTGGACGAGAACGACATCGGCCTTTGTAACGGAAGAGGAATCGGCTATCGAGGCAAGGCCGGCAGAAATCTGACTGACTGCATCACTGACCACATCGGGAATGGATTCGGAATTATCGCTTAACACCTTGTCTATCGCCATTTGATAAAGCTTCGCGGTCCCCTCTACGGCAGCTATTGTTTTTTCATCGGTTTCCTTTTTCGCCATCTCGGTCTGCAGCTTTGCTGTTGCTTCCGAATTCTTTCTTGCATCTGTTATGCTTGAGACGATGGCTTCCTTCTTTTCAGGGGAAACAGACCCTATTATGGAAGTGATTTCAACATCGGCAACATCGACTTCGATATTTCCGGCAACTGTCACCTTTCCGTTCTCGATTACAGGCTCGGTGATGCTGTCCTCATCCACTTTCGAAGATTCTACAGCATTATCGACACTGCTTGTATCGGAGCCCATCACGTTACCGCTCATGGAGCCCATGAGATCGGCAAATTTAGCTCTCATGTCGGCTTCACAGGAAGTGAAGAAAACAAGAGATAGAGCCATAAGAAGCAAAATAAAAAATTTCTTCATATTTTCTCCATACCGCCGCTAATTATGCAGGAAAGAAATAAAGTTGTAAACATTGCAGGCGACAGGATTTTGAAAATAAAACGGCATATTATTTCATTTTTCAAAAAACAAACATTTATTCGGGGGAAAACATCACTTTGGCAAATGGTTTACAAATTCCTTTTTATGTAATAATACTTAGAACCATGTCGGCAAACAGCATCGAAAAGAGCTCTCTAATGTTTTCAAACAAATACCTGGCAGCACTGATAATACCTCTGCTGATAGAAACGCTTTTGAATGTCACAATTGGAATGATGGACACCATAATGGTATCCACGGCAGGAGAAGCAAGCGTATCTGGAGTGTCTCTTGTCGACAGTCTTGCAAATTTGTTCGTATTCCTTTTTTCGGCGTTCGCCACGGGAGGTGCTGTAGTTGCATCGCAATATCTGGGAAGAAAGGACGAAGCGAATGCATCAAGATCGGCAAAGCAGCTGATATATTTATCGTTATCCTTCGCATTTTTGATTGCTGTTTTCCTAATACTATTTAGAATACGCATAATGAAGCTTGTTTATGGAACGATTGAAAACGATGTCGAGATGGCTGCCCTCAGGTACCTTACCCCAATTGCCATCTCTTTTCCGTTTCTCGCCATAACAAACAGTGCCAACGCAATTTGCCGCAGCATGGGAAAAAGCCGGATAACAATGACTGTTTCCCTTGTTATGAACATCATAAATGTTTCCGGAAACGCAATTCTGATCTACGGATTTGATATGGGGTCTCTCGGAGCTGGACTTGCCAGTCTCGCATCAAGGATCACAGCCTCTGTGATAATGCTCATAGTAATAAGCAAAAAAAATCAGCAGATAAGGGTGGATAATATCTTCAAGGTCGAGATCAGGACGGATATGATCAAGCGTATCCTGCGTATCGCATTGCCCTCTGGAATAGAGAATTGCATATTCCACATCGGAAAAATCCTCGTATCCTCCACCATAGCCTCCTTCGGCACCGCCAGCATAGCGGCAAACGCGGTGTTCAACAGCCTTGGAACCTTTGCAAACATCCCCGGAACCGCGATCGGGATGGCCGCAGTGACGGTTGTCGGGCAATGCTGCGGAGCAAAAAAATTCGACCAGGCGGTCTACTATGCAAAGCGTCTTTTGCTCCTCACCTACCTTCTTATGGGAGCAACCTGCCTTTTTATCTATATCTCCACGCCATTTTTGGGAAGTCTTTATAATCTTTCGGATGCAGCCTATGCAATGGCCGTAAGCTACACAAGGCTGGACTTGATACAGACAATAATCTTCTGGCCGCTGGCGTTCACCATCCCAAATTTTTTAAGGGCGAGCGGCGATGTGAAATATACGATGATAGTATCCATCTGCTCCATGTGGGCTTTCCGCGTGCTGAGCGCAAAAATCCTGGGAGTCTATTTCGGGCTCGGGTTGCTGGGTGTCTGCTGGGCGATGTTCATAGACTGGTATTGCAGAGGAGCCTTCTTCCTCTTTAGATTCCTGAAAGGAAAATGGAAGGAGAAGACCGTCATATGAAAAAAGGCGTCCCGATCGGAACGCCGCCAAATCAAAGCTCCTCTGTCTTTTTCCAAAGCTTTTCCAGGTTGTAGAATTCTCTCAGCTCATCAGACATCAGATGAACAACGATATCCCCGCAGTCAACGAGCTCCCATCCATCGTCGCCCGGCGTCTTATGCCTGTTTGAGACCTCCAGACCCAATTGCTTGAGAAGGCCCCACATCTGATGGGCAACACCCTTCAGATGGGCTACGGAAGAAACCGTCCCGACCACGAAACAGTCCGTCCAGGAACAATCGGGGGTAAGGTCCATGACCACCACGTCCTTGACCTTGTGCTCCTCAAGATACTCTTTGATCTTTTGTGCTTTCTCTTCTATTTCTTTTCTCATTTTCCTACCTCAATATCTGATCGGCCCAAAGATTGACAAAATCGACACAATCCTCCCATGAAGAATTTTTCGAGAGAACCACTTCAAGGGAATACTCGGCGACACGGTCCCTGTTTGAGAGCAGTTTCGACAGGGTCTTGTCATCAAAAGAACCGGAAAGTCCGTTTATAGTATTAAGAAATTCAGTTTTGCGCAAGTCTCCACCGAACTTCTTCAAAGCCTCCAATATGCTAAAAGAGTCTGTTTCATAGCATAGAAGCTCCAAAAGCTTCATGCGGTATTCATAGCTCTTCTCATCCACCTCGACAAAGCTTCCTTGCCCAAAAAGCTCGAAAAGGAGAGAATCGTCAGCTAAGCCGGAAATCATCTGCAGATGATCCATCATCTCCTCCCCGATCTCAACATAGATTCCGCTGGAATGGGAGAACATATATACCGAGGCCTCCTTGCCACTGGAAAGGATCATCACCTCCCGGGATCTGGAGCAGGACGGGAAAAGAAGAAGAAAAACGGCGCAAGCCAAAAGCAAAGACCTAATTCTCAAATCGTCCACCCTCTTTCAAATAAGTATAAAGGTCGTCGGTAACACCTGCGCTGGTCTTACCGGTGGTCTTGAAGTACTCGTACTGCATTTCCAATATATATGATACCATCGCTTCAAAAGAAGGCATGGAAAAGATTTTGCAACGCACCTCATCATCAAGATGCTTTCTTCCCGGTTCGGCATAATCCGCAATATACACAGCAGCCCCCAGCATTCCCATATCCCTGGAGCCGAGGGTATGCCAACGTACAGCCTTGAGATACGAATCCGGAACAGATCCGACGATATCTCTCATATGGAATGCGGCTATCGGGGCATGCAGCAGAACAGGGGATTCCAGCTCTTCGGAAACTGTCGGTATGAGATGCTTCCTCACCTCGGAGATGGCATCATCAGCTCCTATATATCTGAAATAATCGTGATATATTCCGCATATCCGTCCAGCTTCCGGATCAAGACCAACTTTCTCAAGCAGCATGGCTGATGTTTCCGCCACTCCTATCGAATGTTCAAACCGGCTGGGCTTCATATTCTTTCCAACCAGGTGCTCAAGCTTTGTATAGTCCATGATCCTTTGCATACGCATATACCCTTTTTGAAAGCATTCCACAATCCCCTGCCCTGGCCTTTGTGCTTGAGGCCGGGAAAACAGGTGCATCGATAAATATTATTTCGGCATCTTGAACACTGCGCCTTAAACCATCTCTGGGAAAACAGACAAAAATGACATGCTCTTTCAGATAATCGAAATCGTGCCATTTGTCCAGTTTTTCCAAAATGTCATCGCCAATGAGAAAAAACAGCTTCCCATCAACACCGTAATCGGGAAGGAGAGTGCGGACAGTATCGGAAGAATAGGATATGCCTCCCCTGTCCCCCTCGATTGTACTGACTGTCAAAGCCAGGTCATCATCAGGATATATATCTTTGAAATCCTCGATTGCAAGATTTGCCATCATCACCCGCTCGGAAAAAGAGGCGGGATTGGAATTCTGCTTGAAATTGGAAATGAGAGTAGGAACCAATATCACATGGCCAATATCAGTCCTTTCGGCAACCTCATGCAGAAGATGCAGATGGCCCAAATGTATAGGATCAAACGATCCGCCGAACACCGCGGTCTTACACTTCATCCCTGTAGTGGGCATCTGTATCCATCCTTGAAGTGAATCCGCCGCCGATATCTGATGAATCGGAGCTGACAAGATGCATGAAAGCCCTTTTGATATCATCAAGCAATTCGTCCATATAAATGGACAGGGGAAGTACTGTCATCCCAGGATATTTGGCTTTGATCTGTCCAAAGCGCTCCTCGGATCCCTCCTCATCCATCTTTGTGCAGATGAGAATACTGTTTTTCCCTGCAAGTTCCGATGAATACTCGGCAAGCTCGTTCTTGAGGATATCAAAAGCATCGAGAAAATTGTCATCGCTTACATCAACAAGATAAGCAAGACCCTTCGTGCGTGAAATATGCCTGAGGAATTTAAATCCCATCCCGCTGCCACTGCTCGCCCCCTCTATTATTCCGGGGATGTCGGCAAGAACAAGATCCTGGTCGGCATAGCGCATTACCCCGAGCTGGGGGATTTTTGTTGTGAAAGGATAACCTGCAACCTTGCTGCGGGCATTGGTGAGCAAATTGAGAAGTGAGGATTTGCCGGCATTTGGAAAGCCTACGAACCCGATATCCGCAATAATCTGGAGCTCGACACCAATCCTCATCTGCATGCCCTTTTCACCGGGCTGGGCAAATTTCGGGCTCTGCCTGACGGCGGTGCGGAAATGCCAGTTGCCTAGTCCGCCGCGCCCCCCTGTCAAAAAAACATACCTGTCAAGTCCGGTAAGGTCCTTGAGCACCTCTCCCGTCGCAGCATCCTTTATTACAGTTCCGGGCGGAACAGGAATCTCGACATCTTTTCCATCACGGCCGAAACATCTGTCGCCCTGCCCGTTGCGTCCATTTTCCGCACGATAGACCCTGACCATCTTGAGATGGCCCAGGGTCCTGAGATTTTCCCTGACGACGAATACGACATCACCGCCCCGTCCGCCATCACCGCCGTCGGGGCCACCTTTCGGTACGAACTTCTCACGGCGGAAGGAAACACATCCGGCTCCGCCATCTCCGCTCGCGACATCAATATATGTTTCGTCAGAAAAGCCAAACATTCAGTTACTCTGTAACCTTTTCAACGATGGAACAGTATTTCCTGTTGTTCCTCTCGTGGAAGAGAACCGTTCCGGTAACCTTCGCAAAAAGGGTGTAATCCTTTCCAAGTCCGCAGTTCGCGCCCGGATGGATCTTTGTGCCCTTTTGACGAACGATGATTTCTCCGGCATTGACAAGCTGTCCGCCGAACCTCTTGACGCCAAGGCGCTGTGAATTCGAATCTCTTCCGTTCTTGGAGGATCCGCCACCTTTCTTATGTGCCATCTTCTTCCTCCTTAACCTGTAATCTTAGAGAACTTGATCTCTACATACTGTTCACGATGTCCCTGGGTCCTTCTGTAACCCTTTCTTCTGTGGAACTTGTAAACCTTGATCTTCTCGCCCTTCTTGATCTCGCCGACAACAGCCTCAACCTTGGCCCCTTCGATATAAGGTGTTCCAAACTTGACGTTATCACCATCGACGATAGCAAGAACCTTGTCTGTTTCGTAAGTCTGACCGGCTTCGATACCGAGAAGGTCCACGAGGACGCTCTCGCCTTCAACCGCCTTGTACTGCTTACCTGCAATTTCTACTAATGCGTACATTCTTAGGTCCTTATTCAAATTTGATTTCCCATTTTTTATACACAATAAAAGAAGATGGTGGAATAAGTATCCAAAAATAAATGGGGAAATTAGGGGAAAAAAGAAAAAAACTAACAAACATTCGGTAGTTTTTTTTGAATTATTGAACTATGATGCATATACAATCTGCATTCTTATGGATATAGTTTCTAACATGAAGATAGAAAACAAGGATAAGATACTGGAGGAATGTGCCGCACTAATTGGAGCAGGAGAAGATTTTTCCCTGGCGCTTCTTGCAGAGCAGCTGGAAATCAAGAAAGCGAGCCTGTACCATTATTTCGGATCGAAAGAAGAGATGCTTTTCCAGATGCATGCCATGTACCATAAGAGGCTCTTGGCAAAAGGCTATAGGATAACATTCTCCGGAAGCCTTGAAAAAGACCTTGAGAACCTTGTCAGCCACTGGAGCGGGCTGTATCTCTCAAAAGATTTCTTTTTATATCTGAGGGCTCTGATGATGCTCCGCTTCAAAGATGAAAGGGCCGCAGAGGAATCGCGTTCCCTTTCCCTCATGCTCTCCAGCCAGAGCCGTGTGGTTCTTGAGCACTACCTGGGGGAGAAAAAAAATGCCGAAACGCTTTACATCCTCTTTTCCTCCCTTCTGGAAAAGAAGCTCGAAGATATACTTTTATATCAGAGGGAGGAAGGGGACATGGGCGATATTGCAGTACATTTCGCCCGTTTCATATCACATTGATTCCAAAAATGGGATTCCAACCAGGGCAAATCCGTTCTTCAGCACCTGGAGCACAACCCGGCAGAGACAAAGACGTGCCGAAACAAGATCGGGGGTATCAGCCTTGAGGATCTGATTATCATGATAATAATGGCTGAAGGTCTTTGCGACATCATAAAGGAAAGAGGTGATCACGGAAGGATCATAGCCTTCCGCCGCCTGCTTCACCAAAGCAGGATACGAGGAAAGCAGCAGAATCAGATGCTCCTCATCCTCATTGCTTAAAAGACGGCCATCCACATCGGAGGTGATGGACAAGCCTTCCTCGCAGGCCTTCTTCAAAATTGAGGAGATCCTTGCTCCCATATACTCAAGATACGGACCGGTATTGCCGCTGAATGATATCGATTTTTTCGGGTCGAAGATCATATCACGCGAGGGACTGACCTGCAGAAGGTAATAATTGAGGGCGGCAAGCGCGATTTTCCGGCTGCATTCCTCAACATCCCCTACCAGGGCCTCCCTGCCCTTTGAGATTATCTCCTCCTTAGCGAGGGAGGAAAGTTCCGCAAGAAGATCATCGGCATCAACAACGGTTCCTTCCCTGCTCTTCATCTTGCCTTCCGGAAGGTTGACCATGCCATATGAAAGATGATGCAACCCTTCCGCCCAGCCATAGCCGAGCTTCTTGAGAATATGGAAAAGGACCTTGAAATGATAAGCCTGCTCGGAAGCAACGACATAAATCATGCTGTCAAACGGCCAATCCTCATGCCGGCGGATCGCCGTCCCAAGATCCTGGGTTATATAGATCGTGGTGCCATCTTTTCTGAGCAGCACCTTCTTATCCAAGCCTATGTCGGCCAGATCTATCTGCACAGAGCCGTCCTTTTCACGGAAAAACACCCCTTGCTCCAAGCCCTTTAGGACCTCGCTCTTGCCGAATTTGTATGTATCGCTCTCATAGTAATAGCGGTCAAAGCTTATGCCCATATCCTTATAGCTCTGCTCAAGACCGTCCAAGGTCCACTTGTTCATCATCCTCCAAAGGGCAAGGACCTCATCATCACCATCTTCCCAGGCTTTGAGCATCCTCTGGGCTTTTGCATCGGGGCTATCCGCCTTAAGCTTCTCCGCCTCTTCTTTACAACCTTTATCCTCAAGCTCCTTTATCCTCGCCTCAACCTCTTTAGACCAGTTGGCGAAACGCACATAATAGCGCCCGACGAAATGATCGCCTTTTTCTCCTGTGCTCTCCGGGGTCTCACCATTTGCAAACTCCTTGTAGGCAAGCATGCTCTTGCAGATATGCACTCCGCGGTTGTTTATGAGATTGACCTTCATCACATCGGCGCCGTTGGCCTTGAGGATGGCGGCAACGCTTTCACCGAGGCTGTCGTTCCTCATATGCCCCAGATGCAGGGGCTTGTTGGTGTTCGGACAGGAAAACTCCAGCATCACCTTTTTCCCTTCGAGGCTGCTGTTTTTTCCATATGAATCCCCTTGTCCGATTATTGTATTTGCAAGTTCGCTGAAAAGGGACGAACTGTCTATCTTGACATTAAGATACGCCCCCGCTGTTGAAAGGGTTCCTGCAGGATGAACAGAAGAAGAAATGAGCTCGCACACCTCATTGGCGATCTTTACCGGATTCATCCCCTTTATCTTCGCATAAGCAAACATGGGGAAAGCTATATCCCCCATCTCCGGCTTCGGCGGGACACCCATTCCCGGTTCCGGAAAATCATCAGATCCAATATACTTTTCAAGTGCCTTCGAAACACAATCCTTCCATTCGCTTTTGATCTTGTCTATCATCTTATCTTCCTAAAACGTGTTCAATATATAGTTTTGTTCCCCATCATTCAAGCTGATGGTGACCTCGGCCGAGGAAAAATGCTCATCACTGCCATCAGGATAGCTTACTACGAGATAGCCCTCGTCATCTATGCCGCTCACAATCCCTTCCTTAACCGTGCCGTCCTTGGCACGCCTTTCGATCCCATGTCCGATAAGAAAACAGAGCTTACGGTAACGAGAAAGAAAATCCTCTTTCAAAACCGCCATCACCTTCGATACAGCCATCCCCAGTATTTCCGCCCTGCAGAAAACCTTTCCCGTCTCAATGAAAAGCCCTGTGGCCTTTCCATATAAGGATATGAGCTCATCCTCTTTCGTGTTGACATTGATTCCAATGCCAATTATCGCAGCCTCCAAGCCTCCAAGCTCAAGATCGACAACACCTTCAGTGAGTATGCCAGTGCATTTTTTTCCAGCAAGGTAGACATCATTGACCCATTTGATCGAAAACTCAAGACCGCTTACATCCTTAAGGGTTTCGGCTACAGCGACAGCTGCAGCAGTCGTAATGAGGCCGGCCTTGGTAAGATACCACTTTGGGAGGCAAAGGGAGAAATAAAGCCCGCCTGATGGACTTTCAAACCGGCGCCCCAACCTCCCTCGGCCTCCTGTCTGATGATCCGTGACAACCACAAACGGCTTTTTATAATCAAGCTCGATCCGCTTTGCAACATCATTCGTGCTTCCTTCTACGGAATCATAGAAAAACAGCTTCACATCGGGATCAAGGCATCTTAAGACGGACACTTCGTTAAAAACATCATCCGACCCCAGAAAATATCCTTTCTTGGGAACAGCCATTATATCGATCCCTTCATCCCTGAGCTGTGCAACAGCCTTGTTCACAGCCATGCGTGAAACCCCGAGCTTTTCAGCCATGACCTCACCGCTGACATATTCCTTTTTTGCATCCAATAGGATTGAAAGCACACGATCCTTAATCATAACATAATAAAGTATACCTTAAATCGGGCTCGTTGAACATATCGCCCGGCATTGGTATAATACGCAGAGTATGAAAAAAGGCCATAGAAAAATTTCGGTATATGCGGCCATAGCAATAGGTTTCATGCTGACAATCCTGTTAGGTTTTTTGCTGCTTCTCCTGCCAATAAGCCAGCAAAGCGATGTCAGCGCTCTGGATTGCCTTTTCATTTCCACCAGCGCAGTATGCGTGACAGGGCTTTGCCCGATCGACATCTCCAAGGATCTCACATTATTCGGACAAAACATATTGATGCTGCTGATACAGGTCGGTGGATTGGGGTTTGCTGTCATAGTGGTATTCATACTGCAGACAATGAGCAGGACAAAATTCTTTTCAAAGACTCTCGTGCGGGAAAGTCTCGGATTCAAGAATTCCGTCAGCCTGAACAGAATCCTGAAATACACCCTGCTATCGACTTTTGTATTGGAGTTCTTGGGCGCACTTGTCTTTTTCACGCGCTTCATACAGCTTTTTCCGTTTTCAGAAGCCGTACATAAGGCAGTCTTCCATTCGATAAGCGCCTTCAACAATGCGGGATTCGATCTGTTCTCAACCTCCATGACAAGATTCAAGGACGATCCAGTGGTGCTCATAAACACTTCGGTACTGATCATTCTCGGAGGTCTGGGTTATATCGTTTATTACGACGCACTGATGTACAAAAGAAGACATTTTTTAACTTTGCATACAAAAATAGTCCTTATGATGACACCTATACTGCTTGTTGCAGGAACGATTCTGTTCAAGCTCACGGGAGGGGATTCGATATTGGTCTCCTTCTTCCATTCCGCCAGCTCACGAACGGCTGGATTTTTTGCTTCCGATTTTGCAGCCGCATCAACCTCTGCCGCTTTCTTGACCATCATTCTCATGTTCATAGGAGCAAGCCCGGGAAGTACTGGTGGAGGCATAAAAACCACAACCTTTTTCACAATCTGCCTATCGGCAACAAAAATATTCAACGGCAAGAGACCCCAGATATTCAACCGAAGAGTATCCAAAGAATCGATATTGAAGGCATTCGGGCTATTGTCACTTGCACTGTTCGTGGTCACAGCAGGGACTTTCCTGCTGACCATCACAGAAGACTCATCCTTCCTTCCCCTGTTCTTTGAAACCGTCAGCGCATATGCGACGGTCGGACTTACCATGGGCCTGACTCCAAAGCTATCCGTATGTGGGAAAATAATCATTATTTTGATAATGTATATCGGAAGGGTCGGCGCCATAACACTCATATCAGCCATAAAACCTCCTGCGGACAACATCGACCGTCCGGAGGAAAACGTACAGATAGGATAAAGCAATGAAAAAGAAAAACAACACATTCGCAATAATAGGTCTTGGCCGTTTTGGAATGGCAGTGGCAAAGACATTGCTTGCCGAGAAAAGGGAAGTGATAGCCATAGACATTGACATGAACAAGCTGAAGCTGCTGTCGGATACAGATGCGACGCTCTGCCAGGTTGAGGAGATAACCGTCGACACGCTCAGGAATGCCGGGGTGGCAGATTCCGATGTCACGATCGTCGGAATCGGAAGGGATATAGAATCAAACATCCTCGCCTCCATGGATTCTTTGGAGCTTGGAGTAAAAACCGTTATCAGCAAGGCAAGCAATGACGAACATGCCAGGATTCTGACAAAAATAGGAGCGATTGCCGTATATCCCGAAGTGGAGACTGCCAAACGTCTTGCAATCAAGCTGAGCAAGGATCTTCCGGAGGATGTTGTTCCGCTTTCCGAGGATTTTTTTATCCTTCAGACACAGATTCCACAATCTTGGGATGGTAAAACCGTAGTTGAAATGGATCTGAGAAAGAAATTCGATATCAATCTCATAGCAATAATCCATGCTGGAAAAGCAAATGCCACCATAAGACCGGAAACCGTGCTTAAGGCGGGCAACGGAATGGTCATCTGTGGAACCAGCAAGAACATTGAAGCGCTGCAGAGCAAACTTAAAAACGAGATGTTGACATGATTGTTTTTCATATGTAAACTCAATTGCATTATTAGGGTTTACATATGAAAAAACTTTTACCTCCTTTATTTTGCGCACTGATAATCGTCGGAACCTACATCAGAGTTCCACTTCCTCCTGTCCCGATCACTCTGCAGAGCATGATCATAATGATCGCAGCCTTTACCCTCGATTGGAAGCAAAGCTTGACTGCGGTTCTTTTATGGCTGTTCCTAGGACTTGTCGGTCTCCCCGTATTCACCTCAGGAGGAGGCATTGCAGCACTTTTAGGTCCGACCGGTGGATACATCTGGGGAATGATGCTGACACCTCCGCTTTTTTCAGCACTTCCCAAAAATTTCAAAGACAAATTCTGGAAACTGATACTTCTTGGCATACCCCTGAATATGATAATTTACGCAATCGGTACCGGTTATTTGATGTACAGCAGAAACTTAAGTGCCATGCAGGCGTTTTCTGCAGGCGTCATCCCATTTTTGATTGGTGATACCGTAAAACTCCTGGTCGCATCAATTGTGGGTCCTGTCATCACAAAACAGCTGGAAGGACTGGAAAAAGAAGAAACGAATTGTTAAATTCTTCTTATGAACTACAATTGCGAAAGATTCATCGATCCTTATATAGAATCGTTTTCAAGAACCAGCAAGGTCCAGGAAGAAAAAAAAGGGCTGCAGCTTCCATCGATGGAAGATATAGCCACTTTGCAACAGGAGATAATAAATCTTTTCTTCCCTGGACTATCCGGCGGGGAAACCAGGAGCAAGCTCATCAGCGTGATCACCTACCACATGGAGAACGTAACAAGACTGCTTTCCGATTCGGTATTTTTGGCACTCAGCTACGAGGATAAGGGAAAAAATAATCAAAGGAATCTGGAAGACCAGGCAACCGCCATAGTGGATGATCTCGCTTCACATTTCAGTGATATCCGATATCTTCTCAAGCTGGATGCGGAAGCAGGGTTCAACGGTGATCCCGCCGCCAAAAACGTACATGAAGTCATCCTCTCCTACCCGAGCATGAAAGCGCTTTGCGTGCACCGTGTAGCACATCATCTTTATAAACTCGGAGTCCCTCTTGTACCAAGAATGATGAATGAGGTGATGCATATGCAGACGGGAATAGACATCCATCCCGGAGCGGAGATCGGCAAAAGCTTCTTCATAGACCATGGGACAGGTGTGGTGATCGGAGAGACCACCGTAATCGGTGAAAATGTCAAGATCTACCAGGGAGTGACATTGGGCGCCCTTTCTTTTCCGAAAGACGGCTGCGGGCTTCTTTTAAGGGGCCTAAAACGCCATCCCACCATAGAAGACAATGTGACAATCTATGCAAATGCCACAATACTCGGCGATATCACAATAGGAAAAAACTCCATAATCGGATCCTCCACCTGGATAAAAGAGGATGTCCCTTCGGATTCGTTGGTATTCACCCCGCAGCCTGAAATCAGGATACGCAGGAGAATTCAACAGGACTGATATTGCTGATAAATCCCCTCAACAGGCTCCCTGATTGCGCTGCGGAGCCTATTATTTTTGCCTTTATGTAGTTTCCAGTCGTTCCATAAAGGCCATCCGACAGATTTTCCTCAACCAGGATCTCAGCCTTCTTGCCGATCTGCCTCTCCAAATATCTCTGAAAATGACGCTCCGACATATCCCTCAGTAATGCGGCTCTCTCATCACGCACCCTTTCCTCTACGAAATCCTTTGCCCCAAACAATGCAGTGCCCTCCCTTGGAGAATACGGAAACACATGAAAAGCGGCAAAATCATACTTCTGCAGAAAATCTAGGGTTATGGAAAAGTCCTCATCGCTTTCACCGGGAAGACCTGAAATAATATCGCATGCGAAAAAAGGATCGTCCCTCATTTGCCTGATACGATCTATTATGTATCTCACATGATCCATGCTGTAAACGCGCCCTATCCTCTTTAGGAGCCTGTCTGATGCTGTTTGTATCGGCAAATGGAAATGCGGCTGTATCCTTTCATCTTTTATGCAATAAAGCAGCCGGTCATCTATATTGTCGGCCTCCATGGAAGAAAAGCGGATCCTCATATCCGGCCCCAAAGCCTCAAGAAGCTTTTCACATAATCCACCCAGCCCATCTTTTTCATGATCGTACATGGTGAGATTGACCCCTGTGAGCATGATCTCATGGAAGCCTTCTTTCTCAAGCTTTAAGGCCCTGTCAACGACCACATCATCAGAAAGAAATACGGAAGGACCCCTTGCGATGCTCGTCCTGCAGAATCCACAATGGTTGTCGCAACCGTCCTGTATCTTCAAATAAGCTCTCGAATGATAAGAAAATGAGGAAGCATCAAAGACAAACGGATTCATGTCAGGAGCGAGGAAAGAAGAAAACGCCTCATCCAAAGACAGGCCTGAAAACAAGCATGTCTTTATATGCTCTGCCAAATCGAGCAGCGCTCCCTTCTGCCTGAGGGAAAACACATGCACCTTAACAGAAAGCGCTGCAACCTCTTTTGGATCCATCTGGGCATAGCAGCCGGTGACGACCACGGCCTCGGCGGTCTTCGCATAAAGCCTTATCATGCGTCTGGCCTTCTGCTCGGCTTTTGTCGTGACGGTACAGCTGTTGACTATCACGATATCGGCGCTTTTACCGTCATCGGCCTTCTGAAATCCTGCTTTTAAGAAGGAATCCATTATCGCTTCGCTTTCACACTGATTCAGACGGCAGCCTAAAGTATAGACGAAGATTTTCACATCTCCTCCTTCATAAGACGGTTAAGCACCTTTTCTATTGCAACCTGAAGGCTGAGCCTCATTTCCTTCGCATATGGGTTATATCTTTGCAGATCGCAAAAAAGCTGCATGGGGTCGTTGCATGTCTGCTCGACAATGCTCATCAGATTCTTATAACCCCGGGTTGCAATCTCCGTATCCTCCAGCCCCATCTCCTTCAAGGTCCGGCCGACGAAATGGGTCACACCCTGGCTGTACGCGGCCTCCCTGTCATGTTCCATCGGACTCATTTCAAGCACCTTGAGCCCCATGGAAACAAACAGCTTTCTGATTTTGGAATAATGTTCATCCTCATCCATTATCCTGCACAGGACCACAGGAAGACCGGCAACCCCGTTCTTCCCGCTGTCAGGTCCGAACATTGGATGGGTGGCTATGGCAACCTGTCCTGCCGCCAGGTTCTCCTTCATCCATTTTGCAGGATAGGTCTTTACGGAACAAGTATCTATTATGACAGAAGAAGGATCAACCTTATCTGATATCCTCTTTAAAACCTCTTCAAACCGGCTGATGGAGACGCAGAAGAAAATATATGGACATTTGAGAAGCTCATCCTCGGAGACTTTCGTCACGCGTTCATCCACATCATGCTCGCTGCGTGAATAAGCCAGGACCGTACAGCCGGCGTCACAAAGCGTCTTCGCCCAAAACGAACCGAATCGTCCGAGACCATAGACTCCAACCTTCATATTCTTCCTCCAAAACAACACGACTGGTAAATGATAACACAAGCCTCAAGCAAGTAGCAATGAGAGCGGGAAAAGGCATACACAAGGTTTTTGCCACAAAACTGAAATCCTGAGGAAACCTACATTAAAAAAAGCTATTTCAATAGTTGGGACAAACACCTTCTTATCTTACTGACAGCCATCCGGACCTTCTGCCCTTTTTTGTACTGGGAATTCAAGTGAAATCCGCTTTTGTGAGCAGCGAAACCATAAATTTTGTCCCTTCATAAATGAAACACCCTTTCAAAAAAAGGGAAACGCTTTTATACTGTCATATTGGGTATGGATGATTCCGCCTGTTATATTTAGGAGAAGAAAAAAATGAGTTCATTCAGCGACAAGATGAAGGATCTCGCCAGGAAGGCCAATAAAACCCTCGTTCTGGCAGAAGGTCTTGAAGAAAGAACGGTTAAGGCAGCCAGGAAGATCATGGATGAGAAGCTTGCAAAGAAGGTAATCCTCGTCGGAGAAAAGGCAAAGGTCGAGGCATTCGCTTCCTCTTTGGAAGTCGATCTCGAGGGAATCGAGATTTCCGATCCCCAGACAAGCCCGCTCAAGGCGGAATTCGCTCATGAATATTATGAACTTAGAAAGCATAAGGGAATGACGGAGGAACAGGCTCTTATCGACATAGTGGACATGCTCCGCTGGGGAGCCATGCTTGTGCATACAGGAAAGGCGGATGCGATGGTTGCTGGAGCCGAAAGCACTACAGCAAACGTTTTGAGAGCCGCATTCAACATCATAAAATGCCGCCCTGGCATCAAGAGTGCATCCAGCTGCTTCGTCATGGCTACGGACAAGACAAACTATGGGGTCAACGGCTCATTCATCTTTGCCGACTGCGCAACCATTCCGAATCCGACAGCCGAACAGCTTGCAGAGATTGCTGAAATGAGCGCCGACAGCTGCAGGACATTCCTCGAAGCGGAGCCGGTTGTGGCTCTTCTCAGCTACTCTACAAAGGGCTCTGCGAAAGGCGATCTTGTCGACAAGGTTGTGACAGCGACAAATCTTGTGAAGGCAAAATGCCCGGATCTCAAGGTCGATGGAGAGCTGCAGCTTGATGCATCCATTGTGGACAAGGTTGCAAAACAGAAAGCTCCAGGATCTGAAGTGGCGGGACATGCCAACGTCCTTGTATTCCCTGACCTCCAGGCAGGAAATATCGGATACAAGCTCGTACAGCGCCTTGCAGGAGCTGAGGCATACGGCCCGATATTACAGGGATTTGCAAAACCGATCTCAGATCTTTCCAGAGGCTGCTCGGTCGATGACATCGTCGTCACAAGCGCGATTAC
The DNA here is from genome assembly GCA_949282255.1 of uncultured Spirochaetales bacterium. Classification (GTDB taxonomy): domain Bacteria; phylum Spirochaetota; class Spirochaetia; order Sphaerochaetales; family Sphaerochaetaceae; genus Ornithospirochaeta. The sequence goes on from CASDPA010000024.1 coordinate 32,846, forward strand.
GCTTGCCCAGAGTGCAAAGAACTAAGGAAAAGACAAAACGCGGCAGAAAACCTGCCGCATTCTTTTTGTGCAACGAAAACCTCCGTTTCGAACGGAGGTTCCGGAAAGCTTTAGCTATACATAAAAATGAAAACCTGTCCGATAATCGTAGGTGTAACAAC
>CASDPA010000025.1 GCA_949282255.1 uncultured Spirochaetales bacterium
GAAGCCTTCCAGCTTGCCAGTTGAGATCGGATGGGAGGCGTGGGCGATGAGGCCATCAATCCGCTTCTCTTTAAGTTCGGCGAATCTCATCAATGCAGGAATACCGCTTGCCTTGGCTCCCTCGAACCATGCTGTCCAGCCATTTCTGGCTTCATCTTCATCCCTGAGATCGAAAAGCCTTGCCATTTCCTCCTTCATTGCATGGCACAGTGCAAGATCGGTATGGTCATCAAGTATCTTCTTCAGACAGGAGGCCTCATCATCTGAAAGGCCGTCTTCTCCTGCAAGGAGGATCCATCTGGCTCTCTTCACTTCGCAATAGAGACGCTTTTCTTCCTTCATCTCAGCCCAGAGACCTCCGTCCTCCCTCAGCTGCCTTGCCTTGTCCCTGTGCTTTCTTGCTTCATCCAGCCTGACTGTTCCAAGGACATCCTTGCCGAACTGCGCCTGCATGTGGTAGCGGTCGTAGACTATCCTGGCATGCGGCAGATTCTCACTTATCAGTACATGTATGAGGCATTCATGTCCATTGCCACGGCCTCGACCTCTGAAAGGTGATCCACATCTATTTCCTGGAAGAAGATAGCAAAGTCTGCCTTAGTCCTTCCTTTCCCTACCCAGATCACATCCCCTGTATCCAGATCCATTACACACGTTGCATACCTGTGCCCCTTGTGGATGGCGAATTCATCTACTGCCAGATGCTTCGGCTTGTATCCTCCTTCAAGTAGTTTCCGCCTCCTGTCTGCAATTGCCTCGTCCATGATCTGCTGCTGTATGTGCTTTATCGTATCCCAGTGCACCCTTGTGATCTTCTGGACGGTTGAAATAGGTATGTTGAAGCGCAGGAATGAACTTATCCATGATGCAGCACGCTCACTTATCCTCGTCTCCGGATATCTGAATGGAATCTCCTCGCAGAATGTCTTTGCACAGCTCTGACATCTGTACCGGTGGTAGCTTATCTCCAGATCCTGCCTTGTCCCGGAATAGAGGGGCATGTCACGCAGCTTCATGCTGCAGCGGCCCAGGATGTGCACATGTCCTTTGCAGTAGGGGCACCTTTCTTCTGCTGTTTCCTTCTTGCTTGCCAGATGCAGTACCAGCCGATGCCCGTCTTCTCCTATCTCTGTATTGATGTATTCATATGGTTGAAGTGATGGATTATTTGCTATAATTTGTTCTAAGAGCATGTGTTCGTCCTATGTTTTGTGTGGTAACTAAACTTTAGAACTCACATGCTCTCTTTTTCGATCTCTATCTCTCATCCCTCAGCTTTCCGTGAAGAACCGATTTTTTTACTTAGGATTGCAAAAAAAAGCTTTGCACGTTTTCTTAGGAGATATGGATATGTTCGGAGGGATGGAAACGTTATCAGGGAGAAGAAAAAGTTTTCATTCCCGGATCCATAGCCAATTCTCTTGGTGACCTTGATTCTGTTGTTGAAGCCTTCAAGCTTGCCGTTAGAAATTGTATGAGAGGTATGTCAACCAAACCATCGAACCCCTTTTCATTCAGCTGGACAAAGCTCACCAGAGCAAAAATGCCGTTTGCTTTCGCATCTTAAAACCTTGCCGGTCATCCTTTCCGAACTGGGCCTGCATAAGATGACGGTCTTAGACTATCTTGGTGTGAGTCGTGTTCACGCTTATCAGGGCATTGTATGATTCGTTCATGTTTATGGCCAATGCCTCGACATCGGAAAGGTGATCCATATACATTCCCTGAAAGAAGATGGCAAGGTCCGTCTTCGTTCTTTCTTTTATACCCAGAGTACATCTCCTGTGTCGATATTCATCACGCATGTGGCATAACTGTATCCCTGTAGGTGGAGGACTCATCCACCGCACGATGTCTAGACTTGTATCCCTTTCTGGCAAATTCCCGATGTCTGTTTTCCAGCGCCTTGCCCATCAACATCCTCTGGATACGGTTTATAGTAGTACTCCCGTTACCCTCTGTATTGCGGTTATCGGTATATTGAAACGAAGAAAGGAGCTTATCTATGTCGCAACCTGTTCACTTATCCTTGTCTTCGGATATTTTAATGGAGTCTCATCACGAAAAGTCCTTATGCATCCTCGGCTTTCCGTGATGAACCAGAAAAATAAGACATATGCCTTGAATCAGATGCTTTCTCCTTTCTTGATTCTTTCGATGTTCAAATCGAATGGCGGACGGATTATTCCTTTTTCCGTGATTATCCCTGTTATGTTCTGGTGCGGTGTCACATCAAACGATGGGTTGTATACATCGATTTGCTCAGGCGCCACTAAAACCCCACCTGGACGTATCACTTCGTCCTTGCTCCTTTGCTCGATAGGAATGTCCACTCCCTTTTTCATCTCAAAGTCTATCGTGCTTGTGGGGGCTGCGGAATAGAACGGTACGCCATATTGCTTGCATATCACACTGAGCGCGAATGTTCCCAGTTTGTTTGCCACATCTCCTTCTGCGGTGATCCTGTCCGCACCGAGTATGACAAGATCTATCTTGCCATCCCTTATCAGTGTCGCAGCAGCGCTGTCTGGAATCAGCGTGGAAGGGATGCCTGCATGGACAAGCTCCCACGCTGTAAGCCTCGCGCCTTGAAACCTGGGCCTTGTCTCATCTGCATAGACGTGGATGTTCTTTCCATCGTAATGGGCCTTCTTGATTATTCCCAGTGCGGTTCCCCATCCGCAGGTGGCAAGAGCGCCTGTATTGCAGTGGGTGAGGATCACATCGTTCTTTCTTATGACCGTGCTTCCGATTTTTGCCATCTTATGGTTCATGGCAATATCCTCTTCCACGATCAGATCTGCTTCTTTAAGCAGCATGGAAGACTCATAGCCGCAGTTTTCCGCTTTTTTCATCATACGGTCCACCGCCCACATGAGATTTACAGCCGTGGGACGCGAGGAACGGATCAGCTGGCATTTTTCAAAAAAGAGATTCCTGTCGCCCTTTGATTCCAATGCTGCAAGGTATACACCATATCCTGCACAGCCGCCGATTGCAGGAGCTCCGCGAACAACCATGTCGGAAATTGCAAAGGCAACATCCTTCGAATTCTTGCAGATGAAGTATTCGAATCTTGTCGGTAATACCCGCTGGTCGATGAGCACAAGCTCTCCGTTTTTGAATTCCAGTGCTTTGAAATCTTCGTCCATATTATAAAAAATCCTTCCTTTGTGGTGTGAAAATATCAAGTAGCTCTCCATCCTCGAGACAAATCAAGGAGTGTTTAACTCCGGAGGGTACGAAAACACTGTCTCCGGTCTTGAGCACATGCTCGTTCCCGTCAAGATTGAACTCGAATCTTCCCTTGATCACATAAGCAATCTGGGTATTATCATGGCTGTGCTCTTCTCCGATGGCCCCTTGCTTGAAATACAAATGGCAGCACATGAGCTCCTCGTCGTGGGCGAGAATTTTCCTTTCGGTCTTTTCATTCAGCTTGGATGCAAAAATATCTTTGTCTATGAAAAACATCTTACCTCCTTTTTATGTCGTCCCAGCATTCTTCGACGTCTTTGATAATTTTATCTTCATCAATGGTGAGAAGCTTCCTGTTTTCCATAAGGCAGTTGCCTCGGCACCATAATGAGGTTATGTTCTCTTCATCCGCACTATATACTATTGCAGAAAACGGGTCGTTCATGGGTCTCATGTTGATTCCCGGTGTAATGAGCATGAAATCGGCATCCTTTCCCTCTTCCAGTGTCCCGATCCTGTCCTCCAAACCTAGAGCCCGTGCACCATTTATTGTGGCCATGGATATTATGTCATATGCGCTTACAAGAGCCGGTTTCCTGTTTATGGTCGCCGCCATAAGCGCCGCGACATGCATCTCCTCAAGCATGTTGAGGTTGTTGTTGCTGCTCGCTCCATCCGTCCCGAGCGCGACATTGATTCCTTCTTTCATCAGCTTGGAAACATCAAGGGTACCGGAAGCGAGCTTTGCATTGCTTGAGGGATTGTGAACAACACTCAATTCCATATCTTTCAGGATCTGAATCTCCTTATCGGTCAACCAGACCCCATGTGCGATATATCCCCTGACGCCGCTGCATCCTATGCTTTTCAGATATTCAAGAGGTGTGAGTCCGGTCTCTTTTACTGAATCCTCCACCTCCTTTTGGGTCTCACTTAAATGCGTATGCATCATGCACCCGGTTTTCTTTGTCATTTCAAAAGCTTTCTGATAAGTCTCCTTGGTGCATGTGTATATGGCATGAGGCGCGAAATCGACACGGTATCTGTCATCATTGTCGATTTTGTCGAGTAGTATGGGCAGCTGTGTCGATATCCTTTTTTCCGTATCCACAATGTCTCCGAACAACGTCTGTCCGGCTATTGCACGTATTCCCGCTTCTTTAGCCGCCTGTATGGTCTGATCCGCGAAGAAATACATGTCTGCAAAGCATGTGCAGCCGGATTTGATGAGTTCTGCGGCCCCAAGACGGCTGGCTTTAAGTATATCATCCCCATTAAGCTTATCCTCGATCGGGAAGATTTCGGAAAGCCATGCCTGAAGATTCTCAAGCCCATCCTTGTAATTCCTCATCAGAATCATGGCAAGATGGGTATGTGCATTGACAAATGAGGGTAGGGCGATTTTTCCATCCGCGTCAATTATCTTATCTGCATCCAGATCCTTTGCCTTTCCCACGTAGGCAATTTTTCCACCGTCTATAAGAATATCCCCGACAAATGAGAAGTCCTTTTTTGTCATGGGGATTATTAATGCGTTCTTAACAAGTGTCTTCATATCCGATACAGTATAACCGTTTATGGACTTTTTGAGCAAAAAAAAGAAGCGGCAGAGCCGCTCCTTCGTCACGCTTGGACTGTATTGCGCTTTATTTTCTTTGTTGTTGTCATTTCCATCGGTTCTTTCAAGATGGTGATCTTCTCGATCTTCTTGTAACCGGAGAGGTTTTTATTAACCTCCTGCACCACCTGTCCGATATCCTTTGCAACTGCTTCCTCGTCGAGATTCTTATCCTTGTAGTAGTCCTTGCTGGGGTAGATGACCGCCTCGATGCATTCGCACGGCACATCCTTTTTCTGCTGGAAGCCACGGATAAGGATCTGCTCAACCTGGGTGTAAAGCTGGAACATATCCTCGATTTCTTCAGGGAATACGTTCTTGCCACCTTCGGTGACGATGATATTCTTCTTTCTTCCTTTGAGATACAAGTAGTTCTCATTGTCAAGATAGCCGAGATCTCCGGTTCTTAGATAGCCGTTTTCATCAAATAGGGCTTTTGTATTCTCCTCGTCGTTGTAATATCCTTTGCAGATGTTCGGACCTTTGACCCGGATTTCGCCGATTCCTTCCTGGTTCTTGTCTGCGATGATCATGTCGACAAAGCTGAGGACCTTGCCCACGGAATCCACCTTGAAATGCTCGGGCGGGTTGAGTGTGAGGATGGGGCTTGTTTCTGTAAGCCCGTAGCCCTGCAGGAAATTCAGTCCCATCTGTTGGTACTGCTTGAAAACCCTTGGGGAAAGAGGTCCTGCTCCGCAGATGAGAAGCTTTGAACTGTCAAGACCGACCTGGCTGAGGATTTTCTTGTTGAAAAAACCTCTCAAAGGCGCTTTTCCCGTGGTCTTTTTGAAGAAGCCGTTTACGGCCATAAGGAATCTGATCAGGCCATAGGTCACGACTCCTTTTTTTCTGACTTTGTCGAAAATGCCGGAAATCACCTTGTTGTATAAAAGGGGAATTCCCATGAAGACCGTGACTTTGCCCATCTTGAGATCTGCAATCATCCTGGAAACCACGATGCCATGGCCGAAAAGGCATTCCGCTCCGTGCCTGACCGTTTCAAGAAGCACTGCGGTGCAGCAGTAGCTGTGGTGTAATGGAAGGAGTGCGTAAAGTACGTCATGCTCGTTTACACTCATTCCATTTGCCGCCTGGTATACGTTTGAAACGAGGTTTTTGTGGGTGAGCACAGCACCCTTCTCGTTTCCCGTGGTTCCACTTGTAAAGAGGATTGCGGCAGTGTCGTTTTCATCCAAAAGGACCCTTGTTTCCATGAGGTTTGCGCTCGTCATTTCGGTGACCTTGGTATAGCTGTCACTCTTTCCTTTGAGCATGCCGACTCCTGCAAGAGCCTCGAACCAGGGATTCGACCTGTTCTTCATCTTTTCAAGAACATCGAAATCGGCAATGACGAATTTCACACCCGCATATTCGCTGAGCATCATGAAGCGCTCGGTCTTCATCTGGTTGTCGATAGGTACGACGATCGCTCCTGCAAAGAGGATTGCAAAATAGGAAAGAGCCCATTCCGGGCTGTTCTTACCGTTCAAAGCAACCCTATCGCCTTTTTTGACTCCTTTGTCCCTAAGATAGGAGGCTATGCCAAGAATCTTCTTCTTTGCCTCTCCATAGGTTATTGTCTTTCTTTCCGGATCGAAGACACTGAAGCATACATTGTTTTTATAACGCTGTTCCGCCATTAAAAAAAGTTCCGGAACAGTTGGCCATTCGCCTTTCACAAGACTTCCTTTAAAATCCTGTATTTCATCCCATGCGTTTTTCATGCTTCTAATATTGACAAATCGTTTACAGAGTGTCAATAACGTTAATAATCACCAGATAGATAATTATGACTAGTACACGGTTTTGAAGGCAGAATCCTGCATTTTCATATTTTTCGTTGATTCGTCGGTTGTTTACTTATATCTTTTTCCTATGAAATATGAAAATTTGAATTCTCTTGTCGGACATACTCCGATACTCAGGGTAAATAATCTTGTGCATGTTCCAGTTAAGCTCTATGCCAAGCTCGAATACTATAACCCGTTTTCTTCTGCAAAAGACAGGGTTGCGTTCAAATTGCTCGAAGGGGCGCTTGAAAGAGGGGATATCGATAAGGATACCCTTGTTGTCGAACCGACAAGTGGGAATACAGGCATAGCCTTGGCTGCCGCATGCGCAAGCATGGGCATTAGATGCATGATAATCATGCCGGAAAACATGAGTGAGGAAAGGAAGCGTCTTGTAAGGGCTTTTGGTGCGCAGCTTGTGCTCACCCCCAAGCAAAAGGGCATTGCAGGCTCGCTTGAAGAAGCGCACAGGGTGAAGAAGGAAATAGGTAATGTGTTCATTCCCAACCAGTTTGAGAATCCCGGCAATCCCCTTGCGCATTATCTTTCAACAGGTCCTGAGATATATTCGGATCTTCCTGAAATCGATGTGCTTGTATGTGCTTTCGGCACCGGTGGCACAATCAGCGGTTGCGCAAGATATCTCAAGGAAAAAAAGGATGTCATGGTTGTCGGGGTCGAGCCTGAAGAAAGTCCTCTTGTCTCAAAAGGGAAGGCGGGAGCCCATACCATTCAGGGAATAGGAGCTAATTTCATACCAGAGAATTTCGATAAGTCATTGGTGGACGAAATAGTAACTGTAAAAGGCGTGGATGCAGTTGCAATGAGCCGGCTTGCAATGAGGAAGAGCGGCATATTTGCGGGAATAAGCAGCGGAGCTGCGCTGAAGGCCGCATCGGATATCGCAGTAAAGCATCCGGACAAAACTGTATTGGCCATCCTTACCGATACTGCCGAGAGATATCTTTCAGGTATTCTCTTTGAAGATCAGGGGGTCTGAATTCATATCAAGGATGGTCGGATATACCTTGTCCGCTCTTCTTTTCAGCAGCCGTTCGTCCCCGCTTCCTGTCAAAACAGCGATCGTATAGCCGACTTTTGCATTTTTTGCGAAATCCATATCTATCTTGCTGTCGCCGACCATGGCCACCTCATCGTTTTTCAGGTCGAACTTTTTCATGAAGCTGAGCATCGCATCGGGTTTTGGTTTTTTCTTCAGTCCGGAATCACCTGTGCATAGAAAATCTATCTTATCATCTATACCCATCTTGCTTAGGAAAATCCTTGTGGAATACATGTGGTCGCTTGTCACAATACCGATTTTCAACCCTTCCTTTCTCAGCCTGTCGAACAATTCGGATATTCCTGGAAATTGCTGGTCTTTTATGTCTTCTTCCATATTATCCGAGATGTGTTTAATGCCTTTCATTATCGCTTTTTCCACTTTGATTGGATTTAGGCCGTTTGATATGGAGATGAAAATAAGCTTTAAGATATTCCAAAGCATGAGATCGTTTCGAAACAGTATGCCGTGCTTATGGTTTCTTTTATAGCGGTCGACACCGAATATCATCTCAAATTTCAGTGTGACTTTCTCAAGTTTCTTTTCGGGAAGGGACAGTCCCTTCAATTCGTTGTTTATGTTCCTGGAGACTATCGGTCCCCATATTTCAGCATAATTGAAAAGGGTCCCGTCCTTATCAATTACGATGCCTTTTATCCGTCCCATGGTGAGTTAAGAATAAGATATAAAAGGAGTTTTGGCTATACTGGTATTTGTGTTAACATCTGAAGCGTGGATAAAAAGACTTTGATAAAGGAAAAAAGCCGGCTTCTAGCCAGTCTTCTCGATTCCCTGTCCCTTGATTTTGATGGCTATGTTTACAATCCGCTTTCATATGCATGGGACATGCATGAGAAATATATTGATATCGCGGTTACGGAAAAACAGAAGATTTTCTTTCTCGGAATGAATCCGGGACCGTTCGGCATGTGCCAGACCGGTGTTCCGTTCGGGGATATTGAGACGGTCAGAAACTGCCTGAAGCTCGATGGTATTGTCAATATGCCCACAAGTCAATGTCCTGCTCGCCCGGTGGAAGGACTTGCGATAAAGAGGAGAGAGATGAGCGGACGGCGCTTTTGGGGCTCCGTTTTTGAAGTTTTTTCTCCAGCACAGTTTTTTTCATTTTCCACCGTTTTCAATTATTGCCCTTTGGCTTTTCTGGATGCCGGAGGAAGGAACGTGACCCCCGACAGGCTCTCAGCAAAAGATAGAAGGGCGATATTCAACCTTTGCGACGGGTACCTATGCGATGTGCTGAATCTGATCAGGCCTGAAATCTGCGTGGGAATCGGTGGCTTTGCAACAGAAAGGCTTTCAAAATTTTTCGATAATGTCATCACGTTCACCCATCCCTCTCCACTTAATAGGAAATCTGCAGAATTCTATCCTCAGGAAGCTATGAAGAAAATCAGGAGGTTGTATGAAAATTACTGCTAATGCAAAGGTCAACATAGGGCTTTTGGTTAAAAACAAAAGGCAGGATGGTTATCATGATCTTGAGACCTTTTTCCATAAGATCGGCCTTTGCGATCATATAGACATTGATTTTTATCCCTCGAAGGAAGTCTTTGTCTTCATAAGTGGCAATGAGTCCTATATAGGTTCAGGAATGGATCTGATGGAAAAGGCGTTGAGACTGTTTGCATATCAGACTGGACTGACTTTCACCTCTGAAATAAAGATTGAAAAAAACATTCCTTTTCAAGCCGGGCTTGGCGGAGGAAGTTCCGATGCCGCAGCGGTTCTTCTTGCTGCAAACTCTTTTTTTTCTTTTCCTCTCAAGACTGGGGAGCTGGCTGCACTTGCCTTGCAGATAGGCTCGGATGTCCCATTTTTTGTTTCCGGCCTGGATGCAGCAAAGGCTTATGGCAGGGGGGAGATCCTTTTTCCTGAGAGTCCTTTGGAAGGTAAGCTTGATATATATCTTCCAGAAATCAGGATAAGCACGGGAGCCGCATTTGCTTCTCTTGATGCAATGGATAGGATGAAAACCGATCTTCCTTTACATCTTTCCCACAGCCTGCGGTATGACGTCTATCCAAATGATTTTGAGCTTTCATTTCCCCGTACTGCAGAAATTGAAAGCATTGCCGAAAGTTACTCTTATTTCTCGCTTTCCGGCTCCGGAAGCGCATATTTTGGAATTGGGGAAAAAATAGAAACAGAAAAAAGACATACAAAAAGTATAGAAAATGGGATAGAACTGTACCGATGGCATGAAAAAATAAAAAAAATTGAAAATTTCTTGTTTAAAAGTCAGTGATAATGGGCTATTATCTCCTTATCTGGGAGGATGGCAAGATGAATATTACGGACATAAGAATAGTCCCCGTAGAAGGCCAGCAGTTTCTTAAGGCTTACGTTTCTGTAACTTTCGATGATGAGCTGGTTGTTCATAATATCAGGATAATACATGTCGAGGAAAAACTGATGATAAGTATGCCAAACAAGAAGTTGCCGGGCGGGGAATATAGGGATTATGTGCATCCTATAACGCAGACATTCAGAAAAAAACTCACCGATGATATCATTGCTAAGTATCATAAGCTCGTCGGACAGGCGGATGCGGTATTGCAAGAAGGTTGATAATCTGATATTTTTTCTAGCGTTAGGGAAGTCGCCAAGTGGTTAAGGCTCTGGTTTTTGGTGCCGGCATCGTAGGTTCGAGTCCTGCCTTCCCTGGATCTTCCATCATGCATGGAAGATTTTTTTATTGCTTTTGACTTTACATTCTCATCCCCTTTGGGGTATATTGGACTAGCTCCATGGTAGTTGGAAAAACCAATGAGAGTATAAGGAGAAAAAAATGAGTGAGAAAAAGCTTGTAGCAGAGCTCAGGACATCCGATTTCGGAACCAGAGGTTCCAGAAGGCTTCTGAGGGCAGGCAGGATTCCTGCTGTTGTTTATGGAAAGGGTGAGCCTCTTCATGTAACAGTGGACGCAAGGGAATTCAATTACAAAAAGAGCGGTTTCGGTGAATCGACGCTCATCGTTCTTGAAGTGCGTGGAGAAAAGGACCACGAGGTTTTTGTTAAGACCTATCAGGAAGATCTTCTCAGAAACTGCGTACACCATATCGATTTCTATGAAATCACCAGAGGTCAGGCTGTAAGGACACACGTCAGGGTTGAGCTTACAGGGACTCCGATCGGTGTCAAGGCCGGTGGTGTTCTTGACCAGGTCATCCATGAAGTTGAGATCGAATGTCTTCCTAAGGATCTTCCTGAAATCTTCACAATGGATGTTTCAGGTCTCGATATGAATGAATCGGTCAAGCTTGCAGAGCTTCCTTGCCCTGAGAGCGTCAAGATCCTTGGCGATCTTGAGGTGACGCTTGCAACTGTAAAGCCTGTCAAGGTTGAGGTTGAGGCTCCTGCTGAAGAGGTTGCGGCCGATGCGGCTGCTCCGGCTCCGGAGACCAAGTGAGATGATCGTATTCGGTCTAGGTAATCCCGGACCGGCATATGAGGATACCAGGCATAACGTCGGGTTCAAGACTGTTGAACGGTTGGCAGCGCTGAAGGGCATGAAAATGCGTAAGCGCTGCCTTCGTCGTTATAAATGTGCCCGGACCGGTGATTTGACTATTGTCGAACCTCTGACATTCATGAATGCAAGCGGGGCGGTTTTTCCAGAGCTTGTGGAAGGGGAGAACCGCATAGTGGTTATTGTCGACAATATGGATCTTCCTGTGGGCCGGTTACGGATACGTGAAGGCGGGTCCTCTGCTGGGCATAATGGGCTGAAAAGCATAATAGGCACCATTGGAAGTGATTTCATCCGCATATATATAGGAATAGGAAGGCCTGCAGAAGGGGTTGCTGTCGTCGATCATGTGCTTGGCCGTTTCTCTGAAGATGATAAAAGGAAATTGGAGAGTGTGTTTTTTGAGGCGGCCTCTGCGGTTTGCGCAATGTTGGATGGGGAGGATTTGAAGCTTGTCATACAAAGAGCTAATTCTTTCCAGGCTCCAGATTCCGAGTGAAGGAAATCTGGTGCTTGCATTTTCAGGTGGATCCGACTCCTTGGCCTTGTTGTCCCTGCTGCCTTCTGAACGTACAATGGCGGTATATGTCAACCATAACATAAGAAGCCAGGAGGAGCTGGAGAGGGAGATCGAGCTGAACCGGAGGAATGCAGAACGCTTTTGCATTCCTTTTGAAGTGCTTCATATCGAACGCGGCCGGGTCGAAGAGCTTGCCCGGGAAGGCCGGATGGGTATCGAGGCGGCGGCTAGGAGGCTGCGCTATGCCCTTCTTTCAAAAGTTGAGGCCTCATATATATTGACTGCACATCACCTGGACGACCAGGTGGAGACGTTTTTGATGAGAATTTCTTCATGCTCACCCGTATACTCGCTTGAAGGGATAAGATACTGTGATGGCCGTATCATCCGGCCTCTTTTAAATGTGCCGAAATCCTGGATAATGGGATATTTGGATGAGCAGGGCTTGGAGTATTCGTCAGACAGCACCAATAGCGACCTGTCTTATGAGCGGAACCGCATAAGGCATCTTGTGCTTCCTTTTCTGACCGATGGGCAGAAGGATCTGATAAGCTGTATATGCCGCAATGCCGGTCTTCTTCGGAGAAAAGGGAAAGAAATCATTTTGTTTAGGAATCCCGGCTTTGTCTTTTTCTCTTTTGATGATTATTCTGCTGCCCCCGTATGGTGGCGCGAAAAGGCTGTTTTTGATATAAATCATTATTTTGGATACGCAAAGAGGCTTTCGAGAAATGAGTTCAGCAAGATCGATGCCTTTCTTCTCGATAAAAGCGTCTCCCATGTTGAAACCTCGCGTTTTTCCATTTTCAAGCGTCATGGTATGATACGCTTTTTTTCTCCGGCCTTCCATTTTGTTACGGTTTTTGATCCTTCCGGTACTTTTGTTCCCGGGTTTTTCCTTTCAGCAAAAGAAGACAACGGGGGGGATTTGAAAATGCTGTGCATCGATTTTTCTTGCGTGCAGGGGACCCTTGTTCTCCGTACGGACAGGCTTTTGGATGAAATAGAGCTTAAAGAGGGGATAAAAAGGATTTCCGAGCTGAAGAAAGAATATGGCATACCATACTGTTATGTATTGGAAGACAAAGAAGGTCTTGTCGCAGTGCTTTCCTCGTTCTTGGGTGGCCGTGACAGGCTTTCCAGGCGCTTTCTTGGGAAAAAAGGACTTTATGTTGCAGCAGAAAGGATGGATGAGGGAAAAAAAATTTTCTCTTCCACCTTTTCCTATAATTAGGTATATTCAGAACAATAGGAAAAAATCAACAGATGGACAATATGGAAGATAAAGAAGAAAAGAAGATGGAACAGGCGCCTATACAAGAAGGACAAAAAGCCCCGGAAGAAAATGGCCGGGATGAAGCTTCTGGGCATAATGATCCAGATCCGGCGAAAACGGATGAATCCGAAAAGAAAGAGGATAAGCCGTCCGATGGCGATGAAGGACGTAAGGAAAAGAAGCAGAAAAGGAATCCTTACGACCAATATCGGTATTGGGGAAGTGATAACAGGGATGGAGGCAAAGGTCCTGTATTCAAGGGCGGTGGGCCGAACAAGGTCGCTCTTATTGTATTTGTCATATTGATCGCCTCGTTTGCCTATATGATTTTCAACGATGCGAACGTAACAAGGAACGTTGATGTTTCATACACCAGTTTCCTCAACATGGTGGAAAGCGGCAATGTGGCGACGGCAACCATACTCGATCAGAGCAAAATAGAATTCATGACAAGAGACGGTCTTTCGGGAGTGTGCCGCATTCCTTATTCGGATCCGAATCTCATGACAATACTTGGCAACGCTTCTGTCGACGTGACCGGAGCGATCGAGCCGACGCCTTTTTGGTATATACTGCTTCAGTTGCTTCCCTGGATCATATTCATCGTCATGATAATGATGATATTCCGGCAGACAGGTGCACAGGGTGGGGCTAAAATGATGGGTAATTTCGGTAAGAGCCACGCCCAGAAATACGATAAGAAGGACAAGCCGGTCAAATTTGCGGATGTGGCTGGACAGAAGGAAGCCAAATACGAGCTTGAGGAAGTCGTGGATTTCTTGAAGCATCCGGAAAAATTCGTCAAGATCGGTGCAAAGATTCCGAAGGGTGTTCTGCTCGTAGGACCTCCGGGAACGGGTAAGACATTGCTTGCCAGAGCTGTTGCAGGTGAGGCTGGAGTGAATTTCTTCCATACCTCCGGCTCAGACTTTGTCGAGATGTTTGTTGGAATGGGAGCGGCAAGGGTGCGTGACCTTTTCGAGCAGGGAAGGAAGAATGCTCCGTGCATCATTTTTATCGATGAGCTCGATGCTGTCGGACGCGCCAGAGGCACCGGCCTCGGCGGAGGTCATGATGAAAGGGAACAGACTCTCAACCAGATGCTTGTCGAGATGGATGGATTCTCTTCGGATCCCGGCATAATAGTCATTGCCGCCACCAACCGTCCCGATGTTTTGGATCCGGCTCTTCTTAGGCCCGGGCGCTTTGATAGACAGGTTGTGGTCGAGCTTCCGGATGTCCAGGAGCGTCTTGATGTGCTTAGGATACATACACGCAAGGTGCTGCTTCAGGAGGATGTGGATCTGGAGCGCATTGCAAGAGCCACCCCTGGCACCAGCGGTGCCGATCTGGCCAATCTGGTGAATGAGGCTGCGCTGTTTGCGGCAAGAAGCAGCAGGATGACCGTTTCGATGGATGACTTTGAAAAAGCAAGGGACAAGATCATTCTCGGTGTGGCCCGGGAATCCAGATACATGACCATAGAGGAAAAGACGGCCACAGCGTGCCACGAATCCGGACATGCGCTCATGCATTATTATCTCAAGACCGCAGATCCCCTGCATAAGGTTACGATCATTCCTCATGGCCGTGCACTCGGCATAACCATGAGCCTTCCTGAAAAGGATGTATACTCGCGCAATAAGACGATGCTCGAAGATATGATCAAGATGCTTATGGGTGGGTATGCCGCTGAAAAGATTGTTTATGGTGAGACGACAACCGGAACCAGCAACGATAATCAGAGATCGACGGAAATTGCGCGTAAGATGGTTACCGAATGGGGAATGAGCGATCTTGGTTTCATAAACCTCTCATCAAACGGCGACGAACCGATATTCCTCGGACGCGAGATAACGCAGCACAAGGATTATTCTGATGAGACTGCGCGTAAGATCGATGAGGAAGTGCGCAAGATCCTCGACAGATGTATGGATGAGACGATGCAGGTCCTGACAGATCACAGGGATCAGCTGGACATGCTTACCACGGCTCTTGTGGAGAAGGAAACCCTTGACGATGCCGAAATCCGCAAGATGTTCGGTTTCCCGCCTGTGAAGCATATTACGGAACTCAAGTGATGGATACATCGAAAAAAAGGAATTTCTGTATTATTGCACATATCGACCACGGCAAGAGCACTCTTGCCGACAGGTTCATCGAAAGGGCCCGCCTTGTCACAAGCCGCGGGCCTCAGCAGACCCAGATCCTCGATAATATGGATATCGAGAGGGAAAGGGGCATAACGATAAAAAGCCAGGCTGTGACGATCCCTTATAAGGCAAAGGATGGGTGCGATTACGAATTGAATCTTGTCGATACCCCGGGACATGTGGATTTCACCTACGAGGTATCCAGGGCCATCAGCAGCTGCGAGGGTGCCTTGCTTTTGATAGATGCCAGCCAAGGGGTTGAGGCGCAGACGCTGGCCAATCTTTATTTGGCGATGGAACACAACCTTGAGATCATCCCAGTCATAAACAAGATAGATCTTCCGAGTGCGGATATAGATTCTTGTCTGCATCAGATAGATCATGATTTGGGGCTTGATCCGGATATGGCTGTGAAGGTTTCGGCAAAGACGGGAGAAGGCGTTGATGATCTTTTTGAGGCCATCGTCAACCTGATCCCTTCTCCAAGCGGTAAGGATTCCGCTCCGCTCAGAGCCCTTATTTTCGATTCCCATTATGATCCGTACAGGGGGGTCATCGTCCATTGCAGGATATTTTCCGGCCGGATGAGAAAAGGGGATCAGATAGTTTTCATGCATTCCGGTGCGCAATACGGGATAGAGGATCTTGGAATATTCCAGCTGCAGCTCATGAGTAAGCCGGAGCTTTCATCCGGCGATGTCGGTTATTTCATTGCTGGAATAAAAACGATAAGTGACATAAGGGTGGGGGATACCGTCACTCTTTCCTCATCTCCTGCCAGCGAGCCTCTTCCTGGTTTCAAGGAAGTCAAACCTGTTGTCTTTTCCTCGATCTATCCGGTTGATACAAACGATTACGAGGAGCTGTATGATGCGATGGAACGCCTCAAGCTCAATGATGCTTCGCTTGTATATGAGAAAGACAGCTCGGCTGCCTTGGGCTTTGGTTTCCGCTGCGGTTTCTTGGGACTTCTTCATCTTGAGGTGATCCAGGAGAGGATCGAGAGGGAGTTTGATCTGTCCATAGTGTTCACTTCCCCCTCCGTACGCTACATCGTCCATATGAAAAACGGCGAGGTGCTTGAGATTGACAACCCTCTCGAATATCCAGATCCGATGAAGGTCGATTATGCGGAGGAACCGTTCATTGAGGCCTCGATAATAACCCCGGTCCAGTTTATAGGCCCGATAATGACGCTTTGCATGGAAAAGCGCGGAGTGCAGACATCCATGAATTATCTTGACGAGAAGAGGGTGGAGCTTAGGTATGACATGCCTCTTTCGGAGGTGCTTTTCGAGTTCTATGACCGCCTCAAGTCGATATCAAGGGGATATGCGTCATTCGATTATCAGGTCATCGGACACAAGAGGACCGATCTTGTGCGTCTCGATATACTTGTCAATGGAGACCCGGTTGACGCCCTGAGCCAGCTTGTGTTCAAAGGCAATGCACAGGCCAGGGGAAGGATAGTCTGCGAACGTCTCAAAGGGGAGATCCCCCGTCAGCAGTTCAAGATTCCGATCCAGGCTGCCATCGGAGGACAGATAATTGCCCGCGAGACGATCAACGCCTATCGTAAGGATGTCACTGCAAAATGCTATGGTGGTGATATTTCAAGAAAGCGTAAGCTTCTTGAGAAGCAGAAGGAAGGAAAGAAGAGGATGAAGATGGTCGGGAACGTGGAAATCCCGCAGTCCGCATTCCTTGCAGTATTGAAAACAGAGGAGGACGAGTGATGATTCTTTTCAAGGACTTAGGGGAGGGTGTGAAATCGGCAACCCTCAACCAAGGGGATTTTTCCGCAACCGTTTTAAGCTATGGATGCATACTCCAAAGCTTCAAGATCGGAAACAGGGATGTTGTGCTCGGCTTTGACGATTGGAAGAGCTACATAGGGTGCTCTTCATATATGGGAGAGGTCGTTGGGCCTTTTGCAAACAGGATTGCAGGTGCGCATTTCACGCTTGAGGGAAAAGAATTCGAGCTTGAGAAGAACGATGGAAAGAACAGTCTCCATTCGGGAAGTAAGAATTTCGGCAATAAGAAATTTGAAATCGCCGGATATTCGGATTCTTCAGTCACATTCTCCCTCATAAGCCAGGCGGAAGGTGGGTTTGATGTGGTGCATGAGGTCATGGTCACTTACATGCTTTCTGAGGACGGTATCCTCACGTTGGATTATCAGCTTTCAAGTGACAGCCCTTGTCCTGCCAACATGACCAACCATTCCTATTTCAATCTCAAGGGCAAAGGGGATATCAGGGACCACCGCCTCATCATCCCTGCATCAAGCTATATAAGCGTGGATGACGAGCTTATTCCGATTTCAGTGGATAGTGTGGATGGTACGGATTTTGATTTCAGGTCCGGAGCTTTGATCGGGGAAAGGAGAAATGGCGCTTATGACCATTGCTTTGTGCTCGATGAGGATGGGGCCCTCAAGGCCGAGTGCGATGGGATAAGGCTTACGATGAGGACAACCTGTCCCGGTGTCCAGCTTTATACCGGAGAATTCCTTGAGGATGGGAATGTCATGAAAAACGGCACGAAACCCTCAGCTTTTGCCGGCTTTTGCCTTGAAAGCGAGTATTATCCGGATTTCCCGAACCGCCCGGATTTCAAAGGGCTTTATTCTGCTGCTGGTGGCATCGTGCATTTCAGCACAAGCTATAAGCTGGAGAAGCTGTGATGGATGTCAAGCTGATAGGTATAACCGGAGGATCGGGAAGCGGTAAGAGCACCGTTGTCCGCCGTATCGAGGAGGTCTCTTCCGATTGCCTTCTGATCGAGCAGGACAATTATTACAAGTCTGCGCCCCAGGTTAGCAACGATAACATAACGGCGTTCAATTTCGATCATCCGGATGCCTTTGATATGGACCTGATGCTCGCAAATCTGTACGATCTGAAAAACGGCCGCAGCACTTTGATGCCGCAATATGATTTTGTCACACATTCCAGAAAAAAGGAAAGTGTGCTTTTGGAGCCTAAAAAGCTTATAATCGTCGATGGGCTGATGGTGCTTTATGATGAGAGGATCAGGAATCTTCTGGATTTGAAAATCTATGTGGAGACTCCTGCCGACATAAGATTCATCAGAAGGCTGAAAAGGGATATCCTTGAGCGCGGGAGAACGATGGACAGTGTCATAAAACAATATACGGAGGTCGTTCGTCCCGGGCATTACAATTTCATCGAGCCTACTAAGGAATATGCGGATATCATAATTCCGGAAGGCGGTTATAACGAGAATGCCATGCAGGTGCTGTTCACTTTTGTGCAGTCGATAACAGCTTCCTAAGCTTTGTCGAAACCCTTCGGTTTTTTGTACAGCTTGTGCCTGTCCCGGATCTCTTTGAATGAAAAGGTCTCAGGTACTTCGTCCGGTCCGCCTAAAAACGATCTTCGGCATCTGAAGAAGCGGGCAAAGCCAAGAATCGTTCCTCTTGCTATCCCATGCCGCTTCACAGCCTCCACGAAATAGGTTGAGCAGGATGGGGTGTAGCGGCAGCATGGACCGGCAAACGGGCTTATCAGCCCTTTATAAAGATATACAGGTATGAGGAATATGTTCCTGATAAGATCCTTTATTTCCATCAGGGATAATATAACAGCTTTTCTTTGTTTTGTGAGGTGTTTCTATGAAAACGGAAAAAACCAATGTCATGCGAATACTGGATCAGAGGGATGTAAGCTATGATGTGCACACCTATGATCCTGATTCCTATCCGACCGGAGAGGATGTCGCGCAGGCCTTGGGGGAGGATCCCGGATCGGTTTTCAAAACCCTTGTGACTGTATGCGGAAAAACAGGGGAGCATTTTGTATTTGTGATCCCTGTATGTGCCGAGCTGGATCTGAAGAAGGCGGCAAAGGCTTCCGGAAGCAAGGAGATATCGATGATAAGGCAGAAGGAATTGCTGCCGCTTACGGGGTATGTGCATGGAGGATGCTCCCCGATTGGAATGAAGAAGGTTTTTTCCACTTACATCGATGAGACATATATGCTTTATGACAGGATAAGCTTCAGTGCCGGAAAACGCGGAGTGCAGGTCACTATCGCCTCGGTAGACCTTTTTAAAGCGGTCGAAATCTCTTCTGCGGATTTGGTTTGAATATTCTTTTAACCGTTTTCACATCTTTTGGCAAATAATTTGTTTTTTGGGAAAAAAGTATTCCTTATGAGGGGTTCTTTTGTTGACAAAAGTGTATCTTTGGAAAGAAACTGCAATGGATAAGGAGTTGATGATGGCTGAAATAAGGTTTTACAACGGTGATGATATACCGCTTGAATTGCATAAGGTCAGGATCGTTCAGAAACTTGATCTTGTACCTGTTGAGAGAAGAGCCGAGGCCATAAATGAGGCCGGGTTCAATACTTTTCTTCTCAAAAACAAAGACATTTTTTTGGATATGCTTACCGACAGTGGTGTGAATGCCATGAGCGACAGGCAGCTTGCGGCGATGATGGTTGCCGACGACAGCTATGCAGGAAGCGCAACCTTCACACGTCTTACAGACAAGCTGAAAGAGATTTTCGATACCGATTATTTCCTTCCAGCCCATCAGGGCAGGGCGGCTGAGAACATCATCGCCATGACCTTCGTAAAGGAAGGCTCCATAATTCCCATGAATTACCATTTCACAACGACAAAGGCCCATATAACCAGACTTGGCGGATTTGTGGAGGAGCTTGTGATAGATGAGGGGATAAAGCTTACCAGCACCCATCCCTTCAAGGGCAATTTCGATCTTGAAAAGCTTGAGACCCTCTTTGAAAAGAACGGGGATAAGATACCGTTTGTCAGGATCGAGACAGGTACGAACCTTATAGGCGGCCAGCCGGTTTCCCTTGAGAACATGGAGGCTGTTGCCGATATCGTGCACCGTCATGGAAAGCTTGTGGTGATGGATGCAAGCCTTTTGCAGGACAACCTCTATTTCATCAAGACCAGGGAGGAGCAGGCAAAGGACCTCACACTGCGCGAAATCACGCATCGTATTTCGAAAAAGATGGACATCATCTATTTTTCAGCAAGAAAGCTGGGCTTTGCCAGAGGAGGCGGCATCGCCATCCATGACAAGAGCCTTTATCTGAAGATGAGGGAGCTTGTTCCCATGTTTGAAGGCTTCCTTACCTACGGAGGAATGAGTGTGAGGGAGATGGAGGCGATGGCCGTAGGACTTGATGAAACAATGGACATGGATGTCGTCTCACAAGGGCCGTTGTTCATCAAATATATGACCGACGAGCTTTTGATGTTGGGAGTTCCTGTTGTGACCCCTGCCGGAGGACTCGGCTGCCATCTCGATGCCTCCAGATTCCTTTCCCATGTCAGACAGGAGGAATATCCTGCAGGTGCGCTTGCCGCAGCCGTATATATTGCAGGTGGCATAAGGGGTATGGAGAGAGGCACGATATCCGAGCAGAGGGAGGCGGATGGCAGTGAGCATCTGGCTTCCGTGGAGCTGCTCCGCCTTGCCCTTCCAAGGAGGGTGTTCACCCTTTCTCAGGTGAAATATGCGGTCGATAGGATAAAATGGCTTTTCGATCATAGGGAACTTATTGGAGGGCTGCGTTTTGTGGAAGAGCCGTCATCACTAAGATTCTTCTTCGGACGGCTGGAGCCGGTTTCCGATTGGCCGGAAAAACTGGTGGAGGCTTTCAGAAAAGATTTCAAGGACAGCCTTTGATCCCAAGGGTCGCCGCAAAATCCCGGCGGCCCGTATTTTTTTTCATCATGCACAATATTCCGTCAGGATATTTTCACTGCAATCATCTCCATGAGAGAATTAATTCTTTTCAAAACCAAAGATATGTGTTATTAATTGATTATGACATATCTGACGTTTCTGTCAGAAAAGTAGAGGAAGTACTTGCTCCTTTTGTGGCAAAAGGCGTTGACGCGATAATTTACTTTTGGTAATATCGGATGATGTCGGATAAATAACATCAAATGAAGAGGTTACACAATGGCAACTCCAAAGTATAAAACGTCAAAATCCAGAGCTGCATCGAGAAAGGCAGCAAACATGAAGCTCTCCATGCCGAATCTTTCAGAATGTCAGACATGCGGGAACCTTATCCCCTCACACCATGTATGCCCGAAATGTGGCTACTATGCAGGTAAGCCTGTAGTTGTGAAGGACGAGGAATAAAACAACCTAGGGGAAAAAAGATGACAGAAGCAGAAGTATTTGCCAAAGTTAAGGATCTGGTCGTCGAGAAACTCAACATCGATGAGAAGAAGATCACGATGGACGCCAATTTCAGAAAGGATCTCGGTGCTGACAGCCTCGACACATACGAGCTCGTATACGCTATCGAGGAAGAGCTCGGAGTGACGATAAGCGATGATAAGGCCAACGAGTTTGAGACCGTCGGCGATGCCGTAAGCTACCTTGCAAAGGAATTGAATTGACATCGGAATTTTGTCAGATAAAAGCTCCCTTGATCGATAACGATAGACAGAGGGAGCTTTTGATTTTCTGTGCTGAGCACAATCTTGAATACACCAATTTATCCCTTTTGAACCTTGCCTTCACACACACGAGCTTTGCAAACGAGGTAAGGGGTGGTGTTGATAATAACGAAAGGCTTGAATTCTTGGGCGACAGCGTGCTTGGCATGATTACTGCCGAATACCTTTTCTCGTCCTTTTCCAACCTGCATGAGGGGGATTTTTCGAAGATCAAGGCCAGCGTCGTGAGCGAGGATAGCTTATCAGAGGTGGCCCTGGATATGCATCTGGACTGTTTCCTGCTTATGGGAAAGGGAGAGGAGATGCAGGGAGGAAAGAAAAAGAAGGCGGTGCTTGCCGACTGCATGGAGGCGGTCATAGCTTCGGTATTCTTGGACCAGGGGCTGGAGAGGGCAAGATCCTTTGTCCTTTCCTTCATGAAGTCCCAGGTTGATAAGTATCTTTCCGACAAGCTCGATTTCAAGGATTACAAGACCATGCTTCAGGAGTATCTGCAGAAGAAGCGCAAGCCTCTGCCCCAATACCGTGTCGTCGGCCAAAGCGGGCCAGACCATGACCAGGAGTTTTTGGTGGAGGTCGAGGTGATGCAGAAAAAATACGGCCCTGCCAAGGGAAAAAACAAGAAGGGAGCCGAGCAGGCTGCGGCCCATGCCGCGCTCGTCGCGCTAAATATCCTTTCCTGCTAGGACGCGGGCCCTTTCAAGAAGGTATTCCCTCCTGTTGAGCGACGGGGTCTCCACGACCTCATCCAGCAACAGCTCCAGTATTCTTCCCATCTTCTTTGAGGGTGGGATTATTTTTTCTTCAATAAGGTCCCTGCCGTTTATCTTCAGGTCTTTGAGGCTTATTGCGGATTGTTTCTCCTTTTCGATTCCGATCCTGTCCAAAAGGGACAGAAGCAATGAGGGATTGAAGCTTCCGCTTATTGCCATCGCATCGTCCATCCGCAGGTCTATCAGGTCATCCAGGTTTTCAGGCCCGATCCTTTTCATGAACCTCCTGACGGCCGCATCGCTCCAGGAGGGATCGTAGTTGAACATGTGGTTTTCTATCAGATGGGCCACCTTGTCCCGTTCGTCATTCCCTGTTTTCAGCCTTGCGCAGATATTCCTCCAAAGCTCGGCGCTGACCTTTTCATGATTGTAGAAGGTGTAGTTTCTGCTTTCGCCTTCCTTTCTTGTGGAAGGTTTTCCGATGTCATGGAAAAGGGCTGCAAGGCGCACTTCAGTCTTATGCCCGTTTTTTTGTGCCCACATGAGAGTCTTTACGGAATGCGTGTAGACATCGTCGCCGTGTATGCCTTTCTGCTCCACGTTGCAGCATGAGTACAGCTCCGGGATTATGATTTCCATCAGCCCCGACTCTCTCATTGCCTCAAGTCCGTATTGCGGATGAGGGGATGAGATCAGCGAGAAAAGCTCCTCTTTTATCCTTTCTGCAGATACGCTTGCTATATTCCCTTTTAGTTTCCTCATGGCTTCAAATGTCCCTTTTTCGATTTCAAAGCCAAGCTTTGCTGAGAATCTGCATGCCCTCATCATCCTGAGCGCATCCTCATTGAAGCGTTCCTCAGGATTTCCTATGGCCCTGATCAGATGCAGCTTGAGATCTTTTATACCCTCATGGAGGTCGATGATTTCTCCTGTGCAAAGATCCGCGGCGAATGCGTTGATTGTGAAATCCCTGCGCATTAAATCCTCTTCGAGGCTCTTTATGAATTCCACTTTCTCCGGATGCCTCATGTCAAAATAGCCTGATTCGCTCCTGAAAGTGGTTATCTCGTATTTTCCACCCTTGAACAGGACTGTCACCGTCCCGTGCTTTATTCCGGTGTCGATCGTCCGTTTGAACATGGCCTTGACTTCCTGAGGCTCCGCATCCGTGGTGAAGTCGTAGTCGTGATTGCTTATGCCCAGCAGGTGGTCCCTGACCGCACCGCCGACCAGATATATTTTGTAGCCGTGTCTTGAAAACACGCTCTCAAGTTCTGCAAGCCCTTTGGAAACAGGAAATTTTTTCATCATAGAGATAGTAGCAAATGCCCTTTACCAGGTAAAGCGATACTTGTAAAGACACGGCCTTTTCTAATAATATGTTTGGGAATAGGAGTCGATAATTCATATGTTTGATCCAGTGAACAACAAAGTTGATTTCCCGAAGATGGAGGAGGGTGTTCTGAAATTTTGGCAGGACAACGACATCTTCAAGAAATCAATAGACCAGAGAGATCCTGAAAACGAATACGTGTTTTATGATGGACCTCCTTTTGCAACAGGATTGCCGCATTTTGGACATCTCGTGCCGGGAACCATCAAGGATGCCATCCCACGTTATCAGACGATGAAAGGTAAGAGGGTCATACGCCGTTTTGGCTGGGACTGCCATGGCGTTCCGATTGAGAACATCGTGGAGCGCAAGCTTGACGTGCATGGGCACCAGGCCATTCAGGAATACGGTGTGGACAAGTTCAACGAGACATGCCGATCCATCGTACTCACATACACCAAGGAATGGAGGGAAGCGGTCACAAGGATGGGCCGCTGGATCGATTTCGACAACGATTACAAAACCATGGACAAGTCGTTCATGGAGAGTGTCTGGTGGGTTTTCAAGACCCTTTATGACAAGGGGCTTGTTTATGAGGGGTTCAATATCCTCCCATATTCCCCGGCTCTCGAATGCCCCGTTTCGAACATGGAGGTCAACCTCGGCGGATACCAGGACGTTGTTGATCCTGCCGTTACGATCCGCTTCAAGGTGGATGGGGAGGAGAACACATATTTTCTCGCATGGACCACGACGCCGTGGACGCTTCCGTCAAACCTCGCCCTTGCAGTCGGCCCGGATATCGACTATGTGCTGGTGGAGGATGACGAGACCCATGACCGCTATTATCTGGCAGAGAAGCTTGTAGGAAAGTATTATAAGGACAACAAGGGCTATACACTGGTTAAGAAGGTAAAGGGAAACGATCTCAAGGGCATGACATACGAGCCTTTATTCCCTTATTTTGCCGATCTTAAGAAGCAGGGTGCGTTCATAGTGGTGACAGGCGATTATGTCACGACCGAGGATGGCTGCGGCATCGTACATACCGCTCCTGGTTTCGGAGAGGAGGACTATAATGTCCTCAAGGGTACAGGAATTCCTGTTGTATGCCCGATAGACAGCGCCTGCCGCTTCACCTCCGAGGTCCCTGATTGGGAAGGGGTTTTCGTCAAGGATGCCGACAAGAGCATAATCGCATGGCTCAAGGAGCACGGCAAGCTCGTCAAGAGGGAGAATTACCTCCACTCGTATCCATTCTGTTGGAGGACGAAAAAACCTTTGATCTACAGGGCTATGAGCTGCTGGTTTGTCGATGTGCAGAAGATAAAGCAGACCATGATAGACTGCAACGAGCAGATCACCTGGGTGCCGGAGCATATCAAGCATGGACGCTTTGGAAAGTGGCTTGAAGGTGCAAGGGACTGGGCGATCAGCCGCAACAGATTCTGGGGAAACCCGATTCCGGTATGGAAATGCGACGGTTCGGATTACATAGAGGTCATCGGCTCCATTGAGGAGCTTGAAAAGAAATGTGGCAAGAAGGTGGATGACATCCACAAGCATTTTGTGGACAACCTGACATGGCCCAGCCCGGACGGGAAGGGGACGATGCGCCGTATTCCGGATGTTCTCGACTGCTGGTTCGAATCGGGAAGCATGCCTTATGCACAGCAGCACTATCCGTTTGAGAACAAGGAGAGGTTTGAAAGGATCTTCCCTGCGGATTTCATAAACGAGGGGCTGGACCAGACCAGAGGATGGTTCTATTCGCTCACTGTTCTTGCTGCGGCCCTTTTCGGGAAGCCCGCTTTCCACAACTGCATCACTTCCGGTATCGTCCTTGCCGCAGACGGTAAGAAAATGAGCAAGAGCGAGAGGAACTATACAGATCCGATGGAGCTCGTGAGGACATATGGTGCGGATGCTCTCCGCTTTGCGCTCATAGATTCCTGCCTTGTTAAGGCTGATGACCTCAAGTTCAGCGATGACCTTGTCAAGGATGTGCTTAAGAATCTGCTCATCCCGCTTTGGAATGCCTATTCCTTCTTTGTCACATATGCCAATATCGACGGCTATATTCCTTCCGAAACGGCTTACAAGGATCTTGAGAACCCGCTTGACCGCTGGATCATCAGCGCCACCAACAGGCTCAGCGCCGAAGTTTCGCATGCGTTCGACACCTATGATATCCAGGCGGTATGCCAGGCGGTGGAGTCATTCATCGACGATCTTAACAACTGGTACATCCGCCGCAGCAGAAGAAGATTCTGGAGAAGCGAGAACGACGGGGATAAGAAGATGGCTTACGACACCCTTTACAAGGTGCTCATGACATTCTGCAAGATCGCTTGTCCTGTCATTCCTTTCATAACGGAAGAGATATATCAGAATCTCAGGACTGAAGATATGCCCGAATCCGTGCACCTCTGCCTCTGGCCGGAGGCCGATGAAGGCGAACGTGATACCGGGCTTGAGAAGGAGATGAGCCTTGCAATGAAGGCCATTGCAATGGGACGCGCTTTAAGAAGCAGCTCCAATCTCAAGATCCGCCAGCCGCTTTCCTCTTTCTTCATTGTGGACCGTGATGGTGGAGAAAGGGCCATTCTTGAAAAGAACATGGATATCATTGCAGAGGAGCTGAATGTCAAGAAGGTGTTCATAGAAGAGGATGAGTCCAATCTTGTATCGTATTCGGCAAAGGCAAATTTCAAGGTTCTCGGCTCTAAGCTTGGAAAGAACATGAAAGAGGTTGCCGCGATAATTGCAGGATTCTCGAGCGATGAGATAGCTTCCATTCTTGATGGAGGTTGCAAAACCGTGGAATACTCTGCAGGGAGCATAGAGCTTTCTGCGGATGATCTTGCAGTCCAGAGAAGCGAGAAGGAGCATGTGAAGGTTCTCAATGAGGGTACCATCACCGTCGGATTTGACACGAATGTCACCGAGGAACTCCTTTTGGAGGGGATTTCGAGGGATATCGTGCGCTTTATCCAGAGCGAAAGGAAGGAAAGCGGATTTGAGGTTTCCGACCATATTTCGGTGCTGATAAAGGGTAGCGGGATTGTTGACAAGGCTGTTGAGGCCTTCAGGTCCTATATCGCCGCAGAAACTCTGGCAGACAGTCTTGAGATTGCAGAAAATGATGGAAAAGCCTCGGAGATTGCAGATTCCCAGGTTATGGTCAAGATAGCCAAGATATGAAGAAGCTTCTCCTTTTGCCGCTTTTGATCATCGCATTTTCTTCCTGTGTGCATAAAAGCCCGTTCGAGACCTCGTATTATTACGAGGCGCTCGGGCGTCCGGGGGAGCTTGTTGTTACGGTCGATGCCGTAAAAGCAAAGGATTCCGGCGTTCTTGATTCATCCAACGAGCTTATAAAACGGGCGGATAGGATCAGCATGGCTCTTGAGGCTGAGGATGATGAGCTTTATCCGTCTCCTTCTGACAATTACACGGTGTACGGAGCGGCAGAGGGCAATTACGGTTATTTCATCGTCAATACCGCATTGGATCACATGGACGGTTTTGAGAAGGTGAAGACCGAAGAAGGAAAGTATTATACCGATGGCTCGATAAGTGCCGGAGTGCCCGAATCGGGGCTGCTGCTGTTTTCGACAGGCAGCTACGAGGAGGCATATAGAAGGACGGTCTCAGAGCGCAATGTGCTTATCCCGAAGGATATCGCATCGATAATGGCGGAAGCAATGTTCTCCGTTTATGCAAAGGATCCGAAAACGGTGATGGATCTCGGTTTCGATCTTCCAGTCACCGTCCTTCTTGAAATTGAGAGTGCGCTGCTGTCCGTAGATCTGTCCGATGATGGAAGATACCTGCTTTCAGCAGTGATTACCATGAGGGATGAAAAAAGCGCGAAGACCTTCAATACCCTGATGAGGAACAATATAGTGTCCGATCTCAGAAGAAAAGGGGAGATTCTTGATTTCAAGACGCTTTCGGTCATGATCCGTCAGGAAGGCAAGTCTGTGGTCATCGAGGATATGGAGATAGCAAAAGGGGCCGTCGCGGCCCTCAGTGAAAAAGCCACCGGTATGGTGGGAGGATTTGTCTGATGCCTTATTATGAATACAGGTGTTCGTCCTGCAGCAATGAGTTTGAAACCTACAGGACTTTTGACAAGGCTGATGAGGATGCGGTCTGCCCGGTATGCGGTGCCTCCGCACACCGGGTGTTCACCCCTGCCGGGGTGGTCTATCATGGAAACGGATACTATTGTACCGACCATAGGTGTGAAGACTGTTGTCATAAAGGAGAAGGAAAATGAAGAAGAGGATACTTACTGGCGACAGGCCCACCGGACGTCTTCATCTGGGGCATTATGTGGGATCGCTGAAAAGCCGTGTTTCACTTCAGGACGAGTATGAGGAATTCATACTGGTGGCGGACGTGCAGGCGCTCACCACCCACTTTGAGAAGCCGGAGCTCATCCATGATTCGATCTACCAGGTTGCAATCGACAATCTCTCTTGCGGGCTGGATCCGGAGAAGGTGACGTTCGTGCAGCAGTCGATGGTTGGTGCCATAGCGGAACTCACGATCTTCTATTCCATGCTTGTTACTGTTAACCAGCTTTCTCACAACCCGACGATAAAGACGGAAGCCAAGAACTACGGATACAAGGAGATGACCTACGGATTTTTAGGTTATCCTGTAAGCCAGACTGCGGATATAACGTTCTGCAACGCCGATCTTGTTCCCGTGGGGGATGACCAGGTGCCGCACATAGAGATGTCCAGAAAGATTGTACGCAAGTTCAACGAGCTGTACGGCACTTCAATCACGGAGCCGAATTACAAGCTCAGCAGTGTAGGCCGCCTCTGCGGACTTGATGGAAATGCGAAGATGGGCAAGAGCCTTGGCAACGCCGTCTATCTTTCCGATGCAGAGGATGTGATAAACCAGAAGGTGAGGGCGGCTGTCACGGACACAAACCGCATCAGCGTAAAGATTCCCGGAAATCCCGACATATGCACCGTGTTCAAGTATCACAAGGCCTTCAATGAAGGTGAGAGTGCAAACATCTGTTCGATGTGCAAGAATGCCGCAATCGGATGCGTTGCCTGTAAGAAGCTTCTTGCAAAGGCTCTGAATGACATGCTCGCCCCCATAAGAGAGAAAAGGGCGTATTACGAAGCGCATATGGACGAGGTCAAGGATATTTTGGCTTCAGGTACCAAAAAGGCCAATGAGATAGGAAGTAGGAATATCGCAGAGATAAAAGAGAAGATGCATGTCTCCCTCTGATTGGGGGTGGATCTGTTTCATGGTGGTCCCTTTTGGGACCATTTTTTCATCTAATGGAATAGTGTAAAAATTTAAAGTCCTCTCTATGATAGCCAAAGGACTTTTGGGAGGATAAAGTGATGGTTGCAAGTTGATCCGTCACTATTTGCAGGCAATCTCAATTCATTTCAAGAATGTTTTCAAGATTTATCTTCGTCCCATCTGAAAGGATTATCGCATTCTCATATCCATCCAGTTTTTTTATGGTGCCCTGTACTGTTATGTACTTTCCCCCTTCCTTCTTGCCATCCTCTTTGAAGTAGGTGAGGCAGACATCTTTTTCAGGCCTTTCATACATGAGTTTCCTGAGCTTTCTGTCAAGCTCGTTCTTATCATCTTCTGAAAGCATTATCTTTTCTTCTGTGAGCATTCCTGCCTCGTCTATCTCCTCTGCATACCCAATGAGGGCGGAAAAGGGTGAAAACTGTGCCGCTCTCATCAAAGCCGGCATCCTAGGATGCTTTTGGGATGTTGGGTGCTCCAGGTCGATCATGTCCAAATAAGGGTTTTCCTTCATGCCTTGTGACCTCCGATCTGACTGTTCCTGAGTCTTTCCGTGGACCCCTCCGTGAGGCTTGTGGCCTTTAGAAGCGCATTTTTGCCAAAGCGTTTTTTATCTGAAGGGTTGCATCCTGAAGCTTCTGTTCCCTGATGTCCTCCATTGCTTCTTTTTGATCGTCAAAAAGGTCCGGCTGCAGGTTTTTTTCTGCCTCTTTTTCATCCTCCACATGGTTTGCTGTCAAGTAAAGTCTTCTAATCAGGAGTTTTTTATCTGCAATGCGGGAAAAAAGCGACAATGAAGCATCTCTTATCCTTTTTGATGAAGATGTAAAAAATGGGAGGTTGATGCTCCCGTGGGCATGAGCAGGAATCTTCCTGCCCCAATGGTCGGTCGTAACCGTCCCTTCGTAATTGTCCATTTTTCCGGGTATTCTGAAATTCTCTATGTCATAGCCGATTCCAAGGACTATCTGGTCGGTTACAATGTGCTTTTCAAAAAGCGACAGAGAGAGGGCCTCCGCCATCTCCCTTAATACCAACGATGCCTTTTCCGCGGTGTAGGGGCTCTGGAGCACCTGGGCAGAGCCTATGCTGCTTGATTCCGGCTTATAAGCCTTTATTTCCTTCATCGTGCATGGCTCCCATCCCCAGGCATGGTCTATGAGAAGCTCCGCATTCACACCGAACAGCTTATATAGCACGTCCTCACTCTCAAGAGAACATCTTGCCACATCGCCCATGGTGAAAAGACCTTTTTGTTCAAGCTTTTTTGCATACCCCCGCCCGATCCGCCAGAAATCGGTTATCGGGCGATGATCCCAGAGCGCAGCGCGGTAGATCCTCTCATCAAGACTTGCAATCCTCACACCGTCTTCATCCGCATCGACATGCTTTGCCATTATATCGAGCGCGATTTTACTTAGATAGAGGTTTGTGCCGATTCCTGCTGTGGCGGTTATCCCGGTGCTGTTGAAAACGTCCTTTATCATCCTTTTTGCAAGCTCTTTCGCAGTTGTCTTATAAAGGGCAAGATAATCGGTCACATCCATGAACACCTCGTCTATTGAGTAGACGTGTATATCATCGGGAGAGATGTATTTTATGTATGTGTTGTATATCCTGGTGCTGGTGTCCATGTAATGCGACATTCTTGGAGTTGCCGTAATATAATCGAACTCGAGGCCTGGATTTCTTAATAGCTCGGATATGCTCGCTGAAGAGCCGGAAAAGCTCCTTCCTCTGTTTTTTCTCTTCCTTTCGGCATTGATTTCCTTTATTTTCTGAATAACCTCGAAAAGCCTCGCCCTTGCCGGGATTCCGTATGCTTTGAGAGTAGGGCTTACTGCAAGGCATATGGTCTTTTCGCTGCGGGAGCAATCTGCAACCACAAGGTTTGTATCGAGCGGGTCGAGGCCTCGCTCACGGCATTCGACGGATGCGTAAAATGATTTGAGATCTATTGCCATATACGTCCGGTTCTGCATGAAAAGCCTCTATTTAAAGATGATAGCATATGAAGCAGGCTTTCTTCATGAAGATTACCAGGACTTGCCAAAAAAGCTTGGACCCGTTTTTCTTAAAGTGGGTCGATAAAAGCATGTTTGAATTGATTATTCTTTTTTGTCATCCTATCATCAAGGCATGAAGAAAATTCTTTTCATCTCGGGAAGTCTGCGTTCCGGCAGTTATAACACGCAGCTTCTCCGCCATGCCTTTGATAAACTATCAGAATCCTTTGACTGCTCGTTTCTTGATTATGGCGATCTTCCTCTTTTGAACCAGGATGAGGAGTTTCCAGCCCCCGTTGCAGTTGAAAGGGTAAGGAAAGCGGTCGGGGAGGCCGATGCGCTTTGGATAGGAAGTCCAGAGTACAACCACAGTTACAGCGCGGCTATTAAAAATCTGATCGATTGGCTTTCCCGTCCCGTGATCGCAGGGGATTACTCGACAGCCGCGGGAAGGGGAAAGCTTGTTGCTATGAGCTCGGCTGCAGGCTCCAGTGGAGGCTCTTTCTCCCTTTCAAAGCTCAGGGAACTGCTTGAGATGCTGGATTGCGAGGTCCTTGATGAGCAGACGCAGGTCTCTCTTGGATCAAGGTTCGCCAAATCCGAGCTCGTTTTGAATGAAAATGAGATTGCCCAGCTAGAAAAGGAATGTGCAATGCTTTCCATGGCTTTGAAGGGAAGGTGAGCTTATGAGGCTTTTCATTGCAGTCTCCTTCAGTCCTGCGGCCCTCGATGGGATCTGCAATATCCGTGATGCCCTCAGCTTGAAGCTTGAGAGGGCCTCATATACCCGCCGGGACAACATGCACCTTACACTGAGCTTTTTGGGAGAGTGCGGCGGAAACGAGATGGAAAAAGCATGCACCGCGATGGATGCGCTGGATTGTAAGCCGTTTTCAATCAGTATGGACCATATCGGTTCATTCCATCGAGGCGATGGGGATATAATCTGGCTTGGAGCAAAAAGATCGGATATGCTTTTGAGCCTTCAAAAGGATCTTGCAGGAAACCTTGCTGAAAGAGGTTTTGTTCTTGAGAAAGGAAAGTTCAGGCCGCATGTGACATTAGCCCGGAGGGCATTTCCTTCATTTCATGAAAAAGCGGGCGTCAACCCGATAGTGCAGGAGGTTTCCTCAATAAGCCTCATGCTGTCAAAAAGGGTGGACGGGCATATGGAGTATACCCCGCTTCATGTCAAGAACTTTTGCAGACTGTGACGGTCTGCCGCCACACGAAAAAAACATGGAAAAGGACTTTTTGCACGCCTTCTGATAATTGAAAAACATGGCGTTTATATTTTTAATCTATCTGTATGGATAAGGAAATCTCATTTACCGAAGGCCCTGTATTTTCAAGTCTCGTGCGTTTTGCCCTCCCTGTATTCGGTGCCCTGATACTCCAGGCCGCATACGGGGCGGTGGACCTGCTTGTGGTCGGATGGTTCGGCTCGGCCGCCTCGATTGCTGCGGTGGGGACCGGGTCTGCGTTCATGCAGATGGTGACGTTTGTGATAACAAGCCTTGCGATGGGCTCGACGGTCGTCATCGGCCACCATGTCGGAGCAAAGGATCAGGATAGGGCAGGCTGCGCAGTCGGAACCAGCATAATCCTCTTTCTGATCATCGGAATCGTTTTGACGGTGGTCTTGGAGCTTTCAGCGGATGCCATCGCCACGCTGATGCGAGTGCCGGAGGCCTCCCATGACATGGCTGTCGGATACATAAGGATATGCTCGGCAGGCATAATCGTCATCATCGCCTACAACGTCATAAGCTCGATACTGCGCGGAGTGGGGGATGCTGTAAGAGTCAACAGAAAAGGGAACCAAGAAGACAATGAAAAAGGAACGAAAAAGACAAGAGTAAGGGAACGAAAACAAAGGATAGAATAAGAAGGA
>CASDPA010000026.1 GCA_949282255.1 uncultured Spirochaetales bacterium
TTGATCACAAGGATGTTTCTGCATTGGATTTAAAGTGATACGATCCTGTCTGGAAGGTTTTAACGCAAGATTTTGACATCCTGCCCCGAAAGACAGGTACAATAAGAAATAACTTTCGAGGAATAAACGATGAAATTTGAAAAAGATGATTGGATTTGCCTGACCTACGGACATGATATAAAAAAGATGACAAGCTCACTTCTCTCGGTCTACCCTTTTGAAGAAAAGCTTCCTGATAAAAATGCAAAAATAGGACTTAAACCTAATCTGGTGATAGCCACCACCCCTGATACGGGTGCTACCACACATGTGGAAATAATTTCTACGATAATCGAATATCTGCAGGGCTTGGGGTACAAGGATATCACAATCCTTGAAAGCTCCTGGGTCGGGGATGACACAAAAAGGGCATTCCGAATGAACGGCTATTATGAGATTGCAAAAAAGTATTCTGTTAAATTGCTTGATATAAAAGATGACTCATATGTCACGAAAGAAAGCAATGGAATAAGCATGGAAATATCAAAAACAGCCCTCGGACTTGATTTTCTGATAAACCTTCCAGTGCTAAAAGGGCATTGCCAGACGGGCATGACCTGTGCGCTGAAAAATATGAAGGGCTGTCTATCGGACAGATCAAAGCGGATGTTCCACAAGCTCGGTCTGATGAGGCCGATAGCGGCGCTTAATGCCGTAATAAAACCAAATCTTACAATTGTGGACAGCATTTCGGGTGATCTGGATTTCGAAGAAGGCGGAAACCCTGTAAAAACGGACAGGATGATGATGGCAACAGATCCTGTGCTTTTGGATTCCTATGCATCGGCACTGCTTGGATTCAGCCTGGATGATGTAAGCTACATACCTCTTTCAGAAAGCTTCAAAGTGGGTTCTTCAAATTGGAGCCGGGCGAGGATAATCGAGCTTGAAAAACCGGAGGCCTCCATGACAGGACGTCCAACAGGGGAAGCAAGAAGACTTTCCGTACTGACCGCCCCCGATTCGGCCTGTTCAGCATGCTATGCAAATCTGATACATGCCCTGAAAAGGCTGGATGAGGCAGGGATGCTTCATAAATTGGGAGGGCACAAGATAGCAATTGGACAGGGCTATCGGAACAAGGCCTGTTTTTTGGGAGCAGGCGCCTGTTGCAACATGGCAACCCATCCGGTTGGAGGCTGTCCGGTGAAAGCAAAAGACGTGATGGACATGGTCAGAAACCTATAATTACCAAATCGAGTAGGATATCATACCATCATGGTCCGCCGTCAAAAGATTGTCAGATTGGCAACAACGCTCTTCTGACCACCCTGTAACAAGGATGATAGGCATTACGGTATCTGATGCTGTGATGCACAGAATGGATCCCCTCTTTAAGATAGGAAACAAGATATTCTTTCCACGGTTCATACAAACGGGGGAACTCCGTTTGTATCAGATCGGAACAGCCGCAAGACAAAAACTGCATGAAATCCCCCTCCCCGCTTCTTTTGTCGCAGGAACTGATGAAAATCGAGAAAAGAAGATTACCATCAAATCCTTCATTTTTCCAGGATGTGAGATCCACGCGGCAAAACTCATCAGATAAATTCTCATAAAGATCCGCTCCAGGCTTTCCTGATAACCCATACTCGTCGAAAAAAAGAATTCTTGCCCACCCTTCATCATCCAAAAGATGTCCCGGACCGAAAAACGCCTGAAAGCAAAACTTCAGCACATCATGGGCCTGAAGCTCCGGATGGCTTGAAATATGGGAAAAAAGATAATCTTCAATCCTCATTTTTGACATACCTTACAGGAATCAGTTGGGCTTTCTCCAGTGCAACAACGATGCTGGGAATCAAGGCCAGCTGTATTATGAGCCCGGGAAGAGAGGTGATGAAATAACTTGTCGTCCATGCGGCAAGCGAATACTTTCCTGCAGAAAATATGAGGGCTTTAGCAACTCCGGCCAAAATTCTTCCCGCCAAAAGGGATGCAACAAGGCTTATATACAGGTCTGCATAAAGACTACCTGTGCGGAGAAGCGTAATGACCAGTCCGGCAAAAAAACCGTATGCAGCCAGTTCAACAACCATCGAAGGAAGGTATGCCATAGGAGGCATGCCTGTAAAGACACTTGAAAGGACAGGACCGGCAATACCGCACAAAAGGCCCATCGGCCAACCGCAGACAAGACCGCAAAGCAATGCAGGCACATGCATCGGGCAATAGATGTTTGCGGCATTGGGAATGGCATGGAAAGCCATCGGAAGTACTATGCATAGTGCTATGCAAGATGCAGTGATGATCGATTTTTTTACTGAAGACATAAAAACCTCCTAAATATTTTCCAATCTATTATCGGACAGGAATCATAAAACATATATTTCCAGAAAAAGAAGAATCAAAGAGTAAATCAAAAGTACTCCATCGGAAACCGAGAATTCCCTCTTCATCCTCTTTTTTTCACGCCTACCCTGATAACCGCGCGCCTCCATGGCGAGGGATAGCTCATCAGCCCTTTTGAAGGCCGAGATGAATATCGGTATGACAAGCGGCAATACAGCACCCGCCCGTTGCGACAGCTTCCTGCTCTCAAACCTCGCCCCCCTTGCCGTCTGCGCTTTTTTTATCATGTCCGCTTCCTCGATAAGAACGGGCACAAACCTTATTGAGATGCCCAGGATCATGGCAATTTCTCCTATTGGGATGCGGAATATGCCAAGAGGTCTCATCAAATCCTCAATTGCACCCGTTATTTCCACCGGGGAAGTGCTGCAGGTTAGTATGTTTCCAAGCACAATGGCGAAGAACACCCTCAGGATCACCTCCAACCCTTGCACCAGACCTTCCATGGTGAAGGAAAAAACCCAAAAGGAGAAAATCGGCTCTTCAGAAGAAAAGAACAATGCGTTCATAATGAGTATGAACAAAAAAAACAGATAAAGCCTTGCAAAGCCCCTGAACATCTGCCTGAACCCAAGACGGGAAAGCATTGCAAAAAAAATAAGGGACAATGAGACAATTAGATAACCTATAAAAGAATCGGACAGGATCACAGAAGAAAGAAGCAAGATGAAGCTGATAAGCTTACACAAAGGATCAATCCTGTGCATGAAAGAAGGGATATCGACATAGCATCCGAGAGGAAGGCTTCTCATGATAAAACCTCCATGGTCCCATCCAAAAGCTCAGCATAACTTCTGCAAGGCTTCTTCAAGCCCAGTCTTTCAGCTACA
The DNA here is from genome assembly GCA_949282255.1 of uncultured Spirochaetales bacterium. GTDB lineage: Bacteria > Spirochaetota > Spirochaetia > Sphaerochaetales > Sphaerochaetaceae > Ornithospirochaeta. Next base: position 3,222 of record CASDPA010000026.1, read on the forward strand.
TCGAGAATCTGGGGCTTTACAATAAAAAGGGAGCTGTCATGAAAAATATCCATGGCATTTCCGAAAGCCTTCAAGCGTCCTGAATCGAGCACCATCATATGCTTTGTACACATAAAAAGACTGTCCGAATCATGGGAAACGATTATTATCGTCACCCCGGTACTGTTAAGGGAATGGAGAATACGGATGAAAGCATCCTTTGCAAACGGATCAAGTCCTGCAAACGGTTCATCGAAAATGAGGATTTCCGGCTTTACTGCAAGAGCCCCGGCAATCGCCACCCTTCTCTTTTCCCCCGAGGAAAGGGCAAGGGGGGACTTTTTCCTGATCCTGTCAAAAGAAAACCCCATCATCTCCAAGGCTTCCTTTGTGCGTTTTTCCATCTCCTTTTTATCCATCCCCATGTATTTCAAGGAAAATGCAACATCCTTTTCCACAGTGGACTCAAAAAGCTGATACTCCGGATATTGGAACACAATGGACAGATGTCTTCGCAGATCGGTTTTATCATAATCCGCCCTGTTGATATCCTTGCCATCGATCAAGATGCTTCCAGCAGAAGGCTCCATGAGGCCTGCAAGAAGCTGGATCAAAGTGGATTTTCCGCAACCGGTTTTCCCCATTATTCCCAAGAAATCCCCATCAGCCAAAGAAAAAGACAGCCCCGAAAGCGCCTCGCATGCCAATGGGGTATCAGCAAGATATGTGAATCTGAGATCTTTCACTTCAAGTTGCATATGGCCTCCGCAAGAGAAGGGACATCCAATGGACATTTCCCGATATCAACACCCCTTTTGAGCAGATCATGATATATTCTCACAGAAATGGGGGCATCAAGACCGGCCTCATTCAAAAGGCCGATATCCGAAAGCACCTCATCAGGTCTCCCTGTTTTCAGGATTGTGCCATTCTTCATGAGGATGATAAGATCGGCATCAATGGCATCCGAGACATGATGAGTCACCCAGAAGATCGTCTTTTTCTCCTCATGAAGCCTTTTCACATAGGAAAGAATTTCATCCCGCCCTTCTTGGTCCAACATGGAAACAGCCTCGTCGAAAATTAGTATCTCAGGATTCATGGCAAGCACTCCGGCAAGGGCTATGCGCTGTTTCTGCCCACCTGAAAGCATGTTGATATTCCTTTTTTCAAAACCCGGCATGCCGACAAGCTCAAGCGCCCTTTCAACCTTTATGGGAATGTCCTCTTCCTTTTCACCATAGTTTTCCAGCCCGAAGGCCACATCCTCTCCGACCACCGAGGATACAAACTGATTGTCAGGATCTTGGAACACCATGCCGCAAAGACGGCGCAAGGCATGAATGTTTTTCTCATCCCGGACATCCATATCCAAAACCCGGAGCATACCGTTCTGAAGGGGAAGCAGGGCATTAAAATGTTTCATCAGCGTGGATTTGCCTGAACCGTTTGCACCAAGAACGGCTATGAAACACCCTTTTTTTATGGATAGGGAAACATCGCACAGAACATTATGCGAGCTTTTCTTATCATAAGAAAAAGATATCCCATCACCCAAAACCGCTTCTTCCACAAATCCTCCAAAAATAAAAAAAAGACCGCCGTAAAACCACCTTCTGGGGCTTAGGACGATCTTCTGACCATCAATTGCATGAGATTGAGATTAAAAACAATATTACAACATCGTCTTCTGCGATGCATATCCGGGTAGGCCCGGCAATACGATGATATAAAAAATACGGTTCAGATACAACCCTTTGCCGAAACAAGAGCTTTCAGACGGGCCATCGCATCTGAAACCATGGCAGGAAGGGAAAGATCGGAAACGCCAGCGACATAATTTCCACACAGGTTCATCGGAAGGAGTATCCTGTCTGCGCTGCTCGATCCGACGGCCGCAGCCATGGCCGGAGATATCTCTCCCCAAAGAGCATCGGCTATCGCAATTCCGACCGGACCTATGATGACATCCGCCTTCCTGGATGCGACAACCACTGCATTCTCTCCGGTAGCGGCATGATCGGCGCCGGCCTTCAGCATGGCCTGGGAGGCAAGCGCATTTGTCCCCACTGCCATGACTGTTATCTGAGGGAAAGCCTTCTTAACACTCTCGACAAGCTGGCGGCCCACTCCTCCGCCCTGCCCGTCTATAACAAGAACAGTAAAATCGGTCATGCTGTAATCTTAACAGACCTGACGGCGATTAACCATATAAAGACTTGGAAAAAAACTTTTGATGCCACAAAATGGAGGCATGGACATTTTTTCTTATTTCAGGGATCTTACAGCAATATCCTCCCCATCTGGAAAAGAGGAGGAAATCAGGAAATACCTGATGCAACATTTTCATGGCCTCGGGTATAGCAGTATTACGGACAAGGCCGGAAACATACTGTTCTATTTGGGCAATTCGGGAAAAAAGCTCATGTATTGCGCTCATATGGATACGGTCCCCATTGCAGAAGATGCCCATGTGATTGAGGATGATGGAAGCTTTTTCACAGATAAGACGACCGCTCTAGGAGCAGATGACAAGGCCGCTGTGGCCGTACTGATGAAGGAATCTGAAAGAAAGGATGATAATCTCATATATCTTTTCACTGTCTCTGAAGAAACAGGGCTAACAGGTTCGGCAGCCCTGGACAAGAACTTCTTTCAGGATTTCGACATCACCCTTGCGATAATACCGGACACAGGGGGAAAGGTTGGAGATGTGATAATCTCGGCTCCGGGAAAGACACGTCTGACTCTGGATTTCAAAGGGAAAGCAGCTCATGCCGGATTTGCCATAGAAAAAGGTGTGAATGCAATCCTACTGGCTTCAAAATTCGTCTCAAGTATTCCTTCAGGCAGACTTGAAGACGGCTCGACAGTAAACATCGCAACCTTTTCAAGCTTCAACAGTACAAATGTGGTCCCTTCCAGAGCAAGAGTGGTCCTTGAATCCAGGAGCCTGGATGCAAAACGTCTGGATGCAATAATCTCATCATTGGTGAAAGAGGCAGAAATGATAAATCCGGAAGTTGAGCTATTGGAAGAAAGGCTCTACAGGCCATATGTGCATGACAGGAAAAGCCGGATCATGGATTTCATACTCTCTGCAATGCCGGATGCTGGAATCCGGAATTCCATGGGAGGCTCCGATGCCAACAATCTCAATGTCTTGGGAATTCCCGCCTTGGTAATAAGCTGCGGATACGAGAACGCACACTCTGTCGATGAATCGATAACAAAGAAGGAAATGAAGAAGCTTGAAGGGGTGGTATCAGCCATCAGCACGGCCTTCAAGCTCAAAGGCGCTTGATTCAACCGCTTTTTCAAAAGCGGAAATGAGGATGTTCTTGAAACGGGACGGGGCCTTTTCCAATTCTTTTTCCATATCGACCCTGCATTTTGAGCATTTGAGGCTGATCCTGAGCACTTCCCTCTTGTCAAGAACATTGACAGCGGGGACATTGAAGCGCTCAGCTATCGCTTCCCGGGCATAGAAGAGGTTTTTAAGATAAACCTTTTCCGCACGGTTCAAAACGCGTACATTTGTAAGCTTCATCCATCCGGGTTTACCGGGATTCACTGTGGCAATATTTGCCATGGACCTTTCAATCTGGCAACGCAGACCATTTTTATCAATCCTCTTCTCGAGTTCTTTCCTCAAAAGAAAAAGATATCTGACATCATCCAAGGCATAGTTTATCTGACTGTCCGAAAGAGGCCGTTTCATCCAGTTCTCCTGCTGGTTCCTTTTCTTGTTTCCAGAATCGGAAAGCATGAGAAACGAAGAGAGGACCTTGCCCAGACCGCCGCTTTCCCCAAGAGCCTTTGCAAGCACCCTGAGGTCATAAACCCCTTTTGTCCTGATTCCGTATTTTTTAAACAGAATCGAAAGATCGCTTCTGCATTCGAACCAGAGTTTCTCGAAATCAGCAGAAAAGAACGCCCCAAGCCCAGCCTTGGTAACCCCCGCAGAAAGCACATCGACAAGATAAAAAAAAGAGCCGTCATAAAGCTGCATGGTGCATATGTGCTCCCCATATGCATGCAGATTGCATTCCTCTTCAAAATCCACGGCCACGGTACGGCCTTCCCTTTCCCATATTCCGGCCAGCTCTTTCAGCCGTCCGTCATCCAATACAAGCTCATAGTCCAATCAGCTAAACCTCCCGGCCATCTCGATGCAGGCCTTGCGGTATTTCTCCACAAACGAAGCTGGGGATACAGGAATGGCGGAAGTGCCATAAAAGAGCACTCTCGAAAGCAGCTCGGTATCATTTGAGACAGGAAGACGGAGTTCCAACGTACCATCCTCCAACTCCACAAGGCTCTGCCTATTCTGCCATATCTGGTTTTTGACTATATCCTTTGCCCAGCCGGTAAAATGTATGACATATTCGCTTTCCATCTGATCGCTGTTGAATATGCCATAGCCGTCCAGAAACCGTTCAAGCTTGGCAAAATCCGAAAAAACTATATCCTCATCGATGATTTCGACGCTTATGATCCTGGAAAGAGAAAATGTCACCATCCTCCCGCCCTTGTCGACATCAATTGCGGCAAGATACCAAATCTCCCCATAATTGACAAGCTTCAGCGGCTCTATCTTCCTTAATCTTTCTGCTGAGAGGTACCGCAGCAATATCCGCTTTGAATTCTTGAGCGCTTCCATAAGGCGCAGATATACGCCAGGCCTGAAATCCTCCCTGGCATAGGATTTATATTTGACATACCCGGAATCCCCAGATATTACGGAAGATGGGAAACGGGATGAAAACGGCCTGTTTTTTTCCCTATCCCGCGCAATCAGCAAGGATTCGTCCGCACGCCACGAGGCAAGGTTATGGGCACTCTCGGCACTCAGTCTGAAAACCTTATCCTTTGCATCGTAGTATATGTCCAGATTCCCGCAGGCAAGAGGACAGCGCGTCATCAGATAGTTCTTATCCCTTCTTACCTGCTTTAGCGATACCTCATAAAGCGAAGCCACATCCTTTATCCTGAAATATCCCTTCTCCATAAGCTGGTCAAGGATGTACATGACCCTTTCAGTCTGACTCATGGACACATTATAGTTTCATTACAGGACGGTAATCAATTCATCTCCTCTATGTAATGGACGTAATCAAGCGATCCCAAGGCTTCTATGATCTCGTTATGGGTCCTGTATTTTTTAAGATCGCTTCCGATTATCGTAAGGGAAACGGAATATACGCAAAGCCCTGTATTCATATAAGACGGATTGGCCTCTATGTCATCTATCCTCAGGCCAAGCTTGCGGAGAGTGGCTGTGAAATCCTGTATCCGGGTCCTGTCGGCAAGTTCCAGATGGATATCGAAATGATTCGACCTGTTTTTGAGGCGCAGTTCAAAGGCCGGAAGGAAACTCAATATCAAAAACATGGAGGCCGAAGCGGCGAGTGTCAGGGTATAGAAGCCAGCACCAACTGTGAGCCCGAGTATTCCGCAGGTCCAAAGACCTATCGAGGTCGTCAACCCCTTTATCCTGTTTCTCGAGCTGAACAGGATCGAATTGTTGCTCATCATGCCCATCCCTATTATTGCCGCTGCAGACAGAACAGGAATTCCACTATTGTAGGCTGATATGAAGTATTGGTCCATGAGCATGGACATCACGGTGGCCAAAGAAACCAATATGAAGGTGCGCATGCCCGCCGAATGCCTCTTATTGGAGCGCTCCGCTCCTATGACCGCTGATAAAAGCACGGCAAGCAATACTCTCAAGACAACCGACTCCGCACACAGAACGGATGCCCAAGGCCCCAAAAGCTTTGCAATAGGATCCATAAAACCGATACTCATCATAAACCTCCACACCTAGACAAAATCACCTGTATCTTGCTCCACTTCTACGGCGGCCAGCAAAAGCCAGATACTGCTCTGCAGCTTCAGTAAAAGCCTCCTCATCGGTCATTGTACGGCATGGATGTGGAATCTCATCCTGGATGCGCATCACACGATCGATTAAAAGTCCAAGTCCGTTGTCGCTGGGAGCAGGCTCGAAAACGATCTCGGCTGCATCCTTCTTCTCGTCATAGGAATGGGAAAGATACAAAGCAAGCTTTGCAGATGCGGGACCTATGAGCTCATAAAGCACACTGGAGGCCAAGATAATGGTTTCAAGAGCTTCTCCGGCCTCTCCTGCAAGGGTCCTGGCACCTATGGCTGCCAGTCCGATGGCCACTCCGGCCTGAGGCACTAGTGCAAGACCAAGGTAATTCCTGACCTCCGCCTTTTTCTTCACTATTGCAGAGCCAAGGAACGCACCGGCGTATTTTCCAAAGATCCTGACCAAGAAATATGTGAATCCTACAGCAAGCAAAGATACTGCGCCTACCGAGGAGGACATTGAAAAAAGCGCTCCCAGATTGAACGAGAGTCCTGACCTCACGAAAAAAAGAAGAAGTATCGGAGGACTGAAATAGTTCAGCTGCTTGAAAAGCCTTTCATCCTTTGCGAAATTGATGTAAACGGTCCCCATCGACATGCATCCCAAAAGAGGGGATACGCCTAAAAGCGCACAAATGCCACAGAAGGTGAAAAGCATGGCGATAAGAACTATAAGACGGTTGTCCGTGGATCTTTTTGCAAGCAGGAGCTTCAATAAGAAACCGAAAAGACAGCCGAGAACCAGCACCGCGATATTCACAATTATTGGCTGTGCCAGGCTTGAAAGGCTGAACGAACCGGACATGGAAGCCAATGCCGCGGAAATGGCTATGCTGTATGCCATGAGCCCCACAACATCATCAAGAGCCACAACCTGAAGCAAAGTATCCACAAAATCCCCTCTCGCCCCTGTCTGCCTTATCGTCATGAGCGTGGAAGCCGGAGCTGTGGCGGAGGCAAGGGCAGCAAGCACGATTGAGAAAGAAAAATCAAGCCCAAGAACATAAAATAGGGCAATGAACACAAAAACCGAGGCAAGAAGTGCTTCAAAGATCGTGATGATGAAAACTTTCGCCCCATTTTTCTTTAAAACATCGAAACGGAAAAACTCGGCGGCGCTGAATGCAATGAACGCCAAAGCTATGTCGGAAAGGAAATCCATCCCTTCTATGACACGTGTTGGAATCACACTGAGGCAATATGGTCCGAGAACAACGCCGGCTATGATATAGGCTGTGACATTAGGCAGCTTCAGAAGCTTTGCCACCCTTGTAAACAGAAATCCGAAAAACAACATAAAAGCGATCGATACCATGACCGATGCCGCTGGTGATGAACCTTCCATCAGCCTGGAAATGAAATGATACATGCTCCCCTCCTGACACTTTATTTTTGACTTGACCGGAAATCAAAGGGGACTATGGTATACATCAGGATGGAAATGGAATCTTAAAAGTTTATGATTATCTTGTCTTGCCATTTCCTGCACCTCCTGATTTTTTTGTTTCCAACATAATAAAATGGATTTATTATAAATACAAATTATATTTTTTTTAGTATGCATAAATTTTTTTTAGTAGGAGTTTCTTATGCTTGATATGAAATTGGAAACGCTCATAACCGTCGCCTCACAAAAATCCTTTACGAAAGCAGCGCAAATCCTTTGTTTGACGCAACCGGCCGTGAGCCACCATATAAAAGAGCTCGAAAATGAGCTGGGACACAAGCTGATACACAGGGTGAATGGAACACTTCTCCTTACAAGAGAAGGAGATATAGCCCTTAATTATGCAAAGCGTCTCAAGGCATTATATGGAAAGATGAAAGAAGAGATGGACGATGAGGATAAAAACCCAACAAAGCTCAGAATAGGGATAACCCATACAGCCGAAAGCAACGCCATCCCCCTATCATTGGCAAAATACAGCAGCGAAGCTGGTAATATGAGTATAACGATTATTACTAATACCCTAAAAAAACTTTATGCAAAGCTTGAAAATTATGAATTGGATTTAGCTATCGCAGATGGAAAGCCGGACAATCCCAACCTCAGCTCGTTCATGCTGGATACGGATTATCTTGTATGTGTGATGTCCAACAACAATCCGTTGGCGAAAAAATCGATGATAAGGCTCAGTGATCTTAAGAAGGAAAAGATGATCCTCCGCCTTCCCTCCTCCGCTTCCAGAGTCTATTTCGAATCCATGCTCGCGAACATCGGAGAAAACCTCAACAATTTCAATGTGATAATGCAGGTCGACAACATCGCGACAATAAAGGATCTGATAAGAAAGGATTTTGGAGTCTCAATACTTGCAAAGAGCACCTGCCAAGACGAAATCCAGAAGGGAAAGATAACCGTCCTGCCGATTGAGAACATGAGCATGGTCAGGGAGACCAATATAATCTACAACAAGGACTTCACCCATATAGATATCCTGAATGAGATTGCGAAGGTATATCACGAGGTCGTAGGAAAATAAAAATTCCCGGCACCTGGATGCCGGGAAAGTTGTTCAAATCCGTACTTATTTCTTAAGCGCAGCTTCGAGAGTATCGAGCATTGCAGAAAGTTCCTTCGGAAGATGCTTGCCGAACTTCGGATAGTGGTTGGTCCTGATGTCCTCCACTTCTCTGAGCCATCCGGCGTTGTCGACCTTGAGGAGCTCGGCCATATCGGCTTCCGTAACCCCTTCCGGGCGGTCGATCGCATCGATTGTCGGCATGATTCCGATTGCGGTATCGACTGTCTTTGCTGTTCCATCGCAGCACTCGAATATCCACTTGAGGACACGGCTGTTATCGCCATAGCCCGGCCAGAGCCACTTGCCATCGGCAGTCTTTCTGAACCAGTTGACGTAGAAGATCTTAGGCAGCACATCCTGGCTTGGAGCAGCCTTGCCAACATCGATCCAGTGCTGGAAATAATCGCCCATGTTGTATCCGCAGAAAGGAAGCATTGCAAACGGGTCCCTTCTGATAGTTCCGGCCTTCACATCGAGAGTTGCGGCAGTAACCTCCGAACCTACGATAGAGCCGAGGAAAACGCCGTGGTTCCAGTTTCTCGCCATATGTACGAGAGGAATTGTCGAAGGCCTTCTTCCACCGAAAAGGATTGCCGAAACAGGAACACCCTGGGGGTCCTCCCACTCCGGAGCGATGCACGGACACTGCTTTGCAGGAGCGGTGAATCTTGAATTCGGATGGGCTGCCGGCTTCTGATCCTTGTTGCCCTTGTCCTGAACCCATTCGTGTCCGGTCCAATCGATGAGCTTGCCAGGAGCATCGTAGCCGATTCCTTCCCACCATACATCCTTGTCCTCGGTAAGAGCAACGTTGGTGAAAATGGTGTTCTTGCTTGCAGCTGCAAGTGCGTTGAAGTTGGAAGAAGCGGAAGTTCCAGGAGCAACTCCGAAGAAACCTGCCTCCGGGTTGATGGCATAGAGTCTGCCGTCCTTACCCGGCTTCATCCATGCGATATCGTCTCCGATGGTCTCTACCTTCCATCCGGGGATGGTCGGAATCAGCATGGCGAGGTTGGTCTTTCCACATGCTGATGGGAATGCACCGGTGACATACTTGCTCTTTCCTTCTGGGTTTGTAATCTTGAGGATGAGCATATGCTCTGCGAGCCAGCCTTCATCACGTGCAAGAACGCTTGCGATCCTGAGTGCGAGGCACTTCTTTCCGAGCAGTGCGTTTCCGCCATAACCGGAACCATATGACCAGATTTCCCTGGTTTCCGGGAACTGGCTGATATACTTGTGCTCCATTGGAGCGCATGGCCACTTGCCGTTATCGGACTCGCCTTCGGCAAGAGGCTTGCCTACGGAGTGGAGACAGAGAACGAAATACCCATCGGTTCCAAGAAGCTCCACAACCTTCACACCGACACGGGTCATGATCATCATGTTACATACAACGTAAGCAGAATCAGTGATTTCAACACCAATTTTGCTGATCGGGGAACCGAGGGGTCCCATTGAGAAAGGAATGACATACATGGTCCTGCCCTTCATGCATCCCCTGTAAAGATCCGTCATGGTCTTCTTGAGTTCAACAGGATCGATCCAGTTGTTGGTGGGACCTGCAGCTTCCTGTGTCTTAGCGGCAATGAACGTCCTCTTTTCAACACGGGCAACGTCGGAAGGATCGGAATTGAAAAGTACGCATCCCGGCTTCTTTTCTTCGTTGAGGCGGACTGCAAGACCGCTGTCGACGCACTGTGCGATAAGAGCGTCATACTGCTCCTTGGATCCGTCTGCAAGCACTACATCATCCGGCTGGCAGAGTTCCTTGATTTCCTCAATCCAGCTGATAAGCTTTGCATGTTTGAGATCTTTAATAGTCATCAGAATTCTCCTTATATCGAATCCGGCATAGCCGGCTTCTCATCTAGCTTTAAGAGTACCCTAAATGGGCAACGTGTGCAATATGGGGAAAAGCTAAATTTGAACCTACGGGCAACATATGATATATCTATCCCACATATGGAATAACCTGGCAAAGAAAAACTATGGGCAATACCGCATCCGTTATTTGGCTCCAGGCATGTTATCACCCATCCTTTTCTCTGTTATACTTGTGGCATGATCGAATTGGCAATACCTGCAGGAAGTCTTGAAAACGCACTTGTGGCATTCAGAAACGGGGCTGATGCCGTTTATTTTGGAATGAAGGATTTCTCGGCAAGAAAGGCTGCAATCAACTTCTCGCTTGAGGATTTGGCAAAAATAAGGCGCTTTTCTTTCGACAACGGTAAAAAAATATATGTGACCGTCAATACATTGGTCGATGACAACAATCTTCAAAACGCGTTCCAGATGCTCAAACAGATAGAATATTACAGGCCGGATGGGATAATAATCCAAGATCTCGGACTTGTGGAGATGATCAAGGAAAATTTTCCGCATCTTCCGCTTCATGGCTCCACACAGCTTGCAATACATAATATAAACGGGGTTAAAGCCTTGAAGGATTTGGGATTCAAACGCGTGGTGCTCTCGAGAGAGCTTTCGCTCAAGGAGATAAATGCCATACGTAAAGCGGTTCCAGACATCGAGCTCAAGGTTTTCATACATGGAGCGATGTGCTATGGTTTTTCCGGACTGTGCATGGCCTCTTTCATAAAAACCGGAAGAAGCGCAAATGAGGGATCCTGCGCACAGGTCTGCCGCACCTGGTTCACAGATAAGCAAAGTGGAAGAAAATTCCATCCATTCAGCCTGAAAGATCTCGAAGCTGGGGAAAGCATACTGGAGCTGGATGAGCTTGCAATTGAAAGTGCAAAAGTGGAAGGACGTCTGAAAGGGAACGAATATGTCGCTTCGGTCACAAGATTCTACAGGAGCCTTCTTGATGGGCACAGGGATATCAAGATGATGCACCGCACCACATTCAGCAGGCAAAGGGGTAACGGTTACTTCCAATACTGCGGACCGGATCATAATAGGCTTACGACATGCTCATACACCGGGCATATGGGCATTCTTGCAGGATATCTGGAAAAGCAATCAGGAAGGAAGATATATATAAACCGGGAATGCAGGATAAACGACCACGACGGGCTCATGTACTTGAAAAAAGGAGGCCCGGATCTTGTCGAGGCGGTAAAATTTCCTGCAAAAACACTTTCTGACGGGGCACTCCTGCTTCCTTCTTCAGAGCGTCTGGAAACCAGGACGGCAATTTATAAGATAAGCGACAGCACACTGAATGAGAAAAAACCGGGATTGGATATACCTGAGGAAAAACGCCTCACCCCATGCAATGTGCAGATTGCAGAAAAAGCTGTGAGCCTTGAGTCGGCCGGGATAAAAAGGGAATATGAAGTGGATATCGAACCTTCCTTAAACAGCGAGGGAGAGCAAAGGCTGAAAATGATACTGAGCCAGAGAGGAGAAGGAAAGAACGCATTGGAAATAGAGCGTATTGACAATCTTTATCCTGGCAAGAATTTCTTCATAAACCCAAAAGACATGAAAAACATCCGACGTGATTTCTGCCAGGCCTTGGACAAGATCAATGATGAGCGCACATACAGGATAACCAGCATTGAAGAGGATCAAGGATTTGTTCTTCCACCCCGCAGCGCAATATCATCAAAGCATACCCCGTTCCAAACGGACGGCATTGAAATTGCTGGAACCACATACATAACCTTGGATGCCGTGATATATGATGAAGAAAAATACTATCGAAGGCTTGAAGAGAAGCTGGAGAAAATGAAAGGGCCCGTGATGATAGGCCTTAACAACATCGGACAGGTCCTTTTTGCAAAGGGCCATTCCCAATACGGCTATTTTGCCGACATATACCTTTATCTTTCAAACAGGGAATGTGCAAAGCTGCTGAAAAACATTTTGCAGGACAATCTAAAAGGAGGATACCTTTGGATCGAGAGAGCTGATTATGAAAGTCCCTGGCCGTTCACTCCCACAATCGAAAAAAATTTCATTCCTCCCCTTTTCATAAGCCGATCCTGCTACAGGCACGATTCTCTCGGCCTTGATTGCAAGGGCTGCAAAAAGGAACATCTTTTCCAGTTGGAGCAAAACGGCGAGGAATATGAGGCATATGTGAAAGACTGCTGCACCTATGTTAACAAAAAATAGCCGTCCGGTCGGACGGCCTCGAATCAGCAGAATATGATTCAGATAAGGTTGAAGCGCTGCACAAAGGCTTCAGCATTCTGTATCGACCCACCAGCAGCTCCTTTTACAATATTGTTGACAAGCAGGCAGAAACCGATTTTTCCGTTCTGTTCCTTTATCCTTCCTGTATAGACAACCATTCCCTTCGGATTTCCCCAGAACGCATATTTCGGCTGAGGGAACGTGGGTTCTGCAGAATATACGACAGGCTTTGCCGGTGTGCTGGGAAGATCAGGAACCACATTGAACTCATCCCAATCCTTGATGATCATTTCTGCAGTGACCTTCTGCTCAAAATCAAGCCAAACCGTTTCAAGATGTCCGAACATGACCGGAACACGTACGGTATAGGCATAAACCTCAGGATCTATCGAAAGAATCTTCTTGACCTCCTTCTCGATCTTCTCCTCTTCTCCCTTTATGAACGGGATGCAGTTATCTGTAATATCAAAAGAGGAAAGCCCCGGATAGCCAGCACCAGAAACGCTCTGATAGCTGTTGATGGTGATGGTCTTGATTCCATACTTCCTAAGCGGCGCGAGCGCCATTGCAAGCCCTGTTGTGACACAGTTTGCATTGGTGACACAAAATCCGGTCTGAGGATATCCCTGCTTCCTGATAAGCTCGAGCTGCTCCATATTGGCTTCCGGAATCAGAATAGGCACATTCGCGTCATAACGCATTGCCGCAGCGTTCGAGAACACATAGAAGCCGTTAGCCCTCAGTTGGGGTTCCGCTTCGCTTGCGACAGCGGCGGGAAGAGCGGAAAACACAATCTGGACACCCGCTTCCTTCATCTGCGCATAATTGAATTCCCTGACATCCATCTCTTTGATGCTCTCCGGCATCTCAAACGGCATGACCCAATGCACGGTTGCGGCGTATTTCTGCCCGACACGGGCGGCACTCGCCGTAACATAGCTCAATTCAAACCAAGGATGCTCCGAAAGCATCCACATGAACACCTGACCTACCGCACCGGTCGCACCAATAACAGCTACTTTGATTTTCTTATTTTCCATCTTACTTCAAGTCCCCATAAGGATATAGTGAGCTCAAGAATAGTGTTTTTATAATTCTTGGTCAATGACTTCAACTAAAAAATGTTAAAATTTTTACATAATGTTATTATAATAACAAATTGAAATTTTTTTATATTTTCTTCTTTTTTTGCCTAAACTCTTAGCATATATTATCTTATATGTATCCGAAACATATCGGAAATCCGTGGGAGACATATGAAAAATAAGACAACAGCCATAACATTGGCGGCAGCATTGCTCATGCTGATCTTTTCCTGCTCACCGGTACCTAATCCGGGAAGGCTTAATCTGATGCCGGTAGCAGATGGCAGCACAACCGCTGTGAATGTTACAGCCTCAAGCGAATCTGCAGAGGTGTTCTTCACTCCGGTTGCAGGAGCCGACAGCTATGAAATAAGATACGGCATTCCTTCAGGGGATGAAAAAACATACACGGTGCCGACATCATCGTACAGCACATCAGGAATGTTCGAGGTCAAGATACGGCCGCTGAATCCTAGTACAAAATACAGCGTCGGAGTCTATGCGAAAAACAGCGCCAATGCTGGCTTCATAGCTGTCGGAGGGGCATCATTCACCACTCTTGAGGCCGGAACACTTGATTATGCTCCTGTGGCATGGCTTGAAAGCAGAGGACAGGACAGCGCCGATATCGCCATCAGCATGACAGAAGGTTTCTTTTACAGCATATCGATTTTAAATCCGGATGGTACTGTAATGAAAACAGTCGTTCCGGAAAACGGAGATGCCACAATAACAGGAATCGCCCAAGATGATACATATACAGCTGTAATCTATCATGGCAGCAGCGAGGAAAAAATATCGCCTTATACTACGAGAATAGAAATCCCCGCCTACTCTATTTCCTATGCTGAGAATTTCACACTATCCTATTCAAACGGAATTGTCAAAGCAGAAGGTGTTCCGGAAGAAGCCATCTCCTTGAGCCTGTATAAGAGGGTTGACGGCAACGACAGCCTAATCAAGAAAACGGATAATCCAGAAGACACAGAATTCACCCTTCCCATTTCAAAAAGCTTTGAAAGCGGCATATACCATTTCATAGCAGAGACGCCAAGCGGCAATGTCTCCAGCAGCAATCAGCTGATAACAGCAGGCGTTCTGGTCTCTTCGGATGAAATCGGATACCAGCATATCACCATGAACTGGGACAATGGAGAATATGCCGACGGCGAGGTGATATACAATACAGTGGTTTCAGGAGGAATCAATGCAAAGCTTGATGAGGAAAGAGGAAATTGCACGCTGTCCTTGTCCGGGCTTGAAAGCAAAACCGAATACAGCATAAGCATCGAGGCCATATTACCGGACAAAAGAATCTGCACCACAGATCTTACTCTCACCACAAAAGATTTTTCCGGGGTATACCAATGGATAAACAAGACATCTCCGCTCAATAAGAAAGTCGGCAATTTCGTCATCACTGTCGAAAATTCTCCAGAAGAAAGCGCATATCCGTATTACATCCGCGTAAACAGCCAGGATTGCTATTATAACGGCACCGAGTACAGGGTATTGCCGCTCATAGATGACAGCTACTCATCAGGCGAGAGCATGCCGGAGGGCATGATATCGTATCAGTCTGACGAAAGCTATGCACAGGCATACCGCTGGAATGCCGGGAAATGGAACAAGACGTCGATGTCTCCGGCAAAATGGAGAATAGCCGATTACTCCATAGGCTCAGATGTCTTCAAAACCACCGTAAACAGCACCCTTTCGGGATCTTCTTCCGAGCTGCCGACCGAAACAACCTGGACATTCAAAGAGGATTCTTCCGGAAATCCTGTCCTTTATTTCAAAAACTATTCCTCCAGCCTGCTTGTGTCCATGGGCTTATATACAAACCCCGACTACGAGACAGAGGGAGTCGACAAATACACCTTCCTTCTTAAAAGGATTGCAGACGTATAGGTGAACATATGAAAAAGATACTTTCAACAATACTGGCGCTTGCCTTGCTTCCATTTTCGATATATGCAACATTCAGCCCTACTTATGAAAAACCCACAAGGGGGGAATTCACTTCCCCTGCAAGAATTGTGAACATGAGCCAAAAGACTCCTTTTGCATTCGAGATCCAGGCAGGAAGCGATATAGATGCCCTATCATTCTACAGCAATCCTGCCAAAATGCTTGGAGGAAAACCGGCGGAAGCGCTTGCATCATATCTTGCTGGACAGGACCTTGGATTCTGGCAGGACAATCCGCAGCTCGTACAGGTGTTTTCCTCTTTGGATGACAATTTCCCATCAGATACCGGTGACGGGTATTATCTTGCATCAATCAGAAACTATTTTGCAAACATTTTCCTCTCAGAGGCCTATGGAGATGCAAGAAGGGCCTATGCGGTCATGAACAGCATGCCTCTTACAGATGCCTATCCCTACAATCCATACAGGATCCTGGGTGGTGACACATATCTCTCGCTTGAAATGTACGGAGGGGAGATCAAAAACAATTTCGGATGGAACTGGGATGTGAATATGGATTATGACGGCGCATCCTCGCTGCTGAACCATACAGGAGGAAGGATGTCCGTAGATGCAAGGGCGAACATAGCCTATGCATTCCATCTGAACAAGAGATTCTCCATAGGAATTTCGGTCCAGCCGATGCTCCGGTTCCAGATGGACATTCCAAACGAAGCGCTCATAAGTGCCAGGATGAACGACGAGATGCTTTACCTGTTCACAGACGACCTGATGTTCGGAACAGGACTTTCAGTGAATATCGGCACCATGTATGAAGTGGATGAGGAGCTTGCTTTCACAATCGACCTCAGAAATGTTCCGTCTTTCAGAAACTATGTATTGCTTCCAGTAAGCAGCATTGCGGAAGGAAATGCCTTTTTACAGGAAGATGACACAATATATTATATCCCGCCGGATATTGCACTGAGTGCGTTCTGGGACAGGGGATCATACCATCTGCAAGTGGAAATCAGCGACATCCTCAACCAGGCGATATATGACCAGTTCATGAAAGAACGGAAATTTGATTACTACTCGATCATGAAACTGTCCTTCACATACGATATAGATGACAATCTGTCTCTTACTGCCCGCTACCGCTACAGGGCGCTTGGATTTGGAATCAGATACAAAGGAATGGAAGCAGAGCTTATGACAAAGCTGGACAGGGCCGCTCTTGGAATCAGCTTTGGCTGGATATTCTGACAAAAAGAAAGCCGGGAGAGGAGGATATGCTCCAAATATCTCCCGGCCATTTTTTCAAAGGTTGATGAAAAACGATTCTCCGCAATGAGGACAGACGACCAAAACCCGTCCGGAGGAAACGTAAACCTCTTTCGGGGTTTCTTCAGAGGCTACATCCTGTTTAACCACCTTATTGGCAGGAACAAAAGATACCGATGAGCCATCGACCGATACCACAGAACCATAATTAAGCGGAACGAGCGAGGAGCCGTTTTTTCTCAGCTCTGTCTGTATTGCGGGGCTGAAGGATTGAAGCGCCACATATTTGAAGGGCCTGTCCTTGAAAAAGGAAGCATCAACCTCGCTGTTGAAAGAAAGGAAAAGCAAAAGGTTCTTCTTGCCATCTATTGCATCAAGCTCATTATCGGTCGCACCAAGGGCAACATAAACAAGACCGTTTCCATCATCTATGGACCAGACATTGCTGCTTACCTTGATGATCCTGCATCCCATCACACGCACCGTATGTATGCTGTCATCAACGGAATATGAGGATGAATCCTTTGTAATGGTGAAACCTTTGGAGTCATAATCCCTATCTACGACTATCTCGTAAGAAAATGCGGAAACACAGGCAAATGCAAAAAGCAATAAAACAAATAATAATCTTTTCATAAAAACACCCCCAGCTGACATTTTCCAATGATGCCAAATACAATACCGGAATTCTACCATACGCAGGAAAATATTTGCAACTCAACTTTCAATGCCGGCAACCCAGATTTTCAGGGCTTCAACAGTCTCATCATGCATATACCTGTAAAAGGGGATGGACAAGGAATGCACCCTGAGAATATCCAAAAAGCGTTTTTCCCCACCCTCTTTCAAATCCTTCAAAAGCTTTGAGGACAGATGGTCGTCCTCAATCGCCAAAGCATATTGCTCCATCATGGTATTTTTATCCACTAGATTGGAAGGGATTTGGAAAAAAGCAGGATCTTTCAAATCGGGCTTTGCCTCGATTCCATCAAAATACCTAAGCATCTCACCTGTCTTGATGTTTAAAAACAAAACTTCTCCTTCAGCTCTGTCTTCAAAAGCTTCGGCAACAGCCTGATAGTCCAGCATAAAAAAAATCCTCCCAATGGCATTTTAACGCCACAGGGAGGCATAAGCAACAGCCAATAAGCCGTCAGATAGCCCCGACCAAAGCAGGAAGAGCCATAGAAAGAGCCGGTACGAACGTCACTAGAAGCAGAAGCGCTATCAGGACCGCAAGATACGGCATGAGCATTTTCACGACCTTCTCGATCGATATCTTGCTTATTCCGCAGCTTATGAACAGAACAGATCCTACAGGAGGAGTCATCGTGCCGATGCACATGTTGAAAATCATGACGACTCCAAACTGGATCGCACTCATTCCGAAACTCTGCGCAATCGGCAGGAAAATCGGGGTGAAGATCAGGATTGCAGGAGTGATATCCATGAATGTTCCGATAACAAGCAGAATGATGTTCATCAGGATGAAGATGATTATCCTGTTGTTTGTCACGGAAAGGAGCGCTTCGGAGATTGCAGCAGGAATTCCCGAGTAAGCCATGACCCAGCTCATCGCACTGGAAGCAGAAATCAGGAAAAGTATGATTCCGCTTGTCTTTGCGCTGTCTAAGAGAATGTCGAGGAAATCCTTGACTGTGATGCTCTTGTAGATTATCGACAGAATAAGGCAATAAAAGACTGCAACGCCCGCACCTTCGGTGGCTGTGAAGATTCCTCCGACGATGCCTCCGATGACGATCACAATCAAAAGCAGCGACGGAATGGCTTCAAGTGTCGTCTTGACAGCAAGGCTGAGAGTCGGACGCTCGGAAACGGGATACTTGTTCTTCTTCGCATAGATGAATGCGACAACCATTGTGCCGAGTCCCATGAGGATACCGGGAATGTAACCGGCCATGAACAGTGCTGAAATCGATACGCCGCCGGCTACTGTGGAATAGACGATGAATGCGCTTGTAGGCGGAATCAGGAGTCCGGTCGGGGCTGAAGCGATGTTGACGCAGGTGCTGAAAGCCTTGTCATATCCCTCTTCCTCCTCCATCGGAGCAAGCGCGCCTCCGATTGCGGCAGCCGCTGCGACAGCAGATCCTGAAAGAGCTCCGAAAAGCATGTTTCCAAGAACATTCGTCTGAGCCAGGGATCCCGGCACGCGTCCTACTATTATTTTAGCGAAATTGATGAGCCTCCTTGCGATTCCTCCGTTGTTCATTATGTTTCCTGCAAGGACAAAGAGAGGAACAGCAAGAAGAGAGAAGCTCTCGATGCCGCTGTTCATCTTCTGCATCACTATGAAAGTGACCTGATCCCAGCTCAAGGTTGAAAGAGCTGTGACGATGCTCGATACGAGGATGCCGATGCTGATAGGCACTCCCAAGAACAGCAATACGCCGAATACGACGAAAAGCAATACGGTTGTAAGTGCGATGCTCATACCCTATCCTCCTTCGCCACCGTCTTTCCGGTGACATCCTCATAGATATTGATGGCCTGGGCGACCATTATGAACACACCGGAAATCGGGGCCATCGAGTAAACGAGGGTTCTTGGGATTCCAAGGAGTGCGGAAAACTCCTTTGCTGCGCTCAATGCAAGTTTCACTCCGCCGATCACCATCACAAAGAGTGCAAAGAGGAAAACCAGAAGGTCTGTAAGAGTCACAAGGATTTTCTTTCTGTTCTCAGGAAGCTTGTCCCGCAGAAACACAAGAGCCATATGGCCGCGCACGCTGAATGCATAGGCCGCACCGATGAAGCCGGTCCACATAAGAAGATACCTGACGACCTCTTCTGTGAAAGCGCTCGGATTATTAAGCACATACCTTGTGAAAATCTGATAGATCACGAGCAGCGTCATTGCCACAAGCAGTACCGCTGCGATACGGGAAAGAAGCCAGTTCATCCCGTTCTTGATTTTTGATAATACTTTTTCCATTGTTTCCCCCATCACTCCACCGAATCGATAAGATCAAGCAGCTCGCCGACTTCCGGATACATTTGGCTATACTCCTCAAGCATAGGAGCCGTGGCATCCCTGAAAGCCTGCTTGTCGACATCGTAGACAAATTCGACACCCATTTCGCTCTGGGCGATTTCAACCGCCTCATCGATTGCGGCATCCCAGGCTATCTTATGATTGTCTGTGCTTTCCCTTGCAGCCTGCAGTATTATTTCTCTATCTTCCGGTGCAATACGCTCCCAGACTTCAGAACTCATCACAAGAACGTCAGGAATCATCGCATGCTCATCTACACTGAAAACCTTGCATACTTCTCCATGCAGACCTGTGGTGAGCGCAGTCTCGTTGTTTTCCGTTCCATCGATGATGCCTGTCTGAAGCGATGTGTAGACATCACCGTAAGCCATGGCAACCGGAGTTCCTCCAAGA
The DNA here is from genome assembly GCA_949282255.1 of uncultured Spirochaetales bacterium. Lineage (GTDB taxonomy): Bacteria > Spirochaetota > Spirochaetia > Sphaerochaetales > Sphaerochaetaceae > Ornithospirochaeta. The sequence continues at coordinate 23,424 of CASDPA010000026.1, forward strand.
GCCTGCATCATATCGATCTGGCTGGCCATGTCCTGCACACGGATCTTCAAGCCCTTGAGATCGGAGGGGGTGCGGATAGCTTTGTTCTTCGTATAGAAGCTTCTTGCTCCGGAAGTGTAATATGTAAGGGCAACAAAGCCATCATCCTCGGTGGAAAGGAAGAAATCCCTCATCTCATCGGAATCCATCACATGATAGAAATCCTCTGTGTTATCGAACAGATACGGCAGACCGAACGTGTGGTATGCATTGTTGTAGGTTGCAAGCCCGGGAGCGGAAACCTTTGTCATCGCCACCACTCCAGCCATGAGCTGTTCCAACACCTCCACCTCGCTGCCAAGCTGCCCGTTGGGATAGATCTTTATCTGTATCCTTCCATCGCTGAGTTCATAGACCCTGTTTGCGAACTCCTCAAGCGCGATGTGGACCGTATGGTTTTCAGCCATGTTGTGAGCAAGGGCTAAAACCATTGGATTATCGGCCGTCGCATCCTTGCTGTACTCCGCCCCCTGCTTTGCGCAGGAGGTCATCAACAGAGAGCAAGCGATTGCGAGAACGGCCAATCCGATCAATTTCTTTTTCATTTTGCCTTCTCCTATATTCACATGCCAATCATGTCAAACTGTTCAAACGAAACCTTAACCGTGAAATCCTTCTTCGGATAAGGTGCCTTTATGAGAACGCTCTTAAGGCTCTGGCTGTAATACCAGCCTTCTTTTGCCTCCTCGAACTTCCTCCTATGCAGGAAATGCTCCAGCTCTTTTCCTTCCATATATACATGGAACGGAGCTTTCTCGCGATGGATGAGGTCTATAAGCATGTTCTCGATACTGGATTTGTATCCACCTTCTTTCTTGAAGGAAATCTCGGTAATGACACCGCTTTTAACGCTTATTTCCGTCTCAAGGCTCTTGCCCTCAAGATAATCAAGGGAGATCCCATCATCTTCAACCATCTTGAAGGAAGAATCCCTGTCTGCGGCAACAAGAAGATGCAGGTTCTTAACCTCTTCCGTCCTCAGGTTCTTAAGGCCGTCACCGCTCATGGGAATGATCGCATTGTCGGTCACAAAAAGAGGAATGGAGGAAATATCCACAGGGAAGGTGTGGGTGCTTCCGCCTTCATAGCGTTCACGGGTATAGAAATCGTAAAATGCTGATCCTTTCGGGAACGTCACGGTGCGCTCCTTGGCACCTTTTTCGACGACATTCGCAACAAGGAGAAAATCGCCTTCCATGAAATCGACATCCTCGTCATAGACACTCTCATCATTCTGGAACGCAGAGCACATCGGCTCCATTATGGGCAGCCCGGTCTCATGAGCCCTGACCATCAGGGAATAAAGATACGGGGAAAGCGCATAACGGAGATCCACAGCATCACGGATGATGTCTTTCACATCGGAATACATCCAAGGCTCTGTGACGGTGTTGTCCGTATTGACAGAATGGATGCTGAACCGCGGCTGGAAGATTCCGTTCTGTATCCACCTCACAAAAAGCTCCTTCTCAGGCGACGGACCGTAGAACCCACCAATGTCGCAACCCTGGTTCGCAACTCCAGACAGGCTCATTCCAAGTATTGTCGCAATATTGAACTTGAGAGCCTGCCAGCATGTCAGGTTGTCTCCTGCCCAGGTCTGGGCATAGCGCTGTATGCCTGCATGCCCACTCCTGCAGACAATAAACGGACGTTCCTTCTTGCCATAGACCTCGCCTATCGCTTCCTTGGTGACATGGCACATGATGTTGCTCATAACGGCCTTTGTCGCCCCGATTGTCGAGCCTTTTCCTTCAAAACAGACACGGGCATCCTTATCGACAAGGCTGTCATACTCGCAGTTGTCGTTCCAAACAGAAGAAGTGCCCTTTTCAATGACGTTCTTCTTGAGCATCTTCTTCCATACTTTTCTTGCGTGCTCGTCTGTAAAGTCGACGAAAACCCCTTTGCCGCCCCACCATGTACCGATCGCAGGCTCATCCGATGTGCTTGACTTAACGAAAATGCCTTCCTTTTTCATCTCTTCAAGATCAGGATGCACCAGCAGTATGCCAGGCTTGACGTTCGGAGAAACGCCGATGCCGCGCTTTGTCATCTCTGAAAAGAATTTCTCCGGATCCTTGAACCTGTCCTTGTTCCATGTGAACACGCATCTTTTAAGCCCCTCTGCTGTCTCCTGGCTGGTATATCCGCTGGAAAGCTGGAAACCATCCACAGGAATCCCCTCTTCTTTTGTCGTGTCTATGAATTCGACGATGGCATCGTCGCAGTCCTTATCCAGCTCCGGATAATACATGCTTGAGCCCATATAGCCCAAAGCATAGCGCGGAAGCATCGCAGATTTTCCGGTAAGGTCGGTATAACGCTCGATCACTGTCCTCACCGCAGGTCCGTTGATCAGAAAGAGATCAACATCCCCGCTGTCCGTCCTGTATATGGCGCTCGGCTTCCAGTAGTTGCTCTTCCTTCTGCCGATGTTGAAATCGCATTCCGCGGTGTTGTGGTAAAAATAACCCACGGCCTTCTTTGTTCTGCTGTTTAATTTGATGAAGAACGGTATGTGCTTATAAAGGCTGTCGGTCTCTTCCGGATTATAGCCCATCGCATCGGTGGGGCTCATCGTCATGAACTTCTCACGCTTGTTAAGATGCCCGGACTTCTCTCCGAAACCGTAATAATGGTCCTCAGGAAGCATCTCGAAGGTATGGATCCTTCTGTTGTTCCCATCCAGCTGCCAAGCCAAATCGACAGTATCGGAATGGATCATCGTGCCTTCCGAATCATAAACGGAAATCTTGAATGCCTTCTTCTCGATGACGACTTTCAAGGATCGTCCCTCAATAACCGTCTTATCCTCATCATCTGATACGATCTTTGATTTGGCGGCCTCCACCCTCTTTCTGTAGCCGTCCATAAACGAATCCATCCGATCGGGCCATGCGGTGAGTGTCAGCGTATAGCTCTCTTCGGCAAATGTTCCATCAAACCCTGCACGCAGCCTAACGATGTCGTCAGTCAGAAAAAAAATCCTGATCTCAACCGCATCGGTGAATACACTGTAATAGCCATCTTTTTTCTCGACAGATCTGCATACGGTGCTGATTCTCATATATCTCCTCCTACCAAGAACAAGTATCAGTCACAAGTTCAGACAAATCTTGACAGATTTTGCTAATGAAACGGAAATTTTTTACATTTCTTGACATGTATATCAACCGGTTTTACACTAAAGGAGCAAGGGACGGTAAAACGCTATAAACTAAACATTTAAGGAGTACGATATGATAGACAGGGCAGCCTTGAGAATCTCCATGGGCAACGATGTGGCCGCGGAGCGTGCGCAAGGCGTGAACGATAATATGTTCCTATCCCATTTCCACGACTTCTTTGAAATCTATTATCTTGAACAAGGAGAGCGCTACCACGTCGCGGAAGATAAGATAATAAAGATAAAAAGCGGCGATCTGATCATATTCCCGCCGCACGTGCTCCACCGTTCCTTCGGCGACGAAGGCATGGCCTTCAAACGCATTGTGATATATTTCACCAAAAACGCCATCGATACTGAAATCTGCGAAAGATTCCTTAAAGCCGGTGTTGCGGCCTATTCGATATCAGGAAGGAATGCAAACCTGATAAGGAACCTTGTCGTAGACCTAAGGGACGAGGATGAGAAACAGGAGGAATACTCGCAGCTGCAGAAGAAAGTGCTGATCAACTCACTCCTGATAACAATCGTACGCTCGAAAACAGAGCCGGAAAAGCCTCTCGCCCGCACCCGGATAACCGATGTGCTCTCATATATAAACAAGAACTATTTCAAGCCTATGACGCTTGAGGAGCTTGCGGACATGGCAAACATAACCCCGTTCTATCTTTGCCGTGAATTTAAGAAGTATACAAACTCGACAATCGTGCAGTACATAAACACAATCCGCGTGCTCCATGCCCAGCGTATGTTCCTGGAAACCAACAAGAACATGACTGAAATCGCTTTCGATACAGGATTCTCCAACATCACCCACTTCACTCGCACCTTCAAACAGGTTACGGGTTCATCCCCTCTCAAAACGAAAAAGCGTTTGAAGGAACATGATGGATACACAGTGATAGCTAAAAAAGGAAGGGAACTTCTTTCTGGAATGGAAGATTGAACAATCCCATTCAACCGCTCTTGCAAAAAATTCCCGCACATGCTATATTCAGCCTGTTGCGGGGCTGTAGCTCACCTGGCTAGAGCGGTTGAATGGCATTCAACAGGTAGTCGGTTCGATCCCGATCAGCTCCAAAATAAGTCCTTACTTTGTAAGGGCTTTTTTTGTGCGTCCGTACCTCCTCGGCTACCTGTTGAATGTGAAAAAAAAGAAACCTAAAATTCATTCTTTGCATCAGCTATGTCAGCTTTGTAATTTCATTACACTTTTATGACTATTTGGGGCTGCTTTCAATTGATGCTAAAATTATATCCTGTCTCAGCATATCCTCTAAGAAGACATCAGCATCAAACCCAGATACAGGTTCATATCCAAATATCATTTTCTGATGGTAGCTCAAATACTTCTCTGTACCATCAGGCATAAAAGACAGGCATTTATCGTCAGTGATTCCAAGGCGGTCAAGATTCCGCCAGAAAGATGCACTCATCTTTTCTGGAAGCAGTATTTTCCCGTTTGATGCGCTGAATGATATTACGCCTCTATCAAACAGCTTGTCGTAATTCGGTGATAACAGAAGAGAGTTCTTTGGATCTACCCTTTCGAAATCAGTTGACTCCCTGCACAAAACCACCAGGACTGCTTATCTGAAGAACATCCGGCTGAATCTGTACTGCAACAGCACCAATCCGATAATAATCTCTGTGAACAAGAGCATTGACGAAGGCCTCTCTGAAAGCGATAGGCTCATAGTTTGGAATCGGTACTCTGAATAGTCCTACCTGTATCTCCTGCTCATTAACTCTTGCCATGAATAGATTATTCACTTTTTCAAATAATTCCAATAGAGGTTCATGCATAATAGGAGGATTAAAAATGACATTAGAACCATCCGTTACCTGAAAAAGCACTTCATGTCCTGATATATAGGTGTCAATGAATTCCTGTTTTCCTACAATAAGAAGTCCTGCAATTGTCGGATAAAGTTTATCTTCGATTCTTCGAGAAAAACCTAAAGCAAGATCTATTTCCTCATCAGACAATCCTAACAGGAATCTATCACCATGATAAAGAGCAATAAATTTTCTCAATCGTTCATGTTCTAGTGAACTAAAAGCATCCTTACAGCAGATATCTTTTATAACCCTAGTTGAGTAATCATAATTCAGATTCGATAAACTACTATTTCCCATGTCTTACCCGACTAGACTAAGATTTTCTTATTTTTCTCACTGAAAATCTGTTCCTAGTATTTATCTAGCATTTTCCGTGACTTTCTAAAATTTTACGTGATTAAAATCTTTTATCCTCCTAGATTTTTTATTCATCCTGTTAATGCATATATTATCAAAAAATCGTTATAAATCCCGCAGTATCAGGATCAAAATATCTTATTGCTTTATATTAATCATCCTGAAAACTTTCAAGGAGTCTTCCTCCTCGAGGAGAGTCACTATACCTTCAGGGGAAGTATTCACGCCTCCCTTCACATCTTCTTTTCAAGGAAGAAGGGGAAGTTATAGTACGTACCTCATATGAAATTGCTGAAAGTCTGGGCAAGAAGACCTTGAACTACTCAGCGATAGAAAGTATCGATCACAGAGAATTGAAAAATTCACCTCTGAGGTCCTAGAGGTTTCAAAAGTTTTTGAAGCAGGATCTAGACATGTATTCGGCTTTGATGAGCCAATTCTTTATAAGAGGATTTGAATTTCATCTCATAAGGACTTCCGGATCAAGAAGGAAGTCGAAAAGATTTACAATCAGGATTCCTTCCTCATTATAATGGGTGGATATTGCATCCTTTGTGATGATTATCTTCTTGAAGGAATCCTCGATTTTTTTCAAGGACAGACTTTCCTGTTCCCATTTCTTCTCATCAGGAAGAGACAAGGCGACCTGAATATAAATTCTCTTGTCCAAATTATTGCATACGAAATCGACTTCAAGATTTTTCAATACACTCTTACCTTCATCGTTCTTCTGGTAGGCTTTGACTGCACCGACATCGACAGAATACCCAAGACAGAACAGCTCGTTGAAAATGATGTTTTCTAAAATATGGGTCTCCTCCACCTGTCGGAAATTTAAAGAGGCGTTCCTAAGGCCTAGATCGGCAAAATAATATTTGGAAGGACTATTTATGTAGCTTCTGCCCTTTATGTCATATCGCCTGACATTTTCAACAAGAAAGGAATCAGCAATATGGTCTATATACTTCCTAATGGTGTTGGGGCTCATATTTCTGTGCTTTACGCTATTAAAGGTATTGGTTATCTTGTCAATGCTCTGCAAGGAACCGATGGTGGATGCAAGGACAAACAAGAGTTCTTCAAGATCCTCTTCTTTTTTTATCTTGTTACGCTCTACAATATCACGCAAGAAGGTTTCTTGATAAAGCTGCTGAAGATATTGCGCCTTGTCTTCTCTTTTTTCAAACTCGAGAATCTTGGGCATTCCGCCATAAAGGACATAATCCGCCCAGACCTCCTCCTTGCTTCTACTAGCAGAAGCTTCATAGATTTCTTTGAAACAAAGTGGAGCAATATGAATCTGGCTTGCCCTCCCCCGAAACTCTGTGACAATATCCTTCGAAAGAAACCGGGCATTGCTGCCACTGACATAGACATCGATATTATCAGAATGAAGGAAGCTGCTTAAAACATCGGCAAAATCCTCCACCATCTGAACCTCATCGATGATAAGATAATACATGTTTTTATCTTTGATAGAGGAATATACGTGTTCCAACAAGGTATCTGGATCTCTTAATGCCTTGTTTCTCCTGTCATCCATCGCGATTTTTATGATGTGGTCCTCGTCCACACCATCAGAGACCAGATAATCATAAAATAGCCTGCATAAGAGAAAAGTCTTACCACATCTTCGAATACCCGTAACAACCTTGCAAAGCCCGTTGTGGCGAGCACGGATAAGATTCTCTAAATACCTGTCCCTCTTAATGATCATAGTTCCTCCTGAAGAAAAAAGTCGAAAACCCAAAAAATCTTCAATAGTATTTTACCATGATAATACAAATATTGCCAATATAATGAAGAATTTAATTGTAAACCCAAAAAATCTTCAGTCTATAAAAACTTAAAAGTATTACAACGCTATAATTCCATATTTTTTTGTACAGAAGCCTTCAATATAATGAAAGAAAGGACAGAACAGAACCACACTGCTATACGGAACTACAAACGAGGAAAAACTCAATCATATGAAAAAGTCTTAAATTGAGGAGAGTGGTACGGTAAACTCAAAGATTCTGATTATTTCAAAACCGTCCGAGTAAACGTATATACAGTAGAGTGGCAGGATGGACAGGATATCTGTCCTGATGAACTATATTACTGTAGCAAAAGCTAAAATTCATCCCCCATTTTCTCCGTAGTATTTTCCGTAGCATCAGTATGATAAAGTATGAATATTCTTAATTGCTACCAATACTTTTGATAACACAGAAATGATTACATATAAAGGAATTACAAGAATTTAAATATTTTCAGATACAGAGTTATAGAGTTCAATCCCAATCAGCTCCCAAAATAAGTCCTTACATTGTAAGGGCTTTTTTTACTTCCATACCTTCCCGCCTACCTATTGAATGCAATAAGAAAACTAAAGCCCATAAACTATCTTCATCAAAGACTCGTCTTTTTCTCATTTGCAAAACTCTTTCATACTTTTGAGAAACATCTCTGAGGCCTTTGAAAATACCGCATATTTTTTCCAGGAAAGATATAAGTTTATGTCATGTTTTGGCATGAGGGGGATGAACCGAAGAGAAGAATCTGCAATGTACGGCTTAATGGAGTGAACTTTTCGCTAGCGGCGGAGTGTCGCTTTCGGAAGCCACGGAGTATCCTTTTCGCTTAATCGGGAGCATTCG
>CASDPA010000027.1 GCA_949282255.1 uncultured Spirochaetales bacterium
AGACTTGGAGAGATGGGTCTGCTCCGCAAGTTGTTCCAGCGTCAAGCCACGCTCTACACGCAGGTCTTTCAATCGTTCTTGTATGGATAGTTCCATGCTTCCCCTCCTTGTCTACTCAACAAATATTATTTATTTTCACGCACATATGCCATAATCCTGCACTATCGCCTTACTCTGGATGAACGTATCGCAGCCACTCCAGTCAACAGCAAAGTGCGGGAAGTCATCAACAGCTATCGCATACTGACGGAAAACTCCCTTCGTATCTGGATATTTGCTTTTCACTGCATCAAGAAACTTCTTGTCGATTATCACGCCTTCAAGTGCAATCCATTTCCCGTCAAAGAAGACTTCGACCCAGGTGTGAACAATCTCATCTGGTGCCATCAAGGCTATAATCCCTGAAACTGCTCCTCTCTGAAAATCCTTTGAGACTGTGAAACCATGAAGAAGGCAGGCTATGCCAAGCCCTCTGAGAAGAGCCATGAGGAGGGTAGATTTCGTATTGCACTGGCCTATGCCATCGTCCAGCACATCAGAGGCTTTGAGAGTGTCGCATCTGAACTAACCCCCGAAAGGTAGACACGAAACGGACCTTTTCACAGGAGGAATATCCGCTTCGGACTCTGATTTTCCCATAGCCATTCGACAGCTCTCATTTTCCGCTTCGACAATCCTTTATTTGCACAAAATCCGAAAAACTGGCTTAAGAAGGCAATAAAAAAGTCCTTACATGTAAGGACTTAGTTTCTCTCGTGAGAGACGGGGCTCGAACCCGCGATCTCCGGCGTGACAGGCCAGCGCGATAACCAGCTTCGCTACTCCCACTTGCATGCTAAAGATAACAATAAAAATTAAGCAGTGTCAATATAGTCTAAATTATTTTATAAAAACCAGTCAAAAGGTCTCCAAAATATACCAAAGGAGACCTTTTCCATTTGAAATCCACACTATACTCCGATCTGGACACTTTAACCCATAAAAATCGAAATCAAGCGTTAGAAAGAAATGCCGGCAACCATGGTAACTCCGAGATCGCCGTTATACGGGTTCACGGCAGGAGCCATGGCCAAATTCAGCTTCTTATCAAGTCCAAGACCGCCACGGAGTCTGGAATTATAACGTGCACTATATACCAAAGGTGGTATTATACCAACCAATCTGTTCACCCCGATAACCACTCCTCCGCTGATTGCAAGAATCTTAGTGATCTCCATCAAGGGAGAATCTGAAAGTGTACCAACCTCTTGGCCTCCCGTGGCCGCACCAAAGCTTTGGAAAGTCATAAGATCGATTAAAAAACAAGCTGCACTTGCGGTAAGCAATCCAAACCCGATACCGTCGCCCAGCGCACCAATGAAGCTTCCCCAGCCATCACCTTGCCGCTTTGAACCTGTGCCGAAACCAATCACAACATTCCTGAAAATGGCGTTGCCACTCTCTACATGGTAGGCCTCATATATCTCTCTACGCTGCTCAAGTGTCATGTTCCCTACATTCAGGGAATCAAGATGCTTTTCAAGCTGATCCAAAGGAGGCCGTCCCCCATTGGCATAAGCGTCTACGGCACTTCCCACCACATCCATCGTAAAGCTTAGAAGGTCACTTGCAAAAAGCGGAAAGGAAAGTACAGCTATAACTATCAAAAAAAACAACAAACATCTCTTATAAGACAAGCTCAATACCTCCCCACGTAACACAATATTGTTTCTTGTCTGAATTGTATCATGAAAGCGCAAAATAACAAAAAAAAGTTTTCTTTAGAAAAACAACAGGGTCCGACATCTTCCAGAAAACAAGCCTTTTCGTTTACAATTCTCGCTGTACGGAGGAAAAAATATGTCAGAAAAACGTCCAGAAGACATGACCAGAATAACTACAAAAGAACTGGCTGATGCCTTTATCGCAAAAGAAATCGAAAAAGTAAAAACACAGGTACAAGATAAAAAGGTATTACTCGCACTCTCTGGTGGTGTGGACTCTTCTGTAGTCGCGGCCTTATTGATAAAAGCTGTTGGGAAAAACCTCGTCTGCGTACATGTCAACCATGGCCTTCTACGCAAAGGAGAACCGGAACAGGTCATCGAGGTGTTTAAGAACCAACTGGACGCAAACCTGATATATGTGGATGCTGTGGACCGTTTTTTGGATAAATTAGCCGGAGTCTGCGAGCCGGAGAAGAAAAGGAAAATCATAGGAGCTGAATTCATCCGGGTTTTCGAAGAGGAGGCCAGGAAACTGGAAGGGATAGAGTTTTTGGCACAAGGAACAATTTATCCGGATATCCTTGAAAGCGGACCGGTTAAAGCACATCACAACGTTGGAGGCCTTCCCGAAGATCTCAAATTCAAACTTGTTGAACCACTCAAATTCCTTTTCAAGGATGAGGTGCGCGTAGTTGGAAAGGCGCTGGGCTTACCTGACGGCATGGTATACAGGCAGCCATTTCCCGGGCCTGGACTGGGAGTCAGATGTCTTGGTGCGATCACCAGAGACAGGCTTGAAGCAGTAAGAGAATCCGATGCAATCCTCAGGGAGGAATTCGCCAAAAACGGCCTTGAGGGAAAAGTATGGCAGTACTTTACAGCCATCCCCGATTTCAAATCAGTCGGCATCAAGGATGGGAAAAGAACATACGAATATCCGGTGATCATCCGCGCGGTAAATACCGTAGATGCCATGAGCGCAACGGTGGAAGATGTTCCGTTTAACCTTCTAGAGCATATAACTGACAGGATCACAAAAGAAGTCAAGGGAGTGAACAGAGTTCTTTTCGACCTGACTCCAAAGCCTTGTGGCACAATAGAGTGGGAATAGACATATATGCTATTGACTCCTTGCACTGCAAGGAGTTTTTTATTGCCTTGACCCTATTTTGACCCCAAAATGTGTAACTAATGCTTTTTGAATTAGATACCATAGTAAATTTATAATAACACATTTTGCTTTGAAAATCCTGCTTTTTACTTTACACTAGTCTTAAACATGGTGGCTTAGAGGTCTGGAAATGATTACAACCCCGTTTGGATTTAAATTGAAGAGATTATGTCAATTTGTAGCTCCAGACCATGAAATTGGCGTTGGAGAAGTCGTGGATTTATATCTCGGCGCCGTTCATGGATTTGATGTTCCCTGGCTTGATAATGTGGCTGGATCTATGGATTTGCTTGCTGTCATCCAGCAGGAATGTGAATCCGTTTGTGTTCGTGATCTTGCTGATTTTCTACGTATGACTATCCCGTTTTTCGTCCAGGATGAACGGTTGCTAAGAACAATATGTAGTTCTGTAAATCTTCACCAGCTGGCAAGCCTTGTCCATATTATTCCGCACCTTTGCCGTCATGATACTCCATTTATCAAGATGCTTTACGACGGTAATAAAAAAGCTGTTGAACAGATGGAACTTGCTTTAAGGAATGAAGGTTTCAATTGCTCCATTGATGCTTCATTAGCTAGACAAATTTTGAAAGCATTGCTGGTAGTCCCAACCAAGACTGAAGTACGGATGGTTTCCGAAGATGGTCGTAGTTTAAAAGATCTTCAGGCTTTATGTGATTTGGATAATGTCCTGAACATGGCTCATCAAAAACAATGGAGTCTGTGCAATAAAATTTTCAAATTAAAAAGGGCTGGTATCTCTCCCTCCAGCATGGCATCAGAGTTTGGGAAAGGATTTACTGCAAACTTATCAGATTCGGAGATTAAGGAAGTTTATATTCAGGTTATTCCAGCGGTACTTAGGTCATTGCCACTTGATGTTGCCTGTAAATTGTATCTTGGAAAGAAGACATCTTTTGTGGATGTCAGTGGTAGTACGAGGCAGACGGTATCTGTTGAACGAGATAATGATATTCTGCTCGAGACAGGTTTTGTCCGGGGGATGTTTTCATCGATTGTGAAATCATATACAGAACAGGGAAATCTTCTAATTATTTTTCCTTCTCCATTTTTTATCCGTGAATGGGATTTTGATGATGACCTTGTAGACAAGAACGTTGATTTTATAATCGAGAACAGTGACTACAAAGAACTTCTAATCCGTCATTTTACGGATTCTAATTATTCTACTGGCGTCCATGATTACTTTGGGTTTTACACTTTGGAAGAATGGCTTGCTTTGCAAGATGTAAAAGAAAAATCTTATTCAGATGTCCTTGTGATAGAGAAGGAAGGATTTTCCTATGACAAACTGGCAGCAGCATTAAAAAGGCAAAAAGAAAACATACATGTTTATGCACTATCAGCGGACTCTAGCTTTTCTCAGCTTGGAGCATTTGCCTATGAAGTAGGACAAGGAACGGATTATAAATTCAATGATTTGTTATTGATTCCCAAAGGAAAGGTTTTAGATTCGACATCGGCTATCAAATGTTTCTGGTCTGCATCCAAACGTTTGTCAGGTACAGATGGCTTGACAACAGTTTTAAGGGCTGTGAGCGTTCATAATTCTATTGTTCTGGCCCCAGGTTCAATTGAAAAAGTAGATATAGATGAATTTGTTCATGGTAGTTTTGATTCCCAAAAAGATACTAAGAGCTTGCGAACTTATATCGGCGAAAAACTTAGGGACGCAAAATATACAAAATCGAGGGATAACGCAATTCCTCTGAGATTCAGCAGGGAATTGACCATATGGTATTCATTAAGCCAATCAAACAGAAATCCGATGAAAGTTAGGCCATGTGCATATTTCAAATCTCTTTCTCATAATGGAAGAGTTCCTGTGCAACTTAAAGACACTGTGCGGCTTTGCAAGGAAATGTCCCCAGAAGAGGTCCAGAACTATATTCGAGATGTTTACCCATATGAGGCTTTTAAAAAGGGAGGAGAAAAAGTTATCCCTCAGACCAGCGTTATAGCCGAATATGCTGAAAGTTTTGCAGGGCATTCTATCAGCCTTAAGACAGCATTGTTTTTGCATCCAGAATGGAAGGATTCTGTTACAGCAACTGTATGGAACCAGATTGTCGAATTGGGCAATGATGAGATGATTTCTTTTTCGGCAATGGATGAGCTAGATGAAGATGATTATAGCGATCGTATAGCTGCTGTCTTCCCAGGGAAGAGAGATTCCGTAATATCCGCTATAGTGATTGGCTTGTCAAAGTTAATACAGAAAGCAGTTAAAATCGGGTATGCAACAAAGAATCCAGTATGTGAGCTGGCGACAAAGTCAGGAAAAAGCGAGCGGGCATTTCTTATCATGCGTCACAATTTGTCGAAAAAGACGTTCACTAAGAAAGAATACTCAACGATGTACAATGTTCTTTTATCACGTATCGAAAAGGCTGAAACAGGTGAGAAAGGGCTTCTTATAGGATCTCTTATCAGATTAATAACTGGCATAGAAGGCAATATATTATGCGCCCTGACATGGGATGATTTTGCTTATCTAGAAGATTATGGGATATACGTTTTCCAATTGTATAGACAGATTCCAAATGGAGGAGGCAAGCCGAAATTGCTTGATGATGAGAATGATTTTAGATGCATTCCCTGTCCTCCATGTCTTGCTGGGATAATGTTAAAATGGAAAGAGAGCTTTCTTGAAAGGTATTCCGAAAAGAGTGCTAGTCTGATACCGATATTGAGCAATCCGCTGGATTCAAAGTCTGTCATTTCTCATATGCGCCCATATGATTTGGAGAAAGAGCTTCAGAAAATGGTTAGTAATTTGGGGCTTCCTGAAGATATCGTGACTTTACCGGATATCGATGGGGAGATGAGGGATTCTAACATCAATATCTTTCAGGGAGACATATTCAGGGAGAATTTCCGTTACTGGGCCTCAATGCATGCTGGTTTTACAACTGACGAAGTCTGCTATTGTCTTGGTAATCGTCCTGAGACAATCTTTTCTATCAATTATTGTGATTTCCTGAATGAGGGGTCTCAGTTCGTGCTTTATCTCAAGTTCAGAAGATTAGAAGCCATACTTAATCAATTCGATGAGACAGTCCAGCATTTCTATATGAATATAGAAGATCAAGAAAGCCATCTTATTGAATCTTCGGGTAGTTTCCCTTTGCAACTTGAGATTGAAGCCGAACCGGATGAAGAAGGAAATATTGAGCTGTCTTTGGAGTCTGAAGACAAATTGAGTGTTTTAAACAAGAATGAGAAATCCTCTCATCTGGAATATGTGATAAAGGGGGATTTCGAATATGCTTGATCCAAATAAAATCGCTCCGGGATATTCCAGCAAAGTGCTTGGAGGTAGTGGCGAAGATTTAACGTTTGTTGGCGTGTTGAGGCAATTCTTTCTAGGAAAAGATAAGGGAAAGTATGTCAGTGAAGGTTGGGAGGGCGAGAGGACTATTCCTGAGTATATCAACGACTATGAGAAGCGTCTTATCCCATGCCTGCCTGCCAATAAAAGGATGGCTGATTATACACTTGAAGACTATCGTGATGTAATTTCAAGGTTATGCAAAGCACACCCGGAATATGAGGAAGATGGGACGACTTTGGGGCATTACAAATGGCTGTTCAAAAGGGTGTATAACGTCGGTGTAGCGAATGGTATGTATATCGATGCACTCTTCCTTGATATTAACGACACTGACGCAGAAGAAGAAAAAGTCGCAAGGAATGCAAAGAAAATAAAGCTCATAAAGAAATCTTTTTCTGCGGAACAGGAAATGAAACTTGCTGAGTGGTTTAAAAATCTCGATTATAAGACTGCAAAAGGAGAAGATATTGGACTTTTCATCATGTTTTGCAATGGCTTACGGGGGAATGAAGCTTGCGGACTTAATTTCGCTGATATCCATAAACAGGAAGCTGTTCATTCTTTTCCGTGCATTTATATTACGAAAACAACAGAAATCGAATCCAATAAGCTGAAAGCAGGCGCGAAAACTTCAAATGGTATCAGGGTTGTACCTACATTTGATCATCTTATGAATTTTATTGAAGATAGAAGGAAGTATGTTCTCCATCTTGTAATAACTGGACAGATTAAGTTGCCCGAAGGTGTTGGAGTCTGGCAGCTTCCGATTGTGTGTCGAGGAAATGACTATCTGACAAGAGCAAGTAGCCGTGACCTGACTCAGGCGGGTAATGCATTATTCTCAGAGCTGGGCATTTCGGATCAAGATAGGGATGCTGCACTTGTTGATACTTTATATAAGACCAAGCTTGCTGATAATGATATCTCACAAAGGGAAATCACGACATATCTTTTCAGGCGCAATGCTGCAACATTCTATTATATGTTGGGATTTGCACCGGATGTCTGCGAGTATCTTTTAGGGCATGAGATAGTTGATGGAATCAGACGCAGTTTCTATATAAATCAGGATATCCTTTATGAGATTTATCAGAGGCTTAAAAGACATCCATTGAACTGCTATTTTGAAAATTTGCCGATATCAAAGTCCAAAGTTATATTAAGATTAAACGGAAGTTCTTTAAGGATAGTTGCAGATGAGCCTTGTCAGTCTATTCGAATACAGTTGTTGAAAGGAAAGAAGGTGAGAGTTCTAGGCTGTGATTCGAGTTTATCTGCTCATCAGCGCAGAACAGTCAATTGCAGTCAGATTATTCAAGAGGTGTATATTGGGAAAACAGAACGAGGACTATAAAGCTGAATATGTTGATATTCATGGAAAAAGACATATTGTAACGGCAGAAGAAGCATTTGCGGTCAATGGATATAATGATCCACCAGGAGGATACTATTGTCCGTATTGTAAAATCCCTATGGTGCTCTGTCATAGAAATAATCATTGGTACTTCAGAACAAATCCTCCTCGTTTGGATAAAAGGGCTCAAGAAGATAAAGATAGCAATGGCCATTTAGATGGGTGCCAATATCGTCAGGTAATCTGTCGGAGAGTAGTGGTTGAAAGGCAATACAGCAAGGATACCGACAACGTAAATATCGCAGAAATAATCCTTAAAAATGAGAAAACCCGACAATCTTCAGAAGTTGTAAGCAATATAGGGGAGAGTAGAGCTGGGATTGAAAAAATAAAAGATTCTGAAGAGGTGGATGTGAATTATGATTCAAAAATCCAACCAATAAAAAGTTGCATTGATTTGTATCGTGCTGCTTATATGAGAGGATTCGGCAGAAGCAAAATAAAAACATCGAAGAATCTCAATGTACCTAGGGAATTACTAATCAATTGTATTCTCAACGCCAATAATTATCTTTCCTTTCGTAATGGGAATCTCAAACTGGAGGGATATAAAATTGCTATTGCAAGGAGAGTATACGCACAAGATGAAATTGCAGTTGCACTCAGACAAAAGCTCAACCTTCCTGGAAGCGTCTGGATACTCAGTGATCCCTATATAGGCGAGAGGTCATCCCGTGTTTACTACGCCTTTGATACAGATGAAAATAAAGATGGTGGGATAAATTTCAGGACTGTTGCAGGAAAGAAAGGCTCTTCAAAATTATTCCTTATTGCATGTTTGTGGGAATTGCCTGCAAACAGTAATGAGGGGACACTTACTGTAAATGTCAAAGGCAAAGATATTCCTATTCGTTGTTCAATTGGTCATATCAGAGGGAGAAACATCGAAGAATTACCAGAGTTGAGTAATGATAAAAACCTTGAACCAGCAGAGTTGATCAACTTTTCATCATGAGAGATGTTTTGATTAGTATTTCTTTCTTGTATATGGATAATGGCAACATGAGTTGACTTGCACATGTTGCCATTATTATTGCTATGCTGTCATTATGGAGTTATAGAAATCCAGAGCCTCTTCTGAGTATCTGATATCGCTTTGTTTCAATGGTCTGCTGAGACCTATTCCATCAAGCGTTTTGCACCGTGATAGAGCAACATAGACTCCAGATGGAGGAATCCATCTGTCATTTACATGGTAGTAAATAGCATCAAGTGTAAGTCCCTGTGTCTTATGTATGGTGCACGCATATGCAGGGACAGCAGCAATCTGTCTTGCTGTACCTACAAGTTGATAGTCAAGCAACCCGTCCCCTCCTATTATCGGCACATAGCAATTAACAAGATGATATTGGATAGTCGCTTCCTTTCCTGATGAGAGTCTTGCTATTGGCAATTGCTCATTTTCAGAAAAGCCGATTATTGTTCCCAATGTGCCGTTCTTGTAATCATCAGTGTTGGCTGTACACATGATTTTCTCTCCTTCGTAGAGAGTGATTTCTGATGGAATTGTAGCAAGAGTTGAGGCATCCACTATTCCATCAAAGGTTGCTTCATAAGTAAATCCCTGTGGCTCTATGGAGTTCAAGGCAGATATAGCCATTTCATTTATCGCATTCTTCTCCTTGTTTGTAGAAACGACAGTAAGAAAGTTTTCTCCCAATTGTTCTCTGAACTCTTCCTGTGTACAGACCCTGTTGTTCAGATATTTGATGCTTTCTATTGGAACCGGTGTCTTTCTGAGGGAAGTAAGTGCCTCTGATAGTTTTTTGTTCTTCTGTCTGTAAACCTTTGTCAGCATATAGATCTGGACATTTTCATAATCGAATTTTCTTGCATTGAAGAAGAATGTTGATGTTCCATATTTTTTCTCCCAGATATTCATAATCTTGTGAGACTTCTTGACAACAGGAGGAAGCTGAAGGATATCTCCAAACAGGATGATTCTGATGCTATGCCCATGTTTTTCAGATTCTTCGATCAATGATAAGAGCCAGTCCATTAGACTACAGTCAAGCATAGAAGCTTCATCGATAAGAATTGTATCGATGCAGTCAAGCATAGTCTTATGCTTCAGATACTCCGGTTCTCTGTAGATGTACATTTCTACAGGCTTCAGGGAGAATGCAGAGTGGATTGTTGAAACAAAAGGAACTCCATATTCCATAAGATTCAATGCTGCGATTCCTGTTGTGGCAAGGCATAATGTTCTTTTTGGAGCCATTTTATAGATGGAAGAATACAGTGTGCTTTTCCCAACCCCTGAGAACCCCTGTATAAGGCAGATGGGGTAGTGGCTTTTCATGATACCCAGAAGAGTCTCCTGGGTATCGTTTGGAGTTGTTATGTTCAGTGCAGACCTCCTGTATTCCGCATCCCATCAACAATGGATGAAATAGTCTTAATTACGACCAAAAGCTCATCGGATATCTCGGACGTAGATGAGAGTCTTGAAAGTTCTTCATAGACCGCTTCCATCTGTACTCTGAGACCTTTGAAAACTCTGGTGTTCCCCATCACTGTGAAAGAGTGGTGGAGCATGTTGTTTGTGAGATATTCCTGCTTTGTAAGCCCGGAAAGCTGGACCATGCGGTTGATTTGCTGGTTCTCCTCCGGGCTTACTCTGAAGGCTATCGTAAGGCTTCTAAAGCGGCCTTTTGAATCGCAATTCTTTTCCGACATTTGCTTCTTCCTCCTTGTTTGTGTTAAGATTCTCAAGACACTCAACAAGCTTCTTCTGGGTAGAAGGGAACATGTGGGCGTAACGGTATGTGATATCAACACTCTTATGGCCGATACGCTGTCCGATCCCTACCGCTTCAAACCCTAGATTTGCAAGAAGACTGACATGCGAGTGCCTGATTTGATGAGGTGTTATCGGTTTTACACCTGCTCTTTCTGCTGCTGATTTCAGAATACGGTTGAGGGAACTTTTTGTGATTCCAGCGAAGATGCGGTTTTCAGGATTCGGCTTATACACTAGATTTCTGAATTCGATCAGCTCATCAATCAGAAAATCCGGAAGCATGATCTTGCGGAATCCCTGAGGGGTTTTGGGTGGTCCAATATGAGGTTTCCCCTCAAGAATCTGGTATGTGCTATCAATTGTTACATGCCTTGTCCTGATGTCAATCTTGTCCCAAGTAAGAGCGAGCATCTCGCCTTCGCGGCATCCAGTGTAGTACAAGAAAGAAACAGCCATGTGGTAAAGCGGGTTATCCATAAGCTCATCAAGGACCAGTATCGCTTCCTCATATGTCCAGAAATCAGCTTCAAGATGCTTGTTGTCTCCCATGCTACCGGCCTTGATTGCTGCATTCTCTGGCAGGTTATAGTACTTTACGGCGTGAGAGAGTACTGCTGTGAGCTGTAGGTTAATAGTCTTCAGGTAAGATTTCGTATAGGGCTTGCCTGTCTTAGGGTTCCTGTAGTTCATGATCTTATCCTGCCAGCGCATGATATCGGTAGCAGAGAGTGAGACGAGGCTGAAATTGCCGAGTATGGGGATTACATGCGTTTCCAGCACATTTTTCTTCATGAGATATGTGCTAGGCCGGATGCGGTTCTCCATGTTCGGAAGATAGACATCATATATGAAGTCTTTGAGAGACATATCAAGAGACCCTGTGAGTGCTCTTATACGGTCTGTTTCCCACGTTGTGGCATCACGCTTTGTTTCAAAGCCTCTCTTTGTCGTATCTATGCGCTTGCCATCCCAGTCCCTGTAGCGGAGTTTTACAAACCATGTTCCATCCTTGTCTTTATATACCGACATGGCTTACCCCCTTGCTCTCATATCAGCAGATGGCTGATAGGTGTGTTCGAAGAAGTAAGCAGAGCTTATGCGCCCCGGAATGACGATGTAGCCTTCTGATTTGAGATCTGTGTTGAGTGAGGCAATCAGCCTGTATGCTGATGCACGTGATATGTCGAGAAGTCCCATTACATCCTCGACTTTGAGATAAAGTTTGTCTGTCATTATCATTTCCTGTGGTTACTGAGCCTGTCAGAAGCGACAGGGTAGGGTAGATTGCCTACACATCTGAGCTAATTTCAGAGCAATCCTTGTTGTTCAAATTCAGAAATGATAGACTGAAACAACGGTGCGGATTGTTTCCGCTGTGTAGGTGCCAGTTACCTATGCAGACTCAGGGAGGTCGTGACTCTCTGAGTTGCCGTCTTCTTTTTTTTGTTATGGCGGTTCTCTAGCCATTGTCCCTAGCCTCCTGCTAGAAACCTGCTACAAGCAGATCAGCAAGTGATTCTTCATATGCATATTCAGGAACCTGTTCCCAGATAAGTTTGTCGATTGTCGTGTCAAGCATAAGTGCTATTGCTTCTGCTCTCTGGATATCGATGTCCTTATCTCTTGTGGCACATCTGACAATTCCTGCGATTGTCTTGCCAGCAGCCCAGGAAATGTCATAGAGGTCCTTGCCTTTTCTATCTGCCTCGTAATCGACTGCAATCCAGAAATGTCTGTAGATGTCGATATAAGCAATCTTGGGAGTGGATTCACCATAAGACACTTCCCTTGTTTTACAATCTTCCGAGATGAGGCTTTCAATCGAAACTCCGAGAGCTACCGCCACCTTCAGTACAAGCTGGAAGCTGAGTCCAGAGGCGATGTATTCAAAAGTTGCAAGGAAAACCTCGCTGATTCCTGTTTTCTCCTCAATCCAAGCAAGGGAAAGTCCTCTCGCATTCAGTATTGCCATAAGTTTGTTATAGAAAATCTGTGTTGTTCTCATTCTTTTTTCTCCTAAGTATGTTGAGATTTGAAACGCCCCCTTACCGAGGGCGTAGATGCTGATGAATGCTTAATCGATGGGAAGATCAAGCATATTGGGTGCCGGAGTGAAGATATAGGTCTCTTTGTAGTACCCGATATCCCTATCCTCAAGCGTGACCGAGATTTCCGCAGTA
This sequence comes from uncultured Spirochaetales bacterium, assembly GCA_949282255.1. GTDB lineage: Bacteria > Spirochaetota > Spirochaetia > Sphaerochaetales > Sphaerochaetaceae > Ornithospirochaeta. Next base: position 12,570 of record CASDPA010000027.1, read on the forward strand.
TCTACAAGAATTCTGAGCGTAGCCGTTGTCAGCTTATTACCAATCATCACTTCGGCGATTCTCGCTGCGTCAGGACAGTCCATAGGAACTGGAAGAATAACATCATCCAGTATCTTGAACCTTCTTCCTTCCCCTTTCTCGATTATCGCAAAGATAAGCTTTTCCATGCCGTCTCTTTTCCTTCTGCCTTTCATCAGGATTGCCTGAGTACAGTCCGTATCAGGGAACACTGAGGCAAAAAGAACCGATATGACGGTGAACCCGCAAAATTCAAACATCTTCTTTTCCTCCCGCAGTTTCATCTGCTTCTCCAACGCGGATGATGAAATCGTTCTCGTCATGTCCGATACAGAGTTTCGTATTACCGTACTTGAGCATCTCCGTCTCCTCATGTTTCATGAGATACTCATTGTCGAACATCTGAACTGATACGGACTTCTTATTGTCCGTACCTGCTGGTACATCAACTCTTGCAAGAGTGGAGAAGAGTTTCTTGGTTTTGTTATCTACTCCGATGAAGAAGCAGGCACCACTTATCTCCATCTCGCCAAGGTAGTTGACGAGTTCTTCTACGGTTGATTTAAGGCTGAGGATTACTGTGCCTTCTTTTCCTTTCTGTTCTGTCTTTTCCATATAAGGCTCCTTGAGTTTCTGGGGGATTCCAGTCTTTGATGGATAGCCGAAGCTATGTCTATAAATGCGAGATTATTTGGACTTCTCCTTACGAAAAGCCTGTGCGGTATAATTTCCTGTTCATGTTTCTGATATTCAAAACCGAGTGAGCCGAAGGCTCCTCATATTCCCTTATGCGGTCTGGACTGCGAAAGTGAATTTCTCACTGATTGGAGCTTCCTCGCACAGGAAGTCGTGATCCGTGTATGAGACGGTAACGGCCCTTGCCTCGCGGATTCTGAAATTGATATTCACCGAATCCGATGCAAGAAGGATTTCTGCGCCATCCCTCATCATCTCGCACGATGGAATAGAGACCTCATCGACTATCGTCAGATCCCCATTCTCTAACATGGTAAGAGCGAAGACGAACCTGTTGCATGTAGCTTTCTTCTTTCTGCCTACGAAAACAAGAATCGTATAATCCCTGTTTATGGGCAGAACGTGTGCAAATGCGACAGTTTCAACGATATAGCTACCAATGTTAAGCATGTCTGTTTTTCTCCTTTATTTTGATTTCATTTATTTCTGATTGGGCTGAAAGCCCATTTTCTTCCATCCTTCTTTTGAAGGAAGAGCGCCCCTTGCGGAGCGCCTGTTCACTCTGACCTGAGAGAAGTCTCAACAGGAAGCGTTATCCTGTAGCTTCTCTCTGTGACCGTTCCATCCTCAGCAGTATCGAAGAAACTCACGATGAGTTTTCCATCAATAGTCTGGAGGATTGCTGAAAGATTCCTGTCACGGGTATTGAGGATTGTCTCTGATGTAAAATGATCTTCAGATACGATATCCGTAGAGAGGAACCAGAAACTCTTGCCGTCGGTTTTCATGATTGCAAGAATCAGCACCTTATCGTGACCATGCTTCGATTCTCCTCTGAGTACGAAGACCCCGTAATCCGAGTCTGGACCGGGGATTGTCTCCCCGAACACGATCCCATTGATTCTGTAAGCTGAATCAGTGTCGAACATTCCTTTGTTCTCCTTCTTCGTGTTCTCTTGCTTTCTGCAAGGTCTGGTATGGATAGGTTGTCACCTATATACGTCATTAGCTTTGGTAAGGGCTGGAAGCCCTTGCTGTTCTCTCTTTTCACCTCCTTCAACTTTTTTGATTCTCCCGTAGGGAGGAATAATTAATGCGAGCCTTGGCTCTTCCAATTCCGTGACACTTTTTTCTATCTGCCGCATGAAATGCGCTACTGGACCTTTCCTCCTCTGAAGGCGTGTCCGGCTTACCGATACTCATCTATCAGTTCGATTTACATACATTCCTGATAGCACCGAAGGTGCCTATCATTCCTTTTATTTGAAGCCAATGACTGCTGGTGACTTGCGGGATGAAAGATTTCTTGTAGCTGCATTTGAATAAAGCGATTCAAGGATGAACTCTCCCGTCACATCATCTTCATCCATGTATTCAGTCAGTTCTTTTACCGCGACGAAATCTCCGGGACCGATTGAACCAAGAGCGCAGATCCTTTCAAGTTCCCTCTTGTCGAAATCAACATCTGGGAAGTATCTTTTGAAGAGAAGCTTCATGCCTTCATAGGTCGGGAATTTGAATTCGACTGTTTTGTGGAGTCTGCGCGCTATAGCAGGTTCCAAGAATTCCACATGATTACTCGTCGCGATTACGAGGCCGTTGTATTCCTCAAGACCGACCATGAACGCATTAGTAATGTCGTTGTGCCCCTTGTCTCCACCGCTGTAGACATCCGTCTTACGGCTCAGGTAACTATCGGCCTCATCAAAAAGGAGCAATGCATTCTTGGATTCTGCTTCACGGAATGCGTTTGCAATGGCTGTCTCACTCTCGCCAAAGTATCTGAAGATGATATCTTGCGGGCGCTTGACTATTACATCTATTCCAAGTTTTCCAGCCAAATGATAGGCATACGCGCTTTTTCCGGTGCCGCTTTCCCCTGACAGCATCAACTTCCATGGAGAGCGTTGTCTGAATGCCTTCTCAGCCATCCTGTCAAGGATGTCGATGGGGATATCACTGTTGATTACCCTGATATCATACTGATCTGAATTGACCTGCCTTCTTTTCCTCGTATCCTCAGAGATATCTGCTTTCTGTGCATCTGTGAAGAATTTGGATAATGCTTCCCAGTCCTTTTTATCGACAATCTCTTTTATCAGAGTCCTGGTGTAGCAGAGCGTTGCTGCATTTACCTTTGATGTTATGAGAATCCTGAGGAATTCTGGATCATCAGAGAAGCATTCAGTAGCTTTCTTTCTCAATGCCTCTCCTGAAATGTGATGGGGGTTCAATTTGACGATAGGAACATATTCGATCTCAGGGATATCGGTACTGTCAGATGATTCCTCATCATTATCAAGCTTTATTGCATCTTCCAGAGTCTTCATTGTCCCGAATCTAAAGCCGAAGATCTGAGCCATGTTGATGAATTCATCCATCCTTGCTGGTTCGCTTTCCTGGAACAGGACAATACCTCCAAGATGCATAGCCTGTATCGCCTGCATTGCGTAGACACCGGCATCGCTGCTGCTCACCTTGGAAGCAATAAGGCAATAGATGCCTTCCTTCTCAAGAATCTTCTTTATGATTCCAAGACTCATGTGCTGGAGAAAGTCATCGATCATGAGAGCTATAGGAGATCTCGCATTGATGGCATGCTTGATCAGGCTAATTACTCTTGAATCGATTTCGTAGAAATCTGCGATATCACTGCAATCCGGGATATCAGTCTCTTCCATCAGTTCATTGCTGAATGCCACATTCTCCCAGAGGTAGGCAACCCACGGAGTAGAGAGACTGTTCAGTCTGGTCCTGCCTGATGAGATGATATCGAACAGGCGCTCCGATGCTTTCATGTCTGCATCTGTCAGTTTGATTCCGAACTGTCCTGTAAGCACTTCTCGTATTTTCTTCTTCGTAGCTATGACATTGTGGTTGCACATTGCTTCGATGATGACGATTGCAAGGGCTTCTACCCGCGAAAGAGGAAAGGATGACATCAGTGACCCCGCAAGTCGTTCTGAGCTTTCGATGAACTGTGGATCCGAAATCCAATCTGTTGTTTTTGCATTTATTTTGTTATTCATACGCTCTTTTTAAGAGCGCTGAAAGCGCAATTATTTATATAAAAAGGAAAAATGATGACTTTGCGGAAAAAATATCATTACAAAAAGTAACTAAGTGCAATTTTGAGAAGAGAATTAAACATAGTCATTAAAAGCACTTAATATGTTTTATATGCTGCAATAATGCAGCAGAAAACTTGGGTTTTATTGCAAAAATATCAGTTTCCAGTATAATAAAAGCTATGATGCAAAATTACGGAAGCGTTCTTAGGGAAGCAAGAAATCAGAAACATCTGTCATTAAAAGATGTGGCAGAGAAAACTGGTATAACCGATTCAAGACTTTCACGATTGGAAAAAAACTCTGATTCGGGAGTTTGGAAAGATATGAAAGAATTGGGTGATTTGATGCATTTGTATGATATGAGCCCTGATTTTGCTTTATCCGTGATGGGATATGGTGATTCTTCTACACTTATTTCCAAGATTGCCTCATTGTCCGATTCCGATAAGGAGATGGTAATGGGATTGATCTCCAGATTGAAGTCGAATGTAGTTGAGCCTAGAACAGTTTTTAGGCTTGGTGAATTGTTTTCAGGTCCAGGCGGACTCGCCTGGGGGGCAATACATGCCAGAATATCTGATTCCCGTTATAAAGTGGTTCATGCATGGGCAAATGATTTTGACGAAGCAACATGCCAGACATATGCCAGAAATATCTGTCCTGAAAATCCTGATAGCGTGGTTTGCCATGATGTGCGTACTTTGGATCTGTCAACATTAGGCCCCATAGATGCTTTAGCTTTTGGCTTTCCTTGCAACGATTTCTCACTTGTAGGTGAGAAAAAGGGGCTTAAAGGAACATATGGCCCTTTGTATACCTATGGTGCAAAGGCTTTGAAATTGTACAAGCCGCTATGGTTTCTGGCTGAGAATGTTGGAGGTCTTCAAAGTGATAATGGTGGAGATACGTTGAAACTAATTCTCAAGGATCTCAGTGCTTGTGGATATAGAGTATATCCCCATCTTTACAAATTTGAGGAATATGGCGTTCCTCAAATGAGGCATCGGATTATTATTATTGGAATTAGAAATGATTTGCCATATGAATATAAAGTGCCGTCTCCGGAGCCTTATAAGGATGTTGATATTACTTGTAGAAATGCAATCGAAAATCCTCCAATTTCAGCAGATGCATTTAATAATGAACTGACAGCGCAAAATGAAAAGGTCGTAGCGAGGTTAAAATATATAAAACCTGGACAAAATGCATTTAATGCTGATATTCCAGAGAAACTCCAACTAAAAGTCAAAGGTGCAAAGATAAGCCAGATCTATAAGAGACTTGATCCAGATAGACCCGCATATACTGTAACTGGTTCAGGGGGAGGGGGAACTCATATTTACCACTGGTCTGAACCAAGGGCTTTGACAAACAGAGAACGTGCCAGGTTGCAGACCTTCCCGGATGATTTCAAATTTGAAGGAAAAAAAGAGCAGGTTCGTAAACAGATAGGAATGGCCGTTCCATGCAAAGGAGCGCAGATTATCGTTGAAGCTGTCCTGAATACATTTGCAGGCATTGAGTATCCATCGGTTCCTTGCAATATCACTTTGGAGGTGAAGAAATGAGTAATCTGCTGAGCTTTGATCCTGATACCCGAAGGATATGGATGTTTCCCAGAAATATAAGAGATATCGCGCCTTGGAAGCTCTATAAAATCTTGAAGGTTTTATTACAGTGTGAAGATGTAAATCAGTATTCCGGCGAAGAGCAGCAGATGATGTATAGGCTACTTGATGAGTCTGGGATAAAGAAGAAGGGGCAAACAAGGGATAAGAACCCAGGTGGTATGAGGACATATTATTCTCAGCTTGAAACACTGGGATTGGTTTTCAGATCAGAAGGTAGTAAGTCATATAGCTACACAATAGCAGGAGAGACGATTGCCAACGAAGAAAATCCACTTGCAGTTCTTCAGTATCAGTTGTTACGGCATCAATATCCTTCTGCGTATGGCCTTGGGCAGAATGTGAAGATTGATTCCAGAATGCATGTTAAACCATTTATGTTTCTCTTGAGATTGTTGCATGATCACCGTCTGGATAACTATCTCACAAATTTTGATGTGGTGTTTCCTGTTATCTATGGGCATAACATGGATTGTTATGACTTTGTTGTAAATAAAATCCTTGAATTCAGAGATAAAGATGATTTTCGGAAGGTTATTGAAAACTGGGAAATTGACTTGTACACCCCAAGAGGAAGTGCTGACAAGGCAATAAACAATATATGTGATATCGCAAACACTGCAATTAATTACCTGAAAGCCGCCTCTCTTGTCATAGCGGAAGGGAGTAGTAAGGGAAGAGCCAAGTATATATTCAATACTAACTATGAAACTCTGTATCAGCAGTTTTTGAAGGAAGAGGATAGTTTCATACCGATAAGAGGCAAGCAGGATTATGAATCATTTCAGAGAGCCTATGGTCGTTATGATAAAAACAAGGATACCAGAAGTCTTTCTGAATGTGCATCTCAGACGAAAGTATCACCAGCTTTACAATTTGCGACTTTTAAATATGTTGAATATTTGAATGATCATTTGTTTGAAGATGATTCAAACCTGTTTGTTGCAGAGATGGCTTCATATGGAATCTCAAGCAAGGATTCCATTGCTGCAGTAGAGCGACTTTCGCCCAGAAAGCTTTCTCTTCAGGAAAATACATATCTTGATTATGCATTTTCTGGCGGTACGCTCTCAAATGAGTTTGAAAAAGCTACAACTGAGTTGCTGAAGTCTCTCGGTTTCACAGAGTCTCAGTGGATTGGAAGAAGAAAGTCTCAAAAGAACTGGCGTGGTAATTTTCCAGACGTATATATAAAGAAACCTGAGACAATGGATTGCGGACTTGCAGATGCCAAAGCATCTTCTTCATATAGTCTTGGACATGCCGATATGCTGAAGATGAAGGATACTTATACCTATACTAATGATGAAATAGAACCAGGCTCTCATCTCATTTATTTCGTATACATCTCAGGCGGATATAAAGGGGATATCAATAATTCTCTGAGCATGTTGTCACAGTCAACCAATATACCTGTTTCAGCCGTTGATGCCAGAGGTATGCTGAAGCTTTTGGATAAGCACTGGACGGCAGAAGAGATTGAAGAACGTATTTTTATGTCTGGTGAATATATTTCTTCTGATCAGATAGAGCTGATGTAAAAAGAAGTAGAGGGGTGGATTTTCATGGAAACAAGACCAGCAGTTCCTTCCGCATACAATACAATTTCATCAAATCGTTCGATAGGATATTCGATGCCTTCTGCGGTGGCAGATATTATAGATAACAGCATATCGGCTGGTGCCAAGAATATAGATCTGATTGCGCCATCCCTGACTGATCCAGTTTTGCTTATTGTTGATGATGGTTGCGGCATGGATCAGGATGAACTTGATATTGCCATGACATTTGGAGGTGCAATTAATTGTCAGGAAGATCGCCCTAAAAATGATCTGGGGCGATTCGGAATGGGACTTAAGACAGCCTCTCTTTCTCAATGTACTAAACTTGAGGTCATTTCAAAGAAAGATGGTTCATTTGTTGGTGGTTGCTGGGATCTAGCGTATATCAAGAAAAATGACACTTGGAACTATATTGTGATTCCTGATGCAGAGTGCCGGTCGAAAGTCAAGGGTACATTCCTTTCGGATGATGAGATTACAAGCGGGACGGCTGTGATTTGGAGTCATTTTGACAGACTTCGAGAATCTGCAACGAACAAGTTTGATGAATTCTCCAATCAGATGAGTAAGACATGTAAGAAACTGTCACTAATCTTCCATCGATATCTTGCAGGGGAGGAGGGCATCAATAAGATACGTATTACATATAACAAGAATGTCCTTCGGCCCATTGACCCATTTCTGACAGGAGAGATTGCTGAAGTTGCAAAAGTTAAAACCATTCCATTGAACAATGACGTGATTACGGTGCATTGTCATAAATTACCGTATCCGGACAAGCTGACGAAAGAGCAACTCAACAGGGCTCAACTGGAAGACGGAAGTACATTGCTGGAAACTCAGGGCTTTTATGTTTACAGGAACAAAAGGCTCATTGATTATGGAACATGGTTTGGCCTGGCTTCAAAGAAGGATAAGACAAAACTTTCAAGAATTCAGATAGATATTCCGAATACTCTGGATTCTGTGTGGTCTCTCGATATAAAGAAGTCTCGGGCTATACCGCCAGAGAAAATCCGAGATGATTTGAAGCAGATACTTGAAACCAATGCCATAAAGAGCAAGAAGACATATACTACGAGAGCACGTAAGAAGGATTCAGGTACATATTGGGTTAGGGAAGTAACCCCATCAAACACCATTGAGTACACGATCAATGATGATCATCCGCTGATAAAAGATTTCAAATCCAAGCTAACTTCAGAACAGCAGCGTGAGTTTGACTTTGTGCTTGATAACATCTCTAAGTTCTTTCCTTTCAGCAAGCTTGAGCTTGACCAACAGGAGGATAAAATCATCGAGAATGAAAGAGATGAGTATCAGTGTAATGGCCTCAGAGAAAACATTGAGTTGATGGTCGCATATGGATATGCCAATGAGGATATTTTCAAAACATTCCCAGACTTAGAAGAGGATGTAGGAAAAATTCTTCTTGAGATGGGGAGGCTTAGATGATCAGTACCCTGCAAAGCAGACTAATCGTGATTAAGGTTGCCATGCAGTTAAGGCTTCAGCATGTTACTTCTTTTGTAGAGCTCAATGCTAAGGCTGTGGAGCTGATTGCTGATATGGTTTCTAAGCTTGGACTTGAATTGACGTCTGCTGAGGTTAAATGTCTTGCATGGGAGGTAATTTTAAAACTTTCATTAAGTGCAGATATCGGAGTTTCTGTAGCTTCATCGGCAGTCAGGGATGATCACTGGCTGGATGAGCTAAATATTGATTTCCAATACTTTGACAGATTCATAAAGTACCTGAAACTTAAAAAAGACTGGATTGATACAACAGCACTTGATAAAGACTCCAGATCAATCATTCAGATGCTGGGAAATCCAAATGCTGATAATGGTAATCATCGAAGAGGATTGCTGATAGGCGATGTTCAGTCCGGCAAGACAGCAAGTTATACAGCCATCATGAACAGGGCTGTTGATGTTGGCTATGATGTGATTGTCCTTCTCGCCGGCTCACTGGAAAACCTAAGAATACAGACTCAGAAGCGTATAGATAAAGAACTTGTGGGATATACTCTTGATGTAGAAGGTGATGGGAAATCAATGGTCACGACAGGTGTCGGTGAATTTCCAATCAAGCAACATTTGCAAGTTCAGACAACAACAAAGAAGGATTTTACAAAAGTTGTCCGCAACAGAATCGGATCTAAGATTGAGCAGAGAACTCTTTTGTATATTGCAAAGAAAAATGTCACATCTTTAAATTTGATACATAGCTCTCTTGTTGAGGATAATGAAGACTTAGTCGGAGATGACGGTAAATTAAAAGCTTCTATCCTCATTATTGATGATGAAGCAGACAATGCTTCAATCAATACCAAAAAGAATACCAATCTGGATCCTACAAAGATAAATGGCGGAATAAGAAAGCTGTTGAATTCATTCTCAAATACGGCTTATCTAGCTGTAACAGCTACGCCATTTGCTAATATTTACATTGATGATACCACCGATTCCGAAATGTATGGAGATGACCTGTTCCCTTCTGACTTCATACATTTACTCGATAGGCCGATGGCATATACCGGTGCGTATAAACTATTTGGCGATTTTGTGGATAAGGACAAGCCGTTTAACTATAGATCTTGCCTGATTCCTGTTTATGAAGATGAAATACCAGAAAACTCTTACGTTTTCAAACATAAGAAAGAAGAAGTTGAGATAGGCGCTTTTGATTCTTTTCCAGACAGTTTGCAGGACTCTATAAGGTATTTTCTGCTTGTGCAATATCTGATGGATTTCATACCATCGCTGAAATCGAAACATCGGACAATGATGATAAATGTATCTCGTTTCACTGTTGTTCAGAATGAAATTGCCGACTCTATTGATGACTGGCTCAAACAGAAACTGATACCTAATGTCTTCCAATGGCATAACGATCCAGAAAAAGCCGAGAATGCTAATTCCGGAGAATTTCATGAACTGAAAAAGATCTGGGATGAATTTGGTTTAGAGCTGATTTCTGGAAGAAAATGGGAAGAGATATGTCCTGGCTTGTATGAAAGTATTTGCAGTGTCCGCGTATCTATTGAGAATATGACTTCACATGCTAAGGAATTTGGACGTCTGAACTATGAAAACTATCCAGATGGAGATCGTGTTATTTCTGTAGGAGGTCAGTGTTTGTCGCGGGGGCTTACATTAGAGAATCTCGTGGTCAGCTATTTTTATAGGAACTCTGCTGCTTACGATACATTGCTTCAGATGGGAAGATGGTTCGGATATAGAGACAGCTACCTGCAATATTTCAGAATCTGGATGGCAGATGAGTCCATACTCTGGTATCGCCTGATTTCAGAAGCCTGTGAAGATCTTAGAATCCAGATAAACAAAATGAATGACTTGAAGATGGAGCCTCGGGAGTTCGGTTTGATGGTCAGAAGACATCCTTATTCAGGTCTAATCATTACAGCTCGCTCGAAGATGCGAAATGCAAAGGCAGGTAATCGCCATCCTGTCTCCCTTGATGGACGTCTGATTGAATCTCCTCGTCTATGGAAGAGTCATGATGCAAACAGAAAGAACAATGAACTTATTCGAGATTTTCTGCTGACCGTTTCTGAACAAGAAGAGGATAGTAAAGGGAATATCATACTCAAAAACATTAATAAGTCCGATGTAGTGCCAGTAATAGGATGCTTTGATTCTGCAACACTCAGTATCGGATTTAAGGTCAGTCAGCTATCTGATTATGTTCTGAATAATTGTGGTGATGTATGGGATGTCGCTATCGTTCATGGAACTGGTAATCGTACAAAGGTAATACAAGTAGGGAACAAGGAATATCAGATTACATTAGTCGAACGTAAATACAAATTCGATAACATGCTTCAGGATGGCAAGCCATTTATAAGAATCAACGATCATCACGTCAGAATCGGTGCTGGAGATGTTACGAAGATTGCTTTGTCTCCGAAACAACTTGAAGAATTGGAGAAAAGATACAGACAGGAGAGCCGCGAGAAAACATGGGAACAGATTTCTGGAACGGCTTCTGTTTATCTGGAAGCATATGATGAGAATGGAACAGACTATAGGAGACCATTATTGTTGTTATATCCGTTGGCTTTGACAGATATGGATACTGGAGAGGCTTTTGATGAACAAAATGTTCTGACATGGGGAATTGGCATTGGTTTTCCTGGAGCTAGATCTGATAATGGAAAGAGATACTTTGAATATTGGATGAATCCGGTTGCTATCAGAGAAGGAATAGGACTTGATTTTGACCAAGAGGAGGACGATGATGTCGATGAACTTCAATCAGAGTGATATTGCCAAGAAACTTGAAGAGATTACCTCTGCTTGGGAAACATCAAACGCAGAAGGTGGAAATAGAATACCATTATATCCAGCGGGAAAGAATTGCATCTGGTCTTATGGAATAACCAAAGAACACACGTTCTGTTTCTTTCTTGAATCTCCTGAACAGTTCGGCTGTGGAAGACAACTTTGTACGAAAACAATTCAGAGTTCTGAATTCAAAAACCAAAGTATATGGTTCCTGAAACTTGAACTTCTAGAAATAACAGACTTGTCGATTTTCATCAGGCTTATGGAAGATCTGATATCCGAGTCGATGAGATACGAAACAGATATTGAGTGTGTTCATGCTGTTGTTGCAAGGTTCGAGAAATGGCGGGAGATGATGAGCCATGCGGCTTCTCATAAGGCTGAGGAAAAAGGGTTGTTCGGGGAACTTTATGTCATCAGAGAATTGCTGAAATCTCATTCTGCCATGGATGTGGTAAGAGCTTGGATGGGACCTGATTATGCAGTGCAGGATTTCAAATTCGCCTCTTCCTGGATAGAGGTCAAGACAATAGGTTCCAACGCATTCTCTGTCAAAATCAGCTCTATCAAGCAACTAGACAGTCCATATGATGGATACTTGTATGTAGTAAGAGCTGATGAGGATGCGTTCGATGAGAGTGCGGAATCTGTCAGCTCTTTGTATAAAGAGATAAGCACAAAGCTGAAATCTCAATCAATTGAAGCATACGAGTTGTTCAATTCCAAGTTGACTGAATTCAAGTATATGGGCTTTGTCGCAACCGAAATAACTCGGTTTGTCTTTAAAGGACAGGAGCTTTATGGGGTCAATTCAGATTTCCCTAAATTGATTGCTCAAGATACAAAACAGGCAATCAAGTCCGTCGTATATGAACTGACGTTGGCCTCATTACAGGATTGGAGGGTAGAGAATGGCGAAAACTGTATCTGAGGAAGTATTGAAACATTTTGCACTGACGTTGACAGATGACGTTAAGATTAATGCCAGTGCTACAGGTGATAATGAAGAAATTTCTCTTCTCAATTACATAAGAGAGGGGTTGGGGGAATGTAAGATTATCAATGACCCGCAGTTCTTCTTCTGGAGTTATAAATATCAGAAGTTGGCAATGTGTCTCTATGGGTACGATATTGACGAATTTGACAACAGCGTATCTTTGTTTGTTTCAGATTTTGCAGAACCGCTACATACCATCTCGCAACGTAGTGCCCAGATTATGGTTGATAATGCCTTGAATTTCATACGTGTTGCAGTCCGTGGGGAAAAGTCGTTCAAGAGCATTCTGGAAAACGAAGTCTTTGATTTGTACGATCAGCTGATTCAGATGAACAAGACAGTTGCAGGCTTGTCAAAGATAAAAGTCATCATAGCATCAAATGGTAAACGATCAGCGAGAGCACGTGTTGTTCTTGATTCGATAGCAAACATTGATGTTGAGATGTTCTACTGGGATGTTGAATGGATATATAACAACTGCAATTCGGAGATTGAGACCGAAGAGATAATCGTTGATGCCCATGATGAGGAATATATGAATCTGATGGATGGTGGATTGCCTTGTCTGCCTGTTCCTCAGATGGAAAACCAGTTTGAGTGTTATCAGTGCGTCGTTCCGGGTAAGCTGTTATCGTATATTTACCGAAAGTTTGGAAGCACTCTCCTTGAAGGCAATGTCAGATCGTTCCTGACTACGAAAACAGCTGTAAATAAAGAGATTCAAGGAACAATATTGAATGAACCAGGGCGGTTTTATATCTATAACAACGGTATTGCTGCAATTGCGGCTTCTGTGAATGTTGAGAAGGTTAATGGCGAAGCTCGGATTACAAGACTGGAGAAGATCCAGATTGTCAATGGTGGTCAGACAACTGCTTCTCTTGCTTATTCTGCGCAGAAAAGAGGTGCTGATGTTTCTGCAATATCTGTTCCTATGAAATTGACTGTCATTAAGGCTGATTCTGATACCAAGAAAGATGAGCTTGATTCTTTGATACAGAAGATATCTGAGACTTCAAATAGCCAGAACAAAGTATCTGCTGTAGATTTCTTTGCAAATCATCCTTTCCACATCAAGATGAAGAAGTTCTCGGAATCCATTTCGCAACCAGGTATCAATCATGCCACAAAGTGGTTCTATGAAAGAACAAGAGGTGAATATGCTCAGTCTATGATGTTCATGACAAAGATGCAGCAGGATTCCTTCAAGGTCATTCATCCAAAAGAGAAACTTGTTACAAAGTCTGATTTTGCAAAATACTACAATCTCTGGCGCAAGCATCCTGATCAGGTTTCTAAAGGAGGTGATACAAACTTCAAGGCGGTTGCAGATGAAATAACTGCAGACTGGAAAGATGATCAGGCTAAGTACAATGAGGTTTTCTTCAAGAATGTTGTATCTGTCGGTGCATTATATAGAGCACTGGAACCAGAGATTACGAAAACAAAACAGAGCTGGTTTGGAGGAAGCTATAGGGCTAATATCATTGCTTATTCAGTTGCTGGTCTGTTCTGGTTGGTTGAGAAGAGTGGAAACAAATTTGACCTGCTGAAGATATGGGATAAGGGTATTTCTGATGCTTTTCTTTCTGACATGCTGGATCTCTGTCATTACGTGTACAGAATAATCACAGCGGATGACAGGCCTACAGAAAACGTAACACAGTACTGTAAACGGAAGGAATGCTGGGAGGCTGTCAAAAACTCTCTTTCTAATTATCAGTTCCCCGGAACTTCAATTAATTCTTATCTGGTGTCAAAAGCCGAGTCTTATCAGATTGCAAAGGAAGCAAAAGCCACACAGCGTATTGATGATGAGGCAACTGCTTATCAGATGATTCTAAGACCGCCATATAAAAACAACTGGATGAAACTGGTCAAGTTCTTGAGCTCAAACAGAAATCTGTTCCCTGAGCTTACGGATGGCCAAGTTAATAAAATTATGAAGGTTGTTAATATGGATCAGGGCCGAATGAGTTCTGTCCCATCCTGTGAAGATTGCATGTTGGCAGTGAAATGGTGGGATGAAGCAAAGAAAATGGGGTGGACTATTTAAAAATAAGAGAAGCGATAGCCTTTAAATATCCAAAAAAGGAGAAAAGAAGTGGAAAATAACATATATAATTTTTTGAAAGTCCGTGACGATCATGAACCTTTTAAGTTTTCTAAAGCAGAAGATAAGTTTGTTTCAGATTCGGGAAATAGTGAGTGGTGTGATGTAAAAGAAATAACAAAAACAGATTTGAGAGCTCGAATTGAACCATGGCTTACATCACTTTTCCAATCAGAGCATTTATCATTATTAGTAGGGAGTGGACTATCAGTTGCAGTACAGCATCTCGCTGGTGCAGATGCTGATAATGGAATGAATGAAAAGTTAGAATTATCTGCTTTTAATAATGAAGTTGAAAATGCTGCTAAGGAATCTGCAGTATCTTCAGGGAGAGGAATCCCTAATATTGAGGATAGAATTAGGACACTTGCGAATTTGATTTCTGGGTTAAAAATAATTAAGGACTCGTCAGATTATACTGAACTGAAGGATAAAATTGACTCTCTTGAAGTAAGTTTTGAAAATATTATATCAAAGTTTGCACAGAATATTGCAAAAATAGAGAGTTCAATATTGAAGGCAACACCAGAAAAAAGGGAAGAAGCATTCAAAGGTGCCTCCCGATAAGAAAACATCGTGAGGCAAGAGAGAAACGGTATAGCTTCGGCTATGCCGTTTTTCTCATTCTTGCCTTGATGAAGTGACTT
>CASDPA010000028.1 GCA_949282255.1 uncultured Spirochaetales bacterium
TGCACGTGGCGTTACAATTCAGGGCGCTGTTGCGCTGGTTGGTACCAGACCCTTATAGGGTCAGAGCAAACTACCGGCTGAGCCGGTAGTCATGATTTTGACATAAGAAAACCCCCTTTTGCAAGGGGGCCCATATGCGGAATAGGTCAGGTGTCACATCACCGTTCCGTCAGGTATGATGGCGTTTTTGTTGATTACGATGATTCCGTCATGGACGCTGTACATTTCATAATCTCCCTCAGGACGGTCGATGTTGTCGATTCCGATTCTGCAGTTTGATCCGATTCTCGCATTCTGGTCGATGATGGCCTTCTTGATGATCGTCGCTTTTCCAATTCCGATATTCGGTATGCCTCTCTTTGCATTCTCCGCCTTTTCTTCCTCGGTCTCATAATGGCTTGCACCCATGCAATAAACGCCATCAAGGGATGCGCCGGACTCAATGAAGGTTCTGACTCCGATGATTGAGTTCACTATATAAGCATTTGTAATGATGCTTCCTTCACTTGTAAGGGAGCAGGAAATGTTGCAGAAGTTAGCCTTCGTTGCAGGAAGGTGTCTTCTATGGGTATAGATGGGCATTTCCTCATCATAGAAGTTGAATGCCGGCTTTTCAGAAGCGAGGTTGAGGTTCGTCTCATAGAAAGCCTTGATGGTTCCGATATCTTCCCAGAACCCATCGAAGAGATAAGTTGCAACCGGGCGTGTCTTTATTATCTCGGGAATGATCTCTTTTCCGAAATCGGTCTTGTCGTTGTTGAGCGCCTGCTCCATGGTTTTTGCAGTGAAGATGTATATGCCCATGCTTGCAAGATATTCATTGGACTTGTCCACATCTTTTCCCAGCTGTTCCTTCATGAGCTTTGCAGGAACCTTATATTCCGAGATATCCATATCGGGTGCCGGCTTTTCATAGAAACTCTTGATCATGCCGTTCTCATCGGCTCCGATGATTCCAAGCCCCGTGGCCTCGGCGCGGCTGATCGGTTTGGCTGCTATTGTAAGCTCCGCACCTGTCTTGATGTGGCAGTCGAGCATTTCCCTGAAATCCATCCTGTAGAGCTGGTCTCCGGAAAGAATCACATAGTAGTCTGGATTCTGGTCGGAAAAATGCTTCAGATTCTTTCTGACAGCGTCTGCCGTTCCCTGATACCAGCTTTCGGATGCATATGTCTGCTCTGCAGCAAGAATCTCTACGAATCCGCCGGAAAACTGGTCGAACTGGTATGTGCTGGAGATATGGTTGTGCAGGCTCGCAGAATTGAACTGTGTCAAAACATAGATCTGCTTCATGTCGCTGTTGATACAGTTGGAAATCGGAATATCGACCAAGCGATATTTGCCTGCGAACGGTACAGCAGGCTTGCTCCTGTCCATTGTCAATGGGTAAAGACGTGTTCCTCTTCCCCCTCCGAGAACGATGGCAACTATTTTATTGCCTTTCTTCATTTTGCCTCCTCCCTTGTGTGGCCAAAGTATTGTACAGATTTAAATATGACAAAGCTGATTTCTCCCAGGTGAAATCGGCTTTCATTCCCCTGATTCTCGCATCAAGAACGGCCTTTTTGTCTTCGTTGTAGAATTTAATGGTCTTGTTCACAGTTGCGACAATCTCTTCCGGTGAAAGACGTTCGAACAGAAATCCATCCCCGTTCTTTTCGTCTTCTTGAAGATCAATTATCGTATCCGCAAGTCCTCCGGTCCGGTGTGCAACAGGTATTGTTCCATAATGCAGGCTGTAAAGCTGGTTCAACCCGCAGGGCTCATATCTTGATGGCATCAGGAAGAAATCGGATGCCGCCTCAACGACATGCGCGATCCTGTTGCTGAAAACAATCCTGACAGATATGTTCGGATATCTTGCATCCAGATCCTTCAGCTTTTCTTCAAATCTGGAATCTCCTGTACCGATTACTATGAACTGGCATTTCCTTTCACAAAGTATCTGCTCGAGTGCAGAAGGGCTGCCGGATAGAAGCTCACTGAAACCTTTTTGATCCGCAAGCCTGCTTATCATTGAGAAAAGAGGCGTTTCAGGCTCCTCGGCCAGCCCGAATTCCTTCTGGATCTCTTTTTTGATTTCCGCTTTCCCCGACAGATTTGACGTGCTGTAGTGAACAGGTAAGAACTCATCCGTTTTAGGATTCCAATCCCTGTAATCTATTCCATTGATTATGCCGAGAAGATCATCCTTGCGGTGCCTCAGAAGCCAATCAAGGTTGCATCCCTGTTCCTTTTCACAAATTTCCTTTGCATATGTCGGACTTACGGTGGTGACCTTGTCTGCATGCTGGATTCCGGCCTTCATCATATTAAGGCGCTTGTCGAAAGTTCCACCTGCAAAAAGGCTGTCATCCAAGGAAAATCCTCCCAGCAAGGCATCGTATCTGCTGAATTCTCCCTGGTATGCAAGGTTGTGGATCGTATATACGGTCTTGATTTTCGGATTTTCCATTTTGATGAGATATGGCACCAGGCCTGTGGCCCAATCATGGCAATGTACCATATCGAATTTCTCTTTGCTTGCTTTGATGTAGGGGAGTACCGCCTTACTAAAAAGCATGAACCTCTCCGCATTATCTTGGTAGGGGGCAAAGGATGTATCGCCATATATGCCTTTCCTGTTTGTGAAATATGGATGGACCAGGCCTACGTATCGGACCTTCTTCACTGTTTTCACCATCGTGGAAACCTCGACGGTGGATCCCATCATACTCACAGAAAATCTTTTATCCTTTTTAAACCCTTTTGGATTGATGAAAGAAAACATCGGCATCAGGACCGATACTTCGGCCCCTGCTTTTGCAAGCGCTTCCGAAAGCGCGCCTATGACATCGGCAAGCCCTCCTGATTTTGAAAAGGGGACTGTTTCCGGGGATACCATCAAAACATTCATATTCTAATTACAACCCAACTGGTGCCCGCAGTCAAGAAAAAATAGGGATGGAAAAGAGGTTGTAACGACTTTTTTACACTTTTTTAATATGTGTATGCAAACGTTTGTCAGCAATCGTGAAAAAATAAACAGCACCAGAAGGTGCTGCAAAAATCATTTTCTTAAAGATGAGATGTATTCGTCTGCCATATGTGTCGCCATCGCTCCATCCCCGGCGGCTGTCACAACCTGCCTGAAGGCTGTGGTCCTGACATCACCGGCTGCGAAAAATCCCTTTACAGAGGTTTCCATCCTATCGTTTGTGACAATGAAACCATTCTTGTCGAGTTCGCAAAAACCGTTGAATATTCCGCTGTTTGGAGTGATTCCGACAAAGATGAACACCGCATCGCAATTCAGTATGCTTCCATCGTCCAAGATCGCTTTTGAAACTTTCTTACCGTCATCCGAGGCGATTTTCACAACCTGCTTGCTTAACGCAAGTTTTATGTTTTTTGTAGCCAAAACCCTGTCTGAGAGTATTTTTTGTCCCCTGAACTCATTGCGGCGGTGTACTATGGTGACAGTGTTTGCAAGTTTTGCAAGATAAAGTGCATCCGTAAGGGCTGTATCGCCACCTCCCACCACAACGATATCCTTGCCTCTGAAAAAAGGCCCGTCGCAGGTCGCACAGTAGCTGACACCTTTTCCCTGGTATTCTTCTTCTCCCTCTGCCCCCAGATGGCGGTGTGTGGCTCCAGTTGCCGCTATCACACTCTTTGCCTCCACTTGCCCGTCTTCGGTTTCAAGCAGGAAACGATCATCCTCTTTTTTGATGGAGGTGACCTTTGCATATTCGATTTCAACACCGAAACCCGAAGCCTGATTTTCCATCTGTTCGGCAAGCTGGAAACCTTTTATGAGTCCCGTGCCAGGATAGTTTTCAATTTCGTCTATCAGCAAAAGCTGTCCGCCAGGTGCAAGTTGGTCAAAACAGCTGACAGTATATCCCGCCCTTGCTGCATAGGCTGCTGCCGAAAGCCCTGCAGGACCTGCACCTATTACTGCAATATCAATTCGTTTCATTTGTTTTTTCCCTTATCTTTTTCAGCAGCGCTTCTTCCGCATCGCTGCGTCTGATATACATCGGGCCTGTTCCGATTTCATCCTCTCCGTATTTTTCAAACTGCTCAAGCCCCAGCTTAAGCAATGCCTTGGACAGATTCCTTGGTGCAAATCGGTCGATTGAGAAATTGCAGCAGGCGCCTTCCTGCAATGCTTTGTTCACAAACTTTGTTGCATCTTTTCCTGTTACGGCGATTTCCTTTTCTCCGTTCAGAATCTCAAGAATATCCGAGGGGTTACCATCGATCGTATTGCACAGAACCTTATCGTCCTTTTCAATCCTGATGTAAAAACGCTGTTTTTTTGCGTCAATGACAGCCATGTCCGCAATTCCGTGATGTCGGTTGCTTTCTATCATCACGTCCAATGTGGGTACGGAGACAAGCTTTGCTCCCGATGCGCTTCTGATTCCTTTAAGCGTTGCAAGAGCGACTCTTAATCCTGTAAAGGATCCAGGTCCTTTTGTTGTAATCAGCAGATCGAGATCCCTGAGCTCCAGCTTGGCACGTTTTAGGATGGATGTCATTTCCTCCATCAGGTTTTCTGAATGGCTGAAATTCCCGTCAATGAGGCGCTCTTCAAAGCTGCTATCTGTTTTCAGTCCGATTGAAAGGACCTCTGTTGAGGTGTCAAGACAGAGAATATTCATGATTTCCTCCCTCTATCCTTATCAGTCTGGATTGGTCTTCGTTTATCGTTATGTGTATATATATTGTGGATTCAGGAAGCATATCTTCTATTTTTTCCGACCATTCGATCAAAGAGACGCCGTCGGGATATAAGAAATCTTCTCCTCCCATGGATTCAAATTCATCTTCTCCGCTGAGTCTGTAAAGATCCAAATGGAAAAGATTCATTTTCCCATCATACTCCTGAACGAGTGTGAATGTGGGAGAAACGATCGCTTCCGTTATTCCAAGCTGCCTTGCTATTCCTTTTGCAAAAACAGTTTTTCCCGCGCCTAGACTCCCTCTCAGGCTGATGACATCCCCTTTTTCAAGATACCTTGCAAAATTTCTACCGGCTTTTTCCGTATCTTCAGCCGTTTTAGACAGATATTCCATATTGCAATCCGCTATCAGCCGTTGGCCTGGCCCTCATCATGATGGCAGCGCCCATGATGTGCGCAACAGCCACCTTCTTCCTGTCTGTGTTCATGGTTATGGCAGCAATGGCCTTCCTCGTGTCCATGCTCATGGTTGTGACAGCAGTGGCCTTCCTCGTGTCCATGCTCATGGTTGTGACAGCAGTGGCCTTCCTCATGTCCATGCTCATGGTTGTGACAGCAGTGTTCATGATTGTCTTTCATATTTTCATCTCCTTCAACCAGATCTTCTGTTTTCTCGGTTATTTCTTCAGTGATGTTATCACCGAGTTTTTCTCCTGTTTTCTTTTCATAAGCTTTTATAAGCGTTGAAAGTATGGCATCATCATTTGCAAGTTTTCTCGATTTCTCCAGATAATACCTTGCCTCATCGAACTCTCCATCCATCAGATGAAGGTATGCCAGGTTGCTCATAGCCGTGAGGTTGTCCTCATCCAAATCAACGGCGGTGTTCAAATATGTTTTTGCGAGCTCCCTGTTTCCTTCCTCAAGTTCGCATATCGAAAGTTCGTTATAAATATCCCCGTTGCTTTCTCCAAGCTCAAGACATTTTAAAAGTGATTCCCTTGCTTCTTTATAACGGGAGGCTTTTCTTAAAGCCCATGCCTTCAAGAAGTACCCATTCCATACGTCGCTGTTTTCTTTTATAAAACCATCGATCACGCCTAATGCCTTTTCCGGCATGTCAAGCATGATATAGTCATAGGCTTCCTTGAAGGAATTATCCGCTTCGAGCCTGGCGTTAACCTGTTTGAGAAACTTTTTCATCTCCTCTTTTTTCTCGCCTTCGTCAGCAACTTTGAGATAACGCTCCGCATAATCTTTTGCCAGATCCAAATTGCCTAAAAAGCCCTCAAATGAAGAGATTTCTGAAAGGATGTACTGGTTTTCACCAAAACGTCTCAGTCCGTCGAGAAGCGTGAGCTTTGCTTTGTTCATCATCTCATCCGCCTTG
Organism: uncultured Spirochaetales bacterium; assembly: GCA_949282255.1. GTDB lineage: Bacteria > Spirochaetota > Spirochaetia > Sphaerochaetales > Sphaerochaetaceae > Ornithospirochaeta. The sequence goes on from CASDPA010000028.1 coordinate 6,061, forward strand.
TCGAGGTCTTTGTTCTCTTCTTCCTCATATACGCTCATGTATGAATAAAGCGTTGCAAGATTGATGCATGAAGCAGGTTGGGGGAGCATGTGGTAGACAGCAAGAAACAGCTCTTCGGCAAAATCATAATCCTTCTGCTGCTGTTTTGCTATTGCAGCCTTGTTAAGCTCTTCTGCAGTGTTGGGCTGCACTGCATTCACAAAATCCCTGTAGTATGAAAAATTCTTATTTTTTTCGTCATACGCGATTATTGTCAGCATGCCTGCGATAATCGATTCCATCGTTATATCGTTGTCGCTGAGCATCTTCGCCCCTTCTGGTTTTTGCACGGGAAGTTTGATCGCTGGATCCAAGTGGAAACTTCCGAAATCCATCTTGAGATCGGAAGGAACATTGATAAATGAAATGGTTTTGAGTTTTTCTTCTTTCATAGCTTTAAACAAAATATAACACCCATAAAAAATCGGCAAGCTACGTGCTCTTGAACTAAGGTTCAAGGGGGACCGCTGGTTGTGCCTTGACGTTCTGTTCCTTTAAACCTTTACAGGTAGGATCAATGCTGTCATGCTATTCCACAGTCCAGTAATATGGTTTGCTCCAAGAGGCTTGAGGTAGCCGATTTTCATGGGCTGGTTAAATTTTAACATATAGATTATTTCTAGTAAACAGTTCCATTTGAATAAAAATGGGTTGCCGTAAGACAACCCACAAAAGCATGCATCCGATGTCGGATAAAATTTAGGATGCAAACATTTTGAAAGAAAAGGACTCAAAGATTTTCGCTTTCGAAGGTGTCAAGCTCCTCTTCGGAAGAGGCACCGTCGATGGTGTACTGCTCCGCATCTTCGAGTTCTGAAAGATCCATTGTTCCGAAGCTGTCGAGATCTCCGAGCGCTTCGAGACTTTCAAGTGCGGATTCAATGGCCTCTTCAACCACCTGCTGATCAGCACTCACCTTGTCCAAAAGCTCCTGAAGCTCAAGGTTATGGGTTTCAACCATGCGATACCTTGATTCGAGTTCCCTATAGGAATCCCTTAGGTGTCCGATAAGTGTCATAGCTTTCTGGATGCGCATCGCATGCAGTCTGGTTTCTTCTACCTGAGTCATTTTATCCGCCTCCTTATTGGTTTTCAGTTCAAGCGAGAACCTTCTTCACTTCTGCTACAAGAGCGGCGAATGCCGTCTTGTCTTCAATGGCCATGTTGCTGATAGCTTTCCTGTTGAGCCCGATATTCGCAACTTTCAAGCCATGCATGAACTGTGAGTAGTTAAGCCCTTCGGCCTGTACTGCAGCACTGATTCTTGCAATCCAGAGTTTCCTGAAGTCTCTCTTTCTTTCCTTTCTGCCGCGGTAAGCATACTGTCCTGCTTTTGCAACAGCATCTTTGGCTATGCGGTTGTTGGTGCTTCTGCGACCATAATAGCCCTTGGCCTGGTCGAGAATCTTCTTTCTTCTGTCTTTTCTCTTTGTTCCGTCAACTGCTCTTGGCATTTTTTCCCACTCCTATCTTAACCGTAAGGGAGCATTGATTTTGCTCTCTTGGCTTCAATGTCGCAAAGGACTCCTGCGTGTCTGAGATTCATCTTACGCTTGGAGGTCTTCTTGGTGAGAATATGGCGGAGACCCATTTTCTTGACGATTACCTTTCCGCCTGCGGTTACTTTGAACCTTTTAGCCGCGGACTTTCTTGTTTTCATCTTAGGCATTTTCTTACCTTCCTTCAGTGTCGCAGGGAACAAGAACCCCTACTGACATCATATTAACATCTCCGTACGGAGTTGTTTACATTTTTTTCTTCTGGGGGGAAAGTGTCATGCTCATCATCTTTCCTTCCAAAAGTGCGCCTTTGTCCAGATTGAAGAGTACGCCATTAGCGGTGAGCGTCTCAAGAATCCTGTCCAAAACCGCTTTTCCAAGTTCCGGGTGCGCAAGCTCCCTTCCCCTGAACCTGATCGAGACTTTTACCTTGTTCCCTTCTTCCAGGAACTCGGTGATGGCCTTGCTCTTCGTTTCCAGGTCGTGCTTTTCGATCTTAGGCTGCATTCTTATTTCCTTGATCTTCACCACCACCTGGTTCTTCTTGGCCTCACGGGTTTTCTTTTCCATTTCATAACGGTATTTTCCGAAATCCAGTATTTTGCATACGGGAGGATTTGCGTTCGGACTGACCTCCACAAGATCCAATCCTGCTTCTTCTGCAAGCATGCATGCGCTGTGCACATCCATGACTCCCTTCTGCATACCGTTTTCATCAATCACGAACACTTCACGTGCTCTGATCTGACGGTTGATCCTCAAATCTTTTGTAGCCAAGAATACTCCTTAAAAAGGTTGTTCACCTTTGCACTCGTTCAGTTTGACGCGTGTTTTCAACACACGAAATTGAATATTAGCATAAGTGGATTAAATTGTCAAAATATCCACCTGCTATTTTTAAAAATATCATGCATTTATGTAGAAGCATGAAAAAAGGAGGGCCGGATGACCCTCCTTATCATATTCAGTCAAGTGCATGACCTGCCGAACCAAGAACGTCGATGTTCTTGTGCATGTACATTTCCTTTAGCGCTTCTCTGGCCGGTCCGAGGTATTTTCTCGGGTCGAATTCAGCTGGCTTTTCATCGAAGATCCTTCTGATCGTACCAGTCATTGCAAGCCTTCCATCGCTGTCGATGTTGATCTTGCATACTGCAGATTTTGCCGCTCTCCTGAGCTGCTCTTCAGGAATTCCTACGCTGTCCTTGAGCTTTCCACCATGCTCGTTGATCATCTTTACATATTCTTGGGGAACACTGGATGAACCATGGAGAACAATTGGGAATCCGGGAAGCTTCTTTTCGATTTCTGCAAGGATATCGAATCTGAGTTCCGGTGGAACAAGGATTCCTTCCGCATTCCTTGTGCACTGCTCAGGAGTGAACTTATATGCTCCGTGGCTTGTTCCAACGCTGATGGCGAGTGAGTCGACACCTGTTTTTGCAACGAAGTCCTCGACTTCTTCCGGTTTTGTGTAGTGTGAAACCGCGCTGGATACCTCGTCCTCGATTCCGGAAAGAACACCGAGCTCGCCCTCGACAGTTACATCGAACTGATGTGCATAATCAACAACTTTCTTTGTCAGTGCGACATTCTCGTCATAAGGAAGATGGGAGCCGTCGATCATGACGGATGAAAATCCATTGTCGATACAGCTCTTGCAGGTCTCGAAAGAATCGCCATGGTCGAGATGGAGAACAATAGGGATATCGCATCCTAACTCATGGGCATATTCGACGACTCCGCGTGCCATGTTGCGAAGAAGATTGATATTTGCATAATCTCTTGCACCCTTTGAAACCTGAAGGATTACAGGAGCTTTGGTTGCGACGCATGCCTGGACAATTGCCTGCATCTGCTCCATATTGTTAAAGTTGTATGCACCGATGGCATAACCACCCTTGACGGCCTTTGCGAACATGTCCCTTGTATTCACAAGACCCAATTCTTTGTAGCTGATCATAGAAAAGCCTCCTAATACTGAATCAATCGATAATATTTTACCTTTTTATATTATCAATGGTCAACATGATTGTTGATTTTTCCTTTTCTGTAATGCATCCTTTTGGCATGAGGAAAAAGTTGGTTTATCCGATAATTTTCGTACTTGTATTTGTACCAGCTGTCTGTGTGTTTTATTTCACCAGACCGCTTGTTGCCTTTGTATGCCCAGATGCAGGAAAGGAATACTTGAGCAGACTTGATAAGCCTGCTCCCATTTGCTTGGATTACCGAACTGTTGTAGTCAAGGCATGGGAGGATGTGGATTTCGATAAATTTGATTTAATTATAAATCATTCCGAAATCGGTATCCAAGGTAAAAATATATATAATGTTGATTATGATCCTGCTTCATTGTTCTGTCCCATAATCGATGAATATCAGCAAGAGAATCTGATTTTGTTATATGACTTGCAGGATGATGTCGAGTGTTCCTTTGCCGAGTATTTGGGAAAAGAATATCCAGGCATCAGGCATATATCCTATAACGGATCCATGGATAATGTTGATTATGCTGTAAACGGTTCTAAAATAGAAACTGGTGATGTACTTATTGTATTGGATGCTTCGGCTGTTGCTGGCTTCTTGAGATACTTGGACTCTCCCCGGTTCATTGTCGACTATATCGACGCTGCAGGACTAGATGGGCTTGAAGCTGAGAAGATAGCATTTGTTGATTGGGATTACGTGATCAGAAGCAATTTGAAGACAGTTCAAGAAGGTGCCTGAAATTTTTTAAAACCTGTGATTTCAGGTCGTCTTTGCAGATTCCTCTGTTTTGTGCGATGAAGGCTGCCGTAAGCTCTGTCATTTCCGGTCTGGATGGTTTTCCCCGAAATGGGACAGGAGCAAGATAGGGGCTGTCTGTCTCAAAAAGAAGCATGTCCAAAGGCACTTTTGTCATGACTTCTTTTATAGTTGTGTTGGACTTGTAGGTGACATTACCGGAAAAAGAGATCATGAGTCCTTTGTCCAACGCCTTTTGTGCGACTTCCCATTTTGAGGAAAAACAATGCATGATCCCACCATATTGGAATGAAGAGTCTGAAATTATCCTCTTTATGTCATCATCTGCATCCCTTGTATGGATTATGATCGGAAGACCAAGGGAATTTGAAAGTTCAATTTGGGCATTGAAGAGCGCTTCCTGTTTTTCTTTGGTACCATACATCCAATGGTAATCAAGGCCACATTCTCCGATGAAGGCACCTCCGAATTTCTTGAAATCCTCCATCAATAAGCATACCGATTTCTCTTCTCCCTCATAACACTCATCATCAACAGCCCATGGCCCGATTCCCTGGCTGAACTGAAGGTTCTCATATGGGGCAATCAGTTCCAAACGATTTGATATGTCATGCAGGTCCGTTCCGACATCAATCCCAATGATGTCGCTTTCAAGTGTCGTCTCCAGACCTTTCTTTTTCATGGACAGCAGGTGGAAATGGGAATCAAATATCGGCATATAGGAAATATGACATATTTTTCCATCTTTACCAAGAGAAGAAAAAGGTTTAAAAGAAAATCCGGAAATGAACAAAGATCTTACTGTCGGGAATGTAAGGAAGGTGCTTACGGCATTTGCCGTGCCTCTTCTGTTGTCAATGGTATTCCAGCAGCTTTACAACATAGCTGACAGCCTGGTTGCCGGGAAATTTTTAGGTGAGCAGGCTCTTGCCGCTGTTGGAAACTCGTATGAAATCACTTTGATTTTCATCGCTTTCGCTTTCGGGTGCAATATGGGTGCATCTGTGATTGTCAGCCAGTACTTTGGAGCAAAAAGATATTATGATATGAAGAAAGCGATAAGCACCAGCTATATTTCTACGCTTGTCTTATGTGCTCTTTTGACAGTTGTCGGAATCGTTTTCACAGATCCTCTTTTGCATTTGATAAACACTCCCGTCCAGATAATGGAAGACAGCGCCTTATATCTCGACATATATGTGTTGGGATTGGTTTTCCTGTTTTTTTATAATCTTGCGACAGGGATATTTTCTGCAATGGGAGACAGCCGCACCCCTTTTATCTTTTTGGCTGTAAGCAGTACTGCCAACATATTTGCAGACATACTATTTGTCACAGTGTTCAAGATGGGTGTGGATGGTGTCGCCTGGGCGACATTTATTTGCCAAGGAATCAGTTGTATTGTAGCCAACATTGCATTGTTAGGACGGCTAAAAAAACTTAATATTCCTTCGCTAGATAAGAAATTATTTGATCTCTACATCTTTAAGCGGTTTATATCTGTTGCTGTACCTTCAATCCTGCAGCAGAGCTTTGTAAGCGTGGGTAACATTATCCTTCAGGGCTTGATAAACGGTTTCGGTTATTCTGTGATAGCAGGCTATAGCGCTGCGATAAAGCTGAATAATTTGATAATCACAAGCATAACAACTCTGGCAAACGCCGTAAGTGCTTTCAGTGCCCAAAATATAGGTGCAGGGGACTTCAAAAGAGTGGAAGCGGGGTGGAAATGCGGGTTGTCGATTGCTTGGATATTCTGCATTCCTGTCATAATTCTTTTTGCTGGTTTTGGGAGTATTGTGCTTATGCTGTTCCTTGACAAAACCAGTGTTGAGGCATTGGATACTGCCATGCTGTTTTTGCGCATCGTATCTCCGTTTTATCTTGTCGTATCGATAAAGCTGATATCGGATGCCGTCCTGCGTGGCTCTGGAGACATGCGGCCCTTCATGTACTCAACTTTTTCCGATTTGATCTTGCGTGTACTTCTTGCTTTTTTGTTTTCCTCATTCCTTGGTTCTGTCGGAATATGGCTCAGCTGGCCTGTTGGCTGGGGTGTTGGTACGCTGCTTTCTTTTTATTATTATAAAAGCAAGCATTATCAAAAAAGACTTCTGCGATATGAAAACAGGATTTGAATTTGTCCTTTTTCCTGTATGCTATAAGGTAGTGGAGTGAAAATGAAAAACAGGCTGTTTTGGATTGGATCTGCTATTTTCCTTTTCCTATGCATATTGATGGTGCTGTTTCTGATTTTCAGCGTGAGACGCACTCCGATTCCAAATCCTGTCGTGGAGCCGGAAACAGTTCTGGATTTTGAGCAGAACATCATTGGGGATGAAGGGGAGGCAGAGACTGAGATAGATTTATATGCTTATCCCACTTATACCGGTCCTGTTTCATTCGATGCAGTGCGCTCCTGGGTCGAGGATCCTGCCAATTTGATAGATAATACCAACTTCACCATAAGGGGAAACATAGAATTCTGAGCTTTAGCTGAATATGATTAATGGTATATTTAATGGAATAATTATATATTTTTGAATATGCTGTGGTTAAAAAGCTATATATATTAGCTCAGTTTTATAATATAAATGTATTTGATATTCGCTGTTATGCAACTCATATCCAAGATTTTTCAACATTTTTGATCCTGTTGCTCCAAATGTCATGTAATAAAAAAATGATAGGATGATTTACTTTTCCGGAAGCCCGATGTTTGGGCAAATGTTTGGAAATCTGCAGCAAGATTTATTCCCTTACGATTATCAGATATGCTTTTCCAGATAAAGGACCGACCATTTTTTCCCAAATTTTTCCCCACAATCGGTAAGCTTTCCCGCTATGCTGAAACCACATCTTGAATGGAATGCTACAGATCCCTCGTCCGGAAATGTAACGATTGCATACAAGGCATCAATGCCCGCTTTTTTCAATGCCTCTTCCAGCGCGGCATACAGACTTTTGCCTATTCCTCTGCCATGGTGGTCCTTTTTTACATATATTGACAGCTCCACGCTTTTTTTATACGCCTCGCGAGGGTTTAGTTCGTGGGCATAGCAGTAGGCAACAACTTTGCCATCATCCTCTGCTACCAGGTATGGATAAGAGGATGATATGTCGATAATCCTTTCTTCCATCTGCTGCAGTGAAGGAATTGTTATTTCAAATGTCACGGCTGTATTTGCGACATAGAAGGAGTATATTTCAAGAATATCCGCAGCATCTTCCTTTTTTACATTTCTGATCTTCATTTTTGACTGTTGCTGAAAAAATAAAGGCCGTCATGACGGCCGGTTGAGAATCAGTATTCATCTGCATAGGTGTCGAAATAGCCCTGAATGAATATGATCGGGGTTCCTTTGTCCCCGCTTCCGCTGGTAAGGTCGCAAAGCGATCCGATAAGATCGGTGATCTTTCTGGGGGTGGTTCCCTGGCTGACCATCTGCCCTTTAAGGTCCTTGTTCTTATGGGCGATGAAATCTTTCATTGCAGCTTTGAGTTCATCTCCCTTCAGCTGGGCAAAGTCGTTGTCCGCAAGATATTTCAGCTTGACCTCGTTAGGTAATCCAGAAAGACCTTCCGTATATCCGGGAGAAACCACCGGGTCCGCAAGTTCCCATATTTTTCCCTGTGGATCCTTGAATGCGCCATCCCCATATACAAGCGCTTCAATCTTTTTTCCTGTTTCCTCACTGAGCATTTTTGAAAGCTTCTCTGCAAATGCCTGGCTGTCGCGAGGAAAGAGTTTCAATGTGTTTTCTGTTGCCTTGTTACTTCCGAGAAGACCGTATTCACTGTTGTATCCAGAGCCGTTCACAGGTTTTGCCATCAAATCGTCAAGGCCGTATACAAGTCTTGCGCCTGCGGATTTCAAAAGTCTCTTGCTTCTTGCTCTGGAGTGGATATCGGCACAGATGACAGCATCCGTATAGGCAAGAATTTTTGTGGCGTTGTTTGCAAAGATGATCTCACATCCACAATCCTCATCTGTAATGAGCTGCTTATAAAACTCAACATAATCAACGCCTGTAAACTCATGTTTCTGATAGCCGAAATGCTTCCTGTATTCCTGCTCTGTAAGCACATCGCTATATGGATTGATTCCCTCGGCATCAACCTGGTCAAGAGATACGAGATGATTCCCGACCTCATCGCTTGGATAGCTGAGCATGAGAACAATCTTCTTGGCTCCTCTTGCAATCCCCTTGAGAATGAGTGAAAACCTGTTTCTGGAGAGGATGGGGAAGATCAACCCGACTGTGGAGTCTGCAAATTTTTCCCTCACATCCTGCGCGATGTCATCGCATGAACAATAGTTACCTTGGCTTCTTGCAAGCACTGCCTCAGTAACACCGACAATATCCCTGTCGTGAACAGTTATGTTTTCTTCCTTGATTGCAGCCATTACGCTGTCAGTTACGATTTTTGCAAGATCGTCTCCCTGTCTGATGATGGGAGCCCTCACGCCGCGAGAAATTACACCAAGTGTTCTAGACATGTTTGACCTTCCTTATAAGAGAATAATAAGTCATTTCTGGATTAATAGATATAGTCCGGCATTAATTATGGATGTTTTTTTCCGATGGTCAAGATGCAGAGGACGAAGATTTGTGATAACATGCCTTAAGGGATATCATATGATTGAAGATATTTTTAATGCGTTTTCTTCCTTGGATGTGGTGGAAGCCATCGCCCTCGGCGGATCGAGGGCAGGCGATGTGTTCGACAGCAAATCCGATTATGATGCGTATATGTACTGCTCAGCCCCTGCTGATGAGGATGTGCGGCGTGATATCCATTCCAAGTACTGCCTTTTTATGGAAATCGGCAACAGGTTTTGGGAATATGAGGATAACTGTACGATGAAGGACGGCGTGGACATCGACATCATCTATAGGAATCTCGACGATTTTGTTTTGGATCTTTCGACCGTAGTTGAAAAGGTGGAAGCTAAAAAACGGATATACAACATGCATGTGGCATAATTTGAACACTTCCAAAATAATTTTTGACCGAAATGGTCGCCTGAGCATGGCAAAGAATCGTTTTAACATACCGTATCCGGAATTATTAAGACAGAATATAATAAAACGAAACCGGAGGCTGTTATCAGGAAGCCTTCCTTGTTATCAGCAGCAGATAAAAAAAGCACTCGGACGGAATGATATGGTAAGTGTAAATCATAGTGTTTCCGCATTTCTTGAGTCATATTTCGATATAATTTTTGCATTCAACAGGCAGACTCATCCAGGAGAAAAAAGACTGGTCGATCTGGCAATGGAGCGTTGTCGGCATCTTCCAAGGGATTTTAAGGTAAATCTGGACCGTCTTTTTACTGCAATGTTCACATCGCCGGATGAAGTTTCATCCTGCATAAATGATATGTGCTCTGCCATAGACGATATGCTTTTAAGTGAATGATTGGAATCAACAATCCTGAATTGTGAAAAATATTGAAATTTTTCTTCCATTACTCTAGCATTCTGCTCTGTCGGGGGGATGAACATGTTGTCGGATATTGAAATTGCCCAAAGCTGCAGGATGCGTCATATCAGAACGGTTGCTGCAGAATTATCTATTCCTGAAGACCTGTTGGATTATTACGGCAGATATAAGGCGAAAATAGATTATAAAAGCCTCAATGCCGTGGGTAAGAAAGGGCGTCTGGTTCTAGTAACTGCAATCAATCCGACGCCGGCAGGAGAAGGCAAGACCACCGTATCAATAGGGCTTGCCGATGCCATGAGATCGCTTGGAAAAGATGTTTGCCTTGCTCTTCGGGAACCGTCTCTCGGTCCTGTCTTCGGCTTGAAGGGCGGTGCGGCTGGGGGCGGGTATGCGCAGCTTGTTCCCATGGAGGATATCAACCTTCATTTCACAGGGGATTTCCATGCGATCGGAGCGGCAAACAACCTGATTGCAGCATTGGTGGATAATTCAATCCAGCAGGGCAATAAGCTTGGAATAGATCCAAGGCGTATCCTTTGGAAGCGCTGTCTGGATATGAATGACAGGCAGCTGAGATTCATCGTTTCCGGTCTTGGAGGAAAAAGCAACGGAGTTCCAAGGGAGGACGGTTTTGAAATAACCACTGCAAGCCAGGTCATGGCCGCCTTCTGTCTTGCTCTTGATTTGGCGGATCTGAAAAAAAGGCTGTCCCGTCTCATTGTAGCCCGTACATACGATGATAGGATAGTGACCCTTGGTGATTTGAAAGGGCAGGGGGCGGTATGTGCGCTTTTGAAGGATGCGATAAAACCAAATCTGGTGCAGACTTTGGAGGGGACTCCCGCTTTTGTCCATGGAGGACCGTTTGCCAACATAGCGCATGGGTGCAACAGCGTGATTGCAACAAGGACAGCATTGAAGCTTGCGGATATTGTTGTCACCGAAGCGGGATTTGGCGCCGACCTCGGAGCTGAAAAATTCATAGACATCAAATGCAGGCTTGCTTCGATGATGCCGAGCGCGGTTGTGCTTGTGGCCTCAATCAGAGCACTAAAAAGCCATGGTGGGGTGAAAAAAGAGGATTTGGGAAAAGAGGACCTTGCTGCATTGGAAAAAGGGCTTGGAAATCTTGACCGCCATATGGTGAATATTCGGGACGTATGGCATCTACCAGTAGTTGTTTCCTTGAACCGTTTTTCTTCCGATACTGCAGCGGAGCTTGAGATGGTTGAATCTTTCTGCAATAAGAAGGGGGTGGAAGTGGCCCTGTGCGAGGTGTGGGAGAAAGGAAGCGCAGGAGGTCTTGATCTGGCAAATAAGGTTCTTTCTGCCATGGATAAATGCGATCCGAATGCCAGGACATTCACTTATCCGGATGAGATCTCGGTTTCTGACAAGATCCGTGCTGTTGCAGAAAAAATATATCATGCGGATGGGGTTGTTTTCGCTCCCGGAGTCATATCAAAAATAAGAAAAGCGGAAAGCGAGGGGTATAGGGATTATCCAGTGTGTATTGCCAAAACACAATATTCCTTCAGCGACGATCCCAAAAAGATAGGCGCGCCTAAAGGCTTCAAGATCACAATAAGGGATATCAAGGTAAATGCTGGAGCCGGTTTCATTGTCGTCTATGCCGGCGACATAATGACCATGCCCGGACTTCCGAAAGTTCCTGCGGCAGAGGGCATCGACATATCGGATGACGGTGTTATATCCGGACTTTTTTAGCCTTGATTGCCAGTGTTTTTCATTTAAGCATATTTTCAGCTATTCCAGTATAGGCACATAGTTTATCGTATGTGCCTGTTTCTCTAATTGAGGCCTCATTATCATGTCTGTATTCTTGAGGGTAGAACAATCTGTGGCCGATTGCTATTATGATTGTTCTTTTTGCTTAGCTTTTTTATTTCTTTAAAATTCATGCTTCAGATACGTTGTCAAGTGCACTTTTGTCCTCATTCTGTACAGAATTGGTGAGATATCCTATTGCCAGAGAAATAAGCTTGTTTATGCTTGCAGCAGATGCAATGTAATTGCGATAAAAATAAAAGTAAAAAGCAACAAGAGATGAGAACGATAAATTCAACAGGAATAAGGATACCTAAAAGAGATATTAACCGTGCTGTAAATGCACTTCGCCTTGCAGGTCATAAATGCGAATATGATAGCACCGATATGACTTTTTCATAGGAAAAATGGGCTTCCATATATGGAGCCTCATCATTTGATTCCTCTTAGTAAATATATGGATTTTGAATTCAGCGTGGATGTTGAAGCAAATATTGTTTCATTATGCAGCCATCATCATAATTTATTGCACTATGGTTCTTTGGAGGAAAAGAAGCCTGTTTTAAGAAAGTTATACCAAGATCGAATTCCATATTTGTCAGAAATGGGTCTATTTCTTACATATGAACAGCTTGAAGAGTATTATCTGTAGTAAATTGAAGTTTTTTAAGTAGATTTTGGGTTATTATATAATCTACAGGATCTTATAAATGGAAAAATTGAATGAATTGAGATCAATACTCCATTCAAAGCGAGCAAATCTCTATTATCTGGAGAAATGCCGGGTAATGGTGAAAGATGGAAGAGTGGTTTATCTCTCGGAAAAATCAAAACAAATAAACTACTGGAATATACCTATTGCGAATACAACTGTAATTATACTTGGGATTGGTACATCTATAACAAATTCTGCAGTTAGAATGTTATCTTCTGCTGGCGTTATTATCGGTTTTTCAGGGGATGATTGCACTCCATTATTTTCCGGGACTGAAATAGAATGGTTTACTCCTCAAAATGAATATCGACCAACGGAATATATGCAGGGATGGATGTCTTTTTGGTATGATGAGGATAGCCGCTTGTTCGCAGCAAAAATATTTCAAGAGGCCCGATTTGAATTCATATGTAGAGTATGGGGAAGTGATAGGTTTCTGAAAGAACATGGAATCAATGTAAATGATAATTTTTTCCATTCGGCATTGTCTCATTTTAGCGAACAGATAGGAGGAGCAAATTCAGTTTCAAAGTTGCTACAAATTGAGGCGTCTTTGACTAAAGCATTATATAAAGAGATTGCGTTATTGACAGGATTTGTAGATTTTGTGAGAGACCGAGAAGGCTTGGATATTGTAAATCGCTATCTCAACCATGGAAATTATCTTGCATATGGCTTGGCTGCTTCAGTTTTGTGGTGCTTAGGTATCCCTCATGCTTTTGCTGTTATGCACGGCAAGACAAGACGTGGTGGATTGGTGTTTGATGTTGCTGATTTGATTAAAGATGCTTTAGTTCTTCCAACTGCCTTCATTGCTGCAAAAGAATCGGTAACTGATGAGAAATTCAGGGAACTTTGTATTTCGATGTTTTTGAACCATTGTGCTATGGATTATATGTTTGATGTTGTCAAAAAAATATCTGGAGTGAAAGATGATAGTAGTCTTCCAATCTGAATCTGAGAACAAATCTATTAAAAGAGTAAATTATGTTCTTGATGCTTATGCCAATAGAATTGGACGACGGAGTTGGATGACGGCAATTACGCAGGCTGGATTGGACTCTGTTCATTCTGAATTAAGACGAATCGCTGCAAAAGATACAGCAGTATCATGTATATTGGTCAAAGGGAAAATGCAAACGGAATTACTTTGGATTGTTGGCAGAAGGGACCGCTTTGACAGTAACGGAAATGTTCCTGTGAATGAAACCTCCAAGGCGAAATACATTAGACAAGATGAAGATAGATGGAATCATCTGCCGTTGATTTCTTCCTTGGTTGGTTTATCAGCTTTATGGCACGATGTCGGTAAATGTAATGATTGGTTTCAGGAAAAACTGAAAAATAATATAAAATCAGGGGATCCTCTAAGACATGAATGGATATCGTGCATGCTCCTTTTTTCTTATATTAAGAGCGTTAATGCTTCAAGTGATAAAGAATGGCTTCTTGCTTTATCAGAACAGAGACTTGATGAAAGGAAAATACTGAATGCCTTAGATTGTTTGACGAGGGACTATAATTCATTCTTTCAAAAGACAACGGGATTTCCAACATTTGATTTTATTTCATGGCTTATTCTTTCTCATCACAGGATTCCTTATTCTGTTACTGACATTGAAAAAATTAATAAACTCAAAGGGCAGAGTATATCGGATTTTTATTTATATCAAAAATATCTTGATTCTCAGATAGGAGGCTATGCAACTAATGAAGAAAATAAAGTTGATAAGGTGTTTTCCTTTAGTAATGGATTGAAATTCCTTGATGATTCCTGCTGGATTAAAGAATGTGCAAAGTGGGCAAAACGGCTTCTGGGGTTTGTAGATCTGATTACGGAACTTGAAAATATCAATTCTTATTATGAGGTTTTATTTCTTTCAAGATGTGCTTTAGTCTTAGGAGACCATAAGCAATCCTCCTTAATAGGGCATGCTTCTAAGGAAACTTCTTTGATTGCAAATGTCTTGCAGAATGGGAAACCGAACCAGACTTTGGTAGAGCATCTTCTGGGAGTCATGAGTATTGCTTTGAGTTTTGTCCATTTTATTCCATTTATTCATGACCAACTTCCATCAGCATATGATATCAGAACTTTGAAAGCGAGAAGCATTGAAAAATATAGATGGCAGGATAAAGCCACAGAAGCAATAAAAAAGGCCAAAAAAGAAGACGATTTGGAACGTGTAGGCGTTTTTGTTGTAAATATGGCAAGTACTGGCTGTGGAAAAACGATTGCAAACGCCAAGATTCTGCATGGATTATCTTCAGATGAATCATTACGGTGTTCAATTCTTCTGGGATTGAGGACGCTGACACTCCAAACGGGAAATGAGTACAAGACACGGTTGGGTATAGATAAGGAGGATTTATCGATAATCGTTGGTTCAACGGCTTATGTAGACCTTGTGAAAGAAGAAATAAATGATGAAAGTGATATCCAAGATGAACTTTCAATTACTGGTGTTGAAGCATGTGAGATTCCTAAAGACTACCCGATGAAAAAAATATTGGATGATGAATCTGCTTTAAAAATGGTATATCCGCCTATATTGATCTGTACAATAGATCAAATGATTAAGGCCTCGGAAAAGACAAAAGGTGCACAGAATGTAATACCGATGTTGAGACTTCTTTCATCTGATATTGTCATTGACGAAATAGATGATTATTCCGGCTCTGATTTGATTGCTGTGGGAAGATTTGTATACTTATGCGGTGTATTTGGCCGTAAAATCGTTATTTCTTCAGCAACAATACCTCCTGAAGTTGCAGAAGGTCTATCTGCTGCGTATCAGCGAGGTTGGGGTGAGTATGCAAAACTGCATAGAGCTAAGAAAAAGGTACTATGCTTATTCGTGGATGAGTTTAGTTCTTCATACGGATTTGTAGGAGCTTCTTCAAATAAAAGTGAAGAACATATTTTTAGACAGGAGTATAGAAGTAAACTCAAATTATTTGTCGAGAAGCGTATACAAAGGCTTCAAAGGAAAGGATCTAATAAGAAGGGAGAAATAATTCATATTGAAATCAAAACGGTAGAGGAATACTTTTCTTCAATAGAAAAGGAAATTCATATTCTTCATGAGCGTCATTTCGAGATTGATGTTAAAACTGGTAGGAAAACTTCGTTTGGCCTTGTTAGGTTTTCAAATATCGAGCAATGTATCAAATTTAGTAGATATATCTCTCAAATAGAGCCTAATGAGGAGACCGAACTTAGATTCATGACATACCATGCCAGGGAATTGATGATTTTCAGACATGAGCAAGAATGCTATTTGGATAAAGTTTTGTGTCGAAAGGATCCAGATGCTATTTTTGCAGATTCTGATATCAGATATATTTTGGATAAGTCGGAAAGTCGTAATGTCATTTTCATCCTCATATCCTCTCCTGTAGAGGAACTTGGAAGGGATCATGATTTTTCATGGGCAGTCATTGAGCCTGCTTCATATAGATCCATTGTTCAGACATCGGGTAGGGTGTTGAGACATCGAGATATAGAAGTGGATGAGCCTAATGTAGGAATACTTCAATATAATTGGAAAGCTTTGCGCAATGATAGAATATGTTATAGACGGCCAGGATTTGAGACGAATTCGATGCGGCTACCTTCTCATGATGTAACTCAATTGATTAATCAGGAGGTTTTGAAGAAGGGTATTACTTCAATACCAAGAATTTCATTTCTCGATGATCCAAAAGTAAATGATTTTATTGAATTAGAACATAAACATGTTCAAGATCTTTTAAAAGAAAAGAGTACTTGTAATTCAATGGATTTGGCATCTTTTTATTCTGGCCCAACAATGTTAACTGCTCTATCACAGAAGTTCTGTCCTTTTAGAAAAGAAGATGGTAATAGTATTGAAGTATTTTTGCTCGAAAAAGAAAGAGGAGGTCTTGGTTTTTTTGAATATTCAGATGGTGAATGGAAAAAAATTGAACAAATTTATGGAATTACATTTGAAAATGATGATTGTAATGAAAATAAAGCAAATATTTGGAAAAAAATGTCCTATATAGATATTGTGCAAAGATTATGCAAGATAAAAGGAGTTAGTTTTAATGCTGTGGCAAAGAAGTATGGCGGAGTATGCCTCGATCCAAACAAGAATTGGAAATACTCGGATGACTTCGGTTTTGAAGAGGAAAAAATATGATTAAGGAGGGAACAATGTTGCATCCGGATATTAAGAATTATGTTTCTGTAAGGGTTAGAAAAAAACAGGAAACGGATTTCAAAAGATTAGAGAAGATTCAGCAAGATAAAGAACTTTCATTAGATGAACAATTGGAGCATGATGTTTTATCAGAGGCTTTGAAAAGAATAGATGTGTCGGAATCCGATTGCAAGGAATGGATTCTTGAGATATTAAAAATTGCAAGCCAGCGACAGTTTGCAACCCATGTTCCAAAATTCATCCATCCAGACGCAATTGTTTCTTATCCTAATATAATTCATAAATATGATCCTGATGGCTATATCCGTACCGGAAATATTCCGGAATATATGGATTCGTATAGAAATGCAGGAGCGATGGCTGCTACTGATTTTATGAGCATTCTTGTAGATGATATGCCATTATACAAACATATATCTGAGTCTTCTTTGGTCGCCGAGGATTTTTTTTCCTTTATTGGTACCGATTGTAGTGAGGCAAGGGAAATTTTGGAAGGGATGATTAAGGCGAATTTACCGTATTGTACGGATTCCCGTCTTAGACAGGTTTTTTTCCCTTTAGAAGATGGTTCCTATCATTTGATTACGCCGCTTTATAGTAGTTCTCTTATTTATTCTTTTAATCAAACTTTGATAAAGAATAAAGAGTACAATAACAACCCTGGTAATGTAGATGAGAATACTCCTATGAGCGTTTACGAATATGAAAGGAAAAACCTGTACTTGGAGAATGGTTATTGGGAACTTCCTAATCTTGTCGATATATCATATGGCGGATCTAAACCCCAGAATATCAGTTTTTTGAATAGTTTGCTGAAAAGGCAACAGCTAATCAAATCCGTACCGCCCAAAATCACAAATAGAAAGATAAGAATTCCTAAAAGCAATTTCTTTTATGAGTCTATTAATCAAAATAAGTATAAGGCGATGTTTGAAAAAATACATGCTATATTTAATCTTGATATAAACAACATTAGAATTCGTAATGCTCGTGATAATTGCCTGTTAAATATATTAGGTGAAATTGCATTAGATATTGCATCTGTCAGATATGAAATCGAAAAGAATACGATAATAGCAAGTGATAGTCTTTCTGTTGCCCAGGAAATAATGCTTTTCGGTAAAGAAGAACGATATGAGAATAGTGACTGGCAGAGTATAATAGCTAAGGAGTTCTCAAAATGGTTCTTTACTACTTATAAAAAACTTATTAAAAATGCTATCCGGTTTGGAGATGCAGAATTCAATTTTATTGAAGGATTCGCTATTGATCATAAGGAGGTATTCATACAATGAGCAGTATCAAGAACTATCTTGTACTATCGCATTTGCAAGTTTGTAATGCAAATGCTCAGGCTTCTCCGATTACAATTGGAATTCCATCCATAACAGCTTTTCTAGGGGCAATACATAAACTGCAAAGAGAGTTGAATCATAAAGGTTATGAAAACTTATGTTTTAATGGAGTTGGAATTATCATACATGAATTTAATTTAAAAACTTTCTTCGACAGATTTAACAGAGAACTTTTGGTTGCTTCATCTAATCCATTGAAAATGGATAAGAAAAATGAAGGACAATGGGTACGGCCATCCACTATTCCAGATCCAAAAATTGATTTTACAGTTTCATTGATGTGTGAGGTTGGGTGCGACTACTTAGATGATGAAGCACAATTCATTTCTGATATAGATGACATTTTGCTTAATGGTTTACGTATTGCTGGAGGTATTATTGACATTCCCTGCTCAAAACAGGGTGGTGTACTAAATTCATATGGTTCAGTAATAAAATATTATCCCAGAATTGACCAAGATGACGATAAAGCTATCAGTAAAATCATCAGACCATTGATTCCTGGTTATGCTTTGATTGAACGAAGAGAGCTGTTGCAAGAAGCCATGAAAGAAGGAATAGATCCCATTGTTGCACTTATTGACTATCTTGCCATCCATCATGATTGTATACGGCATGAAGATGGTTATATAGAGTGGAATAGTCATCGTAGGGCAGATGGGTGGATTGTTCCTATTGTCGTTGGATATCAAGGATTGTCAGAACCAATGAAAGTTGACAATCAAAGAGATAATGACACTGATCATGTATTTGGAGAGAGTCTGATAACTCTTGGAGAATACAGAATGGTCAATACTATATATGGTATTGATTGGCTGTTATGGAAATATAAGACTGATTTGGAAAAATCATTATATATGTGTATTTGTAATGGAGGAGAATAAAATGGCAAAGCACAAAGATGAAGGAAAGGAAGTAAAAGTATTAGCATTTGAAAAAAAGATAGTACCTTCTGATGGATTTCTTTATGGTACAACTTGGGAGAATCGAGTAAAAATATCTAGACCTTTAGCTATCAGAGAAAAATCTGTAAGAGGAACAATCTCCAACAGTTTGGATGATTCGATTTTAAAAGATCCAATGAAGCTTTCTGCAAAGATTGAAAATGCCAATCCTCAGACTGTAGATTGTTGTTTCCTTGATGAAAATGATGATACCTTGGTCATGAAGTTTACGGTTAAGTTCCTTGGCAATATTGAAATTCCATCTGCTTGCAGCAATTCAGCTTTTTTAAAGAAGTATCAAGAGAAAATATCTGCATATAAAGATAGGTACAAGTTTTCGGAATTAAGTTTCAGATATGCTTATAATATTGCAGCTGCCAGATATCTTTGGCGAAATAGGCTTGGCGCTGAAAAAATAGAAGTCATTGTAACAGATTGCAAGACTAAAAATAAGTGGGAGTTCAATGCAAAAGAATTTTCTTTAAGAGACTTTGACAGAAATAAAAAAACTGTAGTCGAGGAGTTTGCTAATAGAATTGCAGAAACATTTATGGGGAGCGAAGCCTCTTTATTTGAGATTGTATGTTTTGCAAAAATAGGAAAATCTCAGGAAGTCTATCCAAGCGAAGAGATGGTATTAGATAAATCTGATAAAGATAAGAAGAGTAAGATATTATATTCGATTAATTCTTGTGCGGCCTTTCATTCCCAGAAAATAGGTAATGCTATTAGAACTATTGATACCTGGTATCCTGCATTTGGAGAAAAAGAAGGAGTAGGGCCTATTGCTATAGATTCCTATGGACCCGTTACAACAATCAGCAAGGCTTTCCGATCTGAAAAAACAACAGATTTCTATTCAATATGTGATACATATGTCTGGGATGATGCTTTGGAAAGAGATGAAGACAAACATTTCTTCATGGCAATGATTATTCGTGGCGGGGTATTTGGGAAGAGTACAAAGGAATTAAGATGAAATTACAGTATTATCAGGAAATAAGATTATTCCCAGATCAAAAGGGTGGACTATGGAAAATAGGCGCAGATTTATTTTCTCTGTTGCATTTTGGTTTTGTTAACAATAAAAATGAATTTGGAAAAGGGCGTTTTGCTCTTTCTTTTCCGGAATATGCAAAAGGAGGTAATAGGACGTTGGGAAGAATTTTCAGAATTTTTGCTTATGATCAAAAAAGTCTTATAAATCTTAATATTAGTCAGATTATTGATAAGCTTTCTGGATATGTAGAATGTTCTGATATAGCTCTTGTCCCAGAATCTACAACATATTTAAGATTTTATAGGGTTCAATCAAAAACTAATGCTGAACGATTGGCAAGAAGAATGGTAAAACGTAAGAGTGTTACACTTGAAGAAGCAAGAGAGGCCTATAAAGAATTTAAGCCTATAGCTATAAATCATTTACCATCACTTTATATTAAAAGCTATTCTTCACAAAATGCTTTCAGGATTTATATTGATTGCAAATGTGAATTGGAGGAAAAAGTAGAAGAGTTTAATCTTTATGGTCTTAGTTTAGGAGGAAATGTTCCAGATTTTTAAAAAAGGTTTTTTTTTGTATTTTAAGTTAATTGTATTATATTAAATAAGTTATAAGTTTTACTTAACCGTTTGCTATCGTATAGATAGCTTAGAAACACCAGTGATTGCTTTCAGGTTTTGTGTATGTGTTTGCTATCGTATAGATAGCTTAGAAAATTTCGGATAGATTGAAAGTGTTGTTAAGTCTGTTTGCTATCGTATAGATAGCTTAGAAAGGAGCCATAAACATCGTAGAGCCATTGCTGATGTTTGCTATCGTATAGATAGCTTAGAAAGAAAAGGCCAAAGCTATAAGGTCGAGGTCGCAGTTTGCTATCGTATAGATAGCTTAGAAAGCGCAAAGAGCGGTGTATGGTACATGTCCCTTGTTTGCTATCGTATAGATAGCTTAGAAAAACGAAGAACTCGAACAGGTTTGGTCTTATCTGTTTGCTATCGTATAGATAGCTTAGAAATGACAAAAAATGTTTCTTCCCGCTCCCATCTAGTTTGCTATCGTATAGATAGCTTAGAAAGAAGAAAAAAAAGATAATCGAGGCTCTTATCAGTTTGCTATCGTATAGATAGCTTAGAAAAAGTAACGCCACCGTTATCCGAAAAACAATATGTTTGCTATCGTATAGATAGCTTAGAAAATCTGACGGAAAAGGCTTGGGAGGAAGTATGAGTTTGCTATCGTATAGATAGCTTAGAAAATCAAGAAGGTCTACCTCGAACCGTACAACGCGTTTGCTATCGTATAGATAGCTTAGAAATTTTGACATAATTCTCGTTGATGAAGCCCATTGTTTGCTATCGTATAGATAGCTTAGTGCTATGTTCGGAAAAATGGAGCGGCCAATTCGCCCGAACGGAGTGAGCTGGCCGCTTAAAACGGAGTGGCTACTGAATAATGTCGTTAGGTCTTAAAG
>CASDPA010000029.1 GCA_949282255.1 uncultured Spirochaetales bacterium
ACACCTACGATTATCGGACAGGTTTTCATTTTTATGTATAGCTAAAGCTTTCCGGAACCTCCGTTCGAAACGGAGGTTTTCGTTGCACAATAAAAAAAGTGCTCAAAAGAGCACCTTTAAGGACTGTCTCACAAACACTTCTCAAGTTCCGCGGCCACATCCGGAATCATCGAGCTGCTGTCCAGCTACGCACCGCAGGCGAAGGCGTGTCCGTCTCCTCCGAATGCAACCGCCACCTGGTTAATCATTATCCTGTCGGACATGGACTCCACACGGACCTTTCCGTTCAGATCAGCAAATAGGACGAAGATTGTATGGTTCCTGATGTCCCGCATGCACGAAAGCGTCTCACTACCATGCCCGGAGTAAGATGGAATCTGTCTATGACATCCTGGGTGATGTACATGTACACCACCTCCTTTTCGCTTATCATCAGCCAGGTTACACTGCATGACGAAATTTACATTCTCCATACTGCGTTCATTTATTCTTGATATCAGAAACCCCATGTTGAATCCCGTGCATAACAGGATTATGGCAGACCTCAGCGTATCCGGCCCTACAGATGGATAGGCAAAACGTCCGGTATCGGTAACCCTGCCCGCATACAGGCACATGGCAGCCATCCTTGTGATTCTGAAATTCTTTTGAACCGCATGGAATGCTATAATTTCGCAGCAGGAGGAAAGGATCTCCTAGATGTTCTCATTTCCGTAGCTGTCCATCATGGTATGATGGTCGATCTTCAGCATGGGCGGAGCACCAATGAATTCCTGATTCACGCTACGTTTACAGGTTGAGTTGTTGACCTGTGTCACAAACGCATCGAAATAGTCGACGTTTCCCGGCAACCTCCATGCATCGATAAACTCGAAACGGCTTATAGCCTGATTGACCACGACTGGAGAGTTATTCTCGATGAGGTACTTCAGCCCCAGCGAGGCACCGGATGCTGTCACCTTATCAAGAGCAATGCTTTCAACCACATCGGCAAGCGCATGACGGTCCTATAGCTGTTTGCAAATGCGGGATCGTAGGAGAGCACCCCATCAAGGTATGTCGCACTCACATCTTTCGCTTCAGAGCCCATCCCACCGTTTGCGATGCTTTCCTTATAGGCTGCAGTTCATGTTCCTGCCTTGCTGGATGGTGCGGCGACATACAGGCCGTAAGCCTCGGCATCATACATGTATTCAAGGAAGATGCTGGTTGCAAGATCGGCAAGTGCATCCCCCTGTGCTGAATCCACAGAAGCTGCCTCCCTGCTGGATGACAGCCGGATTCACCCCGGTCGGAGAATAGGTGGTTGCTGCTTCAAAACCGTCCGGCATGATATATGCAGTGCCGGCAGAAGAACCGATACAAATGATTACATTTCCAGTTGAGAACGGCTCTGAACAATATCCATCTTCACCAGCAGTGCGGAAGAAGCCTTCTTTTATCCCCTTATGCCACCATCGATAGAAAACCATGGTCTTAGTCAGGTTATCTCCATCTAGAAGATAGATTTTTTCATGTATATCCGCATATTTGGAACCGAAATTCACCGGACCATAGATGTCAGGATTGTCCATCGAACCAAATTCCACCTCCGGCTTGCCTGTGATCAGCCGTTTTTTTAGGCAACATCCGCAAGCTCATCCATGGTTTTAGGCACGCTCAAGCCATGCTCATCGTAAAATGTTTTGTTATCGAACATGGCTTCGGTGGATTTCCAAGACTTGTCGCATAGGTCCTGCCATCCTGGAACGCCCTGTTTTCCTCAAGATAAGAAGAGACAGCAAGCGCAAGATCTTTTTGGGTTATACCAAAATCATCAGAAAGACAATCAGTCAGATCCATCAGCTTTCCACTCTGCATATAGGTCATCATGTTGTTATATGCCTGCCCGATATTCAGAGCCGTTCATGTTGCAAGGGCATTTAAAATCTTTTTGTGACAATCGCCATAAACACCCTGGCAGGTCGCATTGCCCTTGATGTCATATTCGTTGGTACCATTGGAAAGTGCGCCAACCTTATCAAGTGCTCCTCCGTTCTCGTTGGTCTGAGCATGCCAGAGCTCAAGCATGATTCCAGCATTTCTAAGATCCTCCAACGTGATTTCTTCAGCGGCTAGCCGTTGAAGCATTTTCCTTTCCGCCTGCTGAAAACACAGCAGAAAGCGCAAACAGGAAAGCGATTACAATAGCTTTTTCACGTTTTTTTCTCCTTCATGATTTTCGACAAACAAGCCGCAAATCAAATGATGTCAACCATTAAGACTTACGCGGGCGATTCCTTGAATTATATACTTCTCGAAAATAAGGTAAATGAAAATCAGGAGCATAACGACAATCGTTGTTCCCGCCATCATTCCGAATCCTTTGACCTTAATATGGATATCGATTATTATATACCTATATCGGAACTTTTTATCGGAATATAAAAAAGATCATGCACATACACAAGAGAATCTGAAAGCGGCATTGAAAATGCCTGGTAAAAAGAGGTCCGTGATTGAAGGCGAAAGGATACGGCCTATTACGGTCATAGTTTCAAAAAAGAGGTCATAAGACCTGAGATAGAACCTCCTGAGTTTCTTTATCATGTAACAAGCCACAAGGCGCTCGCTGCGATGCTTGAACAGGGACTCAACCCAATGATTCGACAGCATGTGCATCTAGCATCCATAAAAGAGGACACCTGGCTTCAAAACTGGCCTCATACAGGAACCATTACTAAAGCGAATAAGAGGAATGGAGGGAAAAAAACAATCGAAGACATACACTACTACCACGATCTTGAAAAGGATGAGCGTCTGAAAAATTGCGGACTGGTTACATGCTTTACCACTTGTCATAATGAACTGTCCCCCTAACGGTAGACACAAGCAAGACCTTCTTTAATGTGAAAAGGCCTTTTTTGTGTCTACCTTTCGGGGGTCAATTCAATCGGGGGGGGGATACCTGATAAAACATGGATATGGATAAGCTTAGATACTACAGACTGAAATCCCCATATCATCAACAAAAATAAAGAACCGAAACAAATCCAGCCAATTGCGATTTAACCATGACTTTAATTTCAACAAGACTTATAAAAGCAGGAGAAATGGCCAAAATTAAATTTGTCACACCATGCCACAAATTTCCAAAAGGCAAAAAAAGTAATAAAAAATGGCAATGCTATAAATTCAAAAAATTTGAAAATGATAAAATTTCGATTTGCACAAAATTTGCACAAAATCCGGAAAATCGGCTTAAGAAGGCATAAGAAAAGTCCTTACATCGTAAGGACTTGACTTCTTCGTGAGAGACGGGGCTCGAACCCGCGATCTCCGGCGTGACAGGCCAGCGCGATAACCAGCTTCGCTACTCCCACATTGCTGTGTTATCCTACCGGATAAGAAAAAACATGTCAATAGTATTTCACAAATTTGATTGATATTCACCGAATTGTTTTTTTTCAGCAACACACTATGAAAAAAATAAATGTTTATGAGGCTTAAGATATATAGAGAATAGCAATTTTTAACAATAATTAAGCATTTTTTCGAATTGTTCTGTGCAATTTCCGATAGTATTCTAGAGCTAAGGAGACAGAAACAGATGGATAGGCACGGATCGTTCGCAAAAATATGGAAAGAAAAGGTTGTAATACCCACATACGAGGTTGGCAAGCCCGACAGAAATCCGATGTTCCTTGAAAAGAGAGTCTATCAAGGTTCATGCGGAAAAGTATATCCATACCCCGTGATCGACAAAATATACGATGAGAAGATCGACAAGGAATATGAGGCCATTTTTCTTGAAAACGAATACATCAAAGTGATGATTCTTCCTGAATTGGGTGGAAGGATACAGAGAGCATACGATAAAACAAATGGATATGACTTTGTATATTATAACGAGGTCATCAAACCCGCTCTAGTCGGCCTGCTCGGCCCGTGGATCAGCGGAGGAATCGAATTTAACTGGCCGCAGCACCACCGTCCCACAACATACATGCAGACGGATTTCAGGATGCTCGAGAATGGGGACGGCTCGGTAAGTCTTGAAACCGGCGATCTGGACGAGATGTACGGCACGAAGGTTCTTACACGTTTTACCATACATCCGGGAAAGGCATACATCGAAATCAATGCACAGCTTTACAACAGGACGGACATGGCTCAGACATTCCTTTGGTGGGCCAATCCTGCTGTTGCCGTGAACGATGATACACAATCGGTATTTCCTCCGGACGTGAACGCCGTTTTCGACCATGGCAAGCGTGCTGTTTCCAAATTCCCGATCGCAACCGGTGTTTATTACAAACACGACTACAGCGAAGGAGTTGATATTTCCCGCTATAAAAACATCCCCGTACCAACATCGTACATGGCACATAAGAGTAATTTCAACTTTGTAGGCGGTTACGATTATGGTAGGAAGGCTGGGCTTCTTCATGTGGCCGACCACCACGTATCCCCAGGCAAGAAACAGTGGACATGGGGGTGCGGCGACTTCGGCCAAGCCTGGGATAGGAATCTGACTGACGCGAATGGCCCATACATAGAACTTATGACCGGCGTATATACGGACAACCAGCCAGATTTCAGCTGGCTGATGCCGTTTGAAGAAAAGACCTTCACACAATACTTCATGCCCTATAAGAATGCAGGCTATGTGAAAAATGCCTCCACGGAAATGGTCATCAATTTCGAATGTGTAAATGACGAATGCGTGATGTACGCCTACCCCACATCCTATATGAAAGAAATCAAGATTAAATTAACACACGAAAATGAGATCATTTATGAGAAGAACACACCGATCACAGTCGAAGAAGGCTTTTCCGACAGTGTGAAGACAAAGTACCGGGAAGATGAGCTCGTATTCTCCGTGCATGATGCAAAAGGAAGGCTCATCATCTCATCCGCTCCGAAAAAGAAAACAATAGAGGAAATACCGGAACCGGCAGAAGCGGCCAAGGCCCCGGAGGAGATCATGACGAATGAGGAACTGCTTCTTACCGGACAGCAGATTGAACAGTACCGGCATGCCACATTCGATCCTGATCCGTACTATCTCGAAGGATTGAAAAGAGATGCATACGACAGCCGTATCAATACGGCCTATGGGCTTCTGCTTTTAAGAAGATCCAGGCCTGAGGAAGCTGAAAAGCATTTCAGAATGGCTCTTAAAAGAATCACATGGAGAACTCCGAATCCTTATAACAGCGAGCCGCTTTACTATCTCGGACTGACGCTTTTATACCAGGGGAAAAAGGACGAGGCGTTCGATATGTTCTACAAGACAACATGGACGGAAGACGGTTGCGAGAAAGGCTGGTATCAGCTTGCATCCATTGCATCCTCAAAAAAAGATTATTCCCAGGCCATGTACTTTGTGGACAGGGCATTGGTCTACAATGCACATAACATCAAGGCAAAAGCACTTAAGGTATTCCTTTTATCTGCCAGTGGGAAAAAGAAAAAGGCCATCGAAGCAGCAGAAAAGAATCTTGAATACGACCCGTTCGATTGGGCAAGCTGGACTTTTCTAATGGAAGAGAAGAAGGTCGATGGAGATGATCTGAAAAAAAAGATGCATTGCAGAAAAGCTTCCTTCATTTATACCGCGGCGGATCTCATCGCCTGGGGCTTTTATGGCGAAGCGCTCAAATTGCTTGCAATCATGCCGGACAGTCCGATGAAATATTACTATTCGGCATATGCTGCAAGCCTTATTGGAGATGAGACGATGGAGAACAAAATGCTTGAGAAGGCACAGCAGGCCGACAGCATATACTGTTTCCCAAACACACTGGACGACCAGACTGTTCTTAAATATGCGATTAGGAAAAACGACAAGGATGCAAAGGCACCTTATTATCTTGGATGTCTCTATTATGATAAAAAAAGATATGAGGATGCTTTCTTATGCTGGATGAAATCCTTCAATCTGGATTCCAACTTCCCCACTCTTCTACGCAACCTCGCCATCGTACTATGCAACAAGATGGGAAGAAAACAGGAAGCTCTGTCATACCTTGAAAGGGCTTTCAAGCTCGACAAGACCGATGCACGCGTGTTTTTGGAGCTGGATCAGCTCAAGGAGAAGCTCGGAGTCGATGCGATAAAGAGAAAGAAAGCCTTTGACGACAATATTTCCCTAATAGAAGTCAGGGACGATCTTTATTGTACCTATGTCTACCTGTTGAATATCCTCGGAGAACATGAAAAGGCGCTCTCGATGATAATGGCTCATAAATTCCATCCATGGGAAGGAGGGGAAGGCAAGGTAAGCCATGAGTATATTCTCGCAAACAAGATGATTGCGATAGCCGAAATGGAGAAAGGCAATCTCGATGCAGCTGAAAAACATCTTGAAGATGCGCTCGTTTATCCTTACAACCTAGGAGAAGGCAAGCTGGAGGGTAGCAAGGACAACGACATCAGGTATCTGCTCGGATTGGTCGCAGAAAAGAAAGGAAACAAGGAAAAGGCCATGGAGAATTTCCAGAAAGCCCTTTGGGGAGCAGAAGATCTTACCGGAGCCATGTATTATTACGATCAACCGGCCGATATGATCATGTACCAAGGGCTGGCTTTGAACAAACTTGGAGATACGAAAGCTGCGGCAATGAAATTCAACAAACTTATCGACTATGGTGAAAAACATATTTTCGATGATGTGAAGATAGATTTCTTCGCCGTCAGCCTGCCTGACCTGCAGCTTTGGGATGATGATTTGAACAGGAAGAACCGCGCACACTGCTATTTTGTGATCGGTTTGGGTAATCTCGGACTGGGAAAGGTAAAGGAAGCCGAAGAGGCATTCTCCAAAGCTTTGGAAATAAACGGATACCTCATAAGCGCAAAAGACCATAAGGCACTCATACCGTTCCTTCTTGAAAAATAAACAAATAGGGTGCTCGGGAAATTTTTACTCTTTTTCCGTTTCCCCGGGTGCTCACTATTAAAGAATCTGGGGCTGAGTACTGAGACTGGATATGCTTCGGAATCAACAGGGAAAGCATCCGGTTGATGACGATATAGCTTTTTCTCTCTTGAAAACCGTGTGATATCGGTTCCCTTTCATTTTTTTAGTAATACGTTCTCCATACTCTTTTTCCTATATGAATACGGGGTATCCCCAATATATCTTTTAAATGAATTATTAAAAGCACTATCGTTTGAAAACCCACATTTAAATGCTATTTCACTCATGCTGAGATCTGTTGTGGAAATAAAGAAAACCGCTGTATTTACACGGGCATTTATGATGTATTCATGTGGAGTCATTCCAGTCTCATCCTTAAAGGCCCTGATGAAATAATATTTCGAAAGATTGGCAATATTGGCAAGCTCATCAAGGCTGATCGCCCTATCGAGATTCTTATTTATATAATTGAAGACAGATTGGAATCGCCTTCCTTTCCCATTCATAATGTCGTCCCTATCGCTTTCAAAGAATTCCGTAAGAAGATTTGTTATATATTTGTTTGTTATTGCGTCTGTAGGCTGTCCACCTTCCTGGAAAGGCACGAGTATCTTCTCAAAAGCCCTCTCCACAACATCCTTGAGCGGATGTTTTGCTATTATTCCTGAAAGGCTTTTATACAAACTTCTGATCTCAAGTCCATCGAAGTGCACCCACAATATCTCCCAGCCGGTTTCCGTACCATAACTTGGCCGTCCATAGCAGTCAAGTATGGCCATCTCTCCTTCCAGCAAAGGATAACGGATCCCTGATTCCACAACATAGCCCTGCCCGCTTTTGACATAGATTATAAGATAACTGTCGAGACTGTTCCTACTCACTTTATACAATCCGTTGCAATAGTAATGACCAGTGCATATGAGATGGTAGAAAAAACCGTCTTTACAGAGATTGCCGTTGAAAAAAATATCAGAGGCCTCAAGCACCCCTCGTTCCACAAGCTTCATAAACAAATATTGCCTTACTGACAAACATAAAGCAAATCTTTTAATAAAAAAACCGGGACCGCAGACAATGCGATCCCGGCAGATGGTCATATCAGACCGTATTCCTTTAACAGTTTTTCAATATCCGTACCCTTGGTCTTCTTTAGAACTTCCTTTAGGGCGAGGGACTCGAAAATTCCGAGTTTCATATCGGTTATTTTCTTTCCATCCCTCAGCTTCACAGCAGCATCAAGAAGGCAGCGGACATCATAGGTGCTTCCCCATACTTCCGGCACTCCCCTGTCCACATCCAGAAGCGTATACACAGCTTCCATGGCCGTCCTTATCGAATACTCGGTGGTAAAGATCGTATCGCGCTTGGTTTCGGCAAACTGTCCGAGAAATGCGAAGTTGACCGCATTCTCCGGAACAACATCCGGCCTATCTCCGAAAGCGCGCGGCATGAAGAACGCCGTGATATATGGCATCATGCAGGGAATCGTGTTGGCACTTGTTGAAGCATAATCCTCAATCAGCTCCTCCGGTACCCCGATATGATAGAGCCATTCCATGCAGATTTCCTTTCCGGTGCATTTTCTCATGGGCTTTTTCACATAGTCGCCTTCCTTGTCGCTGAACAGTCCATACAGCCATACAAGGCAATGGTCCTTTGGCTGGGAGTGGAACTGAGGTTGCCTGTTGATCGTCCAGCTCAAAAGCCAGGAAGAATCCTTCACAGTTACAATACCGCCTGTAACGACCTTTCCTGTGAAGGGATCCCGTTTTGCAATCTTCTTGATATAAGGGATAATTCTCTGATCAAGGGTTTCCACCGTTGCACTCATCCAGTTGGAAAGCTCCGGATCACCACAGAATTTTTCAGGATGTCCAAACGATGGATCCTGGGCTGCAATTTTTTTCCACATGTCCCATCCGCCGCCTGATTTTATTTTCTTATTGAAAACGGCGGGACTGTCCTGACTGCCCAAAGATGAGTTTTCAACACAACCACCATTGGTTATGAAGACCAGATCGTTTTCGGTCAGCTTTATGGAATCCTTCATCCCGTCCGTTTCAATTTTAATTGCAACGGCTTTTTTCTTTCCATCCCCACAATCGAATAAAACGTTATCCACCTTCACACCGTAATGGAAGCTGACATCATGCTCCTGCAGGTATTTGACCATGGGTAGTATCATGGATTCATATTGGTTATATCGGGTAAAGCGCAACGCCTTGAAATCGGGAAGCCCACCTATGTGGTGGATGAACCGCTGGATATACAGCTTCATTTCAAGAGCGGAATGCCAATTTTCAAAAGCAAACATCGATCTCCAGTATAGCCAGAAGTTCGAATCCAGCACTTCTGAGGAAAAGACATCTTCGATGGCAACATCCTGGAGATCCTCATTGGGAGTGAAGAACAGTCTCATGATCTCCATTGCACCCTTGTCAGAAATCGAGAACTTGCCGTCCGTGTGCGCATCCTCTCCCCTGTTGATGGTTGCACGGCAGAGAGAATAGTTAGGGTCTTCCTTGTTAAGCCAATAATACTCATCGAGCACGCTGACGCCTTCCGTTTCTATCGAGGGGATGGAACGGAACAGATCCCACATGCACTCGAAATGGTTGTCCATTTCACGGCCGCCCCTCATGACATAGCCCAGGTTCTCATATTTATAACCATCACAGGCTCCTCCGGGTATCGGGTCCTTTTCCAGAATATGGATGTTCTCTCCTTTCATCTGACCGTCGCGAACAAGAAAACATGCGGCAGAAAGCGCGGCAAGCCCGCTACCGATGATATATGCCGACTTTCCGTCCACGCCCGCCGGTTTCTTCGGTCGTGCGAAAGCCTCGTAATTTCCACTTGAATAATACATTTGATCCCTCCTGGGATTAATCTTTCGATTACACGGAAGATAAGCATTGAATAGGAGGAAAACAAGAGCCCCGGCACATATGCATAAAGAATACATCATACCTACAGAAAGCACCTGGAACACACAGGCAAAGCACATAAAAAAGACCGTTGTGGATACGTTTCCCATTTTGGAAACGGCATGAACGGTCTAAGCGCAATAATGGATAAAAACATCCACAATGCATTTTCAGACAGGAACCTTCAACACTATTTTCCTGATTTCCATCTTCTTTCCCGCAACGAGCCTGGGTTTATGGACATCAAAGGGAGAAAGGATTATATAATCGCCACTTTCCAGCAAGACATTGCTGTACATATCAGGATCTTCATAGAAAGTTATGTCGTTTTCCGCATCATAAGGGGTTTTGACACAAAGGCCTTCCCTTTTTGCAACGGCACAGTATTCCATTCCCTCTATGACATATTGGATGTCATAATATCTCTCATGGGATTCAAAGGCCACCTCATCAAATCCGAATGTGGAATATCTTTGGACAGAGGCCCTCACTCCCTCTTCAAGCTCGATCCATCCCTCAGGCAAAGTCGCAAGGTCCTTTCTTTTCAAAAAATCAAACGCCACCATAAATTCAGGTGTGAACACATCATAGGAACCTCTCAATGAAAGCTTTGAACTCAACATGCTGCCACTCCTTTATTATTTTTTTATATGATAATCCAAAAAGGAAAGGAAATCATCATTTTTTTGCAATCGATTGCAGATTTTTATTGCCTTTCTTCTGTTTTTATACCAATATATTATTATCTTACAATAAGTAATACTATTTATTAGGAGTTATGTATGCAACATCATGTAATTGTTAAATTCAATGAGACGGTAAAAGATAAGAATGCTCTTGCGGATGAAATCGGAAAGCTTTTCAAGAAAATGGAAGGCACAGTGCCAGGAGTGCACAGTGTGAACCCCCACAAGAACTGCATAGACATGTCGAACCGTTACGACCTGATGATAATCGTGGATATGGATAAGGATGCATTGGATGCATATTCAAACAGTCCGATACATGACAACTGGATAAAAAATTATCCACAATACCTTGAATCGAAAGTCATTATGGATTATGAAGACTGAAAAACAGGACCTGTGGTTTTTACAGGCCCTGTTTTTCTTTAAACAATTCTGTTGATGGGATTTCCTGCCAGATATTTATCAAGATTGTCCACAGCAATACTGAGCAACCGTGCCCTACTTTCTTTCGCTACCCAGCTTATGTGAGGTGTTATGAAGCAATTCGAGCACTCCATCAGAGGGCTGTCCACAGGCAGGGGCTCCACTTCCGTAACATCGAGTCCTGCGGCATAGATCTTACCCGACTTCAAGGCCTCGGCCAACGCATTCTCATCAATGAGCGGGCCCCTGGCGTTATTGATCAGGATCACACCATCCTTCATCTTGTTGATGGTTTCACGGTTTATCATATGCTTGGTCTCAGGAAACAAAGGGCAATGCAGCATTATTATGTCGGACAGAGAGAACACATCTTCTTTATCTACATATCTGCAATGTTCGTTTTCTTCCTCTAAAGACCTGATGGTATCAGAATAGATCACATTCATACCCATAGCCTGTGCCATTCTTCCCGTTTGCTTGCCGATACGTCCGAATCCTATGATACCCACTGTCTTGTCGCGCAGCTCGATTATCGGATAATCCCAAAACATGTGCTTGCCGGAAGCAGGCCATCTCCCTTCATGGACGGCATTGCTGTGATGCCCCACCCGGCAGCAGATTTCAAGAAGAAGTGCGATGGCATATTGTGATACCATTTCCGTTCCATAAGCGGGGATATTCGTCACGACAATCCCATTCTCCCTGCAATAATCGAGATCTATCATGTTGTATCCTGTCGAAAGAGCCCCGATATATTTGAGTTTCTTATCAGTCGAAAGGATTTCCCGCGTAAGCTGCATCTCCGGCCCAAGGATGATTTCAGCATCCTTTATCCTTTCGATTGTATCCTCAACCGTATTTGTATATCCGTAGATGCTGATATCCGCAAACCGGCTTGTAAACATGTCCCAGGACAAATCCCCCGGGTTTGAATTGTTACCGTTAAGAATCACGACTTTCATAACATACCACCTGTAATAATAAATGCCGGGGTACCCCGGCAAATTTTTTAAGCCTCTGCGGCTTTTTTCAATTTTCTGTTGTTTCTTACCGAGATTACGATGAAGAGGACTGCAAGTGCATAGAATACGCATGCAATCGGGCTGAAAAGACTTAAAAGCGAACCATGATCGCTTGCCATCAGACATCTGCGGAGGTTTGTCTCGGTATTTACTCCGAGTATGAATCCGATAACCATAGGTCCGATCGGATATCCATTGCGTGTCATGAAATAGCCGATAAGTCCGAATATCATCAGCCAGATGACATCAAAGACCCTGTTGCTGTTTGCAAAAGCTCCGACTGCACAGAGCATGATGATTATGGGCAGTAGGATGTATTTCCTAACTGTGAGAATCTTCGTGAACAACCTTATTCCGAAATACTCGAACACGACCATGAAAATTACGGCAAAAAGGATACCGGCAAAACATATATAAACAAGTTCAGGATTGGTGTCAAAGAGGAGCGGACCAGGATTTATTCCGTGGATCTGAAGAGCGGAAAGAAGGAATGCCGTTCCGATGTCTCCAGGGATACCAAGTGTGAGAAGAGGAATGATTGCACCACATACCGTTGCATTGTTTGCTGTTTCTGAAGCAACAATTCCATCCATGATACCTGTACCAAATTTTTCCGGATGTTTTGAGGAGTTCTTTGCTGTAGAATACGAAATGAGATTGCTTGTTCCAGCCCCTACGCCAGGAAGAATACCAATAAATATGCCGATAATGGCCGACCTGATCATGTTCCAGATATTTGAAATGAATTCGACGACAGTGAAGCCGAAACCCTTCATTTTTGTTTCTCTGAAATCAGAGGATTTGACATCCTGCAGATCGATTATTGAGAACATTATCGTGGATATAGCAAATGCTCCTGTCAGAACCGCCACTTGGTTGAAACCGCCGGTCATCGCCATCGAACCGAAAGTGAATCTCGGAGTATAGTCTATTGGAGACATTCCCACAGTTGAGACAAGGACTCCAAAAAATCCGGAAATAAGAGCTCTGATCAGAGATTTTCCAGAAAGCGATGCCATCATCGTCAAAGAAAAGATCGAGATAGCAAAATATTCGACAGAACGGAAATGCAAAGCAACATTGGCCATGGGCCTTGAGATTGATATCAAGGCAATCATGCCAAGAATCGTTCCCATGAACGAATAAAAGATTCCAATTCCCATTGCCCTTGCAGCCTCACCCTTCTTTACCATCGGGTGACCATCAAAGCATGTGGCCATTGATGCTGCTGTTCCTGGGATATTCAACAGGATAGCACTGATGAGGCCGCCGGAAACTCCTCCGATGAATATGCCCATTATCATTGCAATTCCGTTGACATGATCAAGGACGAATGTCAGCGGAAGACACAGACACACGGCCATGGCGGTATTAAGACCGGGCAGAGCCCCGAATACTATACCTAAAAGAGTACCGGCGGCAATAAGGAGAATGCTTACCGGATTTAATAAAGACATAAAGCCTTCTAAAAAGAACATATGTTACCATCCTCCCCTGTTATCTGAGAATATTGAGTGGAATATATTTGCAAAGCCCCATCGGAAGCATGAGGAAGAACTTCTGCCTGAATAAGATGTAAACGAATGTCGGCACCACGATTGAAATTATTATGATGACCGGCCAGTTCCTTTTTTTCTCACGCATCGT
Source organism: uncultured Spirochaetales bacterium (assembly GCA_949282255.1). Classification (GTDB taxonomy): domain Bacteria; phylum Spirochaetota; class Spirochaetia; order Sphaerochaetales; family Sphaerochaetaceae; genus Ornithospirochaeta. The sequence goes on from CASDPA010000029.1 coordinate 13,616, forward strand.
AAGCAGAATCATTGCGATAAAAAGGAATATTATGGAATCAAAAAGGAATCCCAAGCTGTTCATCAGCAGAGCATACACAAGAGACAGTATCCAGACTATATAATGCATATATTTCTGAGAAAACTCTTTTGCCGTAAGCTTTGTTTTCTCGACAGGAGCAGCTGCAGCCGATTCAGCTGCAGCAGCCTTCTGCTTCTTCAAGGCCTCAGGAATAAGACCGAGGCCAAGAAGAATGAATATTACACCAATGAGTCTGGGCATGAAATCTGGACCGATGGCGATAGACTCGACAACAGTCTCTATTTGGAATGAGATGAGTATCACCAACAATCCAAACACAATGACAAAAATAGGTTCGATCAAAGGATATTTTTTCATGTCCAACTCTCTTTCAAATCACCATCTGTCGTTTTTGATATCCTCAGTCATGCTGTCAAAAAGTGCATAAGCATTGTCTTTCCATGCAACAGCCTCTTCGCCAACCCTGACATCCGGAGCATATCCAAGATTCTCAAAAATCTCGACCGCCTCAGGATCCTGCATGACTTCGTTGATGGCAGCTGCAATCTTATCTGTAAATGCAGGATTGGTGCCTTTTTTAGCCATCAGGATGTATGTTGCTGCAAAATCAGGTCCAAGATCATATCCCTGTTCCTTAAATGTCGGAGTATCAGGATAGAAGCTGCTTCTTTCAGAACAGATTGATCCAACAACTGCAATCCTGCCCTGTGTGACATAGTCCTTTACAAGGCTCTGTGTGGAGGATACAACGTTTACCTCTCCGGAAAGAAGGGAAACAAGCTTATCGGAACCGGATGCGACATCAACCTTCTTGAATTTTCCGCCTGCCGCTTTCTCCAATGCAACCGCATGGAACTGGGAAGGAGAACCGATTGTGGCTGCAAACTTCACAGTGTTCGGTTCATTCTTGATTTTTTCGGCCATATCAGCAGCTGTAGTTATATCGGATTTTGCATCCACAACAAGAATCTGGGTATCCGATTTAGCAACAGTGGCGACCGTTTCAAGATTGTCGTCGATAGATGCATCATATTTGCCACTGATGATTCCTGTGAAATACACACCATTGAAAAGAATGTATGTGTATCCGTCGGCATCGCTGTTGAGAACATACTGGATTCCAACGTTTCCGCTGTTTTCACCCATGTTCTGGACGACAACATTCACGCCGAGCTTTTCTGTCAATTCCGATGCAAGAATACGGCCGACCTGGTCGACATCCCCTCCGGTTTTGGTGGGGACGATAAGAGTGATAGCTCTTTCAGGATAGCTATCAACCGAGCTTTCAGCTGCACCGTTTGCAAAAATCATTCCGGAAACAGCAAGTACAAGAGTTAATGTGAGTAAGAACTTTTTCATATTTCTCTCTCCTTTTCCATTTTTATTATTGCCTTTATCGAAGCGACATAGTTTTCAAACCCATCACTTAATAACTGCAAATCATAACCTAAATAACCCATAGTTCCCGCATTATGTCCGTCCAAATCTGAACAAAGCACGGGCTTTTGCGGATTTTGGGGGAAACTTCCCTCACCTTTCTGCAAATGGAAAGCCGCAAGGAAATCGACTTGAGACATAGTTTCAACCGATGCAAGATCCTCAGCAGAGAATCGAGGTCCAATTTCCAGTGCAATAAGAGGCTTGCTGCCTTTGTCCCTGAAAACAGGTATGCCATCAGAAAAGCAAATCATCTTGACTGCAGAATATGCGTCATGATAGCTTTTTGCCTCTGCAACAAGTATCCCGTCGGCACCAATGTCCAGAACATGACGGTATTTATCCTTCTGATCAGCAGACATACGCACCATGCACTTCCCTTTTCTGGCATGTATAGCATTGATTGAATTTGCCAGATCCCTATCTGTATACGGGAAAGACAAAAAATCTATGATACATAACCCGACACCATGGAGAACAGCAATTTCAGCTACAGCAGGTTCCGGATAAGAAAGGGATAAGACAAAAGGCTTTTCCTCCATTCCATCCAGTGTTGTAAACGAACATTTCTCGAGCTCCGTGCACTTCCCTTTGATCCCTTTCGACAACATCTGCAAATCGGAATCACAATACAGGCATATGTCCCCTCGGCCCACGCCCTCAAGAGCATCATTAGGAAGGGAAACCGTAGTCTCGCACACAACCCCTGCCGCCCTGGCCTTGGAATATACCTCATCCATGGCTTCTTTTATATCTGCATCACAAGCATGTCCCGGCCGGCCGTATGAACCGGAAAAATCAGAAGGCCCAAGAGCGATAACATCAATGCCTGGAACTTTCAATATGCTTTCAATATTGTCATGCCCCTTCTTCGATTCAATCATTATTGTGATTGAAACATCCCTGTTTGCCTGTTCATAATAAGATATGGCATCCATTCCGATCCCATATGAAGATCCAGCTGTAATCGGGCAGCATCCACGCTTTCCCAAAGGTGGATATTTTGCTGCCGAAACAATGAGCTCTGCTTCCTCTGCAGTCTCAACATTAGGCATGTAGATCCCATCAAGCCCCATATCCAAAGCTCTATAAATCATATCGGCACGTTTTTGAGGCAGCCTGACTGTGCAGTTTGAACCTGCAGCATGGACAGCTCTGCAAATATTTATGATATCTTCGTCAGTAAAAGGATAATGCTCGTTATCTATGCAGACACAATCATAACCGCATCTTGCCATCAAAGCGGCAAATGCCGGATTTCTGAACCTTGTCATTCCTGTTATGATCGGCTGGCGGGCCGCAAGCTTATTCTTCATACGACGATCAGGCATTCCCATACTCCTTGATCTTTTCATGGATAGCAGCAAGCAAACCGTTTACACCCCATGTCAAATATTGGAGGTCGGAGCCTATATTCAATACTGTTTTGCCTGCCTCGACAGCGGGAGCAATCTTATCGTTGCTGTAGCATTGTCCAGAAAGAGCAACACATGACTTCCTAACCTTATTCCAGGTCTCTTCCATCACCTTTTTCACAACTGGATGGTCATACTGGCCCGGAAGGCCGTAAGATGCGGAAATATCGGAAGGACCAACCGAAACATAGTCCAATCCCTCTATCGACAATATCTTGTCCAAATCATCAATCGCACCTTTTGTTTCGACCATGATGCCAACAACAATCCTCTTGTTCGCTTCTTCCGCATACTCGGATGCGCTGTGGCCATAGCCGAAATCGGCTCCGGGAGCTATAGGACAGAATCCCCTATTACCCATAGGAGAGTATTTTGCGGCGCGGACTATCTCCAGGGCCTCCTCATAGTTTTCAACCTGCGGAGCAACAATACCGTCAGCACCCATGTCAAGAATCCTTCCGATTGCCGGCTTTGACTTGTCATGAACGCGCACAAGACATGCTGCGCCACGGCAGTGTGCAGCCTTGATTATTGATACAAGCTGACAATCATCGAATGTGAAATGCTCATCATCAAGCACCATTGCCTTGACTCCACAAAGTGCGGCAAGCTCGACAGAAGAAGGATCTGCAATCCTGATATACGGAAGCAATACTGGCTTCTTTTGAACGAGCATCTCACGTAAATCATGGTAATTGCACATATCCTGCGGTTTGCCTAGCGCTGCTTCCGCTCCTTTCACATGGCTCTGGAACTCGCGGCAAAGAATCTGCAGGTCGGAACCGATGTTGAGAATATTCTTTCCGAACTTCAGATTGTCTTCCGCCTGTTGTGGAGTATAAGACAATCCGGAAACAGAATATCCTGCATTGATGATCCGGCGGTAAGCATCCGCCATAGCCGCTTTTATCTCGGGATCGGTTGCAGCCTGTCCCGGCTTGCCGAATGAACCGGAAAAATCGGAAGGGCCGATAGCAAAGAAATCTATTCCCGATACACCAAGTATTTCATCAAGATTGGCGTAACCTTTTTTCGATTCTATCATCAAGCCGACAATTGTGTTGTCATTGGCATATGGATAATATTCGAGTACACTCTTGCCGATACCATAATCAGCACCCAACGTTATGGGGCAGCAGCCTCTCCTGCCGACTGGCGGATACTTTACTGCATCAACCACCATCCTGGCTTCTTCCGCAGTCTCGACATTAGGTATGATGACACCATCGACACCCATGTCCATCACTCGGTATATGGCATCCAAACTTTTTGTCCCAAGCCTGACAAGGCATACCGAATTTTCCGCATGAACCGCCCTGCAGATATTCTTGATATCATCTTCTGTAAACGGATAATGCTCATTGTCTATGGTTATGCTTTCAGTACCGGCTTTTGCCAAAATTGAGGCAAAAACCGGATTCTGGAATCTAACCATCCCTGAAACTATTGTTTTCCTTTCCTTAAGCTTCTGCTTTACGGAATTATTCCCTATCATTTGGATTCTTCCTCTATGACCTTCTTTGTCCCGGCAATCAGTTCATTCCAACCCCATACCATATACTGAACATCGGATCCCACACAAAGGACGCGCATGCCCTTGTCCAACACTGGTTTTACTTCCTCATCGGAATAAGGCATACCAAAAAGAGGAATTCCTGCCGCAATCACTTTCGCATATACGGATTCTATGATCTTCTTGATCTCAGGATTGTCATATTGGCCAGGAAGACCGTATGAAGCGGAAAGATCCGATGGGCCAACAGCGATATAATCGATTCCAGGAACCGCCAGTATAGCATCCAGATCATCCACTGCTGATTTGGTCTCGACCATGATGCCGACAACGATCCTTTCATTCGCTTTTTTTGCATACTCCTCAGCCGAATGGCCGTAGCCGAAATCAGCTCCCGCAGCAATAGGACAAAGCCCACGATACCCTTCCGGCCCATATTTTGCAGCCTTAACGACCGCTTCCGCTTCTGCTGCAGATGAGATCTGTGGAGCCATTATGCCGTCGGCACCCATGTCAAGAATCCTTCCGATTGCCGGCTTTGACTTGTCATGCGGTCTTACAATGATTTTTCCGCCACGTCCATGAACCGCACGAATTATATTGATGATTTCCTTATCTGAGAATGGGAAATGCTCGTCATCGAGAATAACGAAATCAGCGCCATTCATCGCTATCACCTCAGCAATAGCAGGTTCTGCAATCCTTATGAATGGAGCAATCACAGGCTCATTGTTCCTTAGTTTCTCAATAGGATCGGAATGCGTACCTGACAATCCTGCTTTCTTGATTTCTTCCCTGGCCCCCGATATATGCTCAGCAAACTGACGGGTGATCATCTGGAGATCCGATCCAACATTCAAAAAAGTTTTCCCAGTCCTGATCGCCTGGCGTGTCTGATCGGGATTATAAGCCAGACCTCCGATAGAATAACCAGCTTTCAACATCCTGTCATATGCGTCGGCCATGGCAGCCTTGATTTCAGGATCTGTTCCAGCCTGACCAGGCTTTCCAAAAGAGCCGGAAAAATCGGAAGGGCCGATTGTGAAATAATCGATACCTTTAACTTTCATTATCTCATCCAGATTCTCATATCCCTTCTTTGATTCGATCATTATTCCAACCGTGGTCGTATCATTTATCTTTGAATAGTACTCGAGAGTATCGATACCAACACCGTAATCAGCCCCGCGCGTGATCGGGCAACATCCCCTTCTCCCTACAGGTGGATATTTTACTGCATCAACAATCATCTGCGCCTCTTCCGCCGTCTCAACATTCGGAAGAAGAACACCATTTACCCCCATGTCCATGACACGATAAATAGCCTCAAGTCTTTTGTCTCCCAAGCGAACCACACACTCGGCTCCAAGAGAACGGACAGTGCGGCATATATTGACAATATCCTCATCGGTGAACGGATAATGCTCATTGTCTATGCAAACAGATTCAGCTCCAGCCCTTACCATGATTTCCGCAAGCATCGGATTGGCGAATCTCATCATCGCCGTCATGATAGGCTTATGCTGCTGATATTTGTCCTTTGCAGAATTCTTATACTCCATTTCAACCCTCCTCGATATGGCCATAAAAGCCGTACACTAACAAAAACTGAGTAAGATTTTTTTGCAATCGAATGCAATTCCATATCTACGTTATCACCAGTTATGACAAAAAGCAACTTATTTTTTAGAAATCGATACCACTTAATCTAATTTTTTTCTTATCGTGTATAGATGCATAAGAACAAGCTGTTTTCGAGACGTCAAAAATTAAAAATATCTATATATTATATATATAATTACATATAAAATTAGTTTTATCTAATGAAATACTGAAAAGACATGACAAGTAAAAATCTTTCTATTTTGAAAAAACAAATTATATATTAATTGCAATCGCATACATAAATCATATCAAACATATCAGTATTTATGTAATTTCCAATTTATTAAGAAATTAATCAAAATATAGCGTTTAAATCTATTTTTTTGAAATCGATTGTAAAATTTATTGCAAAATCAATCCAATGAATCTAAAATAGATTTCTGTAAAAACTGAGATAATAGAAGGAGAAATGAAACATGGATTTGGTTGTATTAGATTTTAAAAGACCTGACAAGAAGCTGATTGAAGCATTCAGAGAGGTTTCGGTTGCCTCTGCCCATGAATGTATGGGCAGAAAAAACTATCTTGACCCAAGCATTCATCCTTTCTACCCAGGAATGAAACTATGCGGACCGGCCATCACCTGCAAATGCCAGCCTTTGGATAATCTTACGCTTCATGCAGCAATGCACATTGCGCAGGCAGGAGACGTGCTTGTCGGAACTTTGGGCGGCGATCCCAACCAAGGACCATTCGGGGATTGCTGTACAACACTGTGCAAGGCAAAAGGGCTTGAAGGAGTTGTTCTTGATTCTGGAGTACGTGATGGTGCAACGATAAAAGATATGGGATTCCCCATTTTCTGCAAGGGACATTCGGTAACCGGTACGATCAAAAATGAATTCGGAAACGTCAACCATCCCATTTCAATCGGTGGACAGCTTGTCCGCCCAGGAGACATCATTTTGGGAGATGACGATGGTGTGGTCGTAATTCCGATAGAGATTGCGGAGCAGACGCTTGAAGCCGCATTAAAAAGGCAGGCTGATGAAGTCATCATACGCGAGAGATTCAAGAATGGAGAAGATGCCTGGACCATGGGCAATTACTCAGAATATCTCAGAAAAAAAGGATATGACATCAACATCTGAGTTGTCATAAACAAACGGAATAAAAATTTTTAGGACTTCTTATGCTTTCTACTTTAACGGAATGTTTGTTTGAGATATTCTGTATGACGGCGCTAGGATATTGCGCCAGAAAAACCGGCATATTATCGGAAGAATCGTCAAATGGATTATCGAAACTTTTGATAAACATACTCCTCCCCTGCTCGATACTTGCATCATCGGCAAGTTCCTTTGATCCCGGCACGGGCAGGAATATAACCCTTTGCATCCTGATAGGTTTCATATATTACCTGTCGGGCATAGGACTTTCGTACATGTTGTTCAGATTGATTCCCATAGATGACGACAAACGCGGAGTTGCAACAACTTCAACAATTTTCGGAAACACTGCATTCATAGGATACCCTCTGGTACAACAACTATGGAATGACACAGGGCTTCAACTTGCATTGGGATTTGAAATCTTTTTCAACCCCTTCATGTACACAATCGGCATAAGATTGTTTTCTGCAGGCAGCCGGGGTGGAAAAACACTCTTGAAACAGATTTTCTCACCCTGTCTGATATCCGTGATTGTTGCAAATATTCTTTACTTTTCCGGCATACGTTTTCCAATACCCCTCGAAAATGTCTTCTCTACTGTAGGACAATGCACGACGCCTCTCTCGATGATCATCATAGGGGCCGGTTTTGTGAATGCCGATATCAAAAGTATTTTTAAAGATAAATACGCCTACCTAGTAAGCTTCATGAAGCTCTTGGCATTTCCAATGATCTTATATGCAGCGCTTTTTCTCTTTAAGATTCCGGCAGAAGTGAAAATCATCTGTGTGACAATGTCCTCATTGCCCGTAGGATCATTCAATGTGATACTTCCCCGCCAATACGGAGGGAACGTGGAATTTGCTACACATGGTCTGTTGATCAGCATGATAGCCTCTGTCATTACAATACCGATGATAATAATGGCAATCACCCATGGAATTACATTTTAAGTAAAAAAATGTATACTGTAAAAAAGGGGGTTCCACATGTCCAGTGTGACAATATATGAAATAGCGAAAGAAGCGGGCTGCTCAGCTTCTACCGTATCCAGAGTAATAAATGGTTATCCATATGTGAAAAAGGCAACCAGAGCAAAAGTCTTGAAAATCATCGAAAACCGTAATTTCGTTCCAAATGAGACCGCGAGGAATCTTGTCACGCAATCGACAAGGATGATAGGCATACTGATAGCCGATATCCGTACAGCACAACACACAGACGGGATATACCATATCGAGCGTGAATTGTCCAAACATGGCTACTCCTGCATTATATGCAATACCGGTCCGGAAACAGACGCAATGACCGGATACATACAAATGTTGAGCCAAAGGAATGTCGAGGCAGTGATACTCATGGGTTCCATATATCAAAACGATGCAGTGTCAAAGGCAATACAATTGTATATCCCCGACATTCCTGTAGTCCTGTGCAATGGCTATCTGGAAGGAGAGAACACCTATGGGATCATATCGGATGAAGATACTGGTGTCATGAACTGTGTTAAACTTCTTAGTGATACGGGCCATAAGAGCATTGCTTTCATATATGATAAAAAGACTCCAAGCAACCTGAAGAAAATTGAAGGGTTCAAATATGGCATGTCACGGTTCGGATACGATGCGGACAAAATGGCTATAATTGAAACACCTTCTGAAGTCGATAAAATATATGATACGGTCAAAATATTCCTTAATGAGAATCCAGAAACAGATGGAATAATTTTTTCCGAAGACTTTTTAGGATTGGCGGCGCTCCAGCTCCTTGCCGATATGAATATAAAAGTCCCCCAGCAGATAGCGGTCATCGGAATCAACAATTCCAGATATGCGGAAATAGGGATACCTCCATTAACAAGTCTTGACAACAAATTATATGATACCAGCATCACTGCAGTAAGGACGATACTTTCTTTGCTCAAAGGAGAAACAGCCTGTAAGAAAGTTCTTTTGTTTTCTGATATAGTGCAGCGAAAATCAACCAGAAGTGAATTGCCAAATTAAGTGGTATCAGTTAGATGAGTCATGAACTTCAGATCCAAACATTTTCATAGAGATATCTGGATCCGAGAACTTACATAGGCCTGGCGTCCAAGAGCGCCAGTTTTTTCTTTGAAGTTTCATCAGAAATTCTGTTTATGACTCTTTCTTTTTTAGCCCGTTGCCGTTCTCATTTGTCCACTTCTGCCACGCAGGACAGGTCCAGCAGAGGCGCTCACTATGCAAAGCAGAAAGTTGCTAAAGCCCTCTATTTTCCAATCTGGTCCGTTAAATCTTTCTGCAACTTGGTCTTTAGGAACTTCTTTTTCCCCTTTCATTGTTACGTTTGAAAGTATAATTCATTACATAAAAAAACAGCAGCCGAAAAGGCTGCCGTTTAACATTTATCAAATCAGGAAAAATCCTTCAACCCTTCGATTGCATAAACCCTTACAGGACAAGAATCCAATCCTTTAATATACATGGGTGCAAATGAGATGAAGAAAGTGTCGGTGCTCAATTCATCCAGATTCTTGACAACTTCCAAGAATGTGATGTTCTTTTCCATGCAGATGTCATGGAATGGCTTGACATCCTCATTACAATTCTCAATCGATACGCCATCACCGAACCCAACGCACTTAACCTCGTGATCTACAAACCACTGTGCAGTCTCACCATTGACAAACAGTCTCTTGTCATTTGGCCCGTTTGTCTCCGGAGTAAAAGGAGGCAGCTTATAAATGGAATCCAACATCACCACATCACCTTTCTTAACCTTACTGCCAATCGCCTTATCAAGATCAGCGGCAGAAATATGAGAATTGGGCTCAAGATCCTTAAATTCATAATAGATACATCTGCCAATGAAAGAGGTTATTGGCAAAGCTGAGACATCAGCACCATCCTCAAAATGGTGATAAGGACATTCGCAATGGGTTCCAAGGTGTGTCATTATATCGACATTTGTATGAAAATCCGGAATAGGGCCACCAGTATTAAACCTATCCAATTTGCATCTTCTCGTCTCTGTTGCAGGATCAACAAGCTTTGAAAGATCCACAATCCTCAATCCACCCAACTGATAAACACTCATTTTTTATTCTCCTTATTCTTATCTTCAAGTGCATGGATGCACTTAACAGTCATCTCATGGAACGGAACCTGCAATCCGAGAGTATGCGCAGCCTCCACAACTGAACCGCTGATGGTATCCACCTCGCTCTTTCTGCCATCACGTATATCGGCATAAATTGAAGTATAACCATTCGGAGCATTTTTACAGACCGTATCGACTTCCACCACCACTTCTTCCAGGTCAAATCCAAGCCCAAGAGCGTTTGCAACCGTTACTGCTTCTTCACACAGTTTACGCATCAGGAAATTCGCATTGGGATCAATGTGAATGAAATAAAGCGGCACCTGAAACAGAGCGGTCAACGAAGATGCGGCTGTATTTGTAAACATTTTATGCCACACCTGGCGCTGTACGTTTTCTTCCGTTTTGCAATCGAATCCACAATCTGTGAAATTTCTTGAGATGTCAGAAAGTATTTCCGAGCCACCATCCAAAAGGCCTATGCTGGTAATTCCCGAACCGCCATGATTCACAAATCCAGCGTCAATCACAGAAGAGTTATGCTGAGTCGACCCTATAATAACATGCTTCCGATCGGTGAATTTCAGCAACTTTGCCTCATGCCCTGCTCCATTCTGGAGAGTCATGAGATAAGTATCCTTGCCAATCAAATCAGAATTCTTTTCGATAGCAGAAATTGTATACATTGATTTTACAAATACCACAACCAAATCCTGAACAGGCAATCCAGAGGAATCTGTAACTGCAGATGGATGATAAATTCCGACAGAACCATCTTTTTCCTTTATACGTACTCCGTTATTGTTTATTGCTTCTACGACAGTGCTGTTGACATCAACCACTGTGACTTCGTTCTTTTGTGAGAGATAACCGCTAAAAAGGGCTCCCATAGCACCAGCACCCAAAATTGTTATGCGCATAATCGCTCCTAAATTGCAATCGATTTCATATTTATATTAATACTTTTAGCACGCTTTGACATCACATGCAAGGAAAATCTGGATTATTTTAAGTAAAAACAGCCGGATATCCATCCGAAGTTAAGCAGCAGAACATCCTGCCAGAAATCAAGCAGCCTCTTCATGGCGGCGCCTGTGCGATAATCCTTCTTACCCATAAATTATCAAGGCAATTATCTCAAGCGGGACATCGCCTACATTCTTGATTCCATGTCCTGTCCCAGATGGTGTAAAAGTCACATCACCGGGACCGATGTTTGCAATAATACATCGTCTTTGAGGAAAAATATCGCAAATCGACCAAGGAGGAACTGAACGATTGCTATTCAAGATTTCCCGCAGCCATCGAAGGCAATAGATATGAAGCGGAGAACAAAGGACAATATCATTATCTTTCACGAAATACGAATTCACCTTGCTACTGGGAGGGTATACGGTCCTTAAGAGCAGACTTGAAGAACTGGAACTATGATATAGATAAAGACGAATGATATTCTACAATCCCCGGTTTTCCGTTTCATGAAATGCCCACATGCGTCCTTATACCTCCATATTTCCGAAACAGGGTATTCCAGATGCGATATGCAGTACATCTAATACCACGAGCACACTCCATCCCAGTGATGAAGTCTACACGCAGTATCACCATTTATTGCGGAATTGGTATCACAATATGTTTTCTCAATCGTCGATGGATATCCATCATTTTGCATCAAAAACACCTTATGAGAAATAATGTTTTGATGATTCGCCATTCGAGTTTATCATTTGAATCAAGGATGGTTCTTTCGATGTGACAGAAGGAACACGAGACAATATTTTTTATACGGGGTTTCATATGGCAGATATCGATTACTTTGAACTTTCTAAATCGACATTGGAAGAACTTGCAGAAAAAGGCGATGTGCATGCGATGTTTTCCCTAGGCCTTAACTATTATTACGGAGAATACGGTACATCCGATATCGACACAGCCTGGGAATGGTTGAGTAAAGCTTATTCAAAAGGAGAAGATAAGGCATCCGCTTTCCTTGGAGAAATGATATATTTCAGGCAGGTAAAAATCAAAGGCTTCGACTCCGATGAGCAATATAACAACAGAGCTTACGAATTGTATAGGGAAGCGGCCGATCTGGATATGATTGCAGGCTATAAAGGCTTATGCAAAATGATAATGAGGGATGATTATCCAGAACAAGATGGAGATGAAATCTTGGAAAAACTGGAAGTGATGAAAGACGAAGACGAGGAGTCGCTGTATCTGTACGAGCTTATACAAAGTGACGATTATTCTCCTGATGATATCAATCCCTCGAATGAGTTTGGCATCGATGAAGATGAAGATGAAGATGAAGA
>CASDPA010000030.1 GCA_949282255.1 uncultured Spirochaetales bacterium
GTGCACGTGGCGTTACAATTCAGGGCGCTGTTGCGCTGGTTGGTACCAGACCCTTATAGGGTCAGAGCAAACTACCGGCTGAGCCGGTAGTCATGATTTGACATATACTTGAATCTCTGTTCTGAAAACATATATAGTACTAGCAGTAAATAGACATGAGGAAGCTATTATGTTCGATATTTTTTGAATAATAGTGTAATTTCTTCATAGTCTATAGGTTTGAAATATGAAAAAGTTGTTTGGTATGTTTTTTCACACCTAAATAGGATATCGGGATGAAGAATAAGATTTTTTCAATATTGTTTTCAGTGTTTTTCGCTGCTCTTTTCATTTCCTGTCCGGCAGCTCCTCCGACGGAACCTATGGACAGCTATCTGCCATATGTTGTTCCTTCAACTGTGAATGGTTTGACGGCTTCTAATGGATATGAAAATGAGATCAGACTTTCCTGGAATGCTTCTTCCAATGCTACAGGATATCAGGTATGGATGATTGATGCCAATAACTATGGAGCCGCCTCAGGGACTTCTTCATCGTCCCACAGCTATTCAAAACTTGAGCAGCGGGGTTTCAATTTTTATGAACAGGTCTCTGGTACGTCTTGCGATATTAAAAACCTTGGTAAAGGCAAGGCTTATATTTTTTCCGTTGTGGCGTTGAGGGATCTGGGGGAAGATGTCACTTCAATCAATAATAGATTGCTATATTCCGATATAAGCGATTTTGTGGAAGGAAGCACTGTTGGAAATATTTCCTTATCGGCCGTTCCCACTACAAAAAGCATAATCCTGTATTGGGATGTTCCTAATATTTTTTCTGCAATACCATCCGTTCCTGGGGCAGAAGAACCTTTATATGATCATGAGTTCACAATCAAGTATAGGGAGAAGGGAACAAATGATTGGTCCATGGTTGAAAGCGATGAGGTAGGAGATGTTTTTTCTTATCCGATGTCCATTTCCGAATATTCTCTGAAACTGGATACAACGTATGAATTCCAGGTCTCCATGGCTGTGGAAGTCGGGGGAGAGCAGATTTCATCCGTTGATAGCGATATCCTGCCGGTTGTAACAGACTCCTTGTTCTCGATTGAACCTGTTCTTTCTGTGGATGTGGAGCAGGGGGTATCGATTGACTCGATTGCCGTAAGTTGGAAGGTCCCTTCTATCCCGACAGGAATTGATAGCAAGAACGTATTCAAGATAGAACGGGCTGTGGATGATGGATCGGATCCGTCTTCACTTGAATGGACAACACTTATTTCTCCTGCGGATTTTGATGCTCTCTCCATTGAGGCTTCCGGAGGTGTTTATTCTTGGAAGGATGATACGGCATTGGATAATACCAAATACTATTACCGCATTACAAATGGTTATAAGCAATCCGAAGGTGTGTATATCATGCAGGACAGTTCCGATCCAGTCACGACGTCTTCCTCTTCTGGATGGAAAATTTGGAGACCTGATGTGGCAAAGGTGGTATTTACCAAAGGTGCTGATGGTAATTCTGGAACTTTGTCTTTCTCTTGGGAATACCCATATGAGGCTGATGAAAGGATTTCCTGGTCGATCGAGGAGAATGTTTGGAACAGCAATGATGGAAAGACGGAATCGAATAGCATTGATGATTTGATTGCCATATGGGATGAGGATTTGAAGGTTTATAAAGCTTCTCCGCATACGATAAAGGCGGAAGAGGGTGTTGTCAAGGTTTATTCCTACAAACTCAGTTTTATGGTCGATGGAGAGATAGTTTCTGTTTTAAATATGGCTTCGGATGATAATATCACGCTTGGCTCTTCATCGGGAACGGTATTGATATCCAATCTCAGTGCAACCACAAATTATGTAGGTGTGGTACAGCTTTCATGGAAAGTGGATTCTTCAATAACCGGTTTGGATGCGTCTTCTTATACAATTTATGAGGATGATGAGATAAAGGATATCGAAGGGCTTGCGATAAGCGGTGAAGATGTGGAAAAATCGATATCGCTTCCAGCTGTTGGGATCCATTCATATATGATCGCTGTTACCGTGATGGAATCGGATGTTCAAAATGTCTATTATTGTCCCGAGGTTGTCACAGGATCCGTTTTGAATGTTCCTGAAGCACCTTTTGCAACCGATGGTACCGATAAGGACGGCATAACAGTAACATGGACGGTGCCGGAAGATCCGGTTGTTTACGAACTGTATTATAAGTCCGAAACTGCGGAGGATTTTGAATGGAGCATTCTTCAAGATGACGATAACGATGGCTCTGTGTATCTTCCAAAAGCGGGGGATGCCACGGATGGACAAATTTTCGAATTCAGGATAAAGGCATATAATAAAAATCAATCCACGGAGGAAGGCAATATCTACACGGATTATTCTTCCATTGAGAAAGGTAATGTCTTCGGAGCCGGGGCCATGACCGTTTCCGCCGCGTATGGAGAGGATCCCGAAGCTATATCCATTTCTTGGACTTCGGCTTTTGGTGCAGATTATTATGAAATATACAGGGATGGCGATAAGCTTCCCGGACAGCATAAGGGTACCGGTTATTCCGATTCCTCCGTTTCAAAACTTTCTCCTGATGAGAACAATCCCATACCGCTTTCTAAAGAGTATGTTTATACGGTTGTTCCTGTAAGCAATAGTCTTGGTTCAGTGGATATTTCGTATTGCAAGAATGCTACAGGAAAACTGTTTGCGCCTCCTGAAGAAATCAATGCTTCGAAGGGGGGGTATGTCGGCAGAATAAATATTTCATGGAGCGCAGTCGATGATGCCTCGTATTATATGCTGCAGAAATATAAGTTGTCCGATTCCGGTGAATATATCGCAATGGGTGATTCCATACGGGTGAATGGAACTTCGTATGACGATACGGTTTCGACAGAGTCCGTATATTATTCGGTACAGGCTGTGAATTCCAACGGAGTGCCTTCGCTATATCAAAATGGTTTCTCTTCAGAAAAGAACATGTATGGGGAAATTGAATCTTCCAACTATGGCTACAGACTCTCCAAGCCTCAGACCTTCTTTGTTAGCGAACAGGCAGATGAAAACGGGGTCTATAAGGAATATGTCCAGCTGACATGGTCCCGCTCTCTTGGTGCCGACATTTATAGGATTAGCGCGCTCGATGGCATGACCGAAATTAATGTGGCAGAAGGCATGGTATATGGGAATGAAGCCCAATTGGTGACAAATGGTAAGTCGGAAGATGAAATCGGCTATCTTTCATATAATCCGTCGACAGGCATTTATATATATAACGATGCAACCGGGGTATTCACCACTTCCTCCATGATAACCTCTTTTGCCATAGCAGCCAAAAACAGTATAACGGAGAATATTTCGGAAAACGCAACAGATAATACTCCTGTGCACAGACAGTTCACAGATGTCGAATATGTGAATCTTGTAAACCGAACTCTTTATGGATTGCTACATAGGGCTGATGAGTCTTCTGTAATAAATGGGGACTGGTTCCAATATGGACTTTCAGATAGTATGGTCACTTATTCTGAGAATAATGCCGCAGTCAATGTGCCTCGATATTGGGGAGCAGGACATAGGACCGGATTGGTTTCCCTTACAGGATTTTATGATGATTTGATTAAAATTCGTTTAACAACAAGCGATTTGGTGACGGATAATGATGGTGGATTCGCAGAGGGAGAAGATCCTTTGAATTACTTGAGAAATGGAATCATAACAGTGGATACTTCGTTGCTTGAGGATTCCAACAGTGGTAAAAAATACAAACCAGGCGTATCTGTTAAGTTTGGAAATATCAATGTGATTAATATCGACTCTTCCGCAAGTTATACGGTGACTATAGATGGTGCTGTCACGACCATTAATGATTCAGATTCACTGCAAAGGCCGTTCTAGGAGGAAAAGGAATGAAAAAAAAGCTTGTATCAATTTTTGCAATATCAGCAGTCTTATTTCTGGTCTCCTCCTGCAATTGGGATGTATGGGGAGCTGAATATAAGGATTATGGAAAAGGGACGGGAACAACTTCCTCGGCCCTGATATTCAAAGGGGATGCGCCTGCCGCACTCACATCCACGCAGGCAAGATTCTCAGATAAGATTGTTGTAGGGTGGAATTCGGTCACCGGTGCCGATTATTATGAGGTCTATCGTGCTGAAGTTTCATCCATTGGAGAAGATATATCATCCCTTTCCTGGTCAAAGATGCTTGAATCTCCTGTCGGTCTTGTCTCCTATACCGATACCGATGTCGAATCTGGAAAGATATATGTGTATCGTGTCCGAGCGCGTAGCTTTTCCCTTCCAAGCGTTTTAGGCTCATACTCTGATGTCTCATATGGATGGCTGCTGGCACCCCCCGAAACACTTTCCGCAACCCAGGGCGCAAGTGTGAAATCGATAAACATATCATGGTCGAAGGTTTCAAACATATCAGGCTATAGGATTTATTGGAGTTCTACAGGATACGGCGGAACTTGGCAGGTTGCCGTTCCTGAGGGTTACGATGGGTATGATTACATCCTTTCTCCCAATGTTCTGGAATTCCAGTTTGTACCTTCAAGCCAATACAAAGGTCAGAAGATCTATTTTTATATTGAATCTATTTCCAAATCCGGAGAGCAGTCCGATCCTTCGGTGCAACGTGTCGGATATACATTTGTCGAGGGAGCTCCGTCTGCACCTATGAATTTCTCAGTTTCAAAAGGATCTTCCACTTCATCCATCACTTTGCAGTGGGATGCTATGTATGGGACTTCTTCTGATGGGGGCCAGGTTGATTATGATTGGGAAATCTATCGCTCTGCTCCAGGAGAATCGGAGAGAAAAATATATTCGACAGTCGATGGGGATCCTCAGCCTGGATCCAATGAAGGTGTAATGACATATATCGACACCTCAAATCTTAAGCCGGGTGTCGAATATACCTATACTGTCAGTGCAATAGGGAAAATAACAGATGATAGTGGGGTGGAGACTTCTGTTAATGGACTTCCTTCTCAAGATACAGGTTTCCTTTTGTCTCCTCCTACAGAACTTGAGAGTATCGGAATCAGACAGGATCCGAATGGTTTCGAATTCACTTTCAAGGATGCACTCGGGGCAAAGGATAATCCGACATGGACATATACCGTTTATGGAAGTGAGAGTAAGAGCGGTCCTTGGACCCCGCTTGAAGGTTATGTTAATTTTCCTGTTACGGATGACAGCCGCAAGACAGTTTTTTCTCCTTATGATGGGGATGCGGATAAGTTTGAGTATTTTACAATCAAGACATCCGATGGTTATCTTGAAAGTGCTGATTATGTAGAAGCTGTCGGCTCTCCGATAATGGTAAGCCGCCCAACACGACCGGATGGATTCTCCGCTTCTGATAATGTGGTCTATGCTGGCACCGAGGCCGTCAATGGAGTTTATCCGATAACCGTTTCCATGGTGAAGGGTAATCTTGTGGCTTCGTATAACCTGAGGATATGGAAAGAAAAACCAGCGTCGAATTCCTCCTCGGGATATGAAGAGCAAGATAATGTTTCATTTTCTGTTGATTCTGGAAATGCAGTGATCAATGAAGCGGCAAGAGCTCCGATTGGAACAATGTATTATTTTGCAGTCCAGGGTGTTGATGTGCTTGGACGCAAGGGTGAATGGTCCGATGTCGATTCCGGTTATGGTGCGATAACGGGAAATGCTCTCATAAAGTATATGCAGTGTTACGGCTTCAAGCCTTGGGAATATCTTAATAAGCCCGTATTGAATGCTGAATATCCGTATCCTGATAAGGATATTGTTGAAAAATGGACCAATAGTAAGATTTACGGATACGTCAAGCAGGCAGGTACAGGCAGTCTTACGGATGGAAATGTTGTCACCGAATACAGTTATTTCCATAACGGTAGAATCAGTTATTCCGCAGCCTTGAGTGGCGCTAATGGTAAAATCACATTCTCTTACAATAATTTCGGTGAGGTTGAATGGCTTAATACCACCGGCAGCTATACTATGGTCGTTGGGCTTTCTGGATCTGGCAGTTGTGATGGAGCTTTAACTATTGGAGGTATGTATCCGGCATCGATCGGTTTTGATAAGATTTCTGTAAGCAATCAGGCTTTTGCCGGTTATTATACTGTTCTTCAGAAAAATGGTACCGCAGCAGAGGATGTAAGTCCTAACCAAAGCTATTGAGAGAGTGTGTTGTTATGGGAAAGTTGAAAATCATCATTTTGATATTCTTATCTTTATTCTTGATCCTTGCAGGCTGTGAAAACAGCATACCCAATCCAATTGTCGGTACATTCGTTCTTCTTGCAGAAGCTGAAGGAGCTCCCAATTATATGCTTGCCGGGTTCAGCTTTGCCGAAGATGGGTCTTTCAGTTATGCGGAGGTCATAAAAGGTTCGACAAAGGTTATCAAAGCTTCCGGCTCGTATAGTGTTATGTTGGATTATTTTAATTTTGTTACTTCTTCAGGACAGATAAACATCACCATCGATTCTTTTAGTGAAACGGATATTGCAGAAAACCTTATTCTTCATTTGGGTGTTAATCCTTTTCTGTATGATTGGCAATGTGATAAAAATAATGGTCCCTCCGGTATGACTCTTGTTGTTGATGCCAATGATAGCCGGAAAAATTATGAGCTTGTCTACAAAGGCTCTGCATCAGCGCTTGATGATATCATAACAGGATATTGAGGAGGAAGGATATGAGGAGATACATTATTGGTTTAATTGTTTGCACTTTGTTTTCACTCCTTCCCCTTGGTGCTGCGACTTTGAAGCCGGAGACTGTTGATGCAATCATCAATGCACTAAACGAGAGGGGATATACTGTTGTTGATGGGAATGCCTTGTCCTCGGCTGCAAAAGAGCAAAATAATTGGTGGGATTCGGAAATAGAGGAAGCCCATTTCAGTTATGATGTTTATTTCAGGTCTTTTAAAAACCGTGGATCGAATTTCTCGGTAGGCGGCGGGCTTAATATCGGGCTTCAGACCTCGTCTTTCAAATTCGAGTTATATGGTTTGGGGGATTATTTCTTAAAGCCCTTGGGTGGAGAAGGAGGAGCCGCCTCTTTGGAATATATGTTGGAGGTAGGGGGCATGCTGGCATGGAAATTCATGGAGGTATGGCGCACGAGGACATACATATGTCTGGATATAGGATATTTCATGCAGTTCGCTTCTATTCCAAGGGCTCCAAAGGATGTATTCTTAGCTATGAACGGTATCATGATAAGACCTGCGGTAAAGACTTATTTCCAAATAAGCAAGCATTATGATATGTCCTTGGGGATTTTCTACCAGACTCCATTGTACCCGGTTTATAATGATTATAGGGGAGTCGGAGTTGTCGTTGGAATCCTCTGACCGATTGAAAAAAATGGTCCTCCGCGTCGGAGGACCTTTTTCATCTTTCTAAAGCTCAGTTGTTGACCCTTTCAAGATATTCCTTGGTTTCGGTGTTGACCCTGACCTTTTCTCCCTGCTTGATGAAGCCGGGAACCCTGATCTTGAGGCCGGTTTCAAGAACCGCATCCTTTGTCACACCCTGGACGGTGTCACCGCGGACCGCATCTTCCGTCTCGGTTACGACATATACGACCTTGGATGGAATCTGGATGTCAAGGACCTGGTCCTCCCACATCGTGACCCTGTAGGTCTCTCCGTCTTTCATGAGGAACTCGTAGTCGGGGAAACTCTTCATTGGAACCTCGATCTGCTCATAGCTTTCCGTGTTCATGAAAGCGAAGTTCTCGCCATCGTTGTAGAGATACTGGAAATCCCTATCCTCAATCGTGATGTCCTCGGCGTTGTCCTGGGTCTTCATCGTCTCCTGGAGGGTCTGTCCTGTAGAAGGGCTCTTTAATTTCAGGCGTACGAATGCAGAACCCTTACCGGGGTTCACAAATTCACGCTCGATGCAGAGAAACGGCTGTCCTTTGATCAAAAGAGCTGTTCCTTTCTCAATCTGTCCTGCTTTAATCATAAATCTTTTACCTCAAAAAAGTGTTAATTCGTATTATTGCCACTAGATAACATATCAGAAAGAGGGAATGAAAGTAAAGGTGTTATTTCCTTTAATCCGAGTTCGACCATCAAAAGCCGGTCCAGGCCGATGGCGACTCCGCTGGATTTAGGCATATCGATCTGTGTAAAAGAGAAATCGGCCTCGGGAATCACCTCTCCGGTTTTTTTCCTTTCCTGCCTTAATCGTGAATATTCCTTTTCATAGTATTCCGCAATTTTCCGCTTATCGGTCTCTCTCGACTCCGTTTATATACATCTCCCATCTGGCTCTGTATGGACGTCCTTCCTTTTCAAGGGCGAGGCATTCGATCTGTTTTGGATAGTCGGTGAGTATCACCGGACATGCGAGAGGAAGAGACGGCTCAACATCGTTTATGAATATCCTGTTGAACGTATCGTCCCAGGCTTCGCCATCTGGAACATAAAGCCCTCTTTTTTCTGCGTGATCCTTTAAAAATCGGTAATCCTGGGCTTTTAGAAGATCAAGGCCGGAATACTTTTTTACGGCTTCTTCCACGCTCATCACAAGCGGCTTGCTTGTGACATAGGAAGGCGCATCGGCAAATGATATCTCCTTTAAAAATTCCTCCGTCAGGGTTATGGAATCCTTTTCATCGAAATCCACCGTATAGTATTCAAGCATCGAGAATTCCGGGTTATGGATTTCTCCAAGCTGCTCTGCGTTGCGGAAGCATTGGCTGATCTGGTATATGGAGCCTGATCCCGAAGCAAGCATCCTTTTCATGAAGATTTCCGGAGAAGGAATCAGATACAGCTCTCTTTTTTCCATGAAGCTGTTTATGAATGTGGTGGAGAAGTTCTTTATCGTAGGCTCTGGTATTAACGAAGCCGAGAGCGATGGTGTGAACACCTCAAGATATCCCCTTGTATCGAAGAATCTTCGAATATTGCCATAGAGATCGCTTCTTTTTCTCTGATAAATGAAATTGAACATGCGGCAATTGTAATCCAATACAGGATTTGTTGAAAAGACCTTTATGCGCGCGCATGTTGAAGAAACAACCGTTAAGCGGTATATTCTTAAGATATGTTCAGCTATACCACAGAAGAGAGGATATATTCGCTTGCAACCCCGTTTTCCCCGTCTGCACTTGCAATAATCAGGACAAGCGGGGAAGGTTGCATAGATTACCTTTGCAATGCATTTTCCAATCCGGAAAAACTCTCCCGCGCAAAATCCAATTCCCTTCTGCACGGGTTCATGCTCTCCTCTGCTGGACAGAAGATAGACGAGGTTGTCCTCGCAGTATATAAAAGCGGGCATGGATACACAGGAGAAGAGGCTGTGGAGATAACAATGCACGGTAGCTTGCCAGCAATAAAGAGGCTTTCCCGTCGTCTTGAGGAGCTTGGTTTCCGTCAGGCTCTCAAGGGGGAGTTCACATACAGGGCCTTCATGCATGGAAGGATGGATCTCACGGAGGCCGAGGCGGTGGAGGAGATAGTGCGCGCAAAAAGCGACGAGGCCCAGAAGAATGCGCTGGACAGGCTCGGTGGAAATCTCAGAAGAGCCATTGAAGAAATAAGGGCGCGCCTTGTGGATATCCTTGCCTCGCTGGAGGTGCAGCTGGATTATGCGGAGGATGAGATCCTTGAGGATTGGGTATATCCCAAAGATGAGGTGGAGGATATTATCTCGATGCTTAAGAGAATTGTCTCCACTTATGATTCCTCCAAACTCTACTCCCAGGGGGCCGTTGTTGTGCTTGCCGGAAAGACGAACGCAGGCAAGTCTTCGCTTTTCAATGCTCTTTTGAAGGAAAACCGTGCTATTGTCTCTTCAGAGGAGGGGACTACGAGGGATTTTCTCGAGGCGCTCTGCGATATGGACGGGCTTCCTGTGCTGCTTTATGATACGGCAGGTCTCAGAAGCGAGGGCGGGGGCGTGGAAAAGGAAGGAATGAAGAGGGCCAAGGCTCTCATGGACAAAGCCGATCTGGTGCTTTATCTTACCGACGGAAGCGATAAGGAGCTTCCTGATGGGGATGAAAGGACGGTGATAATCAATTCCAAGAACGACATTTCCGGAAAAAAGGACGGAATCTCGTTCTCTTC
Source organism: uncultured Spirochaetales bacterium (assembly GCA_949282255.1). GTDB lineage: Bacteria > Spirochaetota > Spirochaetia > Sphaerochaetales > Sphaerochaetaceae > Ornithospirochaeta. Next base: position 10,089 of record CASDPA010000030.1, read on the forward strand.
GGTTACAGGAGAGGGAATTGCCGATGTTGTTTCGCTTGTCAAAGAGAAGCTCATGGGTCGGATTTCACCTGCTACCGATGTGCCGCAGATCGAGTCTGCAAGACAAAAAGATGCGCTTTCGGCATCTGCCGAGATACTTGAAAAGAGCATGGCGGATGAAAATGCTCCTGTGGATATCATGGCCATGTATTTCCAGGATGCGATCAATTCGCTTGCACTTTTAACAGGAGAGATCGGAAGCGAGGAGATACTTGAAAAGCTTTTCTCCTCGTTCTGTTTGGGAAAATAACGATGAGGGATTATCAGGCAATAGTAATCGGGGGTGGACATGCTGGAATAGAGGCGTCGCTTGCCCTCTCAAGACAGGGTTTCGATACCCTTTTGATAACGCAGTCGCTGGATGCGATCGGACGCCTTTCCTGCAATCCGGCCATAGGCGGACTTGCCAAGGGCAACCTTGTGAGGGAAATCGACGCTCTCGGCGGTGAAATGGCACATTTGATAGATGCCACAATGATACAATTCAGGATCCTCAATAGGCGCAGAGGTCCCGCGGTGCAGGCCTACCGGGCGCAGGCGGATAAGTTTTCCTATTCCCGCCTTGCAAAGGAGACGCTTGAACGGCAGGAGCATCTGAATCTTTTCATGGATACGGTTACGGATTTCATGATCGAGGATGGAAGGATTGCCGGAGTTGTCACAAAGCGCGGCTGGAGCATAAGTGCGGAGGTCGTGGTACTCACAACCGGTACCTTCATGGAAGGCAGGATATTCATCGGCGAGTACGATGCCCCAAACGGTAGGCTTGGCGAGGAGGCCGCGCTCGGCTTGGGCGTGAATCTCCGAAAAAAAGGCTTCCGCTTGGGACGCATGAAAACCGGAACCCCGGCAAGGGTAAAAAAATCCTCCCTCGATTTCTCTCTTCTCGAGGTTCAGGAAGGGGATGAGGAGATGCGCCCGTTTTCGTTTGACTACGAGCATGTATCCCGTCCTGCGCTCGACTGTTATGTCACATATACAAATGAAAGGACCCATTCTATAATCCGGGACAACATACACAGGTCCCCCCTGTATGGTGGGAAGATAGTGGGCAAGGGACCCAGATATTGTCCTTCCATCGAGGATAAGGTGGTGCGCTTTCCGGAGCGCGAGAGGCACCAGATCTTCATCGAGCCCGAGGGGATAGGCACTGAAGAGATGTATCTAAACGGGCTTTCCTCATCTCTTCCTGAAGAGGTGCAGCATCAGTTCATCAGGACTCTTCCCGGCCTCGAGCACGTGGAGATAATGCGTCCTGCGTATGCTGTTGAGTATGATTACCTCGATCCGTTGGAGTTGTATCCCAGCCTTGAGAGCAAAAGGTGTAGGAACCTGTTCATCGCAGGACAGACAAATGGAACCTCGGGCTATGAGGAGGCTGCCGCCCAGGGGCTTTTGGCGGGAATAAACGCCGCGCAGGCGCTTAAAGGGGAGGAACCGCTCATATTATCCAGAACCGACTCATACATAGGGGTACTGGTGGACGATCTGACCACCAAGGGCACCGAGGAGCCGTATAGGATGTTCACCTCCAGGGCGGAGTACAGGCTCTGCCTCAGAAACGGGAATGCGGATCTGCGCCTTACGGAAAAAGGGTATGACGTAGGACTTGTAAGCAAGGAGAAATTCGAGCGTCTGGAGCAGAAGATCGCGGATATGCAGGCTCTGAAGGATCTTCTATCTTCAGCAAGACATGGCAGGAAAAGCTGTCTTGAGGCTTTGAGGGAGCCGGAAACCGTGATATCCGATTTCGATCTATCCGGCCTCGATGGATTCAGTGATTCTGTCATGGAAGAGGTGGAGCTCGATGTGAAATACTCCGGTTACCTTGCCAGACAGGAGAGGGAAGTGGAGAAATTTGCTCGATTGGAGGGTGTAACCATTCCTTTTGATTTTGATTATGATTTAGTGGAGGGGATTTCCGCCGAATCAAGGGAGAAGTTCAAGAAGGTCCTTCCTGTCAACCTTGGACAGGCTTCCCGCATAAGCGGCGTGAGGTTCTCCGACATAGCTGTGCTTTCTGTTGCGCTCAAGGGGCAAAAACGTGGATAAAAGTCTTTTACCTGAGGCCTTCGACCGTTTGGAAATAGGCTATGATGATGCCGTTCTTTCCCGGTTTGATGCTTATCTGGGGGAAATAATGCTTTTCAATCCCACCTATAAGCTTGTCGCCCAAAATGATGAGGATGAAATCGTCATAAGGCATTTCATAGATTCCGCAGCGGCCATGCCTTATATGGCCTCGCTTGGACCGAAGACGATTGCCGACCTCGGAAGCGGTGCCGGTTTTCCCGGCGTGGTGCTTGCAATATTGATGCCGGATACGAAATTCACCCTTGTCGAGCGGATGAGCCGCAGGGTTTCGTTCCTGCGCAATGTGATTGCACGTTTGGCTTTGGATAATGTTGAGATAGCAGATTGCGACGCAAAGCGCGTTGCAAAGACTTTCGATGTCGTTACAGCCAGGGCATACCATCCTGTATACGACTGCTTTGATGAAATGGAACGTCTTGTTTCCGATAGTGGACACATTGTGCTTTATAAAGGTCCTGAGAAAAATGCAAAATCGGAAGCGGAGGTTCTTCAAAGGAACAAAAAGATCGATGACTGCACAATCATACATCTTCAGGTTCCTTTTTTGGATGAGGCCAGAAGCCTCCTTGTTTTAAGGTGAATCATATGGGTAGAAAGAAAGGTGGCATAATAACCACGTTGTATGTTTTGATACTGTTTATCGCGGGCGCCGGCATGATCGCATTGGGCTATACTCTGGATATGTTCAGAGCTCCGCTTAAGGATATAGCGGAGAGGATCTATTCCTTCCTTGTCGAGAATATCGCATTTGCCGGTTCCAATGAGAAAGGAAATCCTCTATTGGTTCCCGGCGTGTTTCTGATTGTGGAGTCGTTGCTGGTCACCTATTACAGGAGAAGGAAGCCGTACAGTCTTATTTTTTCCTTCTATCTTTATTTCGTATATTTCTCCGCACTGATCCTTTTTCATCTGAGAAGCGGGATCATGACACCGGCTTTCGTGATGGAACGGGTCGGGGTGGATAAGATACCTCTTGTTTCCATCCTATGCTTTTTGGAGGTCGTTCTCGGTCTTGTGATCATGTACATAACAGGCTCTCTCGATCAGAAGTGGCGCACCTCCAGAGCCCGGCTCGAGGATGATGAGGCGATAGACTACGAGGGCTCCTCCGAAGAGGAGAAGGTGGCTTATCCCAGCCGCCATAAGCTGAAGAAGGCCGAGCGCAGGGCGCAGGCCAAGGAGGCTAAGCGGCAGGCAAAGGAAGAAAAGAAGCTCCAGAAGGAAGAAGAGAAGAGAAAAGCCGAAGAAGAGAAGCAGGAGAGGCTGGACAGGATCGCATTCGAGCGGGAGCAGGCAAGGCTTGAGAAGAAGGAGGCCAAGAAAAAGGCCAAGGCCGAGAGAAAGGCGAAGAAGGAGGATGACCAGGATATAGACGAGACCTTCAATACTTCGGATCTCGAGGTCAAAATGGATATCCCCGAGCCTGCAAGAAGCATGGACGAGCCTCTTTCCGTGCCCACGGTGGGGGAGGTACCCCGTTTCGATTCCTTTGAGAACGCGGATGATATAGATCTTGTTTCGCCCGATCCGATGGACGTGTTTAAAAAATCCCTGGGGCTTGACGATGGTTTTGCCGTGAAGGATACCGGATCCGTCGGACAAACCGGAGGAGTGGATTTTTCGGATTCCAGGCCTTCTTTCTTCGATGATGGTTTCTCTTCAGTCGGGCAAGAGACTTCGATGCCGAAGTATTCTATGGGACAGGCTGGAGGACATTTTACGAAGGGCGGCATTTTGGAGGCCACACTTGAAAGCCTGAATGATTATCAGGATGCTCCTATCCGCCGTCCGTCCTCTCCGATCATCGGATTGGACAACGGCGCCGATCAGGCAAATGGAGCGAGGAATGTGCATAACGGGGATAATTTCGCTCCAAGCAACCTCAGCAAGAATCATCCCCGCTATAAGCTGTTCGAATCACTGAGAAACCAGAACAACGGAAATTCTTCGAACGTTTCCCATATCCCGTCGATGCCGTTCGTCGGGCAGAAATCGCCTGTTCAGCCAAACAGCTATGATTCAACCTTCGTTACGCTTGAGCAGCAGAAATCCAGCCTGTCAGATCGCCTTGAAAGAATGAAAAGGGAATCGTTCGAGTCCTCCAATCCATATATGACGACGCCTCAGACGCCGGTTCCCACATACGATATGAAGAAGGTGGAGGAGGAAAGGATCGAGACTCCCAAGCAGGAGAAACGGATAGCTGGCAGAAAGGATGTCTTTACCCGGGAGGAAGAAGAGGAGAAGCCCGATTATATCGAAGAGCTTAATCGGCGCTTCGCATCCCAGATCAAGGATGAGCAGGAAGAAATCGTTCCGCCGCCTCGTCAGCCTGCTGTTTCCCGCTCTGTCATGAAGGAGGAGGAACAGGACGAGCTTCCTTTAAAGCCCATGAGAAGCGAGGATATCCCGAGCATGGATGAAAAGCACAAGGGCAAATACGACGATGGCTCCGATACTCCTACAAAGCAGGAGAACGAGATGTATTACTCTGTCGGAATCGGAGGCTTGGCGAGCAATGATGAAGGCATGAGCGGAATCAGGGCGCGTGCGCGTATGCGCTATAATCCACCTAGTGCGGATATGCTGGTCGATTATCCATCTGCTGACCGTCAGATAGACGCGCAGACGATTGAACGCGGTGAGCGAATTCTTACCACGCTTCATGATTTCAAGGTGGATGTCACAATGTCCAACATCGTCAAGGGCCCGACTGTTACGATGTACGAATTGAAGCTTGCTGACGGTGTGCCTGTATCCAAGATAAAGACCAGGTATGATGATCTGCAGTATGCACTCGGGGAAAGGAGCATAAGAATCCTGGCTCCTGTTCCGGGCAAGCAGGCGGTGGGAATCGAGGTGCCTAACAGAAAGAGGGCCACTATCGGTTTCAAGGATATGCTTGAAACCTTCATGGGCAATGCCGAGTACAAGAAATTTGCCGTTCCTATGATTTTGGGACGTACCATCACCGGAGAGCCTGTAAGCATCAATGTCGCCAAGGCCCCGCATCTTCTGATTGCGGGCTCCACAGGAAGTGGAAAGTCTGTGGGAATCAACAGCCTTATTGCGACGATACTATATACCAAGAGCCCGAGGGATGTGCGTCTGATAATGGTTGATCCGAAGGTTGTCGAACTCAAGATCTATAACGGTATACCTCATCTGCTCACTCCTGTGATCACTGAAGCCCAGAGGGTGAAGAAAGTCCTTGCCTGGCTTACCGAGGAGATGGACAGGCGGTATGAGATGATAAGCCGCTATAATGTCAGGAATATTGAGGCGTTCAATGAGAAGCTCAAGAAAGATAAGATTCCGGCCGAGAAGCTTCCTTATATCGTGTTGATCATGGATGAATACGCGGATCTCATGTCGACAATAGGAAAGGATATAGAATTCTATATCGGGCGTCTTGCCGCGATGGCCAGGGCCGTCGGCATCCATCTGGTGCTTGCAACGCAGCGCCCGAGTGCGGAGGTCGTCACCGGTACGATAAAGAACAATATCCCGACCAGGATCGCGTTTGCTGTCTCTTCTTCGGTAAACTCCAAGATCATCCTCGATGAGATGGGAGCAGAGTCACTTCTCGGAAAGGGCGACATGCTTTATAAGACCCCGACCAGCCTGGAGGTGATTAGGATCCAGGGCGCATTCCTTTCCGATGGGGAGGTGGAGCAGATCGTCGAGCAGGTCAAACTCAACGGGGAGTCCGATTATCTTGATGAATCCATATTCGAGGAAAACGGCCCTGATGATGATATGGATGGCGATGATGATTTCGATTATATGGACAGCGAGGAGGAGGAATACGAGAGGGCCAAGCAGATCGTATATGAGAAGAAGAGCGCTTCCGCCTCCTATCTGCAGCGTAGGATGAAGATCGGATACAACAAGGCCGCACGCTATGTCGAGAGGATGGAGGAGGATGGGATCGTCGGACCTCCTAACGGCAGCAAGCCGCGCGAGCTGTTGAAAATGGTATGAGATATGGCCGCACCAGGTGCGGCTTTTATTTTTGCTTATTGCCACGCCGGCCCGCTTTGATTATAGTTTTTCCGTGATTGGAGGCCGGGATGAGAAAAGCCGTCAGAAATGGAATATTGATAGACGAGGACCAGGCTGTGCTGCCTGTGACCCTCAGAAGCGTGCAGTATGCCTACTCCTGCTATGAGGCGCTCAAGCTGAAAAACGGGGAGTTCGTGCATTTGGACGAACATCTCAGGAGGCTTGATGAATCTCTTAAGGGAATCGGGATTGTTAAGACTTTCACAGATGAGGATATCCGCACCTGGCTTGAAATGCTTAAGACCGCAGAGGGCCTTTTCAATGAGACCTTCAGGATCCTCGTTGTCGGCGAGAGACCCAACATCGTCTTCATCACTCATCAGGAGACGAGGATCTATCCTTCGTCCTATTATGATGAGGGCGTGGGGTGCATAACCTATCAGGGAGAGCGTTTTTTGCCCAATTACAAGACCAGCAATCTGCTCTTAAGCTATCTTGCTCTCGAGAGCGCGGAAGAGAAAGGTTGCTTTGAAGCGCTTTTTGTGAACAGGTACGGCTATATAACGGAAGGGACGAGAAGCAATTTCTACGCTCTTAAAGGTAAGAAAATATATACGGCTCCCGATAAGGACGTGCTCTTGGGAGTTACCAGGATAGGTGTATCCGAGTGTGCCGACGAGTTGGGGCTTGAGATCGTATACGAGCCGGTGTATTTGAAGGATGCTTTCCTTTATGATTCCCTCTTTATTTCCTCAACAAGTATGAAGGCGATCCCCATAAAGGAACTTGACGGCAAAGCGGTTCCAAGAAAAAGCGGGGATCTTGTCAAAGAGCTTTCCGAACTGGTGGGAAAATGGGAATAGACACATCTGCGATAATGAATTATGTTTATTCTGTTTGGATATAAGAAATTTTTACCCAAGGAATGAACATATATGGAATTTGAAGAATTATCGCTGTCGCCTGAAGTGATGGAAGGAGTTAGAAAACATGGTTTTTCAGCTCTTACCGAAGTACAGGCAAAGGTTCTGCCGGTCTCTCTTAATGCAAAAGATGTCATGGTGCAGTCAAAGACCGGAAGCGGAAAGACGCTTGTTTTCCTCGTTACGATATTCGAAAAATATCTGAAGAATAAAGAAAGCCGCGCACTTGTGATCGCTCCTACAAGGGAGCTTGCCGTACAGATAGAGGAGGATGCCAAGTCGTTCTCCGTAGGGCTTGAAGACTATCACATCGGATGCTTTTTCGGCGGCATGGGGTATGAGAAGCAGCTTTCGGAGATAAAGGAAGGCCTTCAGCTCATAGTAGGCACGCCTGGAAGGCTTCTTGATTTTTCCAAGATGAAGAAGATCGATTTCTCCTCGTTCGACACGGTCGTCCTTGATGAGGCCGACAGGATGTTCGATATGGGCTTTTACCCGGATATCCAGGAGATGTTCAAGAAGATGAAGCCTTGCACGGAGCGTCAGACGATGCTTTTTTCCGCAACGCTTTCGACAAAGGTCAGGAATCTCGCCTGGAACCATATGAACGAGCCCGAGGAGATCGATGTCCAGCCTGAGGAGATTACGGTAAAGGAGATCACACAGGAGCTTTTCCATGTCACAAAGGAGGAGAAGTTTCCTCTGCTGCTTTCCATAATGGCTAAGATCGATCCACGCAGCTGCATTATTTTCACAAACACGAAGGATAAGGCGGTGGAGGTTGCGACAAGGCTGAAGATGAACGGCTACAAGTCCAGCTATCTCATGGGGGATATGGCCCAGAGCCAGAGGCTTAGGACGCTTCAGAGCCTAAAGGACGGCAAGATTACAGTCCTCGTTGCAACCGATGTTGCGGCCCGGGGGCTTCAGATAGACGATCTCGAGCTTGTGGTCAATTATGATATTCCCGAGGATTTTGAAAACTATGTGCACCGTATCGGCAGGACCGCCCGTGCGGGAAAAACAGGAAAGGCGATAACTCTTGCCTGCGAGCAGTACATATACGGGCTCGAGGCGATAGAGGAGTATATCCAGATGAAGATTCCCGTGCTCTGGCCCGACGAATGCGGACTTGAGGCGGTTGAGGACAAGTCCAAGGATTATAAGGCTGGAAGAAGCGGGCGCAATGTCAAAAGGACTGGAAGCCAGGCATCTTCCTCCCGCGGACCGCGAAAGGCGGGCAAAGGCAAGACTTCATCCTCTTCAACTGAGAAAAAGGTCTTTGATGGAAGTCAGAAATCAAAGCTGCAGGCAAAGAAGGATAAAAAGCCCGCGGATTCCACCTCTCGTAAGACCCGTAAGGCTTCGCCAGAAAAGAAGCTTAAAAGCGAAATTGCAGGAAAGAACGTCAAGCGCGTCAGCCTGAAGGATATTCCTGCTGTGGAAAAGAAGGAAGAAAAGGGAATCATTGGATTTTTCAAGAGATTTTTCAAGAGGGGGTAGTCATGAGAAGGTTCCGTCTTGCTGTTGCAATCATTTTCGTTCTGCCGATTTTCATTCCGACCGTGCTTCTGGCGCTTTTGTCGGGGATTTTCTTCTTGCTGCGTCTCAAAAGACTCGGTAATCTCTGGCTGCATTTTTGGCTGGATATCGCAATCTGGTGGATATGGGTGTGCTTCGGAGCCAAGGTCATTGTCACGGGTAAGGAGAATCTTCCAAAAAGAGGAACGAGGGTCTGCTATATCGGCAACCATCAGTCCATGATGGATGTCCCCGCACTCTTCTGGGCCGGGATGTGGTCCGGAATAATCGGCAAGGTGGAGCTCAAGAAGGTTCCGGTGCTGAATCTGCTGATGATGGAGCTCAATTGCGTCTATATCGACCGCAAGAACCTGAAGGCGTCCTTAAAGGCGATATCCACCGGAGCGGAGAATATCAAGAAGGGCATCCCGATGTCCATATTCCCTGAAGGCACGAGGAGCAAGACACGCGAGATCGCGGAGTTCAAGGCCGGTTCGTTCAAGATGGCCACCAGGGCCAAGGCCGTGATAGTTCCTGTTGTTTTCCAGAACACCAGGCTTCTTTTCGAGGATGCAGGTTCCTTTAAAAGGGTTCCCGTGTATATAAAGATACTTCCTGGCATCGATACCTCCGTTATGGACGACGAGGAGATAAAGAACGTTCATAATGTCGTGGAAGAAAGGGTCAGGGAGGCCTATGCATCCCTTCCCTGCGTTAAGAGATGATAAGCTTAAACGATATCAGTTTTTCATATGAGAAGGGGGGAGAAAAGCTTTTTTCTTCCCTTTTCTTGAATATCGGGGATGATGAGAAGGTTCTGATTCTCGCCGAGCCCGGAAGCGGCAAGACAACGCTTGCAAAAATACTTACAGGCGCTGTTCCGAAGTATTTCGACGGACAGCTTTCAGGGCGCTGCGTTTTTGGATCCACAGATATATTTTCTCTCGATATTCCGGAGCGTACGCGCTTTGTGGCCCGAACCAGCCAGAACAACGACGAGATGCTTTTATTCTCGACTCCTGAGGATGAGATCGCCTTTCCTTTGGAATGCCGTGCTGTGGAACGCTCCATTATGGCTGCTACCGTAGATGAGCTTTTAAGAAAATACGAGCTTGAAGGCTATGTGGGCTGTTCTTCCTCCGAACTGTCGGGGGGCGAGAAGAGGAGATTGTCTCTTGCTGTTCTTGATGCCATGGCGCCCGTGCTGTGCATCTACGACGAGGCCTTCGACGAGCTTGGCGTCAAATGGAGACTCCGCCTTGCGGAGGACATTAGGAAAAAACACAGCGTCCTCGTGCTCGGCTCCCATTACCTTCATGAATACGACGGCGTTTTCGACAGCATATACACCATCAAAGACGGACGCCTGGAAAGGCTTGAAGACCTACCTTCCTTTGATTTTAGCATACCCTCGTGCCCTGATGGCCGCAGCCGCCTTTCTGCATCTTCCTTGTTTTTTTCCCAGAGGCATAGATCGAGCGCGCTTTCAAAAAGCTTTTGCCTGAACGTGCAATCCTTCGAGGTCTCAAGCGGGGAAGTGGTGGCGCTTTTGGGAGAAAACGGTGCGGGCAAGAGCACCTTCTCAAAGATCCTTACAGGACTTTTGAAGCAGGAAAAAGGGGATGTGCTCATAGATGGCATGCCGTTGTCTCAGAAGGAGAGGAAGCAGAAAATAGCCTATTTGAGCCAGAATCCGTACACCCAGCTCTTTCTTCCGACCGTATATGACGAGCTTTCATCCGTCTGCAGGGATAATGGAAGGATTGATGAAGCCCTTAAGTTGTTCGGCCTTGATAAGAATGCTTATGTGAACGAGATGAGCTATGGGCATGCCAAGCTTGTTCAGGCGGCTGTTTTCTATCTTTTGGACAGGCCTTTTGTAATCTTTGACGAGCTTGACAGCGCGCTTGATTATGATGACATGCTTAAAGTTATCTCCGCTTTTTCTAAAAAGGGCGCGGGCATCATTTTGATAACCCATGATGTGAGAATAAGGGATTCTGTCTGTGGACGAAGATATATCCTTTCAGAGGGGGTGATGAGATGAGGGTCGGAACCTATATCTATTCAAAGAGCATCATCCATAAGATGGATGCGAGAGCAAAGATTATTTTCTGCATATTGTTCTCAGCAGCCGCAGTTGTGATAAATGATGTATGGACGCTTTTTTACATGTTCCTCTTTTCCCTTATGCTCTCTTTTATAGCGGTAGGAATAAAAGAGACGGTCAGAAATTATAAAAGGCTTCTTCCTCTTTTATTATGCATAGTCCTTTTCATGCCTTTACAGGAGCGCGGAGGAGAGGCGCTTTTAATGGTGTATTCCTTCAAGCTTGTTACCGTTGAAGGATTTTTAAAGGCCCTTTCGGTTGCCTTGAAGTTCATATCGATCTCCATTGCCTTTTCTCTTCTTCTGGAGACCGAGAGGCAGGAGATATTGATTTCAGCCCTCAGGGCCTTCGGCCTCCCGTATGGTGCGGCCCTTACGCTTTCGATGTCCCTTTCCTTTATTCCGATGCTTATTGCAAGGTTTGACGAGATAAGAGCCTCGATGAGTCTTAGGATGAACGATGAGAGTAGGGAAGGCCTTCTTGCTGTTCTAGTTGCAGTTGTTGTGAGCGCAGTCAAGCAGATACCTGAGACTGCGGCCTCCCTTGAGGAGAGAGGGTATTCGAATAATGGTGTAAGGACAAGCTACAGGCATCTGGAATGGTCTTTCAGCGTATTTACACAAATGCTTATTGCGGCCATAATACCAGCAATATTTTTCATCCTGGAGGTGTTTTTATGAGCAACAACAGGGCCGCATTGAGGATTTCCCTGCTTGCCGTATGTACCGCGCTTGTTGCGGTATTCACAATCGCCGTACGTGTTCCCGTCCCTGCAACCGGAGGGTATATAAGCCTTTGCGATGTGGCCGTGACGTTTGTGGCATATTCCTTCGGACCTATTACCGGATTTATCGCAGGAGGACTCGGAACAGCGCTTTCCGATATGCTAGGAGGCTATATGCAATGGGCTCCGGTATCGTTTGTCGTGCACGGGGTGGAAGCTCTTTTGATCGCTCTTTTAGTAAAAAAGGATCATGTTACACTTCTTGTTAAGATTCTTGCCGCCATCGTGGCCGTAATTGTGGTCGCCGGAGGCTACTATCTTCTAACCGGGCTCTTTTTGATAGATTTTAAGACCGCATTGGCCGAGGTTCCTGGAAACCTCATACAGGCCGCGGTAGGAGCGGTGCTCGGGCTTGTGCTTTCTGAGGCGGTCAGAAAGGCGTATAGGAAAATCGACACCCTCAGATGGTGATCAATATTGGAGAATTGATGATGGATCATGATTCGATCGTAGTTTTGGATTTCGGAGCGCAGTACAGCCAGCTTATTGCCCGCAGGGTGCGCGAGTGCGGGGTATATTCCCAGATAGTCCCATTTACGACGCCGGCTGAAGAGATAAAAAGGATGGGAGTTAAGGGCATAATACTTTCGGGAGGACCCGCAAGTGTCAAAACCCCCGGTTCTCCCCGCCCTGATAAGGCCATATTCAACCTTGGAGTTCCCGTGTTTGGAATCTGCTACGGCCTTCAGGTCATGTCTCTGGTGCTCGGAAGAAAGGTCGAAGGGGCGGAGAAGAAGGAATACGGTCTTGCCGACATATCCATAAAAAAGGAAAGCCTTCTTTTTAAGGGGCTCGGAAATGAAAGCCGTGTATGGATGAGCCATGGGGATTCGGTATCAGAAATGGCTCCGGGCTTCACCTGCACTGCCGATACCCCTAACTGCCCGTATACTGCCGTCGAGGATGAGGCGAGGAATTTTTACGGGGTGCAGTTCCATCCGGAGGTGGTGCACTCGGTGGACGGCATGGCGATGATCCGTAATTTCGTCCTTGAAATCTGCAAGGCGAAAGCCGACTGGTCGATGGGAAACTTCATCGAGGATTCGATTAAAAAGATAAGGGAGACAGTAGGGGACAGGCAGGTTCTCTGCGGACTTTCGGGAGGAGTGGACTCGTCGGTTGCCGCAGTTTTGATCCATAAGGCGATAGGAGACCAGCTTGTTTGCGTGTTTGTGAATAACGGCATGCTCAGAAAAGGAGAGGCTGAGAGCGTCCTTAATCTTTTTGGAAAGCATTTCAATATGAGGCTGCAGTATGCAGATGCTGAAGATGATTTCCTCTCAGCTTTAAAGGGTGTTACAGAGCCGGAAGCAAAGAGGAAGATAATCGGAAAGCTTTTTGTGGATACGTTCTACAGGGAAGCAAAAAAATGCGGGGATATTTCCTTTCTGGCCCAAGGCACGCTCTATCCGGATGTTATTGAAAGCAGAAGCCCTTCAGGCGGGCCGTCTGCGACAATAAAGAGCCATCATAATGTTGGAGGAATTCCTGAAGATCTCAAATGGGAGCTTCTGGAGCCATTGAAGGAGCTTTTCAAGGACGAAGTGAGGGAGCTAGGGAAGGAACTCGGGCTGCCAGAGGAGCTTGTCTACCGCCATCCATTCCCAGGCCCGGGGCTTGGAGTAAGATGCATAGGCGAGGTCACTAAGGAGCGCCTCGATACGCTCCGAGATGTCGATGCGATCTTCATCGATGAGATAAGAAAGGCCGGACTCTATGGAAAGATATGGCAGGCGCTTGCCGATCTTCTTCCTGTAAAGAGTGTAGGTGTGCAGGGAGACGAGAGGACATACCGCGAGGTGTGCACTCTCCGTGCAGTCACAAGCGAGGATGCAATGACGGCAGATTGGTATCATATGCCGTATGAGGTGATGCAGAAATGTGCAGTCCGCATCTGCAACGAGGTTCCTGGTGTGAACAGGGTGCTTTATGATATGTATGCCCGTATATGTTTATTATTTTAGCCACGATCTCCACCTTGCGTTTGTCTGCTGGTCTTATCAGGCGGGGGCTATTTCTCCTTTTTTTGAAGTAAATATCGGCAAAAAATATGAAAGAAATGAATTAAAATCTTCTTATAAAATTGCCGATAATATGATAAACTTATATTTAGGTTTGATTTATAACAGCGGAGATCATATGCGGTATTTTTCGGTTGCCGAAACAGCGAAAAAATGGAACATCTCGGAGCGCAGTGTCAGGAATTATTGTGCACAAGGACGTGTAGAAGGAGCAATCATTACAGGAAAAACATGGAACATTCCTGAAGATGCAAAAAAGCCGGAACGCTCCAATAAGAGAAAGGATCGGCTGACTTTACTGGATATTCTGCAGGAACAGAAAGAGAATAGGTATTCCGGAGGTATTTATCATAAGACGCAGATTGATCTGACGTATAATTCGAATCATATTGAGGGTAGTCGTCTGACCCATGAGCAGACCAGGTATATTTTTGAAACCAATACCATTGGAATGGAAGACGGCCCACTTAATGTGGATGATGTGATTGAGACTGTAAATCATTTTCGCTGTATCGATATGATCATCGATCATGCTAAATCTGCTTTGACGGAGAAATTCATCAAAGAACTTCACCGGATTTTGAAAAGTGGTACAAGCGATTCCCGGAAAGACTGGTTTGAAGTGGGGGGCTATAAGAAACTACCCAATGAGGTTGGCGGTATGGAAACGGCTCTTCCTGAAGAAGTGTCCGACAAGATGAAGGCTTTGCTGGCGGCGTATAACGCCAAAGCTGAAAAGACTCTTGATGATATCCTGGATTTTCATGTCAGGTTTGAAAGGATCCATCCATTCCAGGATGGCAACGGACGTGTAGGACGGTTGATCATGTTCAAGGAGTGTCTGAAACATGATATTGTTCCATTCATCATCGAGGATGATTTTAAGCTGTTTTATTACCGGGGACTGAAGGAATGGGGTTATCAGAAAGGTTATCTGAGAGATACCTGTCTTGCCGCACAAGACAGATATAAAACTTATTTGGATTATTTCAGGATTGCGTACTGATGGTTAGCGTCGTATTTGTATCTTTTTCCCTATGAATAATCATATTCTCACGAAGTGTGTTTAAGTTTGTGAGATAATTTTATTTAAATTGATTTATCTCACGAAAATAATTATAGTTTGTGAGATAATAGAGAAGGTGAGAGATTATGAGGGTGTTTGACTATTCAGATTTGAAGAATAGGATGTGGGACAGCGAACTCTTGGGGCTTGTAGCGCAAATCCATGAATTCAGGGGAAGGCATGAGCTATATCTCAAGCAAAAGCCTAAAGAGCTTGAGAGGCTGATGGAGATTGCAAAAATCCAGAGTACCGGGGCCTCCAATGAAATAGAAGGCATCAGGACCACAAATGCAAGGCTGAAACAGCTTGTAGCTAATAAGACGGCTCCGCGCAACCGAGCAGAGGAAGAGATCATGGGCTATTGTGAGGTGCTGAATACGATTCATGAGAACTATGAATATATCCCGATCCGTACAAACTACATCCTGCAGCTGCATCGTACTCTATACAGATATTCTGAGAAGGGGTTCGGGAGACGCTTTAAAAGTACACAGAACTATATCAGTGCAATGGACAGATGGGGAAATGAAACAGTTCTCTTTACGCCGCTATCGCCAATCGAGACCGAGGATGCGATCTGCGCCATATGCGGAAGCTACAATCAGGTGTTTGGCACGGAAGATGTTGATGCGCTCATCCTGATTCCAATCTTCATTCACGATTTTCTTTGCATCCATCCCTTCATTGATGGAAATGGAAGGATGAGCAGATTGCTTACAACCCTTCTTTTATACAAATCCGGTTACATGATCGGTAAGTATGTCTCTCTTGAGAGCAAGATTGCAAAGAACAAGGATGCATATTACGATGCGCTTGAGATCAGCCAGAATGGATGGCATGAAAATCGGGAAGATCCCGTACCGTTCATCAAATATCTTTTAAAGACAATTCTTGCTGCTTACAGGGATTTCGAGGACAGGGTGGACATGGTTGGTGAAAAGAAATCTGCAGAAGAGATTGTGAGACGTGCGGTATCAGGACAGATTGGAAAGTTCACAAAAAGCGACATACTCGAGTTTTGCCCTACCATCGGAAAGACATCGGTGGAGAGCTCGCTCAAGAAGCTATCGGATGATGGCTTATTGGCCAAACATGGTTCCGGGCGTTCAACCTTTTACACTAGAAATGATTGATATGGCTCATCATGCTGGGTATTCTCTGGAAATTTTAATCTTCGGGTATCCGTCCTCCTTTGCTTGTTTTTAATTGACTTGAATGAAAGCTGGGATTTTAATTAAGTAAACTCAAAACAAATGGGGTGTTGTCATGGAACTTGACCATCTGTTGAAAGTGCTGGAAAATCCAGTCCGCTTAAAAATATTCCAAATACTATCAGAGAGAAAACATTGTGTTCGCTCTTTAGCCGGGAAGCTAGGCGTTTCTGAATCTGCCGTTTCCCAGTATATGACAGTTATAAAAGATGCCGGGCTGATTCATGATAAAAAAAATGGCCATCATACGCATTTTTCTTTGCATGATGCTGTCGATTATCTTGCAGAATATTTTAATCGGATGCGGACTGCTTTACTCTCAGCAGACCGTGATATGCCAGCCTTACAGTGCAAATGCCGTAAGGAGACTCCGTATGAAGCTCTTGGCTTAGGATATATGTCGTCCTCAGTCCCATCAATTATATCGTTTATGACCTCATGTTATGGGATTTATTATTAGGAGGGGAAAACTGAAAATCTGAAGGTTCAGGATGAGCCGGAAGATGAGTGTGAAAAACACTGAAACTAGGAGGATAAAATGAAGATTGATGTGAAGCTGGAGAAAGAGGACTTGAAGTTATTAGCCCGAATGCAGGCCGTGTGCAATTCGTTGAAATGCCATGAATGCCCGCTCTTTGAGACGTCGCTCCCTTCACGGGAGCGTGAATTGAAATGGTGAAGAGAATCTGAAGATAGTGAAGGTGTGAGCGTCGCTCCCTTTGGGAGCGTGAATTGAAATTTGTCGTAGTCGCCGGGCTTGATAGTCTCAACTGCGTCGCTCCCTTCACGGGAGCGTGAATTGAAATTTTCGGCTCTATAACTTATTGTGGATTAGGCTTGGTCGTTCCCTTTTGAGAGAACGGGAATTGAGAAACAGGCTAATAATTCAGATGCATTATTTCTTCATTAATGTAAGGTTGTAGCTAGGAATCAAAACACATAATAAAAAAATTTTATTATAGGAATATCAGAGTATAATTGCAAAAATAACTTAGTTATTCTAATTTATTAATGGTTGAGTCGCTTTCATTTTAGAAAGTGTGAATTGAAATATTATTATTTATATTCAGGATTATGCCTGGCAGAATAATTTACAGTCTTGCCAGGTTTTTTGTTGATTTCCATTGTTTTGAAGCATTGTATTGAGCTGATTTATGAAACAGGATGCTATGTTTTATTGCAATCTACCTATATACTGATTATATCCTGGCCTTGAAATGCCAGGTTGAAGAGTAAGGGAGGAGTGATGCTGTATCCTAGGATCAATGAAAAAAGAAGTGTCATCAGTTTGGATGGGGTTTGGAAATTCTGCCTTGATGATGGGACTCACGGGGATAGGATTGATGATACCTATATTTCTGCCAATGCGGAGATTATAAGCGTTCCCGCATCCTATAACGATCAGAAGGATGATCTGAAATACCGAGAACATTATGGCTGGGTTTACTATGAAAGGAAATTCACAGTTCCCAAAGTTTTCAAAAACGAACGCCTCGTATTGCGTTTTGACGCAGTCACTCATTATGCCAAGGTTTATATCGACGGTAGGCCTGTTATGGAGCATAAGGGGGGATTCCTCCCGTTCGAGATAGAATTGGATGGCTTGGTTGAAGCTGGAAAAGAGTTTCTGCTGCAGGTCGCCGTGGACAACAAGGTCAACCATTCCACGCTTCCGGTTGGAAACGAGGAGGGGACTGCA
This sequence comes from uncultured Spirochaetales bacterium, assembly GCA_949282255.1. Classification (GTDB taxonomy): domain Bacteria; phylum Spirochaetota; class Spirochaetia; order Sphaerochaetales; family Sphaerochaetaceae; genus Ornithospirochaeta. Next base: position 27,562 of record CASDPA010000030.1, read on the forward strand.
TTCTTCGGCTCCGACAATGCTGGAGTCCCTTCCGTGGAGGCGGCAAAGGCATGGAGGAAGAAACGCAATCTTCCAAATTTCGATTTCTTCAATTACTCCGGCATCAATAGGAGCGTGAGGATCTACACGACACCTAAATCGTATATCAGAGATATCGTACTTGTTCCTTCCGTTGACGGCAAAGATGGACTTGTCGATTATCGCGTTGAAACCTGCGGCAAGGAAAATGTGTCGATAGAGATCCTTTCCCGCGAGGGTGCATCGGTTGCAAAAGCGGAAGGCGCTTTCGGTCGGATCAGAATCAAGGATGCCAGGCTTTGGAACCCATATCCGGAGGATCCCTATCTTTATAGTGCACGTGTGACTTTCGGTGAGGATGAGTATACCGAGCGATTCGGAATCAGGACCGTCAAGGTGGATGGGCATAGATTCCTTATAAACGATAGGCCGTTCTTCTTCAAAGGCTTTGGTAAGCATGAGGATTCGGCTGTCCATGGACGCGGATTCGACCTGGCGTATGATGTGAAGGACATGAGCCTGATAAGGTGGATGGGTGCAAATTCCTTCAGAACCAGTCATTATCCTTATGCCGAGGAGATGTACTATCTGGCTGATGAGGAAGGTGTGGTTATCATAGATGAGACGCCCGCAGTCGGCATCGGGGCGGGCACTGTCCAAGATCCATACACCACATTCGACATCAGAAGCCATCATGAGGATGTGATACGGGATTTGATAGCAAGGGATAAGAACCATCCTAGCGTGGTCATGTGGAGCATGGCGAACGAGCCGGATACGGAGCATTATCCTGAGTCCGCAAAAGAATATTGGTGCAGCCTTTATGATTTTACACATTCGCTTGACCCTCAGAACAGGCCGGTGACGTTCGTCTGCTGCCAGAACAATTACGAGGTGGATCTTGCGACGAGGGAAATGGACGTCGTCTGCATCAACCGGTATTACGGCTGGTATAATCTTTCCGGGGATATGGATGCCGCTTGTCATGCATGGAACATCGAACTTGATTTCTGGGAGAAAATCGATAAGCCGCTTATCGTTACAGAGTATGGTGCTGATACTCTTCCCGGTTTCCATCTCACGGCCCCTGAGATGTTCAGCGAGGAATTCCAGGTCATGTACTACGACAGGACGAACAGCGAATTGGACAAGCGCGCCTTCGTTGTAGGCGAGCACCCATGGAATTTCGCCGATTTCAATACGATACAAGGTGTATTCAGGGCCGATGGAAACCGCAAGGGGCTTCTTACAAGAGATAGGCGGCCAAAGATGGGAGCTCATTACTTCAGAAACCGTTGGACAAAAATTCCGAATTTTGGATTTAAAAAGTAAGATTAATATATGGCGGGGTAGTTCATGCTCCCGCCTGTTTGTTTTTTCAGTGGTTTATGTTTGGATTTGCTTCCAATACATACTGGATGACGTCATAATGACACTATGGTGTTCCTTATATCAATAGTTGTTTTTCTTTTTCTTGTCGGCTTTTTATGCATGTATTGGATTTATTTTTTGGCTTTCCGTCCTCCTAAAAAAAAGGAGGATGATTATTTGGACCTTCCCAAAGGGGAGCAGTATAGAAAATACGACGATGAGACTATAAGGCTTTGCAAGGTCTTTGCAGCAATTCCATATGAAAGCGTGTGCATAACCTCCGTTGACGGTTATAAGCTGTATGCAAGGTATTATGAGGTGGAAAAGGGTGCGGATCTGCAAATAGAGTGCCATGGCTACCATGGCAGTCCAATAAGGGATTTCTGCGGAGGAAATAAAATTGCAAGAGAAAGCGGATACAACACGTTGGTCATAGAGCAGAGAGGTATGCTGCGCAGCGGTGGAAGGGCGATAACATTCGGAATCATGGAACGTTGGGATGTGAGGTCCTGGTGTACATATGCCTATGAACGCTTTGGGAAAGATAAGAAAATCATACTTTCAGGAATATCGATGGGTGCTTCTGCAGTCCTTATGGCATCCTCTTTGGATCTGCCTGATAATGTATCTGCCATCATCGCCGATTGCCCTTATTCCTCTCCACTAAGAATCATCAGGAAGGTGGGCTCCGACATGGGGCTTCCCGTACGTTTTCTCACACCTCTTGTAATTCTCTCCGCAAGAATATTCGGAGGATTCGATATCAATGGATCGACACCGCTGGAGGCAGTTGAAAAAACGGATATACCCATACTCCTGATTCATGGACAGGATGATCGTTTCGTTCCATATGAAATGAGCGAGGAACTTAAGAGGGCTAATTCCAAAATAAGGCTTGAAAGCTTTCCTGGCGCTGGACATGGGCTGTCTTATATGCTTGATACCCCGCGTTATGAAAGGATTGTGCATGAATTCCTTTCTGATGCTTTTTATAGAACATGATTGTATGTAGAGGCTGTTAACTCATCATAGTTTTCTTTCTCATCATATAAATAAATCTTTTTACTAAGTTCATCCCCTTATCTCTTCTTTCTTATTTAAAAATGCAGAAGTTCTCATTGACAAGTGGTGGTGTGAGATTTTATGCTTTAATTGTATTTACGAATATATTTCGTATATACAAAATAACAAGGAGATTGCAAGTATGGATTTATTGGCATTGATAAAAGAATACAAGCTGGTTTCAATTGCCAGGAGGGTTTCCGTTTCCGACATTGTCAATGCGGCAAAAGCTGTCAGCGATGGCGGCATACGTTTTCTTGAAATCACATTCGATCAGGCTGATCCGCATTGCATAGATAAGACATCAGAATCGATTTCGCTTGTCAAAAGTGAATTGAAGGATCGCATGTATGTCGGAGCAGGTACTGTGCTGACTGTTGAACAGGCAAGGGCAGCCCGCGAGGCAGGAGCTGATTTCGCATTGGCTCCGGATACGAATGTCCAGGTTATTAAAGAAATGAAGAAGCTTGGTATGATTGCTGTACCAGGGGCATTGACGCCGACTGAGATAATGACAGCATGGAACGCGGGGGCTGATATAGTGAAGCTCTTTCCTGCCGGGAATTTCGGACTATCCTATCTGAAAGCCATACGCGGTCCGATCAGCCACGTTCCGCTCATGGCTGTCGGCGGTGTGGATGAGAATAATGTCAGCTCCTTTCTTAAGGGAGGCTTTTGCAGCTGCGGGATAGGCTCTAACATAATGAGGAACGATCTGATAGCAAAAGGCGATTTCGATCAGATAAGGCAAATAGCTGCAAGATTTGTTGAGAACAGCAGGTTGTAGGAGGTACTGATATGGGTAAAATGGTCTGTTTCGGAGAGTTGATGCTCCGATTGAATCCGGAGGGATATCTCAGAATACCCCAGGCTGATTGTTTTTTGGCATCCTATGCTGGAGGAGAGGCGAATGTCGCTGTCTCTCTTGCCAATTATGGGGAACATGCCATGTTTGTGACCATGGTTCCTGACAATCCTCTTGGTCAGAGCGCGATCAATTCCATAAGGCATTGGGGTGTCGATGTCAGCTGGATGAAAAAAGGAGGAGACCGTCTTGGGATATATTTTGTTGAAAAAGGTGCTTCCCAAAGGGCTTCCCGTGTCGTTTATGATAGAAAATACTCGTCCGTATCCATGTCAACCGTTGCCGACTATGACTGGGATGAGATATTTGACGGTGCCGATTGGTTCCACTTCACAGGAATAACTCCAGCTCTCAGTGACAGTCTTGTCGAAGTCTGCATAAAAGCCTGCGAAACCGCTAAGAAGAAAGGGATCACCATCAGCTGTGACCTTAATTACAGGAAAAACCTCTGGTCGAAAGAAAAGGCCGGAAAGGTCATGTCGGAGCTTGTTCCTTATGTGGATGTGCTTATTGCAAACGAGGAGGATGCCCAGGATGTTTTCGGTATCAAGGCGGAAAATACGGATCTCATAGGCGGAAAGATCAGCGACGATGGGTATGTGAAAGTTGCAAAGAAGCTTGTCGAAAGGTTTGGTTGCAAGAAGGTGGCCATCACACTGCGCGGATCCATTTCCGCAAGCGTGAATAATTGGGCAGGTATTCTTTATGAGGATGGCAAGGCCTACAAGTCGAAGAATTATACGATCGACATCGTCGACAGGGTTGGGGGAGGAGACAGCTTCGGCGGCGGCCTCATCTATGCGATCCACAACGGATTTGCTGCTCAGGATACAATAGAATTTGCTGTTGCTGCTTCCTGTTTAAAGCATACCATAGAGTTTGATTTCAACATGGTTTCCGTAGATGAGGTGAAAAAGCTCATGTCCGGAGACGGATCCGGCAGGGTTCAGCGATAAGCATATGGCAAAAGGGTGCGCAACTGCACCCTTTTTGCCTTCCATATCGGCTCTGAGCTTTTCAAAGCACCAATAAAAAACTATCATTTCCTCTAGGGAGGACGGCGTGCATAATCCTACATACCGGGTGATAAAAATACTTAATCTGGTTTCCGAGGAAAACAGCAATCTCACAATGGTGGAGATATCAAGGCGGACAGGTATTCCCTCTGGGACGATTTTTCCGATACTCCAGACCTTGGTTCAGGAGGGATACCTGCGTTGCAGCGAGGGGGCTAATACCTACAGCATCGGATTGCGCTTGTTTTTGCTGGGCTCCCCGTTTCTTACCCGCGACTCCATATATGAGAATATGCGCACAGTAATGGAAGACCTTACAAAGGAGACCGGAGAGACCAGCCATCTTGCAAAGCTTGATGGAGCTAGTGTCCTTTATATCATGAAGATCGAATCTCCGCAGCCCATAAGGATGTTCTCCGAAATCGGCAAGAAGCTTCCCGCTTACGGTACTGGGCTGGGAAAAGCTTTAATCAGCAAGATGGATAAAGAGGCCTTGAAGCGGCTTTATCCTGAGGGCCTGAAGCCGCTTACAAAAAACACCATTACAGATTTTGATATCCTATATGATCAACTTTCGCATTCTAATGGTTTCTTTTATGAGTGTGAGGAATCCAATGAGGGAATCAGATGCATTGCCCGTCCGATATTAAGAAATGGTGATGTTGTTGCTGCAATAAGTGTTGGAATACCGGTTTTCAGATACACAGAAGAAAAGGCGCATCTGATTGAATGCGCTCTTGAAAAGGCATCATTATCCATGACAAAGATACTTTCTTTCTCTGATAACATCTTCTGAATGTCAAAAAGCCTATCTCATCTTACGTCATATAGCAGGACGTTCCAAGATTCACGGCCATCATCATCTTGGCTCCTGCCTTATCCAGCCATTTCTGGAATTCCTTCATTCCGAATTCGTTAGTCTCGGTTGTAAACCATGCCAAATCCAATCTCACCGGACGCTTTGCTTTTGGCCCGGCTACATTTTCCCAGTTGTATCCGGATACAAAATTTCCTCCAGGATAACGGATTATTGGTATGTTAAGAGGCCTAACTAAAGCTAGGATATCCCGTCTGAACCCATCTTCAGCGGAATTTGGGGTTCCTGGCTGGTATATTCCTCCAACGGCACGCCCCAGATGCTATATGAAGGATCCATAGATTCTATCATCTATTTTTGGAATTGTTTTTTGTATCCATCAGGATTTTTGCTTTCTGCATTCCTTGCTCTTTTTTTTGATTGAAAAAGCCGCCTTAAAGACGGCTTTGTATCGATATCCTTTAATTTGTCTTTTTATTTGGCATATCCATCCGGATTCATGCTCTGCCATCTCCAGGAATCGGCACACATCTCATCGATACCGTATTCGGCTTTCCATCCAAGTTCTTTGAGAGCCTTTGTCGGATCGCAATAGCATGCGGCGATATCCCCGGGCCTTCTTGGTTTGATCTGATATTTCAGCTCGTGGCCGCAGGCCTTGCTGAATGCCTTGATCACCTGCAATACGCTGTATCCGTTTCCTGTTCCAAGGTTGTATATCGAAACACCTTGCTTATCTTCGAGCTTCTTTATCGCCTTCACATGTCCTTTTGCAAGATCCACGACGTGGATGTAATCCCTTACTCCGGTTCCGTCCGGGGTATTGTAGTCATTGCCGAATACGCCTATGCACTCAAGTTTGCCGATCGCCACCTGCGCAACATATGGAAGAAGATTGTTCGGAATGCCTTTCGGGTCTTCTCCGATCAACCCGCTCTTGTGGGCTCCTATCGGATTGAAGTATCTGAGAAGAATGACGTTCCACTGCTTATCTGCGGTATTGAGATCGATCAAAATCTGCTCAAGCATCCATTTTGTCCAACCATACGGGTTTGTGCACATTCCTTTCGGACAATCTTCTGTTATGGGCACGAATGCAGGATCTCCATAAACGGTTGCCGAGGAGCTGAAAATGATATTCTTGCAACCATGGGCTTTCATCACCTTTGTAAGAGTGAGAGTTCCAGTGATGTTGTTGTCATAGTATTCCTGCGGCTTAGAAACTGATTCCCCTACGGCTTTGAGCCCGGCGAAATGGATTACTGCATCCACAGTGTAAGATCCGAATATATTATCAAGCGCTTTCTCATCCCTGATATCCGCTTCATGGAATTTAAGGCTTTTTCCTGTAATCTTCTCGACTCTGTTAAGTGATTCGCAACTTGAATTGCTGAGGTTGTCTACGACCACCACGTCATAGCCGGCTTCCAAAAGCTCTACACATGTATGGGATCCGATATAGCCGGCCCCTCCTGTTACCAAAATTGTCGACATCTTGCACTCCTCCTCGATTTCCGTTTTTGAACTGCTATCTATTATTCTAGCCTTGTAAAGGATAAATCACAAGCATACTGTTTGTTCTGCCATGTGGAAATTATTTTATAAATCCTTATTGCTATTGATCTGCTAGCTTTGATCCTTTGTTTTGAGCTGCTTAAGTCTTACTCTTTCGCCGTTTATTGGATGTAATGCAGTATTTTTATTTAATTCTTTATAATATCAGTAATAATACTTAATAGCTTTTTTATCTGATTTTTCTTTTTATATTTTTTCTGCACTTTTTTCAGCAACAGGGAAAAGAATGTGGAAAAGTGAGGAAAATTGAAGACCGTATGGAAAAAGCCGCAAATTTCCACAAAAGTAAGCAAATATAATTAAGTTTTTCCCGAAAAATAACCAATTGTATAAATGCTCTTTATCCTCGATAAAAATTTTTTTTAACTAAAAAAGCGTGTTTTTTGTACTTTTTTCTTCATTAAAGAAAAAAAAACGCCGAATAGATGGCTGAGACGGCATTTTTCACAGCGTGGAAGCATAAGAGAGGTTTGCAAGTGTGCGCTCTACGCTTTTTGCTGCAGCATCGGTTATTAGGTTTGTCCCAAGACTCATGCTGATCCCGATATCCCCGTTTGCCTCCAAACCTCCTGTTGATCCTATGGCACTGCCGGCGGCGGTAAAGGATCCGTCGATCGAGATATCAGGGATGTAGGATGAGAGAGTGTTTGCATTCCTCAGACTCTGTTTGAGCCCGATCTGTGCGATTTCAAGGCTGATATTGTTCTCCTTTGCGCTTGTAATCGCCTCATCCAGTGTCAGAACGTCGCCGGATGAAGCGTAAAGTGCTGCGGACATGATCAGACAAAAAATCGAAAAGAGGATTTTTTTCATTCATGTTCTCCTGATTGTTTTATTTCCGAAATAGTATTCCAAGATGGAAAAATGGATTCAGTTAATGTTTCCTGTTTGTTTTATGGCAAAAAATGTACTTTTTATGACGTATATCAATTTAGAAGCTTCAGCAGCCCGTTTCTTATTTTTGTGGATATCTGGAAATTGTTTTTGGAATATAGGCTGTATTTCTCCTCGAGCATTTTAAGGTTCCGTTCCGCATCCGTTACCTCTTCTTCCGCCTTTGTGAGATCCTTCTCTGTAATTAAGCCTTTGCTATAATCCTTTTTAATTCTTTCATAAGTTTCCTTGACATTATTGAGATGCTCTTTGGCTCTTTCCATTTTCTCTTTGGTTTCTAGAAAGTCTTCATATTGATTTATATTGCTATCGGCTCCGGGTATCTTTTTGATGCCTATGCTTATTGATGCATCTGGAAAGCTCTCATCAAAAGATCCGCTGCCAGTCTGGGTTGCTGCATCAGGATTTATGTTCAGTATTTTTTGCTTAAGCTGTATCAGTGCTGGTTCTGGATAAAAAACATCATCCTGCTGGGTGGAGGTTGTTGCATAGGAAGTAAAAGAGGTAATCAGTAATAAGATTGCGATTGCTGCAGTTCTGATCATTTTTTTCTCCGAAATATCTTACTATTTTCAGTATTCCGAATGGATTGATAGTTGCTGTTGTGTTTTTTCTGTTTGTTATATGATTTAAAATGTGGTTTTTATAAGACATACCGCCAGAAAACCTGCCAGGCTTGTCCTGCAGGATGAATGCGGCAAAGTTCACTTCGTCTTGTAGAAGGCAATCACATGGCCACAATCCGGACAATAGTATGCAGCAGCCTTCTTTTCCAGTATCAAGCAAGATCGGACATTTTCAGTGTGTAATTCAAACTTGAATGTTACGTTTGTGCTGAAAGGCATGCTCCCCGATGAAATGACTGTTCCTTTTGCCATCTCTTTGCCACAGATTGGACAATTCATCATTCGGTACCTCCGATGTTCGACTTCTGGTTCTCTATGTACTTTTTCACGCTTTCCTCCGTGATTGCACCGACACTTCCGTAATAGCATCCTCTGGACCATAGTCCGGATCCCCAGAACTTGCGCTCCTTCAATTTTGGGAAGGCTGTGAAGATATGTACCGCAGAGATTGATTTCAGAGTGCGCGCTATCGAAGAGGGCGCATCGTCAGGGGAGGCCTCAAGAAAGATGTGGACATGCTCGGGCATGACCTCTATCGCTTTGAGTGTCCAGCCATACTCGGCACAGGTCTGTGCCAGTATCGTTTTCGTCTCCACTTCCACCGCTCCAGTGAGCACAGGATGCCTGTACTTTGTACACCATACGATATGATACTGCAGTGTCGAGACCGAATTGTTATTGTTTCTCATATTGTATCCTATTATAAAGAATGGTATGATTGTTGTATGCGAAGGTCAATCACCGTTTTCCCCAGGCTCACTGGCAATGAGGTCTCTTCAATCGTGGAGACGAGGAAACAGTATGCAAGGGCCTTCAACATGTCAACTGAGTGCCTCATCAACAACAACAGCACATCCAAGAGGTTCCTTCACAAGGTCCAATATGAGACGATAAAGGAGGAGTGTCCGTCTCTTCCTACAGGACTCATACAATGTGCAAGAGATGTCGCAGTGGAAGCCGTCAAGAACTGGAATGTGAAGAGGACGAAGCTTAAGCAGAAGAATCCTAAGAAAGCTGAAAGAATGAAAAGGCCATCGATGAAGGAGAAGTGCGCGATGCGCTATGATGTGCGCACCATCACGCTCCGCGGCTCCCAGCTCACATTCAGCACCTGTGACAAAAGGATAAAGACAATCATCTCAATCCCTGAGTTCTTTACAGAAAGATACTCTCCGTCGGAGGGTTGGAAGTTCAAGGGTGCGAACATAGGGATGGACAGGAAAGGAAGGGTATTCGTCAATCTCATCTACGAATGCCCTGATTACGATATAGTTGAAAACGATGGGAAGATAGTGGGACTGGACAGAGGCGTTTACAACATTGTTACAACCTCTGAAGGAGTCCACTATGGAGCGAAGGATGTAAGGCGGGTCAAGAGGAAATACAACCATGTGCGTTCCGTGTTGCAGGAGAAAGGCACTCGCAGTGCCAGGAGAAGGCTCAAGGCCATCTCCGGCTGCGAGAAGCGGTTTGTCCATGACCAGAACCACTGCATTTCCAAGAAGCTTGCCAATACTGATGAGGATGTATCCGTATATGTCCTTGAAGACTTGTCATCCATGAACATGCTGAGACTCAAGGGAAAGAGCAACAAGACCATGAGGAAATGGCTCTCAAACTGGTCGTACTCGGACCTTGAGTTCAAGCTCAGCTACAAATGCCAGAGGAATGGTATAAGGGTTGAGTTCGTGGATGCGCGCTATACGAGCCAGAAGTGCTCGGTGTGCAAGACGATAGACAAGGCTTCGAGGAATGGGAACAGATACACATGCAGGCATTGCGGCAGCAGAATGCATGCCGACACGAATGCCGCCATCAACATCCGCGACAACTACATCACCCGGGTTATGCAATCCGGGCAGGCTGCAGTCAAACAGCCGCATGGATGGGGTGCCACAGGTAGACCGGAAACGGAGTCTATGGAGAAAACGCTCACGTCCAAGCCTTCAGGCTTGTCCTGAAGGTCGTTGACCATGGACACATTTATTTGGGGTGTGGTGGTGAAAGCTAAAGGAGCGGCGGAATGAGTAGATTAGAATAAACCAAACAAATCGGAAGTACATCATCCCGCCGTCCTGCCATTAATGAAAGCAGAGCAGAATGTGGAAATATGCAAGATTGTTTGTAGTATTTATATTGTTGATTGTGCAATTTGTACGCGTGCCGTATTCCTTTTCCTCCTTCAGATGATCCAAATAAATACCATTATTTACGCCTTTGCCCGTATTACGCTAGCCTAAAGTTTTGAAATTGTGTATAAAGACGTGGTTACGGTATTAAAATTCTTGATCTGTAATAATTTCCATTGTTTCTTTAAAGAGGGGAGTGCAATGATAGAGATTAAGCACTTAAGGAAAGAATTTGATGCTGATACCATCCCTTTGAAAGACATTAGTGTCACAATCAACAAAGGCGATGTGATATCGATAATCGGGCCTTCCGGCACTGGAAAATCAACCTTGCTAAGATGTATGAACATGCTTACCGAGCCGACTTCGGGCAGCATAATCGTAGAAGGGCAGGACATCACCCAGAAAGGATGCAATCTTAACGAGATCAGAAAAAAGATGGGGATGGTGTTCCAATCCTTCAATCTGTTCGGACACCTCACGATAATCGAAAACATCATGAATCCTCAGATCACCCTTTTAGGCAGGAGCCGTCAGGAGGCATATGACAAAGCCATGTATCTTCTCCAGCAGGTCGGTCTTGCCTCAAAGGTTTTTTCCTATCCGGATGAGCTTTCCGGCGGACAGCAGCAGAGGATCGCAATAGCGCGCACCCTTGCAATGGATCCCGATATAATCCTTTTCGACGAGCCTACATCCGCTTTAGATCCATCGATGATAGGGGAGGTCCAGTCTGTAATCAAGATGCTGGCAAAAAGCGGTAGGACGATGATGATAGTCACTCATGAAATGGATTTTGCGAGAAAGATTTCAAACCGCATACTTTTCATGTATGACGGTTTGATCTATGAAGATGGTACACCCAAGCAGATTTTCGAGCATCCGAAACACGAGATGACAAAGAAATTCATACAACGCCTTTCTTCGCTCACATATAAGATAAATTCCACGGATTTCGATATTGAAGCGATGAATGAGGAACTGCTTGCCTACGGTGAGAAGCTGCTGATCGAAGCCGAACGTCTGAGCAAGCTCACTCTTGCGCTTGAGGAGATATGCATAAACAACATTGCCGCCGATTCGGAGATTCCCGATATCCTTGTCAAGGTCGAATATTCCGAGAAATTGGATATCCTTACTATGCTTATCTGTTATAAGGGTGAAAAATTCGATGTGTACACTTCCGCGAGCAAATTGTTTCAGAACCTGCTTGCAGAACCTACTACGGAAGTGAGACAGGATGACATCAAAGATGACCCGATGGGGTATGAGCATCTGATTTCAATACGGTTCAGATGGGTGGAGGAGTGATTATGAAAAAGCTTTTTGTCATTCTTACTTCCTTTTTCCTTGTTTCTTCCTTTTCTTTTGCATCGAAGGCTGGATTTGAGACCATTGAGGATCTGAATGGTAAAAATATCGGTGTTCAGACCGCCGTTTTATATGAGGAACTTATTCAGGACAGGGTTCCGGACAGCACGATCCAGTATTATACCATGCCGAATGATATGATTCTTGCCTTAAAGTCCGGCAAGATCGATGCATACCTCATTGAGGAGGTCAGCTACGGGGTCCAGAAGAAAAACCATCCGGACCTCACTGTCCTGGAGGAACCCGCCGGGTATATCAACGCAACCTGCATCATAGGGAACAACGAGAGGCAGGATAAGCTATTATCCGAACTTAATGCATTCATAAAAGCCAGCCATGATAATGGTCTGCTGAGTGAGCTTTATGATTATTGGATAGCCGATTTCGATCCTGTCAACGATACTTGTGACATCACCGGATTTACAGGAGAGAACGGTACCATTGCCGTTGCGGTCGAAGGAGGATATGAACCGTTCTCGTTCATCAGCAATGGCAATATATCCGGGTTTGATGTCGATTTCATCTGCCGCTTTGCCCGTGAATACGGCTATACCCCCGTGTTTTACGAAGTTCCGTTCGAAGCCATAGCCCCCGGGGTCGAAAGCGGTAAATATGATATCGGGATGAACATAGTGGTCAGTGAGGAAAGAAATGAGACGGGGACACTTTCCGATGTCTATTATTCCACTCCTATAAGGCTTGTGGTATTGGGAGAGGATGATTCTGCATTGGGCTTTTTTGAGAAGCTTGCGCAAAGCTTTGAAAAGACGTTCATAAGGGAATCCCGTTGGAAGCTGTTTGTCCAGGGTGCTGGGGTAACCGTGCTGATCACCATCACCTCGATCATAGCAGGGACAATTTTAGGTTTCTGTGTCTTCCTGCTTTGCCGCAAGGGCGGCCAGATAATGAATTCTGGTACGAATTTCTTTTTATGGCTTATCCACGGCATGCCTACAGTACTGCTTTTGATGATTCTTTACTATATCGTTTTCGGATCTTCAAAGCTGAGCGGTACCTGGGTTTCAGTGGTGGGCTTTTCATTAATGTTCGCCTGTTCCATGATCGATATGCTCCGCGTAGGCTGCCATGCCATCGGACGTGGACAGTTCGAGGCATCCACCGCGCTTGGATACTCAGACGGCCAGAGCTTCTTTAAGATCATCCTTCCGCAGGCGGCTCAGCACTTTTTGCCGATATACCGCAATGATGTCGTTACATTGATCAAGGAAACCTCCGTTGTCGGCTATATCGCCGTATTGGATCTCACGAAGATAAGCGATCTTGTCAGAAGCAGGACATATGAGGCGTTCTTCCCTCTGATTGTCACTGCAATAATGTATTTTGTGATTTCCGCCATCCTTACGAAGGTTGTCACCTGGATCGAGCATTCCATAGATCCTAAACGGAGAAAGAAGGAAAAGATACTGAAGGGAATCAAAGAATGGGAGTAACGGAGTTGTCTTGGTATGCATGGGATCGTTTGCGCGGTCCCATTTTTTTTATTGCAAATCTATAATAAAGTTTTTTTTGCTGTATAATCGTTTTATCGAGGTTGCCGATGGATATAAAGAGTCTTGCTGAAAATATTCTTAATGAATGCAAAAAGGTGATAGTAGGGAAGGACGATGTCATCAAGCTTGTCATTACAGCTGTTTTTGCTGGGGGAAACGTCCTTCTGAATGATTTGCCGGGAGTGGGGAAGACTACGCTGGCAAAGACGCTTTCCATTGCGCTCGGCTTGGATTATAACCGCATACAGTTTGTACCGGATCTGCTGCCCAGCGATATTACAGGCATGAAGATCTTCAATCAGAAGACAGGAGAGTTCGAGCTCCGCCAAGGCCCGGTGATGACCAACCTTCTTTTGGCCGATGAGATCAACAGGGCCATTCCAAGAACACAGTCCGCATTGCTTGAGGCGATGGAGGAGCATCAGGTCACAATAGACGGGCAGATGATACCTCTTCCCAGGCCGTTTATCGTGATCGCTACCGAAAATCCTGTGGAAAGCGAAAGCACATTTCATCTTCCTGCAGCCCAGATGGACAGGTTCCTGCTTTCTCTTTCGATGGGATATCCGTCATCGGATGAGGAGATGCGGATGCTCTGCCTGGTTGGGGATGGGATACCATTTGAAAAGGTGTGCGCGGTCGCAGATCCTTCTGTCATTCTTGATGTGCAGCAAGAGTGCAGGAATGTGCATGTAAGTGATGCTGTAAACAAGTATATCGTATCCCTCGTCAATGCCACCCGCTCAGATTCTCGCATCAGGATGGGCGCAAGCCCGAGAGGTTCAAGATCCCTCTATCAGGCCTCAAAGGCATATGCGGCGATAAGCGGAAGGTCTTTCGTGACGCCTGATGATGTGAAAACGCTTATCCACAGCGTGCTCGACCACCGCCTGATTCTTGAAAGCGGATCAAGATATTCAGGCCTTACCGTCAAAAAAGTTATGGACGACATGCTATGCAAGGTAGAGGCCTCCGTTGATGTAAGGGATTTCTCAAATGGCAGGTAGGCACTCATCTGAGCGGTCGAGCCTCCTTGTTTCATTGCCGGTGATTGTGTTTTCCGGCCTGCTTTGTCTTTTGACCGCGTTTTACGGAAAGAAGACATTTTCGTTCTATCTGATGATTATTTTCCTCTTTTCTTTCATCTCCAGATGCTGGGCCGCACTCTCTGCCTTGAAGGTGGATGCACATATAGGCGTATCTGCATATGGAGTTTTCCCGCAAGAAAGCATGGAGGTGGAGCTCAGGGTGAAAAACAACAAGTTCCTTCCGATAGCATGGCTTGATTTGTATATGCCGGTTCCAAAGAGCGAAGCGCTTGTGCCTTCAGAAAACAGGATTCCTGACAGTTGGGAAAAAGCCGGGCTTTCAGATTTGGGCGCATCTGAGGATATCGTCGGATCAAAAAGGCTTGGAAGGATGCTTTGGTATGAGGAATCCGTCTTTTTTATACATATGGATGCCAACAGGAGAGGGGTGTGCCGTTTTGATTCCTGGAGGCTTTTTACCGGGGATGGGCTGGGGCTTTCCGATTCTGATATCAAGCTTGAGAAAGGCATTGCTGTTGCAGTTTATCCTAAGATCGTCGATGTGGATTGCCGCCCATTCTTAAAAAATCTTTGGAATTCGTCGACCGGGGCAAAGGGTGTGATGGAGGACATGACCGTAATCAGGTCAACACGGGACTATCAGGCGGGCGATGGGATAAAAAACATCAATTGGCGGCTTCTAGCAAGGGCTCTTCCTCTTACTGTCAATATTTATGAGGATATACTGCCTAAAAGCATCCATCTGATTTTCGATGGAGAAAGCTTTGCCAAGCACCCGGAGGAGCTGGAGACTGCGCTGAGCGTGATCGCATCCGAGCTTCTTGTTTTGAAAGAACACGAAATGAGATGCATACTGTCCCTTCCTTTGGGAAAGGGTGGCGGAGCCTCGACTGTCGATGATGATATCCGGGAGGCGCTCTTTGGCATGGCATCATATGAGCCGGTCGGGGATGAGTTTGATCAGGAAAAAGGGGAGATGGTCCCGAGCATATCCTCATTTGATCTTTATAGTCTTTCCGTATCCAGCAGCAAGGCCGGTCATTTCTTCTATTTTACATATGATGCGGAAAACATGCCCCAAACCGGCGCTTTGGATCTGATAGACGGGGAGAAGGTTACTATCGTTTCCTTTATGAATATTCCCTTATCAGGAGATTGGGGACATCTGTTTTTGTCAGATCTGATAAAACGAGGTGTAAGATGATCTTAAAAAAAGCCCTGCTCTCAGCAGCCTCGCAAATCATTTCATCTGCAATCTTATGTACTTTCTGGGGCATGTTCTTTAATGAAGGAAGCTTATCCTTATTTCCCGCCATATTGATCCTTTATGCTCCATTGTCAGCCTTTGTAAATGTACTGCTTTTTGAAGGTGCTAGGTCCAGATCCATCATAATAATCATCAATGTGGCGGTATTGGCGGCTTTTTCTGCTTTGGTTTGCTTTTTCTCCACCTCATCCATGATTTTATACCGGTTCATTTGCATTCCATTCTTCATCGCTTATGATGTCTATTCTTTGAAGCTTGCTGAAAACGATGTCTCGTATGGAACATTCATCCGCTTTTTCGATTTCAGCCTGGTGATGTTTCTTGTGGTCATGATTTATGCAGAAGGGCACACCGAGCCTGTTTCCATAATCAATACATCGCTTTTGTCGCTCTTAGCCTCTATTTGCGCCATCCTTGTCATGCGGCATGACGGTGACAGCCTTTCTGGATGGGCATCGACAATCCTTTCTGTCGCCATTGTAGCATTGCTTATAGGGCTTTTGAGCGGATATGCGGGCTTGGCAGGTGGATCCCTGATTGCCATATGGAATGGGTTAAAGCATGCCATCTTCTCCATATATTCGTTTTTGGTATGGCTTTTCAGCCTGCTTCCAAAGGCTAAGGCTGAACCTATGGGCGAGATTTTCCAACCTTCCTATGAGTTTATTCATGAAACCGAAGGACTGCGAGGAGAACAGACAGGAGGGGGGATTGTTTTTTTCATCGTTCTGGTTATCCTGATCACAATAGCCCTGGCTGTTCTGCTTATTTTCAAAATACGGAAGACCCGCTTGGTTTTTCATACAGCTCCTAAAAAAAGAGAAAAGATTTTTTCCACTTCAATCTATAAAGGGCTTCTCATGGCTTTTTCCTCCATATGCTCCTTTTTCCGAATCCGCAAGTATGTTTTTGTGAATCGCAATAATTCTGTCGGCCTTTATTTCTGGTTTTGCATGGCGCTATATAGAAGCAGATGGCATAAAAGAGCAGATGAGACTCCGAGGAATTTCTTGAACCGGCTTATGACCATTATGCCTGAGATCCCTATTCTCGATATAGCAGATAATATCGAAAAGGTTTTTTATGGTCCGGGGAATGTAGAGCCCGAAAGGGTGGAGAATGCGAATGAGATAAGATCCCACGTCAGGAAGACCCTGTGCCTTGGACGCTTTGAAGGCATTCTCCATTTTAGGCGAAGCAGAACTTGATGGCATTTATTTTAGGTCGCTTCCTTTGATTTCTTTCCAATTGGCAGATATGTTTCTGATTTTTTTTGTTGCAGTTTCCTGGAAAGGTGATAATATTTCTGTAAGATATTAGTAAGATATTACAACAGAGGTGAACAGTGACAAAAAGGGAACTGGTTCTCAATACATTGAAAGGGGAGGTTGCGGATATTGTTCCAACCTCGTTTTCGCTTCATTTTCCTCCTGAAAAGAAATATGGCCAGGCTTCTGTAGAGGCGCATCTGGACTTTTTCAAGAAAACCGATACGGACATCATCAAGATAATGAATGAAAATCTTTATCCGTCCTGTCCGTCTTTGTTTTGCGCTTCAGATCTTAGCCGGGTAAAGGCTTTCGGCAGGGATGCTGGATTCATACAGGCTGAAACTGATCTTGTGAAGGCTGTTTTGGATAAGGCAGACCCATCGGCGTTCTCCGTTTGTACCATTCAGGGTGCATGTGCATCGTTCGTACATATATTCCGACCTCAATACCAGGCATTAAGCGATATAAGAGCTCTTCATAAAAAGTTCTATAAGGAAAATAAGAATGCAGTTCTGGATGCAATCAAGCGGATTTCCGAAACCCAATGCCTGATGGTTGAAAGCGTTTTGGATGCTGGATGCGACGGAATATACTATGCTGCCTTGGGAGGAGAGGCCAGCCTTTTTTCACGTGAGGAATTCGAAGAGGTGCAGGCTCCTTTTGATAAGCAGATAATGGAGATTGCAAAAAAACGTGGGAAAACTGTCATTTTGCATATGTGCAAGAGCGATCTTGATATTGGCAGATTCTCATCTTATGCCCCGTACTGCGACGTCGTTAATTGGGGAGTGTATGAAAATTCCATTTCTTTGGACGAGGGGGCGCAGGTATTTCCTGATAAGGTGTTAATGGGAGGTCTAGCCAATCGTACAGGCCTTCTTGTGGATGGTTCTGCAGAGGATATACGTCGGCAGGTGCATTCCATCAGAAGAAATATGGCTGGAAAACGGTTCATCTTGGGTGCCGATTGCACATTGGCGACAAATCAGGATATTTCAAAGGTTAAAGCTGCCGTTGATGCGGCAAGAGATAAAATCTGACAAAAGGAGAGAGCATATGAAAAAAGGGTTGTGTTTTATTCTGATCCTATGTCTGGTCGGCTTTGGAGTGTTTGCAAATGGTTCAAAGGAGGCTTCTGATAAAGGGGATGATGGACTTGTGACAATTACGATGTGGCATAATCCGGCAATCGTGGAAGCCGGTGCGCCTCCTGAAGATTGGTTTGTATACGATGTGATAAGGGATGAACTTGGAATAGATCTGCAGTTGTCGCTTCTGCCCTCATCGGCTACAGATAGGGATATGAAAATGAATGCAGCAGGAGCTTCCAACTCGCTTCCTGATCTGATGAGCCTCAGCAGGCCTGTCATGGTGAAGCTTGCCCAGCAGGGGCTTTTGGCACCGGTTGACGATATGTTTGCCATGATGCCTGATCGCACAGCAAAAATGTATACGCAGGATTCATTGAATTATGCCACGGTGAACGGGCATGTATATGGTTTTGTCGCTTCTACCGGTGATATCAAGAAAAACGAAGGTGTTCTGATAAGAAAGGATTGGCTTGACAACCTTGGTTTGGAAATTCCAGTGACACTTGAAGATTATATGAATGTCATGAGGGCTTTCACTTATGATGATCCTGATGGAAATGGCAAAGATGATACCTACGGCTATGGATGTTTTATTGAGATAACTTCTTCTGAAGAGGGACTTGGAAGACGTTTGGATCCTTTCTTTGGTGCTTTCGGATGTGCTGGAACTTGGGATCTATCTAAGGATAGTCCTGGTCTGAATGTCCTCAAGCCGGAATATTATGACGCATTGCAGTATATCATACAGATGCAAAAGGAAGGGGTGATTGATCCCAATTGGCTTGCCTATAAGAAGGATGATTTTAAGGCGGCTTGGAAGCAGGGCAGATTCGGTATCATGCGTGAGCAGCATGCATCCTATGCAGCCGAGTCAAATTATGCGCCTTTCGACAGCAATTTCCCTGATGGCGAATGGATAGTCATCAATCCTCCTGTCGGTCCTGATGGAAAAAGCGCTGTAGGCGTATATACCAATGTCAACACTGGAGTAACGGCAGTTTCCGCAAGAGCTGCGAAAGAAGGAAAACTGGAAAAGATTGCTGAGCTTCTTGAGTGGATGTCTGGTCCCGGATACTACATGATAGGTTGGGGAGAGGAAGGAGTTAACTTTATTCTTGATGAGAATGGTGTGCCGCAGACAGATAATCTTCCGGATCCTTCCAAGGCTTTCACAAAACCTGAGATGCAGCCATACCAGCAGCTGAAAGGGCTTGCCTTCTATTGGGGAGAAGCCGAGCTTATTTCTAGGTATCCGACATATGTGACTGCTGTTTCTCACAAAACAATGTCAGCTTTGGATACTTTGAGGGAAATGCAGGAATGCCCATGGATAAAGCAGGTGGGCGTAGATCTTCTTCCGCTGATCACAGGGGATCTTCAGAGATATTATGAACAATCATTAGCAGAGTTTGTTTCCGGCAACAAGGAGCTTACTCCTGAAAGCTGGGCCGCTTTCATCGATCAGTTTAATGCTCTTGGCGGAAAAGCTATCGAAGATGAGGGCATCGCGCTTGCGAAAGAACTTAGTCTTTTGACTGACTGATTGGAGGTGGGATGTGCGATACGAAAAATGGTGGGAAGACCACTTCGATGAATATTTCAAGGTGCTGTCGGATTATGTTTCAATCAAAAGTATCGCAATCCCTTCTGCTGATATCGATAAGCCGTTCGGGGCTGAATGCCGCCGCATGCTTGATCATATGCATCGGGTTATGCAGGATTACGGGCTAGATGCCAGGATTTATAATTCTGTATTTGCCGAGGGACGTATAAAAGGCTCTGGGAAAAACAGCAAGACAGTTGCGGTGGTATGTCATGGTGATGTCGTACCGGCAGAAAACGGATGGGAAAAAGATCCGTTCACGCTTTATCGTAAGGATGATCATCTGGTGGGCCGTGGAACGACTGATAACAAAGGGGCGGCTGTCGCCGTCCTGTTTTCTTTGAGATGCCTTTTGGAAAACGGCTGGAGGCCGAAAAATGATTTTGTGCTGAGAATCGGGTGTGCCGAAGAAATCGGAATGAAGGATGTCCCGTTGGCGTATGACATGCCTCCAGCGGATTTTACACTTGTTCCAGATTCTGGATTTCCTATAGCTTTTGGCGAGAAGGGAAGTGTTAAGGCCTCCTTTTCTCTCGATTGGGATTCAGAAATCACTATTGAAGGTGGTAACGGTACGTCAGTTATAGGGTTGGCATATGCGAAAAATTGTGCCGCAGCTTCTTTTGTGTTCCCCGATGGAATAAGGTTGGAAAACGGCGTATTGTCAGCCAAGGGGATTCAACGTCATCCTGCTATGCCAGAAGGAGGCAAAGATGCTTCTGTCATGCTGCTGGAATATCTTTTGTCTGAAAATTTGGTCACCGATCCTTCAAGCCGCAAATCTGCTAATACAGTATGCCGTCTTTTCTCCACATTCTACGGGGAAGGGCTCGGCCTTGCATGCTCTGATGAGATGTCCGGGCCTCTTACGGCAGTGCTTACCAGCATAAAGGCGGAAAATGGAAAACTGAAAGGGACGCTGAGCATCAGATTTCCTGTTTCATGCGATGCCTCCCATATTGAGGATAAACTGAAAAAGGTCCTTTCATCCTGTCATATCGATTCATTTTCTTCCGGCTATATGAGGCCCATGTCGCCTCAGCTGGAAAAATTGAATGAGATATCCTGCCGTATGTATGGATGTTCAAAGCCTGCTTATATTATGGCTGGAGGAACTTATGCACGGATGTTTCCTGGTGCTGTGGCTTATGGCATGGGCAGTCCGCTTGGCAATATCGCTCCTCCTTTTCCTAAGGGAGAGGGGCGGGCACATCAGAAGAACGAATCCGTTCATATAGAGAGAATGAAAAAAGGTTTTCTGATTTATGCTGAGGCCCTTGCCTGGCTTGATGATAATCTTTGATGTTTTTCTCATTCCGTTTTTTTTCCTATGGAATAAAAAATCCATATGGAGGATAATCTTTTCTTGGAGAATCTGTTCTATGGTTATTGGAAAAGGGAATAATGGCAAGACATTGAAGTCTGCAATTTATAAAGCTATGCTGAATGACATACTCACCGGGGTATACCGGCCAGAACAGCCGTTTACGGAAAAAGAGCTGGTAAGCAAGTTCAATGTCTCAAAATCTCCAATTCGGGAAGCTCTTATAGAATTGATCAATGAAGGGATGATACGGGCTATTCCGAGATATGGATATGAGGTTCTCCGAATACGTTCTTCCCAGGTCGAACAGGCAAAGCAGACACGCCAAGTACTTGAGTGTGGAGCGTTTGACATGTATTTCGATAGGATAACCAAAGACAAAATCGATTTTCTTTATTCCATTATCAATGAGGCAAAAGGTAAGGAACATGATATTTTGGAGCATTGGGATGGAAATAGCTGTTTTCACCTGGCGTTGATGGATTGCTACTGCAATGATTATCTATCCTCAATGTTGTCTTCTGTTTTGAATCTTATGAAAATTGCATATGTCCAATACCAGTATGACAAGTGGAAAAATTTCCATTTTAAAGGAGATTCGCATACTCATTCCGATTTGCTTGGAAAGATTTCCTCCGGCGATAAAAATGAGGCCATACGTCTTTTGCGGATGGATATAGAAAGTTTTGGCATTGGAGTGCTGGATTAAAAGAGAGAATAACAATTTCACCCGCTTTTTGGATATGTTCCTTAAAGAGCTTATTGCATTGTATTCTTAGTATTTTATTGCTCTTTAGATAATTCTGCCAAAGCAAGTCTTATAAAGGCCTGCAATATCCTATTTCCGGCGGCTTTCTTTGTATAAACACCGAAGGACAGCTCCTTCATGTCCCGTATCGGTATAACCGAAAGCCCAAACGATTTTGGAATGAATATCCTTGGCTGGATTGAAATACCAAATCCTGCTTTGACCAAAACAAGGGCATCTGCGACATGGTCGCAATAATACAAATCTGAAATTGGACGGTCCTCGGACAATTGGACCTGGGCGACCGCCATTTCCGAAGAAAGCACGGCAGGGTTGTATAGGACTAGTTTGTAAGGATCCATCTCTTCTGCAGAGATTGCCTCATGTTTTGCCAAAGGATGATCGTTTGTGCATATGCAGCAAAGCTCTGTCCGTATCAGCTCGTGATAAGCGATAAGCTGCCTTTGAGCCAGAACTTCCCTCAATCCCAACGCTATATCGATTGCTCCGTCCTCAAGCTTTGGAAAAACCATTCCCCTAGGCATCTGGCGCAGGGAAGGATGTATGTTTGGGAAAAGCATCCTCATCCCGCTTAACACCGGTTCAAGAAGTATTGTCTGGGCCAGATCGTTGCATCCGATGTTGAATGTGAGCATTTCCACCGTATCAGGATCCGCGAATTTCGCCTTTGCCCGCTCTGATATCCGGAAAATGCTTCTTGCATCATCAAGAAACGCTTGTCCTTCCATGGTCAGCTCCACCTTGCGTGTCGAACGGTTGAACAGCTTTACGCCCAATTCCGCCTCAAGGCTCTGTATCTGATGGGTGACTGCCGGCTGAGACAAGTTCAGATGCTCGGAAGCCCTTGCGAAGTTCAGATAGTTTGCAACGGTGAGAAAGCATTCGATCTGTACGGTATTCATAAGCATTCCCCGAATTATTAATTCACTTTTTTTATTAATGATAACTTTTTTAGAATTCACATTCAATTGGGATTGCGGTAGATTAACAAAAGTAGCGGATTGTTTTTAGCAGGTCGGTTCTTGAAACGATAAAGTGTATGGCGGCATTTTCCCCTTGCTGGTTTGGATTTAGTCCGTTTTTATGAAAATGGCGGATTACATTTGGTTTTGCCACTGTTATTTTTTGTGGATTTCCTTATGGAATGGAATTTACCTGCTTCGGCATTCGTGTATCATATGAATCAAAGAAGGAGAAATTCTGATGAGTGAAAAGGCTTTATTGAAGAAACCTTTCGGCATGTCCGACAAGATCGGATACATGTTCGGTGATTTTGGCAACGACTTTACATTCATGCTTTCATCCATGTTCATGATGAAGTTCTATACCGATGTGATGGGTGTCGCTCCCGGAATCGTTGGACTTTTGATGATGATGGCCCGGTTTGTGGATGCCGTCACCGATGTTACGATGGGGCAGATTGTCGACAGGTCCAAACCCACTAAGGATGGCAAGTTCAAACCCTGGATCAGGAGGATGTGCGGACCTTTGGCGATATCCGCATTCCTGATTTTCCAATCAGCTTTTGCCGGTGCCGCAATGGCCTTCAAGATTTTCTGGATGTTCTTTACCTATCTTCTCTGGGGATCGATCTTCTATACCTCGGTCAATATTCCTTATGGATCCATGGCCTCTGCAATCACTTCCGATCCCGATGAGAGAGTCCAGCTTTCCACATTCAGAAGCATCGGCGCCAGCCTTGCAAGCCTTGTGATCGGAACCGGTACTCCGATGATAGCATATGTCGTGGTCGATGGTACGACACAGCTTGATGGAACAAGGATGACCGTGATAGCAGGCATCTTCGCAATCTGTGGATGCATCTGCCACCTTCTTTGCTTCAAGCTTTGTACTGAACGGGTTGAAATCCCCCAGAACACCTCTAAGCTCCAGGTTGGAAAGATGCTCAAGAGCCTCGTCACCAACAGGGCGCTTTTGGGAATCATATTGGCTGCAATAATGCTTCTTCTCGGCATGCTCGGTATGAGCGGCATGGCTCCGTACGTGTTCCCGACATATTATGGCAATGCGGGTGCCCAATCGGCATCTTCTTTCCTTTCCAGCCTGGTATCCATGCTTATCTGCGCACCTCTGGCTGCACGTTTTGCAAAGAAGATCGGAAAAAAGGAAATTGCTTTCATCGGAAGCCTTGCTTCGACTGCAATTTGGATTTTGTGCCTCATCACACGGCCAAACAACGCATATGTGTATGTGGCATACTATACGGCAGCCTATACTGCTTTGGGATTTTTCAATTACATCGTATGGGCGATGATAACCGATGTCATCGATGATGCAGAGGTCAAGCACAATGTGCGTGAGGATGGAACGATCTACTCCGTTTATCAAAAATCGGCAAGAAGACTCCATCCTTTTCAGGGTGGAGATGAATTGCCGAATATATTGGAAAAATCAAGTAATTATGTTATAATGAATTA
>CASDPA010000031.1 GCA_949282255.1 uncultured Spirochaetales bacterium
CGGTTGATCGTGTCGGCGGGATCCTGGCTTCAGGTCCCGTCGCTTTTTATGGTTCGAGGTCTCGGCTACGGTTGGTCATTTCGTGCCGTCCCTAACAAGCGTTTATGAGACGTTTGCCGACGAGCTGGTTTCGGCTTATGGAAAACCGTTGGAGGTTGATAATACTGTCGATGAGTTTCTGGTTTCCAATGCTCAGAAAAAAGGCTTTTTTCCTTCTGAAAACAAGAGACGGTTGTATTTGGACCTCCTTGCAATAAGCCAAGGTGAGCCGGATCTTCTTATCGTCACCTGTTCATCCCTTACCCCGTTTATTTCTGATTTTAAGAAGGATTTTGATTTCCCAATCCTTTCGATTGATGAGGAGATGTGCCGCCGTGCTGCTCTAGCTGGCGGCAACATCGCAGTGCTTGCTACCGCACCGACTACCGTAAAACCTACAGTGGAGAGGATAGAAGCCGAGCTTGCTGCTATTGGCAAGGATTGTTCGGTCACATCTTTTCTCGATGAGGAAGCAATGACCCTTTTGAAGGCAGGGGATGGGCTGGGGCATGATGCCCGTATTGCGGACATTGCCAGAAAGGCGGTTGATGCGGATGTGCTGGTGCTTGCCCAAGCAAGTATGGCAAGAGCAGAGCATCTTGTCAGAGAGATAACAGGCAAGCTAGTGTTCTCTTCCCCGAAAACCTGTATTGATAAGGCTTTGGAATTGCTTTTTTAGTTTGTAGGAGTTTTTATGGATCATTGCGCTTTAATGGTGAACGATCTTGATTGGTATATGGATTTTTTCTCATCCGTTTTCGGCTTTTCTTATGTAAAGGAAAGTGTCAACGAGTATGGCTTCAGACAGGTCTGGATAACGGGTGGCCTTCAACTTGTTTCAACAGACAAGGATATTTGCACAGAGGACGGTCTTCTGAATCATTTGGCATTTACTGTCGATGATGTGGATGCTTGCGTGGAAAAATCTTACAGCTTTGGTGCAGTATCGCTTGAAAAGGGTAAGAACTGGATAATGCTTCCGACCGGTCTATGCCTGGAGATTCTTCAGGCCTGAATCAAACTTCAAGGCTTTCATGCTTTATATGATCCCTGACAAGTGTTTTTGCGGCTGCCTTGTCGCCATCTTTCAGTAATTGTATAAGCTGATTATGCTGGCTAAGGTATGTCGTAAGCGTCTTTGCAGGAAGATCCTGTTCTATTCTCAAAAGCTGTATTTTGGCATCCAGACGGTTGTATGTGTCAATCAGGGCCTCATTGCCCGTAGTTCCTACAATTGCGATATGGAAAAGGCTGTCGAGCTCAAATGCCTTATCCCTTTCGCCTATTGAAATGGAGTACAGGCAGTTTGCGGCATGCTTGCAGATTGTGTCCAGTCCGGCATCGAAAAGGTCTGCTTTGATATGATCTATGGCAAACGATTCGAGATCCACGCGGAGCTCGGCTATATCATCGGCAGCTTCTTTCGATATGAACGTTATCGAAGCATGGCTTCTAGGAGACAGGTTGACAAGACCATATTCGCTTAATCGTCTCAATGCCTCCCTTATGGGAGTTCGCGATACTCCGAATTCGGCTGCGAGATTGTCTTCGCTGATCCTGTCACCCATTTTGAGGTTGCCTTTCAATATTTCAGATTTGACTAGTGCATACACCTGGTCCGAAAGTGATTGGGCGACTATTTTCATAGGTTGACTCCTTAGAAAAATTGTAGCGTGATTTTGGGTTGTTGTCAAATAGAGTATTTTGTATACAATTATCTTTATTTTTATAAGCAATGGATAACAGAATAGTAAAAAATATTTGACAGCTAGAAATTAAAGTGATATGTATATTGTATACAATAATAAAAATTATAGGAGAATTGAAATGAGGGAAAAGTTGCAGAAGCTGCTTTCTGAATCTGATAGGAAAATGAATGCAGAAGAGCTTTCTTATCTTTCCGCATGCTTCAGAGAGACAATGTTTTCCATCCTGCATGAAAGAGGGACCGGCCATTGGGGAGGAGCCAGCAGTGCTGCGGAACTTGTGACTTGTCTTTATTTTAACAGGCTAAATATAGATTCCAAGAATCCAGGATGGGAAGACCGTGACAGGTTTATTCTTTCCAAGGGGCATGCAAGTGTCAATCTTTATACAGTCCTCTCGCATCGCGGGTATTTTCCTGTTGAGGATTTGCACGGATTCAGAACGCTTGGATCTTATCTCCAGGGCCATCCTGCCATGAACAAGATCCCTGGTGTGGATATGTCCACTGGCGCGCTTGGCCATGGAATTTCCGTCGGCTTGGGCATGGCTCTTGCCGCAGGGCTTGGGAAAAAGGATTACTGGACCTATGTGCTTACAGGAGAGGGATGCCTTAATGAAGGCTCTTCTTGGGAGGCGCTTATGACAGCAGCGAAATACAAGCCTCGCCGCCTTGTGCTCTTGATCGATTACAACAAGGTCCAGCTTGATGGTACGGAAGACCAGATAATGCCTATAAAGCCGCTTGACGAGAAGCTCAGAAGCTTTGGTTGGAATGTCTCCTGCGGTTATGATGGAAACAATACTTTTGACATTCTTAGATCCTTTGAGTGGCTTGATAGCGATGAAATATGGCCTAAAGCAGTCATCTACGACACAATCAAAGGAAGGAACGTCAGTTTCTCAGAGGGTAATAATACCTGGCATGGTGCAAAAATCGACGATGAACATTATGAGATCGGAGAGAAGGAACTTTTGTCCGATATTGAGAAGAAGGAGGCGCTTTTATGAGTATCGCTATGCGTGAGGCTTTTGGCCGTCATCTTGCCCTTTTAGGCGAGAGCCATCCTGAATTGGTCGTATTGGATGCGGATGTGTCTAGTTCAACAAAGAGCGCACTTTTCGCAAAGAAATTCCCTGAAAGGTTTTTCAATGTCGGGGTAGCGGAGGGCAATCTTGCGGGAGTTGCCGCAGGACTTGCCACATGCGGCTATCATCCGGTTATAAACGCATTTGCGATTTTCTTGGCATTGAAGAGTACGGATCAGATTAGAAACGATATCTGCTACAACAATCTTCCTGTTGTGATTGCCGGCGCATACGGAGGTCTTTCCGACAGCTTCGATGGGGCAAGCCATCAGGCAATCGAGGATATCGCAATCATGAGGGTACTGCCTAATAT
This sequence comes from uncultured Spirochaetales bacterium, assembly GCA_949282255.1. Classification (GTDB taxonomy): domain Bacteria; phylum Spirochaetota; class Spirochaetia; order Sphaerochaetales; family Sphaerochaetaceae; genus Ornithospirochaeta. The sequence continues at coordinate 3,146 of CASDPA010000031.1, forward strand.
GGAGGTAATAGTCCCCTCCGATGCCCATCAGGCGGAATTGGCGCTTGAGTATGCTTTGAATATCAAGAAGCCGGTTTATATCAGACTTAACAGGAATGAGATGCCCGATATCGAAACAAATGAAAAGGAATTCTATCAGGCAAAAGCTGTGCTCTGCAGGAGAGGATCAGATGTCACAATTGCAGCAAACGGCATAACTGCATCGATGGCAATGGAAGCGGCAGACATGCTCCATGAGAAGGGTATTGAGGCCGAGGTCTTTTCTGTTCCTTTTGTCAAACCTTTAGATTATTCCTCCATTTTCGCTTCTGCGGAAAAAACAGGAGCTCTTGTTACTGTCGAGGAACATCTTCTTGCCGGAGGCTTTTCTTCGGCCCTTGCAGAAAAGGCTTTCACCTCTTCCTTCAAGGTGAAAACCGATACTATCGGCATCGATGACAAATTTGGGGAAACCGGACCGTACAACACCCTTTTAGCCAAATACGGTCTCTCTGGAGAGGCCATAGTCTCCAGAGTGGAAAACTTATTGAAATGAAAGCTCTTTCATAAATTTGAGGAGGAAAGACATTATGGATTACATTGCAAGATCTTATGAATTATTAAAAGAATGGAAGAAGGATGCATACACCTTCGGAGTGGGATGTTTGGACAAGGTAGGAGGTATTGCAGCAGGGTATGGAAAGAAGGCGCTGCTGGTATCAAACACCACATATATGAAGGCGGTGGCAGACGAAGTGGCCGCATCCCTTGCCGCAGCAGGAGTTGAGCTTGTCGAAGGAAAGATCGCCCCCGATGCGAAACCGAACGCACCCCGTGAGGATGTCTACCGCCTTACCACATATGTTCTGCAGTACAAGCCCGATTGCATCGTTGCAGTGGGAGGAGGGTCTACGATCGACGCATGTAAGGCGGCGAGCATGCTTGCCGCTCTTGGCGGGGTGGTGAGTCCGGAGGTGGATGAGTATTTCGGAACAGGCAAGGTTACGGAGTACATAAAAGAAACAGGGAAGAGACTGACACCGGTGGTGGCTGTAGAGACTTCCGCCTCATCCGGCGCACATTTGACAAAATACTCGAACATCACCGATCCTGTTGCAGGGCAGAAGAAGCTGATAGTGGATCCAGCGATCATACCAGAACATTCCGTATTCGATTACAAGGTGACCTGCTCGATGCCGCTGAGCGTGACGATAGATGGAGCATTAGATGCCATAGCCCATACATTCGAGGTGTTCTGCGGAGCAAAAGGGGATGCATACGACAAGGCCAAGGAGATAGCGGAATGCGCTATAGGACTTGTTACGACCTATGCAAAGGACATCATCAAGAACCCCGGGGATATAAAAGCCAGGGAAGCCATAGGTCTGGCTACGGATCTTGGAGGGTATGCGATAATGGTCGGAGGCACCAGCGGGCCGCACCTGACCTCGTTCAGCCTCGTAGACATCGTCGGGCATGGCACGGCCTGCGGCTTGATGAACCCGTATTACATGGTATTCTACAGCAAGGCAATCCAGAACCAGCTCAAGGTTGTCGGCAAGATCTTCAAGGATCATGGATATATCGAGGAGGATATAAGCAAGCTCGAGGGAAGGGCTCTGGCGCTTGCGGTGGCATCCGGCATGATAGCATTTGAGAAATCGATAGGAGCCCCCACAACCCTTTCCGATATAAAGGGCTTCAAGAAGGAAGTGCATGTTCCGAGGGCGCTGAAGGCGGCAAAGGACCCGGATTTGAAGATGAAATTGCAGAACATGCCGGTAGCGATGACAGCCGATGATGTGGATGAGTTCATGGCTCCGATACTGGAAGCGGCAGTCAGTGGCGATCTTGGGCTGATCAAGGAAATGTGAGAGGTACTGAAATGCAGAAGGTTCCCAATCCATTTGGTAAAGGTTATGACGGACTTGTTCTTCCGGGGCATACGTTCATTGCGCATATGGAATCCCCTGAGGTTATGGCGGATGCGGCATTTGCAATCAGAAACAGCCTGGAACATCCCATCGGGTCTGATAGCCTGAAGAGCATTGCTCTGGCCAAGAAGAGGGCAAAAAGGGATGCGGATGCGTGCATAGTCGTGTCCGACAACACCCGCCCGGTTCCTTATAAGGGTGAATGCGGCATCCTTCTGCCAATAATAGAGACGCTCATCGATGCAGGCTTCAAGGCCGAGGAGATCACAGTTCTGGTGGCAACCGGGATGCATCGGCCGATGAGCCGAAAAGAGCTGGAGCAGATGATCGATAAGAGGGTGTTCTCTCTCGGGGTCCGGGTGATAAACCATGAGCCGAAGAACGAAGAGCGCCTTTGTCTTGTCGGTGTGACAAAGCGTGGAACGCGTGCGATGATAGACACTGTTTATGCCTCAGCCTCTTTGAAGATCGCGACAGGTCTTGTGGAGAGCCATTTCATGGCAGGGGCCTCCGGAGGGCGCAAAGCAATATGCCCCGGGGTGATAGGAGAGGAGTCGACGTATATCTTCCACGGTCCTGAGCTCATGGATGATGAGAACTCTAGAGATCTCGTCATAGAAGGCAATCCAGTGCATGAGGAGAGTCTGGAAGTGGCGAAGCTTGCTGGGGTGGATTTCATAGTGAATGTCACCCTTGACCACAGCTTCAGAATAACCGGGGTATTTTCCGGGGACCTGGAGAAGGCGCATAGGGCGGCTGTGGAGAATATAAGGAAGGTTGTGCAGGTGGAGGTTCCAGGGAAGGCGGACGTTGTCATAACACATGGAGGTTTTGTAGGGATAAACCACTATCAGACTGCCAAGTGCGCAGTAGCATCGCTCGGAGCGCTCAAGGAGGACGGGTATCTGATTGCCATTGCCGATGCGACTGATAGCGGGCATGTGATAGGAAGTGCCAATTACCGTACGGCATTAGCCCTTTTATCGCTTGTCGGCTCCGAGGCATTTGTACGGCTTCTGAACAGCCCTGATTGGGTGTTCCTGCCGGAGCAGTGGCAGGTGCAGCAGTGGGCGAAGGTGTTCCGGCGTATTCCAATGGACAGGTTCTATCTTTATTCCCCGCAGATAAGGCATGAATATTATCATCTACTTCCAGGCAATGATATAAGGGAGCTTTTCGATGGCGATGTGGATGAGAGCTCTGCAGATATTTTTGCTTTGGCTGTGGAAAAGGCGCTGGAGGATATTGCAAGACGAGAGAATAAGAAGGTGGATGAGCTTTCCATCATCTACCTTGCCGATGGTCCGTATGAGATCCCGGTGGAAAGAAAATAACACAGGAGCACAGGTATGAAATTAGGAGTAGCTATAGCAAGCGATAATGCCCTGCCATCGGCATTTGTGGTGATGAGAGGACTGGAAGAGTCGATCAGGAAGGCAGCTTCATTCGGTTATGATGGGGTGGAGCTTGCCCTAAAGGATCCGGATGAGATAACAAAGAAGGAGCTTTCCTCGATTCTGAAAAAGAATGGTATGGAGGTCTCTGCAATTTCCTCCGGTCAGATTTTTGCAGCCAGACATCTGATGTTCACAGAGGAGGATACTGAAAAAAGGAATGAGCTTGAAAAGGCTTTCAAGGGCTTTATCGATCTTGCTTCCGATTTTGGAGGACTTGTGAATATCGGGCGTGCCCGAGGCTGGATAGGAGGAAGGGATCCCTTATTCTGTGAAAATCTTTTCATCGATATGGCTGTAAAGCTTTCAAACTATGCCTCGCAAAAAGGAGTCACGCTGATACTCGAACCTGTCAACAGGTATGAAATCGATTATATAAACAACCTGGATGAGTGCGTGGAGCTTGTGAAAAAGGTAGGCTGCAGCAATTTTACGATGATGCCCGATGTGTTTCATATGAATATCGAGGATGATCATATGGGAAAGGCCCTTATAAGAAACAAGGAGTATGTGAGATACGTGCATCTTGCAGATTCAAACAGGCATGCTCCAGGAGATGGACATCTTGATTTTGATGACATCTTCTCAGCTTTGGCGAAGATAAGATACGACGGCTGGTGTACGGTCGAATGCCTTCCATATCCGGATCCTGAAACAGCGGCAAAGCGTGCAGTTGATTTCCTCAGATCGAGGTATATCTGAAAACAAGGGCGATTTGTTTCGCCCTTTACTTTTTCCTATAAAATGTTTTTTCCATCGGCAGATTGTTTCTTGGAATTCCATCAAAATGATAATAGGCATTTCTTACCGCCGGTGCTGTGGGAATAGCCGAGAGTTCTCCGATTCCTTTTGCCCCGTATGTGCTTGGACTGTCGCCCTTGCCCTTTACGGTTATCACCTTAATCTTTGGAACCTCATTGCTTCTTAAAAGTCCCAATGTGCCGTACCGGCTTTTGACCACGCCTTCTTCCTGGATGAAATTTTCTCTTACAGCATATCCCATGCCCGTAACGACACCGCCCTCTATCTGTCCTTCTATGGCCTGGCGGTTTATGACGGTTCCGGCATCGCAGGCAGCAATTATTTTCTCAACCTTTCCTTCGTCCTCCAAAATTGCAACCTGTGCCGAGTAGGAATAGGCGAGATGGCTTACAGGGTTCTTCTTCTTGCTGTTGAGAGGATCTGTCGGAGGACAGAACTCTGCATAGAATTCCTGTCCTTCCAATTCAATTAATTCATGTCCATCGAGAGCCTTTTTCAGTTTTTCCGCACTGAGGCGCACCGCCTCTCCTGTGAAGGCTGTCTGGCGGCTTGCTGTGCTTGTGCCGCTGTTAGGGGTTCTGAAGGTGTCGGGTTCCTCGACGATGAAAAGCTCCGGATCCAGTCCTGTTGTCTCAACTGCCACTTGTAGGGCCATCGTCTTCAATCCCTGTCCCATGCATGCGGCGCTTGTACGGATGTGCACCCGGCCGTTTTCAACGCTTGTGATGCAGCGTCCGGTATCAGGGACTCCCATTCCCAGCCCTGCATTCTTCAGCGCTAAAGCTATACCGGCATGTTTTGCTTTGTAATAATCCTCTTTTACCGCATCAAGACATTCCACCATCGCCGTATCCGGACCTGCGATCTGCCCGTTCGGAAGCTCCTGGCCAGGTTTTATGGCATTCATGTATCTGATTTCAAACGGGTCTATTCCGATTTCTTTTGCCATTTCATCCAGTGCGGATTCAAGAGCGAAGCAGCTTTGGGTCACCCCAAAGCCCCTGAATGCTCCGGAAGGGACGTTGTTTGTATACATCGCCCTTCCTCTGACCTTGAGGTTTTGGTAGTTGTAAGGCCCTCCTGCATGGGTGCAGGCCCTTTGCAATACCGGCCCTCCGAGGCTTGCATATGCGCCCGTATCGGCAAGGATATCCTCCTCAAGTGCAAGGATCCTGCCTTTTTCATCGCAGGCAAGGACTAAGTCCATTGTCATCGGGTGCCTTTTCGGATGTACAATCAGGCTTTCCTGCCTTGTCAGTTTCATCTTTATCGGGCGTTGGAGTATGTATGCAGCCAATGCGGCATGATGCTGTACCGACATATCCTCCTTCCCCCCGAAGCCTCCTCCTACAAGGCATGATGTGACACGGACCTTTTCTTCAGGAAGCTTCAGCATCCGTGCGCATTCACGCCTTTCATCGTATACGCTCTGCCCTGTGGTGAACAGTCGGATTCCGCCATTTACATCAGGAAGCGCTATCGCACATTCGACCTCCATGAAGGCATGCTCTGTATGAGGAGTGGTGTAGGTGCGCTTTAGAATATGGCTTGCTTTTTGTATTGCTGATGCGGTATCACCCCTTACGATGTTTTCTTCCCTGTAAAGGTTCGTATCCATACCCTGATGGACGATTATGCCTTTTTCAAGGGCTTCTTTTGCAGAGTATACACCATCCAGCTTCTCTGCCTCGACCACAACCTTTTTCCTCAGCTCGTCCAATGCCGTCTTATCGTAGCTTGCAATAAGAAGGATCGCATCTCCCTGATAAGCGGTGATATCGCCTTCACCGTATAAGACCGGCCAGTCCTGGCTGATATGCCCGTGAAGGTTGAACGGTACGTCCTTCTTTCTTATGACCCCTATGCATCTTTCGTCCTTTTCAAGCTCTGAGGTGTCGATGCTTATTATTCTCGCACGGGGATATGGAGTCCTCAGTGCGGCAAGGTAGCACATCCCGTCGATTTCCATATCATCGACGAACACGCCCCGGCCAAGGGCCTTTTCGGCTGCATCTATCCTTCTGAATCTTTCTCCGATTTTCCCGTTTTCATGGTTCGGTGTTACAGGAAGGTTTTCTTTGAAAAATTTGGAGGCCATCAGGATCGCATCTTCGATTTTTATGTATCCTGTACATCTGCAGATGTTTCCGCGTATTGCCTTTTTCACATCCTCTCTTGTCGGATCCAAGTTGGTGTCAAGGAGGGCTTTGGCACTCATTATCATGCCGGGGATGCAGAATCCGCATTGCACTGCGCCGCATTCGGCAAAGCAGTAGGAATACACTTCCTTTTCTCTTTCAGACAGTCCTTCTATGGTGATGACGTGCTTGTTTTCAAGTTTTGAAAGCAGCGGTACACAGGCCTTCACGGCCTTGCCGTCGATTATTACGGTGCATGAACCGCATGCACCTTCCGAGCAGCCGTCCTTTGCTCCTGTAAGTCCTAAATCATCTCTGAGGTATGCAAGAAGCTTCTTATCTTCTACTGGGTGATAAAGCCTGTCATTGACGAATATATCCATATTTCTCCCCATGAAAGAGTGTTTTCAGAATGTCCTTCAGGGCCGCTTTGCTTCTGTTATGTCTTCAACAGCGGTCAGTGATACCCGTCCATTATCATTTTCAGGTGAAATATGGCATTTGTCAATCTTGCGTATGCCATATTTCCCCATATGCTTTTGTATTTACTTTTATAATGGGTCTGCTTGATCTTATTGCAGGCTTAAAGCGGAATACTTACCCAGGTTTCAGAATTTCAATACTATTTCGCTCTTTTGCGGAACAAGCTGCTCAAGCTCTATGCCTGCGCTTTCCATCATCTTGCGGGAAGCCTTTGTAGCATCGGTATCCTTATACTTGTCGGACAGGTAAACGACCTTTCTGATTCCTGTCTGTATGATGGCTTTTGCACATTCGTTGCATGGAAAAAGGGCTACGTAAAGTGTCGCTCCCTTTAATGATGAGACCGGTGAATTGAGTATGGCATTGAGCTCTGCATGGCAGACGTATGGGTATTTAGTCTCTATCCATTCTCCTTCTCTCGCCCAAGGAAGCTCATCATCCGAGCATCCGATTGGAAAGCCGTTGTAGCCGACTCCTATGATCTTTTTTTCCGGGCTTACAATGCATGCCCCCACTTGTGTGTTCGGATCCTTGCTCCTCATGCTTGAAAGCACGGCAATTCCCATGAAGTATTCATCCCAGGATATGTAGTCTTCTCTTTTGTCCATTTTCATTCCTCCTTTGAAAAGAAATCGAGTATGTCCTTTGTATATTCCCTTTTTGTGGAATCATACATCAAAAGCGAGTGTCGTGTATGCCTATATGGCGGCATTGAAGGGCTTTTTATTTCCAAACGCCTGCTTTTGACATGATCTAAAATGATTTTCTGGTTTTTGAACGGTACTGTCTTATCCCCCTTGTCGTGGATGCTGATCATGGGGACTGTGATCCTGAAAAGATTTTTCCTCACATCCTTCATGCTGTATACAAGCGAAAGCCCGGGCCCGATGAACAAGCCCGAATATCCAGTCCATTGCTCATCCCCATCCTCCGAGCTCTCATGCCCGCAGACAGCTTTGGCGCCTATGCTTTTCTTGAAAAGACCTAGTGTTCGTGCAAAATAGGTTGGAAAGCTTGTGATGATGCCGTATCTTATCAGGCTGTTGTAGACAACAGGTGCGGCGAGCACTGCTATTGCAGACATCTCATTAGCAGTTCCCGAGTACTTTTCGGCCAGCTTGAGTGTCATCTCTCCGCCCATGGAAACTCCCACAACAAAGAGTTTCTCATATCTTTTTTTTAAAGAAACGTAGTAATCATCGATGAATGAAAACCATTGGCTGAACGTGGTGTTTTCAAAATCATGCCAATCGGCGCCAAAGGTTGGAATCAGGGGGGCATGGACATCATAACCGTTTTCGCTGAACACCTTTGCCGGATAGCTGTACATGTTCGGTGCTGTCGGAAACCCATGTATGAATAAAACGCATCTTTTGTTTCCGTTTTCGATTATTATGGATCTGCATTTTTGGCTGAAGCATTTTCTTTCATCGCTGCCAAGCTTGTCCTTTCCTTCATCCTTATAAAAGGGAAGGGCCACGTTCCATATTATGAACAATACCGCTATAAGAGCTGTGATGATGAATGCTGTCATGGATAAGACTATACCATGAGGCAGGGGCAAATAGAATAATACGGAAAAAAAATGATTAAAAAACCGCAGAAGACATCTCCTGCGGTTGAATTTTTTTGCCTTGCTTTTTAAAGGGCATTCATCATCGTAGGAACTACGGAGATGAGCACACCTGCTGCAACAGCACTTCCGATAACTCCGGAAACATTCGGTCCCATTGCATGCATGAGAAGGAAGTTCTGTGGATCCTCCTCCTGTCCGACCTTGCTGGAAACACGAGCGGCCATAGGAACAGCAGAAACTCCTGCCGATCCGATGAGCGGGTTGACCGGATGCTTCGGATCCACCTTGTTCATAAGCTTTGCAAGGAGCACGCCTCCTGCAGTTCCGACTCCGAATGCGACCATTCCAAGAAGAAGGATGCCGAGGGTCTCGAGATTGAGGAACTTGTCTGCAGCCATCTTCGATCCTACGGAAAGTCCGAGGAAGATTGTGACTGTGTTCATCAGGGCATTCTGCATGGTATCGGAAAGCCTTCCTACAACTCCGCATTCCTTTGCAAGGTTACCGAACATGAGTGCTCCGATAAGAGGACATGCGGAAGGAAGAAGGATTGCACAGACGGTGAGAACCATGATCGGGAAGATGATCTTCTCAAGCTTGGATACTGGCCTGAGCTGCTCCATCCTGATCATCCTTTCCTTCTTTGTCGTAAGAACCTTCATGATGGGCGGCTGGATGATTGGAACAAGTGCCATGTACGAGTAGGCTGCAACTGCAATCGATCCGAGATAATCAGGTGCAAGCCTGCTGGTGACATAGATTGCCGTAGGTCCGTCCGCACCTCCGATGATTCCGATGGAAGAAGCTACGAAGAGATCGAAGTTGATTCCAGGAATGAAGGAAAGCAGCAGCGATCCGATAAGTGCGGTGAAGATGCCGAGCTGGGCCGCGGCTCCGAGCAGAAGCGTCTTCGGGTTTGCAATCAGCGGTCCGAAATCGGTCATCGCTCCGACGCCCATGAAGATGAGCACAGGGAAGAGTCCGGTATCGATACCTGCCGAAAAGAGGATCGAGATGAATCCCGGATCTCCGGTGGAAGGATCGACGCTGGCGATATATGCCATCGGGATGTTGGAAAGGATACAACCCATTCCGATCGGTACGAGCAGAAGGGGCTCGAAGCCTTTCTTGATTGCAAGATACAAGAGCACGAATCCTACAAGGATCATAAGGGCGTTCCCGATACCTCCCTGGTCAATGAGAAAGCCCTTGAGTCCCGTGGAAAGTGCAAGCTGTTGGAATCCGTTTATAATTGCCTGCATTTTATTCTCCCTATCAGCCGATGATCATGAGTGTATCGCCAGCCTGGAGCTGATCTCCTTGGTTGACGCAGATTTCACTTACAGTGCCATCGCATGGGCTGTAGATTTCATTCTCCATCTTCATGGCTTCCATCACCATGAGGATGTCGTTCTTCTTCACTGCATCTCCTGCCTTTACATTGAAGCGGAGTACAAGCCCGGGCATCGGAGCCTTGATTTCCGTGGCGCCTGCCGCAGCTGGTGCCTTTGTCTCAGGTGCTGCCGCTTTAGGTGCTTCCACTGGAGCTTCCGCAGCTGTCTCGACAACAGTTCCACCGATTGTGATGAGCACATCACCTGCCTGAACCTGATCGCCCTGGTTGATTACGATCGAAGAAACAACTCCGTCACAGGGGCTGTAGATTTCGTTCTCCATCTTCATGGCTTCCATCACCATGAGGATGTCGTTCTTCTTTACTGTGTCGCCGACCTTGACGTTGAAGCGGAGAGCAAGACCGGGCATTGGTGCCTTCACTTCCGTGGTGGAGCTGGTTGTCACAACCTTTGCTGCCGGCTTTGCTGCAGCAACCTTGATTCCATCTTCAATCGAAAGAGGATACTTGACGCCGTTTACGACAGCGCTGTCCTTCTCGATCTTGACGCCGTAGCTGACTCCGTTGACGGTTACAGTATATTCGCCGTTTCCGCTCTTCTTCTCTTCTTTCTTGGCATCTGCACTGACTTTTCTCACTCCGTTCACATGAGCCTTGCCTGTAAGATAAAGGATACCCTTTTCCTTACATGCCGCTGCGATGAACACATTCTCATCGGTGATCGGCAGTCCTGCTTCCTTGAGCATTGCCTCGGCAGCCTTTCTGCCTTTCTTCGGGTCCCTGTCATTGATGTCGACGCACTTCTCGGTTGTCGGCTCGAGCTTGAGCTGCTCGCTTGCAAGCTTCACAACCTCCGGATCCGGAGCTACAGGTGTCTTACCAAAATAACCGAGAACCATCTTGCCGTATCCCTCAGCAAACTTCTTCCAAGGTCCGAACATGACGTTGTTGAACGCCTGCTGGAAATAGAACTGGCTTACCGGGGTGACGCTTGTTCCGAAGCCGCCCTTGGCAACAGTCTCGCCCATGGCCTCCACGATAAGGGGATATTTGTCCATGAGGTTGTTGTCCCTGAGCATCTGGGTGTTTGCGGTGAGAGCGCCACCGGGGAGCGGGAAGAATGGGATATTGGGGTTGACCATCGTTGCTTCAGGAGGAAGGAAATAGTCTTTCATGCAGTCCTCGAACACGCGCTCAGCTTCCTGGACCTTTGCGATATCGATGTCGAGGGTGTAGTCGGTTCCTCTGAGAGCATGCCACATCGTGATGATGTCAGGCTGACAGGTTCCGCCGGAACATGGGCTCATGGAGAGGTCGACCTGGGTTGCGCCCGCCTCGAGTGCGGACATATACTGCTGGATCGAAACTCCGGCTGTCTCATGGGAGTGGAATACGATGTTCATATCCGGTCCGAGAAGCTTCCTTGCTCTCTTGATCGTCTCATAGACGTTGTGTGGGGTGCTTGTTCCAGAAGCATCCTTGAAGCATACGCTGTCAAACGGAATATCTGCATCGAGAATTTGGCGGAGAATCTTTTCATAGAAATCGGGATCATGTGCGCCTGTAACCCCTTCAGGAAGGCTCATCATGGTAACTGTGACCTCATGGCGGAGACCTGCATCATGGATGGCCTTTCCACTGTCGATGAGGTTGTTGACATCATTGAGTGCATCGAAGTTCCTGATCGTTGTCATTCCATGCTTCTTGAAAAGCTCTGCATGGAGCTTGATCATGTCCCTCGGCTGGGAGTCGAGTCCTACGATGTTCACACCTCTTGCAAGTGTCTGGAGGTTTGCATCGGGTCCTGCGACCTTTCTGAACTCGTCCATCATGGCAAATGCATCTTCGTTGGTATAGAAATAGAGTGCCTGGAATCTTGCACCGCCACCTGCTTCAAAGTGGGTGATGCCCGCTTCCTTGGCCGCGGCTACCGCAGGCATGAAATCTTTGGTGAAAACACGAGCTCCGTATACCGACTGGAAGCCGTCACGGAATGCTGTACACATGAATTTAACTTTTTTCTTGCTCATTTCTTTCGTTCCCCTTATCTGTTTTTGTCATAGGCTGCTGCGATTGCAGCTGCAATTGCAGCGGAATCATCCTTCTTTGCTGCAACCTTCGGCTCTGAAGCCTGAGGTCTTTTTGCAGCAGGTGCTGCTGGCTGTGCGGGCTGGATCCTCATTACGATCTTGCTCATCAGTTTTGTTGCAAATATGAGTATTACAAGAAATAGGAAGACTGTGCCCATGCCGAGAACCAGAAGAATCCCTCCGTCCTTGATCTGTTGGATGAGAACGTCCTTTGGCAGGTTTGTTAACAATGTCAACATCGTTTATCTCCTCATTTTAGATTAAAAATCATTCAAGATAGGATTTTATATGAATTAACCCCTTTCATCAAGTAATGGATGTTCTTTTATCGATTAGAAAACGTAAAAGTTTAAAGTGTTTCTAATTTCTGTCTGATCAAGAAATAGCTGAACCTTCACCAGTGCTTTGTTTTGTCTTTATGAATGTGTTGCTTCTTGCTTGAATCGGATGATTGTATTAGATTTTATGGCAGTAGGACATATTCCTGCTGAGAGGGTGAGATATGCCGGAAAAGGAAAAAGACGAATTTGAGCTTCAGAACGAGAAGATAAGGGCCCGTATGGATCGTATCGGGCGGAAAATCATGATAATGAGCGGTAAGGGCGGGGTAGGAAAGACCACTGTGACCATAAACCTTGCCAATGAGCTGGCAGATATGGGATGCACGGTCGGAGTCCTCGACACCGATCTGCATGGACCCAATGTGGCCAAGATGTTCGGCGTGGAAGGAGCCAGCCTTTCTTCTGCAGACGGGGTTTCTTTCCTCCCTGTCGAGGTGCGTCCAAATTTAAAGGTGATTTCCCTTTCATTTGCCTTGGAGGATCCGGATTCCCCGGTAATCTGGCGCGGAAGCATGAAGATGGGCGCCATAAGGCAATTTCTGGGCGATTGTGAATGGGGCGATTTGGATTATCTTTTGATAGATACCCCTCCTGGAACAGGGGATGAGCAGCTCACTGTTTGTCAGGCCATTCCGGAGCTCACTGGAACTGTGATTGTCACAACCCCTCAGGATGTTGCAATCCTGGATGCCCGCAAGAGCGTCAATTTTTCCCGTAAGATGGGTGTTGCCATAATCGGTGTGATCGAGAACATGAGCGGACTTGTATGCCCGCACTGCGGAAAGGAGATTCCGATTTTCGGCAAGGGCGGCGGCAAGAAGATGTGCTCTGATATGCATGTGCCGTTCTTGGGCGAGATACCGATGGAGATGGATCTCCGCGAGGCCGAGGATGAGGGAAAGGATTGGAGCCGTGTCGGCGCTTCCCGTCCTTCCCGCAAAGCGTTGCACGATATAGCTAATGAAATAAACAACGGGACGGCATGCTCGACAGGAAGGGATACTTCGTTCTTCGGTACTCCCGCTTGCAAGCCAAGTGCTTGCGCATCCTGTACTGCAAATTGTCCATCAAGGAAGAAATGAGTATGGACAAGAACCTCTTCAAAGCACCGGGGGAGCCCGGAAGGCTGATGTGGAAAAGCGGAGAAAGGGAAGTTTCCCACCATACACCAATTTTTGATGTGGTGAGGGTTTCCAGGCACAACCTGGATGGAAGCAGGAATGGCTCTTTTGTACAGCTTCATACAACCGATTGGATCGTCGTCATCCCTTGGTTCCGCGATGAGGATGGGGTGCCCCGTTTCATAATGGAGCAGCAGTATCGTCATGGAACGGATTCCGTGACATGGGAATTCCCGGGCGGCCTGGTCGAGAAGGGCGAAGACAGCGCAATTGCCGCGGCAAGGGAATTGCTTGAGGAGACAGGACTGGAGGGAAAGCTCACCCTGCTTGGAGATGTCAGCCCGAATGCCGCTTTCATGGATAATAGGCAGAGATTCTATCTTGCCCAGGACATGGAGATAAAAGGTGTTCAGAATCTCGATGAGAACGAGGAGATAGATGTATTTTCAGTTCCTGTCGAGGAAGCGGTGGAAGGCATGGGAAAGGGAATATATGACAACGGTACCATGATGATAGCCTTGGGTTATTTTCTGCGGTATGCCGAAAAGCATCCTTATTTGAGGGAGACGATAAGATGAAAAAGATTATTACTTTGGTTCTGGCTTCATTGCTGATCCTTTCTTCCTGCCAGAGTCTTTCTGAGAAGCCACGGGTCGAGGTCTCAGGATCTTCGGTTGTAACGATGAGTGCGGATATGGCATCCTTCATAATTTCCGCTGAATGCGTGGGCGAAACCACAGAGGAGGCCCGTATCGGCATGGATGGCATAATCGGTGAGGCTGTGTCGGTTCTCAAGGAAGGCTATGGGATTGGCGATGATGATCTTGAGACGGGTGTTCTTTCCTTATCTCCCGAGTATTCTTGGATTGACAACAATCGCGTGTTGACCGGACAGAGGGCTTATCAATCGGTGAATGTCACTGTGGATGATATTTCCATAATAGGCGCTGCCGTTGAGGATCTTTCCAAAATAAACGGCATCTCCGTTTCTTCGATAAACCTGAAGAAAAAGAACACCGACGCAGAGGAGCGTCTTGCCAGGAAGCTTGCAATCGACGATGCGATGCAGAAGGCATACGATTACGCCACATCTGTCGGACGCAAGGTCGGAGAGGTGATATATATCGGAGATGGAAGCTCCTCGGGGGGCTATCCTGCGAACTACAAAAGCGATATGGCTGTGAGAATGGAGGCTTCCGCCTCATCCTATTCCACAAATTATTATGCCCAAAAGCTTGAAATCAGCGATTCGGTTCATGTTGTCGTTGAACTGGAATAGATGATTTTTTCGAAAAAATGCCCGGCGACGGGCATTTTCTTATTTTAAGACTTCCATTATGTAATCATTAAGGCTGGAACCTTCGTATATCAGCCTGTAAAGGGCCTGTACAAGAGGGAAATCCTCCGACTTTCCTTTCTCTCTCGTGAATTCCCCTATGAGTCTGATCGTCCTTTTTCCTTCGATCACCGTTGCGCCACCGCGCTCGTCATACGAAAATCCCTTTCCTATCAGCATTCCAAATGTCCTGTTCCTGGACAGGTCGTTGAGGCTTGTGAGCCCAAGATCGCCGATTCCGCAGTAGCGGAATATTGTCTCTTCATCGCAGTTGAAGATCTTGAGCAGACTTCTCATCTCATTTACCGCCTTTGTGTATACAAGAAAGTCCACGTTGGGACTGTTGTACCGTCCTGAGACAAGGCCTATGGCGATCGCATACATGTTCTTCAATATGCTCATCAGCTCCACAGCCCTCACATCGCTGCTGTAATCCAATGAGAAACCTGTTCCTGGCAGCACATCGTCCCTGAAGTAATGGAAATCCTCCTTCTTTCCTCCAAAAGTGAAGGAGGTTGGAAATCCGTTGAGTGTTTCGATTGCAAATGACGGTCCCTTCATGCTTGCCGTGCGGTCGAATGGGATTTTTTCTGTTATGAACGCACCATCGTCGCTCATTCCCTTTGCCAGGTTGACCACCAGCGGATTCTTTTTTGCATGTTTCTTTATTTCCTGGCTGAAACTGACTATGGCTTTAGATGGTATGACCAGAAGAACGGCATCCGCATTTTCAAATACCGCATAATCGCTTGAGGCTTTTATCCCCTGGTTTATGTACCTGGTTGGGAAATATTTGCTGTTGCGGTGGTTTTCTGTTATATCGATCTCCACTTCCTTTTCAATCGTGTGGAGCGTCACCTCGTTGTCCTTGTTCCAAGCAAGACGTTCTGCGACGCTTGTTCCGAATGTGCCTGCTCCTGCTATTACAATCCTGTTCACTTTTTCTCCATCTTCCTGATTATATAAAGTCTTGTAGTCCTGTCGGTCAGTTTCCTCATGTCCTCTGTATATCCGTTTCCGGTATCCTTGTCGGCAAGCGCAATGCCGGCATACTTGAGAACATCTCCCGACACCTCGTAGCATTCGAGTTCCTGAGGATAAAGAGAATCCTTGAGCTCCGTCTGTATCCTGTCACGGGCGAAAATGCGATAGTCCGCATTCTCGTCCACCTGTGTGATTTTGAGTCTTTCCTTTCCCATTCCAGCTTTGAGATTTTTTTCTACGTAAAGTGCCAATACAACGGAGGCGTCTCCGATTGAGACGCTCCAGACCTCCTCCGTATCCTGCCTTTCAACCTTCACGTTTCCGAATTGCAATATGTTTCTGTACTGCTTATAAAATTCTATCTGCTGCCTGAGCGCCATCTCATCCTCTTGCTTCATGTTCAGTATGTCAACCGAATAAGAGAGTATGCCAAAGAAAGAGATTTCCGCTCTGCTGTCAAAATCCGTATATCTGGAAAAGATCCTATCGGGTGTCGGCTCCACCTGCTGGAGCATCACGCTCTGGGGATAAAACACCCCATAGCCTTTTGAGCTTTCCATACGGGATACGGGATCGGTGTTTTTGCTGAAGGAGACGGCATGGCAATAGTTCAGCATCCCCAGATCGAACATCGCTCCGCCTGCATAATTCTCTATAAAAAGATTTGGGAACCTTCTTGTGATCGTATTGAGTATCCGGCATAATCCCGATATGTACCTATGATGGAATTCCCCTTGGCTTTTACATTCATCGCTATATAGGAAAATGTCTGATTCCGGCCTGCTGGAATCCCACCTGATCCAATCAAGCTTTGCCGTTTCTATTGCATGGGAAAGGGTTTCAATCATCCAGTCCTGCACAGTCTCTTGGGTAAGGTCCAGAAGAAAATCGTCATTTGCCGATGCCCAGTTCTTCCTCTTTGGATCATGGAGGGCCCATTCAGGATGCTTTTCATAAAGGTTGCTGTTCCTGCTCACAGTCAGGATATCAAACCAGAGACCGAACATGAGTCCTTGACGGTGTATAGCGGCCCCGAGCTCCTTCAAGCCCTGTGGAAACTTCATCGGATTGACATACCAGTCTCCCAAGGAAGTGTTCCTGCCACGTCTGACTGAGAACCATCCATCATCTATGATGATTCCTTCAAATCCAAGGGCCTTTGCCCGCTGGGCGTATGATACGGCCTTGTCATGGTTGATGGCAAAACCTGTTATGTCGCCTGTGGAGAGCATCAGGGGCCTTACACGGTCCTTCCATTGGCCGCGCAGCACCGCCGATATGATGAATCTTTTCATCCGGCGTGAAGCCTCCTCGATGCCTTGCTCGGAAAACGTCATCACGGCATCCGGACTCTCGAAAGCCTCTCCCGGCTCCAGATTCCAGCTGAAAAGGTCGTCGTTGAGGCCTGTGACGATATGGAGCATGCCGTTTTTCCGTATTGAGAAAGTTTCCTTATGAGCTCCCGAATATATAAGGTTGCCCATGAAACATCCTCCATTCTCATCTAAGACGGCATATGCCGGATTTTCTTCAATCCCTGAAAAAATCTTCCTGGACTGGATCGTATGCGTGCCGCTTTTCAGCTCTGTTTTTGTCAAGTCCGCTTCCGAGGCATAAGATCCGGCAAGGTTTAAAAGCGTGTATCCTCCAGCTGGAAGATCCAATTGCATTGAGGCGCAGGAAGAAAGCCTTACCGGCGAGAGGGATGCGTTTCTTACCATCGTTCTGCGCACCAGCACGTCCAATCTTGGAAAAAGCGTATAGATGAGCGTCACCTCGATCTTTTCCCTTTCGTCCCTCAGCAGAAGTTCAAGGGTCTCTGCATTCCTCTCATCCATCACGGCTTGGGCTATCGGGTTTTCCTTGTATCTTCTTATTCCTGCATACGCCCTATGGTCGGCATACCGCAGATCCAGGGTTTTGTTTTCTTCCAATGATACGAGAGGCTGCCTGAAATCACCTTTTCCTTCCGTGGTGCACTCAAGCATCAATTCTTCCAGGCAGAAAGCGGGTTTCGTCCTATCTATAGCTAAGGAAAATCCTTCTTTGGCGAGATTCTTGCTTTCCATGGCCCTGCGGTTGAAAAATGGGTCGCGGATCCTTTTTCCGAAGTACAGATGCTCGGGATGACCTGTATCCGTTATTCCGAACACATAGCTCAGATTGTCCGTATAAAGATGGAAAGTTTTATTGTTCCCGCATTCTATCATTGTCGCCCCCGCGCTTGATTGATATGATAATAATATAACAACAGGAGGGCATTTGTCATGGATATTCGTCGTTTGCCGTTGTGGGAAGGCAGGAATGCAACATATATGAGTAATGATATCCTTCAGGCCGTTATCGAGGACCAGGGGGCGGTCATGCTTGAAATGTCTGCCGAATGCCCTTCCGGCGGCCGTGTGAACGCTCTCTGCCTTCCTTATTTCAGATCGTTTGGAAGCGGTGTGCTTTCAGATCCGAATGGCGAATGGTACAGGATGAAGCAGACCCTTTATCAGGCAGGAGGCGGTTATTTCACTTTCCCGTTTCCAAGCGAGGACCATATAACCAGCAACGGAACCTACTGGACCGTGCGCAAATACGGCACAGAGGATGCTTATGGAGGAGTATGGCTTTATTCGGAGATGAAGAGCCGTGAGGAGGGAAACCGCTATCGTTTGGAAAAGATAGATCTTATCATTCCCCAGCATCCTGTTATATATACGGCAGTACGGATAACAAACCCCTCTGACAGCCCTTTGATTGCAAATCCGAGTGTGAATGTCATGCTTGGTGCTCCTTTTTTTGAGAGTGGATGTTTTTTCGATACCAATGCCAGACATTTTTCCGCATATCCGAAAACCCATCGTGAGGTAGCGAACAACAGGTTTGTTTCCGGACCCGTGTTTGAAGATCTGAAGCATGCACCACTTGTGCGTGGAGGGATTGCTGATGCCTCTTATGTGCCTGCCCCGACCGGCACTTACGATTACTTGCTCGGAAAGATTCCAGATCGTGCGGGACATGGGCATATCCTTTGCATAAATCCACGCCTGCAGATGGGCTTCCTGCTGTTGACTTTGTCATCCTGTGATGATTGCTGCTGCTTTCCGAACATTTCACTTACCCAGAACTATCTTGGTCGTCTGGATGCTCCATGGGCTCTTTGGGACGGTGCGACCAGCCAAGTGTTTTCTGCGACTCTCGGCCTGAATTGGGGCCCAAGCCGCACGAGAAATTTCCTCATCGAGGCAGATTCATCGAAGATGCTTTATTACGCCCAGGCTTTTTTCAGCTATGAAAATCCCCGCATGAGCCTTGGCTTCCCGTCGTTCGATGCAGTAGACGGAGGATTTCTTGCAAAGAGGACTAAATCGACATTCTTCGTTCCATGCGATCATTCTTTCAATGTGATAAGGTCTGTCTCCTCTTCATTGTTCCAGACCTCCTCCGAGGCTGTGAGGATATGAAAAAACGGGGCCGCGCCCCGTTTTCTATCAAAATGGCCATGTGTCTGTGAGATTGTATCTTGCAGACAGCTCCTTTATCACCTTCTGCAGTGATACAGGTACCGGGCATCCATATTCCTTCCTTATCTTGTAAGCTTCCCATTCAGGTTCGCCTGCAGTGAATATCCTGTCGTGCCCCGGAGCTTTCTTGCTTTCTCTCAGCTGATGCAGGATTTCTGTGGTTATTGCCTTGAATATTGTCTTTCCCATGAAAAAATCAGGATTGATTGCAATGAAGAAATGTCCGAGCGGATAAGGGATATCCTTTCCGTCCGCATCTTTTCCGTTGAGCATCTTCAAAAAGGATCCGTCCTGAAGCGCCGCAGAGAGGACCTCAACCACGGTTGCATAGCCATATCCCTTGTATCCCCCTGTTTCCGTTCCGAGTCCGCCGAGCGGAGTCAGTGCGGCTTTCCCAGTCGTGAGGTCCTTGAGAATCTGTTCGGTATCTGTTCTTGTATTTCCATTCTCATCTATCACCCAGCCTGGAGGAAGCTCTTTCCCGGCTCTTCCATAAACCTCGATTTTTCCTCTCTGCGATACCGATGTGGCGCAGTCTATGACGAACGGAAATTCATCATTGGTCGGAAAACCGACAGTCAGCGGGTTTGTGCCGAGCATGTTCTCCACTCCGAATGTAGGGGCTATCGAGGGCCTGGCATTTGTGCCTGTGATTCCGATCATATCCTCTTTTGTTGCCATGGTTGCATAATAGCCCGCGATACCGTAGTGGTTGCTGTTGCGCACTGCCACCATTCCCATGCCATATTCCTTGGCTTTCCCGATTGCCATCTGCATCGCCTTGTGCGATACCACATGGCCCATGCCGTTATGCCCGTCAAGCACTGCGGCGGTCTTTTCATCCTTGAGAACCTCTATTTCTGTGATGGGATTCATTATTCCCTTGTCTATCCTGTCGATGTAGATGGGCTTCAGCCGTCCTATGCCATGGCTGTCTATACCTCTTTTATCGCTCTCAATCAATACATCGGCAATTATGTCGGCATCTTTTTCCGGGATCCCTGCTCCCATGAGCGCCTCTTTCATGAACTTCTCGAGCTTTTCAAAGGATACGAATGCACAGTCCTTATAGCCATCGAGATACTTCTTTTCATATTCGGTCATAAAAAAACCTCCGATTTCAGTATAAAGGGAAAACCGGAGGTGCAGATAAATATTTTTTTCTTAATATATGTAGATGTTATATGGTCTGTATGGGTAATACGGTGTGTTCTTGTCGAATTTCATTGCAACCCCGATGTATCCTCCGCCATAGAAGTTGAATTTTGCTGATGTGTCGGGAATTATTGTCGCATAGAAATTTCCATTCACCCCGATTGTAAATCCGACGCTTTTTACCTCGTTTGCAAAGAATGTCAAGCCCGCATCGATTCCTCCACCAATGCATAGCACATCGTCGTTGGCTGAAAACGAAGCAATCGAAGGTCCTACGATCAATGTGAACATGGCATTCTTGCCGACCAATGTGTCAACTGCAAGACCGAACATGCAGGATGTCGCAAAATCCACAACAGGCAAGGACAGTGTCACATCGGCTCTTCCGCCTATACCAAGTCCGGTGCCTGAATTATCTACAGGTAGGGTCCAGGTGGCGTTGGTATATACTCCGATATCAAACGAATCAAGAGGTGTGTCATAGAAGAAATCAATTCCGGTTGAATAATATGATCCGATTGCAAAGATCGGAAGGCTTGCCATCAAAAGCAGTGATAAGATAATTGCCAGTCTCTTTTTCATGGTTACATTCTTTTTTATTACAAAACTATTTGCAAGTACTTTTGATTTTATTTTCTCTTGCATAACA
>CASDPA010000032.1 GCA_949282255.1 uncultured Spirochaetales bacterium
TTACACCTACGATTATCGGACAGGTTTTCATTTTTATGTATAGCTAAAGCTTTCCGGAACCTCCGTTCGAAACGGAGGTTTTCGTTGCACAAAAAAATCATCCTGCAAGCTCACTGCAGGATGACATAAAAGTAAAGCGATAGGAATCAGCAGATTTTTCTTATCCAGCCCTCTGGAGCCTCGATCTCCCCCATCTGGATTCCTGTAAGCACTTCCCTGAGCTTTGCGCATACCGGCCCCATCTCTTCCATTCCAGAAGCAAAGGAGATTCTTCCATCCGGGGTATCCACTTCGCCGACAGGAGAAATGACAGCTGCAGTTCCGCAAAGGCCGCATTCCTGGAAATCCTTGAGCTCTGTATAATTTACCGGCCTTTCCTCAACTTCCATGTTCGGCCTTTCCTCAACTTCCATGTTCAGATAATGCTCTGCAACATAAACCAAGGACCTCCTGGTGATAGAAGGAAGGATCGTATCACTTTTCGGAGTGACGATCTTGTTGTCTTTTGTCACAAACAGGAAGTTTGCACCTCCGGTCTCCTCGACATGTGTTCTTGTCGCAGCATCGAGATACATGTTCTCCGCATAGCCCTGATGCTTTGCTACATACCCAGGGTAAAGGCTCATTGCATAATTGAGCCCTGCTTTGATGTGTCCTGTTCCATGGGGGGCAGCCCTGTCATATTGGCTCAAAAGGAGTCTGAGAGGCTTGATTCCTCCTTTGAAATAAGGTCCTACGGGGGTGACGAACATCCTGAATTCATATTCAGGAGCAGGTGCAACCCCGATAACTGGTCCGCAGCCGAACAAGAACGGCCTGATGTAAAGTGTCGCACCGGTTCCGTAAGGAGGCACCCATGCGGCATTGGCCTTCACAACCTCATCAAGCGCGCGGAGGAACATCTCCGTAGGCACCTGCGGCATCAAAAGGCGGTCTGCGCTGTCCTGAAGCCTTTTCGCATTGAGATCGGGACGGAAGGTCACGATATCACCATCCTTTGTGGTATAAGCCTTCAAGCCCTCAAAGCATGTCTGTGCATACTGAAGCACGCCAGCAGATTCACTCATGGTACAGCAAGCATCCTTTACGAGCTTTCCCTCGTCCCATGCACCATCCTTATAGTGTGCAACAAAACGATAATCGGTGGGCATATAAGCAAAACTGAGCGATGACCAGTCGATATTCTTCTTTTCCATTTCTGTTCCTCCAAGATTAAAGAGAATGATAAAACTCGCAGAGGATATTTTCAATCACATAGCCCATGCAATGGAAGAAAATCAGAGATAATTGTTTTCAAGGAGGAATTTCCTTATCCTGTCGTCGGAAGATCCCATTTCCAAAGTGGTAAGGGCCTTCTTATCTGCCATTAAAACAGAAGCATGATATACAGGCCTGAAAAAGCCATCGGGAACCGAGACCTCAAGACATACCAGATGGTAAAGCACATCCTTGTTGATAAAATCAAAATCAAACAGCTCTTTTCCTGTTTTTATATCCGCGTCAAGCTCCTCTTTCCATTCTCTCTTAAGCGTATCCTCCACACTCTCGGCCCAACGGTTCTTACCACCTGGGAACTCCCACTTTCCTCCAAGCACACCCCCTTCCGGACGTTTTGCTACAAGGACCATGCCATCATTGATGAATATGCCTGCCGTGGTTATCCTCTCCTGCATAAAGACCTCCTTTCAGATGATTATGAACGAGGGAAAAAGGAGATGCAGCAAGGCTATGACTATCAAAGCACAGCCTTTGATAACATTCCTTCCTCTCTGTTTTGGATCGACAATCCCCTCTCCTTTTTCAGATCCTTTCTCCTTAAGCGCAAAAGAAGAGAAGAACAGGGCGGATGCCACCGCCATGTCCCCTAAAAACACAGGGCCAGGATAAATAGGAAATAAAAGGGTCAGAACAAAAAGGGCCAAACCTGAATAAAAAAACATCAAAAAACGGTATTTGCCTTTTATGAGATACATTCTGAAATAATAAACAGCCCTAAACCGCTCCGGCATGGCGGCTGAAAAATACAAAAGGGATGAAAGAACAAGATAGGCCAGCGACAAAGGATATATCTGTATCATCTCAACAGCCCCACTTCGCCGATAAGCTCGAGCGAATCATAATAACCGTATTTCCTGCGACAGACGCGTCCGCACTTCTGATGCAGGATGACAGCGTTGACCGCCGCCTCCAAAACATCCTGCCCGCAGGCGAGAAAAGCCCCGATGATCCCTGAAAGCACATCCCCGCTCCCTGCAACTCCCAACGAGGCATTCATCCCATCGTACAGATAACTTTTGTTTCCAAAAGCTATTTCCGTAACATGGGATTTGAGAACGATTACGGCATTTATGGCCGCGGAAGCTTCTTTTGCATCCTCCCTGATGCCCAATGCCGCACAGAGCCTCCTGAATTCCCCCACATGCGGGGTTATCACGGCAAGGGATGAAAAATCATCCCCTTTCCTTATCAGTTTGATCGCATCTGCATCCAACACCTTTTTCTTATTCAAAAAGAATGCGTCCCGGCTTCCCTCACAGCCCCAGCCCGGGCCGAGTACAAGGCTGTCAAAACCTTCATCCAAAAAACTGGAACATCTTACGATGGCGGATCTGTAAGAAGAGACCGAGGCATAGGCGCCGGAAGATGTGAATATGCTCACAAGCCCCGCTCCGGCATGGAAAGATGCCTTTGCACTGAGCACTGGAGCTCCCGTATAGGATGAGCTTCCGCCGAGTATTGCCACATGTCCCCTCCTGTTTTTGAAAGAAACATCGGAAAACGGCTTTGTAGAATAATCATCATCCTCCAAAAGCATGGTATCACTCCCAACCTTTTTTATCTCATCCTCGGGAAAGCCCGGGTTGGAAAGAATTATTTTTCCTGAGAACTTTCTTGCATTCAGTTCATACTGCTCCCTTTTCAAAATTGAAAATGTTATGCATAAATCGGCCTTGAAGAGATACGCAGAAGGAACATCCATGCTTATTTTAAAAGCATCGGAGGAATTTGCTTTCATTATCATGGATAAAACAGGCCCATCCACAGGAGGATGGAAAGCACATCCGAAAATGCCATCGATTATAACATCACATGGCACAATGTCAGTAACTGTCGGGATTCCGGAAGCAGAGCATCTCATCCGCAAAGATGAGTTAAGGGCATTGGCTTTGCCAGGTACGAGCCAAAGCATCACTTGGCACACATCCTTGATAAGCAATGCATAGCTGAGCGCGTCGGAACCATTGTTTCCTCCTCCTGCAAGAACGAGTACCCTCTTGCCTGCAACTTTCCCAGCCGTGATATCATAAGCATTTTTTGCTGCATTATCCACAAGGTGGGATGAGGAAAGACCATGGCTTTCCCTGATCTTTTTATCCCATTCATTCACTTTTTCCGCATTCAAAAGAGGTAACATACATAAATATTAATGCCAAATAGGTGTGAAGTACAATGAATATCGGCTTGACCTGTTTTTTCATTATGTCTATTGTAATCAATGTCTAGGGGTGGCTTTCAGCCTGAGATCATACCCGTCAACCTGATCTGGACAATACCAGCGTAGGGAGCGACAACGCGTATATTTTCATCCCCGGACAGAATCAATATCAAGGAGGACAAAATGAAAAAGATTGTCTCTTTTACCCTGGTTCTCGTCCTAGCAGTCCTTTCCTTAACAGCACAAGGTGCAAAGGAAAGCCTTGATAATGGCAGAACCCTCACCGTCTATTCGTACGATTCCTTCTACTCGGAATGGGGACCGGGCCCCGAACTCATCCCTCTTTTTGAGGAAAAGACCGGAATCAAAGTGGAGCTCGTCGGAGCCGGAGATGCGAACGAAATGCTCAGCCGTGTCATCTTGGAAGGCGACGACTGCCCGGCGGACGTGGTGATCGGAATCACCGACGACATGGCCTATAAGGCATATGAAGCCGATTTGTTCGAGCCCTTTGAAAGCCCGCTTCTGGAAAACATCGATGAAAGTCTCTTCTTTGATCCGGAGCATAGGCTCATACCATTCGATTATGGGGTGTTTTCCTTTGTGATCGACAGCGAAAGCGGCATAAGGGTCCCCGAAAGCCTGGAGGATCTGACAAGCCCCGAATACAAGGGCAAGGTTATTCTCATCGACCCCAGAACGAGCTCCGTGGGACTCGGACTTCTGATGTGGACATACAACGTATTCGGCGAGGATTATCTGCAATGGTGGAAGGAAATAAGAAACAATATGCTCACGATGGCCGATGGATGGTCGACTGCATACGGACTCTTTACAGAAGGGGAAGCCCCTCTTGTGATCAGCTACACCACCAGCCCTGTTTATCATGTGCTCAACGGAGAAGGCACAAGATACCAGGCCGTGATCTTCGAAGAAGGCCATCAGGAGACCATTGAGGCGATGGGCATCATGAAGAACTCGAAGCATAAAGAGGAAGCTAAGGAATTCATGGAGTTCATCCTCACAGACGGGCAAGCCGATATTGCGATCCTTAATTCGATGTACCCCGTCAACAACGAAACAGAGCTGCCGGATGCCTATTCATGGGCTCCTAAGCCGGAAAAACTCTACAAAACTGATACCAATGTAGTAGAATTTGGTTTAAATGATATAATGAACGACTGGATCGAGGTGATGACCAAATGAGCAAACGGAGTGTAAAGAAATTCTATCTTGGGCTGTCCATCCCATCTTTGGTGGTGCTGCTCTTTCTCTTTGCACTCCCGTTGTCACTGACAATCCTAAAAGCGTTTTCAAACGGGGCGGAAGCGATAAAAGCGGTATTCACCGCCCCTTACACTTACCGTTTGCTGCTTTTCACACTGAAAGAAAGCCTGTTGAGCGCCGCAATCTCCGTAGCTCTTGCGCTCCCGTTTTCTTATTATTTCGCATCCTTCCGTTTCAGGGGAAGGAATACCATACTGGCGCTTTCCGCACTCTCCTTCACAATTCCATCAATACTCGTTGTTCTGGGCTTTGTGATTTTCTATGGAAACAGCGGGATACTCAACAATGTGCTGAAAATGCTGTTCGGCCTCGATGAGCCGCCAGTGAAGGTGCTCTACACATTCTTTGCGATAATACTCGCCCACGTGTATCTCAACCTGCCTGTGGCATTCAATCTGATAACAAACGGCTGGGCGGGATTATCCGACAAAGAGGAAATGGCGTCATTGACCCTGAAAAAGAGCAGGTGCGCCACATTCTTCAAAATAACGCTGCCAAAACTCAAAGGCGTGATCATAAACGCCTTTTTGATCATATTCCTTTTCTGCTTCTCTTCGTTTGCAATCGTAATGGTACTCGGCGGGAATCCTGCCTATTCCACATTGGAAAGCGAAATATACAGAAAAGCGAACATCATGCTCGATCAGCAAGGAGCCTCCGCCATGGCTCTCTTCGGTTTTCTTGTGACAGGCATGATCCTTTTGATAACCACAACAGGAAGGAGAAAGGAAAGGATTGAAAGAGCTGAAGCCAGAAACAGGAAACTGAAGAAAAAGGATGCTGTGATAGTTTTTTTCCTGGTCCTCGTACTCTTGCTGTTCATCCTTCCTCCGATGCTCTCCATCTTCTACCGTTCTTTCTTCACAAAAAGCGGGGAATTCAGCCTCCATGAATGGATGAAGATATTCGACAAGGGGAACTTCCTCACTTCAATCCTCAACAGCCTGGCCATAGCGGCCATCTCAGCCCTGCTCTCGACAATCCTTTCCGAGGCTCTTGCAATATATTCGGCCAAAAGCTCAAGCAGGATCATACCTCTTCTTGCGACATTGCCGCTTGCAACAGGAAGCGTGATGCTCGGTCTTGGATATAATTTTGTAGCCGCCAAAATCGGCACACACAGCCTCCTTACCGGATATATCATGATATTGGCCACCCACCTGGTCCTGTCCATGCCTTTTGCACTTAGGACCATGCTTCCAGGTGCAAAGGAGATACCTGAAAGAGTCAGCCAGGCAAGCTATACCCTGAAAAAAGGACGGCTCAAAACCTATTTGGACACAGAACGCCCCCTATTGAAAAACTATAGGAGGAAGGCCTTCATATTTTCATTCGCACTCTCCCTTGGGGAGGTTAATGCAACCCTCACCCTTTCAGGAGGCAGGATCACTACTCTTCCGATACAGATATACAGGCTCATTGGAAGCTACAGCTATCAAGGGGCGGCGGCACTTGGAAGCGTACTGCTGATTCTTGCCTTCATCGTGTTTTTGGCCGGGGAGAATACAGGAAGGAGGAAAGATGGAATTTCTGGAAATAAGCAACCTCAAGAAAAAATATGATGATTTCCAATTGGATGTGACCTTCAATGTGAAAGAAGGGGAGTTTTTAAGCATAATAGGTCCGTCCGGCAGCGGCAAAAGCACTGTGCTCGGACTCATCACAGGACTCGAGGAAGCTGATGAGGGGATGATAGTCCTCGATGGCGAGGACATCTTTAAAAAGAGCATCCAGGAACGTGGCATAGGACTCGTATTCCAAGACTACTGCCTTTTCAACAACATGAATGTCGAAAAGAACATCCAATATGGAATGGATAAGAAGCATAAAAGCTCCAAGGAGATAAAAGAACAGACCAGGCTTCTTTTGGAATACGTCGGACTCAACGGCTATGAGAAGAGAAAGGTCACAACCCTCTCAGGAGGAGAAGCACAGCGCGTGGCACTTGCCAGGAGCCTTGCCAGCGAGCCGAAGGTCCTCTTGCTGGACGAACCACTGTCGGCTTTGGATGCCCCGCTTAGAAAGAGGCTGAGAACAGTCATAAGGGACATACACAACAAGACCGGAATAACGATGATCTATGTCACCCATGACAGAGAGGAGGCCTTTGCCATTTCCGACAGAATAATGATAATGAGGGAAGGCCACATCGTCGCATCGGGAAGCCCCGAAGAGCTCTATACAAGACCCAACAGCGCATTCACAGCATCCTTTACGGGCGACGGGACGCTTCTGCCCGCATCCCTCTTTTTCGAAGGACAGGAAGGAAGCATATTCGTTCGTCCGGAAAGCGTGATAATATCCGATGAGGCGGTAAACCCGGAAATGAACCCCTCGTATGTGGTCATAAACAACGTGGAGATAAAGAGCGTCGAATATACCGGTTCACACTATCTGCTGTGCATGGATTACAACGGGCACTACGTGCTTGCCCTAAGTCTTGTAAAGCCAACAAGACAGCTGGTATCGCTTCTGATAAACAGGGAAAGTGTGACAAGATTATAAGCCTGCAGGATTATAAAAAGCAGGAGGGCATATGAAGAAAACACTCCATGTTGTTTTTATCTTTTTATTCTGCCAGGCAATTCATGCAGCATCATATGATCCAGGAGCGGCTTTAAGTGCGATGCAGAAATTCTCATTCGCAAAAGGAGATGTCGTAAGGTCGCAGCTTGAGATCAAAGCGGATATCGATATTCTCGCTTTGAAAGTCGGACAAAGCACCATCGGCCTTCCCATGTCAGTCTCATACACCACAAAAAGCCTGACATACAGGAATCTGCAGCTGAACGGGTATGCATCGTTTGCACTTGGTGTATCATACCGCTACAGGTTCAACGACATTTTCTCACTAAAGGGAACAGCATATGCCTCACTGCGATACTTCAACAGCATAAAAGCCGCAACCGGCGTTGCCGGGTTTTCCCTGCTCAGCATGTTTTCCCCTTCCCCATCTTCCGCAATAACAATTCCTATAGAAGTGGAGATGAATGCAAAACAGACGGATCTTGCCATTGGCCTTGCTCTGTCATTCTTCTTCAACGGAGGTGGAAAATGAGAAAGCTATATTTTATTTCCATAGTGCTGTTGTCCGCTTTTCTTTTATTCTCCTGCGAGCTTTTTTATCCAAAGCAGGAAGAAGAGAGGACCATACATATCATCACGATGGGATTTTCATATGTGAATTTGGATGGAAACATCCTTGAAAACACATTGCGTGACCAGCATGGCATGACGGAGCAGCTTATAGCGCTTGCAGAAAGCAGCTGCTGCAATTGGAACGTTATCGAATTCAATGATGGAAAATATGAAAAAGGCTGGACGTATCCACAATACGATGGAGGAAACAACCCAATTTGGCGGGGGCTGGGTTATAGATGCTACAGCAATACGGAATACGGGCAAGCAAAAACATACACGGCAATAAAGGAAAATGATGAAGAAGGAGTGAAAAACGCAATCGCGGATGTGCTGAGAGAGAATTTGGACGTCAAAGAAAACGATCTTCTGTTCTTTTATTATTCCGGGCATGGGGATGCAGATGGTCTTGTGATCCCATATTATGGTATGGCTGGATACACATACTTGTCTCCTGAAACACTTTTTGGGATCATGGATGACTTTGACTGTTTCCAGATGCTGCTCATAGACTGCTGTTACAGCGGAGTATTCATCCAGGACGGAGATCTGGAGGGAACCATAGGCTATGACCGCTCCGAGGAGCTGGACAAACAGACTGTCTTGAACCCGTTCGACATAATCGCCAATGCCTTTATAAAAGGATTTGAGAAAGGAAAAGACGGCTATCCTAAGCGTTTTACAATCAGTGCGGCCTCCAAAAATCAGAAAAGCTTGGACAGCGACCAGCATGCCAACCATGACTATGCCCGCTATTATGGGGCTTTCACGATTTGGGCTCTGGATTACCTGGGATATGACTTTGAGCATTTTTCAGGCGCCTACAGGGTGCATGGCAAGGACTTGACAGCAGCTGGCCTTTATGAGCACGCATATGAAAACCTCACGAAATACACGCGCATGACGGCCACACCGAACGTAACCGCCTCAAGATACAACCTTGTGCTCTTCGATTACTAGTTTCCCACCTTGTACTTTGCAATCTCATCCCTGACGACCGCGGCCTTCTCAAACTCAAGGTTCTTGGCATATTCGAGCATCTGGCGCTCAAGGTCGCGGATATACTTCTTCCTGTCCTTGTCCACAAGCAGATTGTAATTGGAACGGAATATTCTCATATCCTCCTTGGCAATCTCTTCATTCTCGGCCTGGTCGCGTTCGATGATGTCCTCAATCTCCTTTTTGATGGTTTTGGGAGTTATGCCATGCTCCACGTTATATGCCATCTGGACCTCTCGGCGATGCTCCGTCTCTCCTATAGCCTCCGCCATGGCCGGCGATATCTTGTCTGCATACATTATCACCCTGCCCTCCGCGTTTCTGGCAACGCGGCCGATGGTCTGTATGAGACTTGTGGCACTTCTTAAAAAACCGATCTTGTCCGCATCAAGGATCGCGCATAGCGACACCTCCGGGAGGTCCAACCCCTCCCTGAGCAAATTGATGCCTATGAGCACATCGTATACACCCTTTCTCAAATCCCTGAGTATCTCCACACGCTCGATCGTATCGACTTCGGAATGCAGATACTGGACCTTCAGGCCCAATGAGGAAAGATAATCGGTAAGATCCTCGCTCATCCTCTTTGTGAGCGTCGTTACAATAACGCGTTCTTTTTTTGCAATCGTGGCCCTTATCTCCCCATAAAGGTCTTCCATCTGCCCTTCCGTGCTTCTCACCTCTATCTTGGGATCAAGCAATCCTGTAGGACGGATCAGCTGTTCGACAATCTGGGATGATTCCTTCTTCTCCCTCTCCCCGGGAGTGGCTGAAACGTATATTCTCTGCCCCACCTTCGCATCGAATTCGTCATATTTCAACGGCCTGTTGTCAAGGGCCGAAGGAAGACGGAAACCGTAATTGACAAGATTAAGCTTCCTTGACCTGTCACCTTCATACATCGCTCCGATCTGAGGCAGTGTCACATGTGACTCGTCTATGAATGTTACAAAATCATCTGGAAAATAATCGAGCAGCACAGCCGGGCGTTCTCCCGGAGCCCTGCCGGAAAGCGGACGGGAATAGTTTTCGATGCCCGGGCAATGCCCCACTTCCTGCAACATCTCCAAATCGTATTCCACCCTTGCCTTGATCCTCTCTGCTTCCACCAGCTTCCCAAGGCTCTTGAAATACTCCACCCTTTCCTCTTTTTCCGCATTTATCCTCTCTATGCCCTTCTTTATATAGCTGTCGGGCAGCACAAACTGTTTTGCAGGATAAAGCGTCACGGATTCCATCGATTCGAACTTCTCTCCCGACACAGGATCGAACCAGGTAATGCTTTCTATCTCATCCCAGTCAAGTGTCAGGCGGAAAGCGGAGGAAAGATATGCAGGATAGATTTCCACAACATCACCCCTGCTTCTGAACGTGCCGCGCTCAAGCGCGTAGTCGTTCCTTTCATAAAGCATTCTCGTAAGATGCGAAAACTCCTTCTTATGATCGAAAACATCGCCGGTGTTATATGTGTGCACCATGTCCGACAGCGCCACAGGGTTTCCCAGCCCATAAATGCAGCTGACGGTTGCAACAACAATGACATCCCGCCTTTCCATGAGCGCGAACGATGCGGCAAGACGCAGACGGTCTATCTCATCGTTTATATCGGTTTCCTTCTCGATATACAGATCCTTGCCGGGGACATAGGCCTCTGGCTGATAGTAATCGTAAGTGGAGACGAAATACTCTACGGCATTATCGGGGAAAAAGGTCTTGAATTCCTTATAAAGCTGGGCAGAAAGCGTTTTGTTATGGCTCAGCACCAGGGTCGGCTTCTGGATCTTTTCTATCAGCTTGGCCATTGTGAAGGTTTTTCCACTTCCCGTCACACCTTTCAAGGTCTGGAACCTGTCGCCGTTCAAATACCCCGAATAAAGCTTTTCAACCGCATCCTGCTGGTCTCCAGCCATGGAGAACGGAGACACAACTTTGAATGGCCTGCTTTTTCCGGTTTGAAAATTAAGCTCGTCTCTCATCGCAGTATCCACTTTACATTTTCTTCAGTCTGTTCGACAAGCGGCACCTCGAGGACCACCTGCTTGTCCCCCCTTTGCACTACAACCTCCACGATATCCCCGCCGGAAGTGCCGAAAAGAGCAGAAAAATAATCGGAATATCCGTATATGTCCACACCATTGACACGTACGATGACATCACCTCCGAGATAGATCACGGAGGAACCGTACTGCGCCTTATCCTTGCCGCCTTTTATGCCGGCCTTGTCGGCCAAGCCTCCGGATACGGTCTGGCTCACAAGAAGGCCATGATCCACAAGAAGGCCTGAATATTCCACTATCTGCGGATTGAGCTCAACTGTGAACACGTCGATCCATCCCCTGGACACTTTTCCTTCCTTTATTAGCTGGCCGGCAATTCTTTCAACGATTTCAGCAGGAAGCGCAAAAGATATGCCTTCCGCAGCCCCGCTTGAAGAGTATATGCTGCTCACAAGCCCGAGCATCTCCCCCCTGCTGTCTACAAGCGGGCCACCGCTGTTTCCAGGGTTTATGAGGGCATCGGTCTGAATCATCCCCGGCACGACACCGCCATCATCAAGATATATCGTCCTTCCCGTACCTGATACTATGCCTTTTGAAAAACTCCATGTATATCCATAGGGATGTCCTAGCGCAAACGCTGTCTGTCCCACCACAGGAGAGGTGGAGGAAAGATACATTGGCTCAAGATCCTCCACATCCGCCTTCAACACAGCGACATCGGTAAGGCTGTCCGTACCTATGAGGACGGCCGGGACTGTCGTTCCATCATAAAAATTAACACTGAACGTCTCTCCGTCCGCAACAACATGGCGGTTTGTCAGGATGTATCCGTCCTCCGAAAGAACAACCCCAGCACCCTGTCCCCTGTCAGAGAGCATGCTCTGGCTTATGATCTGCACGACCTTGTTTCTGCAGTTTTCGAAAACCGCCATGACCGCAAGCTCCTCATCTCCATATGTCCATGCACCGCGTTCGGCAGGATAGAGTGATGCGCCGGAATATTCAAGACTATCCACGGGAATCCCGGCAAGCTCGAACACCCCCTTCTCCCCCCTTTCGGCAAGGACAAGCTCCAAAGCTTCTTTCAATTCATCCTGTTTTCTGGATACATATATTTTTGAAGTCAAATATCCCAAAAGGCACAAAACCAGAATCACTGCAACTGACAGTGCGGCGATTTTAAGAATGGCACCTATCTTTTCCTTGTCATCCATAGCTACAAGTTAATGCGTTGGGAAAAACTGGTCAATGCTTGAAAGTTGGCGGGATACAAATATAATTATCCTATGGATGAAGCAAAATACAACAGCATCGCCTGGGATGAAGAGGTCAATCGGAATAATTACTGGACAAGAATGGTAAGGCCGGAAGATGTCCAAGATGCAAAAGAGGGAAAAATAAGGATAAGGATAACGCCTACCGCATTCGTACCTCTCAGCTGGATTGAAGGGCTTAAGGGAAAAAGGGTTCTCAACCTTGCAGGAGCAGGGGGACAGCAGACGATACTCCTAAGCGCTTTCGGGTCGGATGTCGTTACCGTCGACTTTTCAAAAAACCAGATAGCCCAGGATGAAAAAGGATTGGAATCTTACAACCTCAAAGCAGAGCTCCATAACAGGGACATGAGGGATCTTTCATTTTTGGAGGACGGAATCTTCGATGGCGCCATATGTCCCCATTCACTCAATTTCATCCCTTCCACCCTGCAGTTTTACAGGGAAGTGTATAAAAAGCTTAAAAAAGGAGGCCTTTTCCTATTCGGAGTTGCAAATCCCGTACTATATCTGTTTGATGAAAACAAGGAGGAAAAGGAAAACAAGCTGAAAATAAAATATACACTCCCCTACAGCGATGAGAAATCACAATCAAAAAAGAAAATAGAAAAGATGAAAAAAGAAAAGGACACTTTCGAATTTTCCCACACACTCTCATCCATAATCGGGGATCTGCTAAAAACCGGTTTTTCCATACGTGACTTCTATTCAGACGAGGCGGGAGCGGAACCTGTGGATTCATTCGTATATGACAGCTTCCTGGCCTTCTGCTGCATCAAGGAAGACGGATACATCTTCCGTCGGCAGTGAGGATGACCGCTTCAAGAGCTTCTTCCCTGCATAATTCGACAGCCCTCTCCAAGCCCAGGGAGAAACAGGCTGTCGCATATGCATCGGCCTTTGCGGCATCCTCGCTTATTATGCTTACAGAGGCAATATCGGTTTCCACCGGATAACCGGTCTCGGAAGAGAGGATATGGGAATATTTTTTTCCATCCCCATCCTCTATGAAACGTTCATAAGCGCCGCTTGTGACCACTGCGGCATCCGATACATGGACTGTGGCAAAATACCCCCCTCGCTCTGAGGATGGGTCCTGAAGGCCGATTGTCCAATCCTCCCCCCTGCCTTTTTCACCCAGGGCGTACACATTCCCGCCAAGGTTTATTATTGCCTTGTCCACACCCTTTGAAGAAAGGAAATCCGCAATGCTGCGGCTGATCCAGCCTTTTGCAATCCCCCCGAGATCCAGTTCCATGCCTTCGATCAGAAAAGAGACTGTCTTTTCCTTTTCATCAAGGACCACCGCATTCCAATCAAGCAGGCCAAGAACCTCTGCAATCTCTTCGTGCCGCGGTATCCGGGCTTTTTCCGTTCCGATCCCCCAAAGGCTTACAAGCGGACCTATTGCATAATTGAAAGCCCCCGAGGTGGCCACGGTGTACGTACGTGCCTGCTGTAGGATCTCAAAAAGTTCATCCGAAACTTTTACAGGATGTGAAAAGGCCTCCCTGTTCACCTTGTAAAGCTCCCCATTCTCTTCATAGCGGGAAAAGATTTTCTCGTAATGGGAAATAAGGTCAAAGGCCTCGAGAGACACCTCGTGCGCCTTCTCATCGTAAGTGGTTATCGTGCATATGGTCGATAAAAGTATCTCGTTCTCCACATATGGCTTTTTTTCACAAGAGGTGAAAAGAAAGACAAATATGACAATGGGTAAAAGCAGTTTTCTCATCGCCCTGCATCAAAGGATGAAAGGATGCGGCTCATCCTCCCGACTCCGGGATCAAACACTTTGATCGGCACACCATCATCCTGGAAAAACCCTTCCTTCTCCAAAGAGGAAAGAATAAATGCGGAGAGCAGAAAGTCATCTTCACACAAGCCGGCAACAGCCACGGTTTCAACAACCTCCCCCTTTTTGAGAATATCTACTGAACCTTTTCTGCTGAGTATTGCAAGACGTGCATCTTCAGCATAGCTGGAGGTTTTTTCCGTACATCTCACGAGATCGGATATCGCCACGGCCTCGGACGAATGCCTTGAGAATGCGGGACCCTCGAAAGTTTCAAGCAGGTCAGTGAATATGAAAGGCCTGGGCGAAAGAAACGATGCGAGATCCAGATATGACGAGCCGACAGGATTGAAGGACAATGAAAAAGAAGACATGTGGATGCACTTGATATTCGAATGCGCAGAAAGCGCATCCGTAAGTTTTTCCTCATCCACACAGCTCATCGCAGTCAAGGAATAAAACTGTAAGCCAGCTTTGCCATCTTCCACGCTTATGGCACTGTTTGCATCTAGGATGCATAGATCTGGATCGAACATTATCTCCTGCCCGACCATGTCCTCAACAACAAAAGATCCTATAAAATCCTTTCCAAGCCCGCAGATGAATGTCGGATAAGCCCCGTATTTTCTAAGGGCACGGGCGAGATTATAAGAATAACTTCTTATTTCCTTGTGATATCTGCCGTCTTCATCCTGCACGAAGCTGACGACGGCGTCTCCAAATACTGTTATCATGCTTTGATGATAGCTTGAAGTGCATGGCTGGCACAAGGTATAATTCCTCCATGCAGATAAAGAAAGTCGATTGGATAAACCGTCCCCAAAAAGTCAAGATCACGGCACACACCCTTTCTTTCCGCTCATCAGGCATCCATAAGGCGCTCTATACGCTTGAAGAAAAAGGATGTCTCGAGCTGGAATATGAAGGAAATGACATATGCTTTTTCATGCTGCATACCCCGTCAGATGCAATCTTTTTCTCTTTGGACAAAATTTATGGGAGCATGTTCAATCTGTCATTCAGCTTTCCTGCAAAACTATCCAATAGGTTGATAATTGAAAAGGACGGAGAAAAAATCACATTCATATCCAAAGAAGAAACCGTGCTTGAAATATCCAACCCTGCATTCCTGGATAGCGCAAGCTTCGGATTTGTCACAGGAAAAGATACCACAGATGTATCAATAAGCTTTTTTTAGTCTATAAAAAAACATCTGTTCATGTTAAAGTGATACAAAATCTAAAGACCCTTTGGAAGGTCCAAGGAGAGAGAATATGGAAAATGAAAAGAACGAGGCCCGTCCCCTCAACTTCCTGGAAAAGATAATCGAGGACGATTTGAAGAACGGCAGGGTGCCTGACAACAAGATAGTCACCCGCTTTCCACCGGAGCCGAACGGATACCTTCATATAGGACATATCAAGAGCATCTGCATCAATTTCGGTCTGGCTGAAAAATATGGCGGAAGATGTCATCTGCGTCTGGATGACACCAATCCTGCAAAGGAAGAGACCGAATACATCGACTCCATCAAAGAGGATATCAAATGGCTCGGTTTTGATTGGGGCAAATATGAATTCTACGCCTCCGATTATTATGATCAGCTTTACGAAATTGCAATCAATCTCATCAAAGAGGGCAAAGCGTATGTCGATGAGCTGAGTGCCGAGGAGATGAAAGAATACCGTGGAAGCCTTACAGAGCCGGGAAAGAACAGTCCTTGGCGCGACAGGTCTGTAGAAGAGAATCTCAGGCTCTTTGAAGAGATGAAAAAAGGGAAATACCCCGAAGGCTCTCTTACGCTCCGTGCAAAGATCGACATGGCAAGTCCGAACATAAACATGAGGGATCCGGCGCTCTACAGGATCAAATACGCACACCATCCGAGAACGGGTGACAAGTGGTGCATCTATCCCATGTACGATTTCACCCACCCCATCAGCGATGCGATCGAAGGGATCACCCACAGCATCTGCACCCTTGAATTCGAGGATCACCGCCCTGCTTATGACTGGGCATGCTCGATTGATGGGATTGAACACACTCCACATCAGTACGAATTTGCCAGGCTTAACATAAACTATCTTCTGATGAGCAAAAGAAAGCTTCTTTATCTGGTGAACAACCATCTGGTATCAGGATGGGACGATCCGAGAATGCCCACGATAAGCGGAGTCAGGAGAAGAGGTTATTCACCGGAGGCGATGAAGGATTTCGTCTCACGTGTCGGGGTTGCAAAGGTAGAGGGTGTTGTCGACTATTCCCTGATGGAATTCTGTGTACGCGAAGATCTCAATAAACGGGCAAAGAGGCTCATGGCCGTACTTGACCCACTCAAAATCGTGATTGACAACTACCCGGACGGCAAGGTGGAATATTTCGAGGCGGAAGACAATCCGGAAGATGAGAATTCCAAAAAACATAAGATCGCCTTCTCCAAGAACCTTTATATCGAAAAAGAGGAT
Organism: uncultured Spirochaetales bacterium; assembly: GCA_949282255.1. Taxonomy (GTDB): domain Bacteria; phylum Spirochaetota; class Spirochaetia; order Sphaerochaetales; family Sphaerochaetaceae; genus Ornithospirochaeta. The sequence continues at coordinate 16,395 of CASDPA010000032.1, forward strand.
TTCATGGAGACTCCAGTAAAGGGCTACCACAGGCTTTATCCGGGAAATGAGATAAGGCTCAAGTACGCCTACTACATCAAGGCAAACAGCATCGAGAAGGATGAAAATGGAAACATTCTCGCCGTACATTGCACATACGACCCGGAAAGCCGCGGAGGCACAACAGCGGACGGCAGGAAGGTCAAGGGAACCAGCCACTGGGTATCTGCAGACCATGCATTAGTTGCAGAGGTAAGGCAATATGACAAACTGTTCAAAGCAGAATGCCCCGGTGCGGCTACAGGCAACTACCTCGATGATCTCAATCCTGATTCGCTTAAAGTCATTCCGGCAGCCTATATCGAGGAGGAAGGGGCGAAGGCCAAGGTCGGCGACTACCTGCAGTTCATCAGAAACGGCTATTACTGCGTGGACATGAAGGACAGCAGTGCAGAACACATGGTCTTCAACAGGACCTGCACGCTCAAAGACAGCTGGGCAAAGCAAAAGGCCAAGATGGGATTATGAGCCATATATCTGAAAGAAGAGGAACAGGCATCTGTTCCTTTTCTTTTTCATGAGCGGCCGATTGCAAAAAGGATTCATGCAAAATCGGAAGATCCCTTTTTCTTTAAATGCATCTGGGACAACAGGACTGCAGAAAACACGAGAATGCATCCAATAATCTCCCTCGGGCTCATACGCTCGGAAAGTATGACAGCCCCACCTATTGCCGCCCACACGCTTTCAAGGGAGAGTGCGAGAGTGGCAAGCGTCGGCTTCACATATTTCTGTCCCACAGTCTGGAGCGTATATGCAATACCACATGAAAAGGCTCCTGCATAGAAAATGGGAAGCCAGGATTTTTTCAGGGCGCTGATGCTTGGATCCTCGAATAAAACCATCCCGATGAGGCATATAACAGCCGCAGTGAAAAATTGCACCATGGAAAGGTCTATCCCATCAAGATCCTTCGCATAATGGTCGATGGCCATGATGTGGAAAGCAAAAAGGATTGCACACAACAATAGATAAGCATCACCTTTTGATAAAGAAAGCGATGAAGTATCCATACATAAAAGATACATGCCGAAAATCGCAACCAAAGCACAAAGCCATATCTTCTTTTTGACCTTCTGGTGGAAAAGGAGGGATATTATCGGAACTATTATTATATAAATCGAGGTTATGAAGCCCGCTTTGCCGGCAGTCGAGTAAGCCACTCCAATCTGCTGCATCATCGAAGCGGAAGCAAGGAGCAGACCACAGACTGCGCCCGATTTCAAGAGTTTTATAAAATACCCGTTATTTCGGCTCTTAAGGCTTTTATAAGAAAACGGTATAAGTACAACAGCTCCTATGAGCATCCTGATTCCGTTGAATGTGAATGGTCCCACAAGATCGGAAGATACGGATTGGGCAACGAAGCTCAATCCCCAAATAAAAGAGGTCAGCAATAACAATAAAAGGGCGTTTCTTTCTTTCACGAACGCTATTGTAATTATTGTGCCGGCATTATTCCATATGTGCCAGCAACAAAAAAACACAAAATTCTTGGCATTTTTAAGAAAATTATTTCCTTATGCTGTAAGGATTCCTTTTTATACAAATTATCTGTTCCACGTCAAAAACATGCTGTTTTTACCATAAAACGGGCCAAAAACGTACCAGAGAAACCTCGTACAACTCCAAATAAGACAAGATATTGCAATTGAAATCTTCTCAGAAATAAATTGAATCGTATTCATGCAAAATAGTACATTGCTTGCTGATGTGAACGTCTTATCACCTATTGATATGATAAATATAGAGTCTGAATTGATTGACACAGTTCATTACTGCATAAATCGGAACACAAAAACTGGCTTGATCCACATGCTGTATGAAACATGGCATACTCATACTATTACGACGTTCCGACAATTCAATTGAAGGAAGACCGTTATTCAAATCATCCACACATGTTTTTACATTCGTCATTCTTTACTCCAAATAGATGAAACTGAAAATAAAGAATGGCACCGGAGGTGCAGATGAGAGTTTTTACCACCTCATGGGTTAATTAAAAATGAAGAAAAACATGTTCCAATCACGATGTATAACAATTTGTTTTATAATTACATCCAGCGTTCAATTATTTCCATCAAAGTACGCTTGTCACGTTTCCTGTTCTCATTATTGTCCAACGCCCGGCCAAGAACAGATTCCGGAGATATTTCCAAAGCATCGCAAAGCTTTAGAAATGTGGCCAAAGATGGATTCTTCTTTCCACTTTCCATCTGGGATATTGCAGTCTGAGATATACCGGAAGCAAGTGAAAGGTCCAGTTGGCTCATCCCTTTCATTTCACGCAGATTCTTTAACCTATCGATTATGACTTCTATTGATTTATCTGCATCGATCATGTAAATAATTTTCGATGCGGTAATAAACGCTTTCAATTAACTAATGAAATTATAAAATTACTATTGCAATATTTTCCCATTGTTTCATAATACTTAGTAGATTTCCAAAATTAGAAAAAAAGTATAAGGGGTAAAAAAAACAATGAAAAAGAAAACTCTTATTTTCTTGATGATTTCTATTGTTTGTATTCTGTTTGCTGCATGCGAGCAGCCTAGTGCGAACGTGCCAGAGGATCCTGTCACTCCGCCTGTAGAAGAGCCGACTGACAAGGGATATGTTTTTTACAACTACGTACCGAATACCCTACTTGGAACATTCGGAGGACAAGATTATCAAATAAAGTTAGATAATTACTCAAGTAATGGTTTGGGTGTATCAACTGACTCTGATTTTTCTACATTCCGTAGTAATACAAAATGCGGAGAGCAACGTATTAATGGTAGACTTGTCTTTTCTGGACAATATCCAAGATATCCTATGGATGACGAACACGAACAAATCATTCCTTATACGGTTGAATATGAATATAGCCTTGGTATAGTTCCTGAAGATCAAGGAAATGGTAATACCTGGGGCATAGTTTATGGTTACGGGAAACCTGCCACAAATTCAGAGTCTTACACAATTAGAACTGAACAAGGAAATTACTACGTTTATAATAAAACCTATATCTCCGGAGAGATTGATATTGAAGATAACTCTACAGGTATCCTTACTGAGCCAGAAGATGGAAGTTATCTGGATAATACAACCAAACTTACCGAAGCAGAAATAAAGGAAATTGTCACCCGCACCTATGACAGCGATCTTGTCATAAGAGCGACATTCGATGGTGGTTTCGTGATGCAACCAATACTTTCAAACGACGAACTTACAGGAGTTAAAGTTACTATGCTTGAAGTAGAACAGGAATGGGGAAATCTAAAGCTAGCACAAGCTCCTGTTGCAGTAGGAACTTGGACAGTCGAAAGATAAATTAATTTTATCTTTACACGGGAAACAAGGGAGAAAAGGGAGCTGCGCGTTGCAACAGCTCCTTTTTTTTATAACGGACATTAGTGCGCACGACAATACTCTTGTTTCCGCGAATGTTTTATCAAATCAGCTTGAGAAAATAGATTTGCATAATAACGATCTTGGAGCTAAAGCTTCAGAAGTCTCAATCAAGTCGGTTCAGATAAAAAAGGTTGAAAACAGTAACGCGGAAGCAATATCAAGCGTGCCTGTCTCGTATCTTTGCTTATATGGCAATGGCTTATATATTTTCAAGGAATCCAAAAATAGAAATGGTTCTAACGCTTCTGTTTCCACCTATATAGGCCATGGCATCCCTGTAGGTTCAAAGATATCCGGACATTCGATAGCATATGAAGGGCACTGGGGAGGAGGGCCTTCGTATTCAGGAGGAATTACTGATATAAAGACTGTCTTAAGCGGCTCAAATTATCAAGGAAGCTGGACCGATCCGGACCTCGGAAGTAGCTGGTGCTCCGTCAAGTATTACTACTACAAGGAAACTACAGATGATGAACTTGCAGGAAATAAGTACACGTTCTTTACAAAACAGGGAAGCGGATCATGGGCGAACGGATCCAGGTTGTGGGTCTACCCCTATGGAGAGTGATGACATGAAAAAAGCAAAGTCAGTTTCTTGAGTTCTGAAGGACATTGACAAGTTCGGGGTCTCTTGAAATCAGATATATAAGGTTCTTTGCCGTCGGCGAAGGAGTGCTGCGCCCGCTCTCCCAAGCCTCTACGGTCCGTATGGAAACTCCGAGGACATGGGCAAACGCCTTCTGTGTCATATCAAGGGACTCCCGTTCGCTCTTCACATCGACGACGGGAAGGCTTCTCTTCCTGGCGATGGTGGCGGCCTTTGCCTTCCCTTTTTCATAGGCGGCCGCTTCCTCAAGCCCTTCCTTCAGCCCGCTAAAGAAGTCAACATTCCTGAAATTGTCTTCAACCTCTTCCAAACTCAATTTTGATTTGAAAATATGATCGGCCATCTTATTCCTCCATTATGGTCATTACCATCTTTCTCAATATTTTGCGCTCTTCAGAAGAAAGATCCTCCTGGACATTCTTGGGATAAGCGAAAAGTAGGTACAACCTCTCTTTCTGCAACACATCCAGATATATGACCCTTCCTCCTCCGCTCTTGCCTCTTCCCTCAAGCTTTATCCGTAGCTTTCTTACGCCGCCCAGCCCTTCAATCACGACACCTTTCTGAGGATTTTCAAGAAGAATATTCTCCAATTCCCTTAGATCTCCATCGTCCAACCCCATCGCTTTCCAACATTTTCTGAAAGGTTCGGTATGTACAAACTCCCTTGTCATAACTATAATATATACGATTTTATCGTACTTGGCAATGCCGCCTCATTTTTTTCCACTTGTTAATTCCTTAGTACGGACATTAGTGCGTCTTCAAATCAGATTGGTTCGGCAGTCATTCAAGCACTTAATTTGGAGTCTTTAGACCTGTTTAACAACAAGCTGGGAGGAAGTCCCGTAGGGCATAATAAATCTGTCCTGACCATTGGTTCCTGGGCGGTGATTGGATATTATAACGCCAGCATAGGAAGCAACGATTCTGACGGATTTTTGGTAAGACTATATCCTTCGGAATACACATGGGGATTGCCTAACTTGAACGAGTTGAATCTTTTTGGAAACGGAATATATTACGAATACGGAGGAGGTGATATGTGCGGCGGTGCTACATCTATCGCAGTCCGTATTAGAAATGGTATTCCGAGCAGTACGCAGATATCATCTTTGACAAAACATGACAGATTAAATAAAACAGCTTATATTAAAAGCAAGAGCGATATAATCTTTGAGTAAAAAAATGGATAAAAAAGAGAAAGAGGAAACCATTCGGAATCTCTATTGGGATTATGACATCGTCCCGGCAGATGTGCTGAAGCTGATAGAGCATCCCAAT
>CASDPA010000033.1 GCA_949282255.1 uncultured Spirochaetales bacterium
TTACACCTACGATTATCGGACAGGTTTTCATTTTTATGTATAGCTAAAGCTTTCCGGAACCTCCGTTCGAAACGGAGGTTTTCGTTGCACAAAAAAATCCTCCTCTTTGGCAGCCAAAGAAGGAGGATGCTAATCAAGCCTGGTCCGGCCAGGCACGATTAATTTCAATCAGAGCACAAGCAGTGAAAGAACAAGTGTAAAGAGGGCAACCGTTTCTACAATACCGATAACGATGAAGTAGTTTGCGGTTCCTTTTCCTGTCTCACCAAGACTGTCGGCCGCACATGCGGAAACCTTTCCCTGGAAAAGAGCAGAAATTCCGATTGCCAGTCCACCAAAGATGCCGATGCCGCCGCAAAGGGCCGGATTGACATCGCCGGAAGCGATCGCACTCTGAATGAAGTTCATCAGCAAAAAGCCATAGATCGTCTGCGTGAGCGGAGCGCCGGCGAAAGCTACCATGATAAACGGTGCGGGTTTGCCAGCAGCATAGCACTTCTTCCAAGCCCCAACAGAAGCCTGGGAAGCGATGCCGGCTCCAAAGCCGGATCCAAGAGCCGAGAAAGCGAGAGCGCAAGCCATACCGATGTAAGCGAGGTAAATCATATCCTATCTCCTTTGATTACCATTTTTTCATTCAGCCGTCTTCTTAAACGGCTCATAATTGTATCCGGACCACTCCATCCCGAGTTGACCGGAGAATTCCAAAAGATTCAGCCTGACGCCATGAACGACGACAGACAGCAGTCCCATGACAAGATTCAGCGCATGTCCAACGAGAATCACCAATAATCCGAGAGGGATTGTAAATCCACCCAAAAGACCTGCTCCCATATCATTGAAGCTTTGGGCGATTGCAAGAGATGCCATGCCGACTGCAAAAAGCCTTATATAGCTCATGATATTTGAAAAACAGGAAACCGTGTTCAAAAAGGTCGTAAAGAACCCACCAAGCCCTGCTTTCAGCCCTTCGACAAAAGGAACACCGGGTGCTTGGGCGCCAAAGACGCATACAAGAACAAAGCCTACCGAAACTCCGATGACGACTGCTTTGAAGTTGCATTCAGCACCGATGACAAGATACAGCACCAAGAAATAAAGCAGCACTATATCGATCAGCCAGCCCAGGTCTGCAACCCAAGACAGGTCCTTCTTAGGCACCTTATGGATTATGTTCAGCACGCATGCCAATGAAAGCTGAACAGCACCAAGTATGAAGCAGAACTTCATAACCATGTTCTGAGCCCAATCGGCATCAACGCCCATGATTTCAGGGAAATTAGTAATCGCAGGAATCACCAGACGCTGCAAGAAAGGGAAACCCTCCAAGATGGCGGCAGAGCCGAACCAGGTCCCGGTGAGAGCGCCCCAGACTATCGTGGTTATGCTCAAAACATAAATCAAGATGTTCAGATCGCTTGCCTTTTTCGAACGAATGTTCATAAAGATTGCGAGGAGAAGGAAAATCAAACCGTAACCGGCGTCTCCGACGATCATCGCGAAGAACAGACTGAAAAAGACCAAGAAGTACGAGGAGATATCCGATTCCCTGTAGCCGGGGACCGTCCCAAGAATATCGAACACCGGCTTTACAATCCTTACAAATCCCTTGTACTTGATCAATGTCGGTGGATTATCCTCATCAGAAGGATCATCAATAAGATATGCCCATCCGTTTTCTTTTGCACAGTCCTTGAAATCCTGCTGCAGACTTAGCGGGACGTAACCGGTGATGTGGATTATTCCATCATCGTTGCAAAGGGTGCTTTTCGCCCTCTCAAAAACAATGTTCTCCTTCCTTTTGGAAATGGCTTTGACAACCATCTTCCGATATGGAACAAACGAGGATAAGACACCATCAAGCTCCTCGATCCTCTTTTCAGAAGAAAGAATCTCAGCAGAAAGCTCGGAAAGACCTTTTTCCGGAAGCATGAAAAGAGTTGCTCCACTTCCCTTCTTCAAAGGATGCCCTACGGAACAGAAGAACACCTGCTTGCCATCCTTAAGGGTGATGATGGTATTCTCCTCATCAAGAGCTATAGCTTCCTTTTCCTTTTTCCCTGCAGTATAAAAGAAGAGCTTTATTCCTCTTTCGGAAAGTAGGGATATGTCCTCGGGAAGGAAATCGCCATAGGGGGCGATCCTGTCCCTTTCGACCTTGAGGCGAAGCAGCTTGTCCTGGAGCATCTTCTTCTCTTCTATCGCAGAAAGGGAGGAGGAAATCATCTCATCGAATCTTGCTCCATCGAGTTCAAGATCCTCCACCTTATCCTTCTTGCCGACTTTTTCGTCAAGACAGGAAAGCACCAGCTCCAAGCTGGAGAGAGCCTTCTGCTCACTTAGTGCCTCCTCGCTCTTTGCTGCAAGATCGATTATATGCATGACCCCGCAATCACGAAGGGCGCTTATGGTTTCCAGGCGGTTCTTTTCTGACGCAAAAAGTGTGATTTTTTTCATTTGCTCTATCATAATCAGCCCACCTTCACAAGTTTCTTCTTGGCAATCTTGCCCCGGACGACAGCAGCTGTCTGCTGATCCTGCAAGTAAATGCCGATGACCCTGATATTCTCTTTTGCTTCAGGGATCTTAACCTTCTCAAAGAGATTGACACGCTGGCTTGTGGTTCTGAGCTCCTTTTCCAAAAGACGTATCTCCTCTTCAAGCGTCATGATCAAGGCATCGAATTTGGCGATATCACGCAAAGCGAAAACCGCACCATCGACCCAAAGCGGATAATAATCAAGGTCGTAACGTATGTCTTCGAACTCAAGCGAATCAAACACAGGAACGCTTACCCCGGCCACATTCGAATAAGTCCTCTTCACCTCCTTGACTTTAACAAGGGTCCTTATGGATTTCTCCTCCGGAAAGGACTTGTTCGCGCCGTAAACGCCGATCCAGCTGTCGAGGTTGCCTATAGCCCTCTCCTGCTGCACCCTGAGCTCCGCAATTTCAGCCTCCGCCTGTCTTATAACAAGCTGAAGCTGCTGCTTTTTCAGCATCAGGGTCGGCAGATAACGCTGGAACTGCTTCAAAGCATCCTTCTGCTTCTTCTGCTCGTTCTTCGTCAGTTTTACAGCCACAAAAGCCTCCTACTTCCTATTTGGCCAATACTTCTCAATAAGCTCGGTCTTCAAAAGAGTCTCATTCGGTTCGAAGCATTCGGCAAGAATCTCCCAACCGAGGTCCAACGCACTTTCAAGAGGAATATTCACACTCAAATCCATAAGTTTTGATTCGAACATATGGCCGTACTTAAGAAGTTTCTCATCCCAGTCGCTCATCATGAATCCCATGCTTTTCTTCTCAAGGGAATCCTTGTAAGAGGAATAGAGCTTGATCATGCCATCCATAAGGGCGCGATGATCATCCCTGGTATCCTTGTTGACATTCTGTTTGAGTCTGGAAAGGCTTCCAAACGGTTCGATATGGCCGTTTTTCAAATAATACTGTCCCTCGGTGATGTAGCCGGTATTGTCAGGAACCGGATGGGTCACATCGTCTCCAGGCATCGTAGTGACACCAAGGATAGTCACAGATCCAGCACCCTCGAAATCGACGGCCTTCTCATAACGGCTGGCAAGAGAGGAATAGAGATCGCCGGGGTATCCGCGGTTACTCGGAACCTGCTCCATAGTAATGGCCGTTTCCTTTAAAGCATCACAGAAGTTTGTCATGTCTGTAAGAAGGACAAGCACCTTCTTGCCGTCAAGTGCAAAGCGTTCTGCAACAGCAAGGGAAAGATCAGGAACAAGAGTACATTCGACGGTTGGATCGCTTGCAGTATGGACAAACATGATCGTTCTAGAAAGCGCGCCCGACTTTTCAAGTGTTTCCTTGAAATAAAGGTAATCGTCGTATTTGAGTCCCATTCCACCCAAAATGATGATATCGACCTCCGCCTGCATGGCGATACGGGCCAAAAGCTGGTTATACGGTTCTCCGGATACGCTGAAGATAGGAAGCTTTTGGCTTTCTACAAGCGTGTTGAACATATCGATCATCGGGATTCCAGTTCTGATCATGTTCTTAGGCATGATACGCTTGCTCGGATTTACCGAAGGCCCACCTATCTCAATCATATTCTCATCAAGAACAGGTCCGTTATCCCTGGGTTCCCCTGCTCCGTTGAAAATCCTTCCCAAGAGGTTCTCGGAATAACTGACCTTCATTGGAACTCCTAAGAATCTGACACTGTCACCGGTACTGACGCCCTGAGCCCCCGAAAAGACCTGAAGGCTGACCTTGTCATGGTCTAGCTTGATCACATTAGCGAGGCTCGTTCTTCCTCCGGAAGTGATTTCAGCAAGGTCGCCGTTCTTTACACCGGATGCACGCACTGTTATTACGTTTCCGACAATGGATTCAATTTTCGTATATACTTTCTGCATGACTGGACCTACCTTCTTCTTCCATCAACGATTTTCTTAAGCTTGTCTTCATTTTCCTTGAATGCAGGGCTGTCCTCAACGCTCCCGTTCCAATCCAGGAACAACTGGCGGACCTCGTTGAAGAAAAGACGTGCATCTTTTTTATCCTTAAGATTATACTCCGACACACATATGTCATGAAGAACGTCAAAGGTATAGCGCTGACGCTCAACAGAAACGGAAGCATCCACAGGATCGAAAGAGTTCTGCTGCATGTATACCGAATCAACAAGCTCTCCCTTTTGATAGACTATGTAATCATCGAGGCTGGTACCCTCTTCACCGACGACCTTCATCATCTGGTTGACTTCATTTCCTTTTAAAACAAAGGAATAGGTTTCCTCAACAAGCTTCTTATCAATGATTCCGTCATACTTGCTCCATGAATCAAGAGGATCTATTGCAGGATACTTTCTTGCATCCGACCTCTCTCTGGAAAGACCATGGAACGCACCGACAACCTTGAGCGTGGCCTGTGTCACAGGCTCCTCGAAATTGCCTCCTGCAGGAGATACGGTTCCTCCGATGGTGACAGATCCGAATGATCCGTCCTTCAGCCTGACCATACCTGCCCTCTCATAGAATTCAGCAATCCTGGATTCAAGATATGCAGGAAAAGCCTCATCGCCAGGAATCTCTTCCAGTCTTCCACTCATTTCCCTCATCGCCTGAGCCCAACGGGAGGTACTGTCAGCAAGAAGAAGTACATCAAGTCCCATATTCCTATAATATTCCGCCATTGTCACAGCTGTGTATACAGAAGCCTCTCTTGCTGCAACAGGCATGCTTGATGTGTTACAAATTATAATCGTTCTTTCCATCAGGCTCCTGCCTGTTTTCGGATCAGTCAGTTCAGGGAACTCCTTGAGAATCTCAACAACCTCTCCAGCCCTTTCCCCACATGCCGCGATGATAACGATGTCGACATCGGCATTGCGGCTGGTAAGGTGCTGAAGAACCGTCTTTCCGGCACCAAACGGACCTGGGATGCAATATGTACCACCTTTTGCAACAGGCAGGAAAGTATCAACAAGACGGATTTTCGTGACCATCGGCTCATGTGGGCGGATACGCTCCTCATAAGCTCCGATAGCCCTTTTCACCGGCTGGCTTATGATCATGGTCAGCTCTTTCCTCTCACCTATCCTGTTTTCGATGGTGCAGATCACATCATGGCTCTTGTAAACACCTTTTTCCTTTATATCAGTTATCTTCCACTCACCGGCAAGTGAGAACGGAACCATGATCTTATGGGTGAAGATGCCTTCAGGAACAGAGCCGAAAGAATCTCCCGCGACAACGGTATCCCCAACTTTCATAGATGGCGTGAATTCCCAGTCGAGATTCGGAATTGGATCGAGATAAACTCCCCTTTGCAGGAAGAATCCGCACTTTTCCGCCAGTTCCGGCAACGGGTTCTGCAAACCATCAAAAACCTGGGTAAGAAGACCGGGACCAAGGTCCACGCTCAACAACTCGCCGGAGAACTCAACCGGATCGCCGACCTTGATTCCTCCTGTCAATTCATAAACCTGCAAAGAGGCTTTGCCATCGGTGATCCTGATGACCTCGCCTTTCAGGCGGGTGTCTCCAACAATGATATAACCGACTTCGTTCTTGACAACAGTTGTATCGAATTCGACATCGACCAGGTTTCCGTTGACTCCAACAACGTGTCCAGTCTTTATTTCCATATTAACCTTCCTTAGTTACAAAATCTTTCTGGAGATCCGAAAAGAGCCTCCGAAATTCCCCCCGTCCCTTCTCCTGATCAAAAGAGCAAAGACGCTCGAGGATCTGAAGCTTCAGGGCATATAAAAGGAGATTGTCCATACTGAACGGTGAAAGAGATGAATTCGACTGCAGAAAATCAAAATAAATTGCAAGGATCTCCTTCTCCCCATCAAGAGGGTTCATAATCTCCACCGCCCTCTGTATCCTTTCATATAGGGCTGGATCATTACCCACCTGCACAACATCGCCACCATTCCATCCGAGCTTCTTAATTCTCTGTTGCTTCAAAGCATCCCCGACTTTCTCCAAATAAGCCTTCCATTTTTTCATCAATGGACCTTTGGGATCACCAGAGGCTTCAAGAACGGCGCTCTCCAACTCCGCATATTCCGCCTTGTTAAGATGATCTTTGCATATCTTCATAAAATCGGCATAAGAAAACGGGAGCCCCTTATCAAGGCTCAGCATGGGCAGACTTGAAATGAGATAATAATGTTCTGCCACCGGACGCCCTCCTTAAAAGAGTTTCCTCAGATTCTCCGACAGGTACGGCCAAAGAAGTTTTGCCATCTCTTCATCACTGAGATCAATGAATCCCGAACCGTCTTTTTCCATTACAACAAAACCACCTGAAACCGAGGCTGAGCTTTTAAGAACAATCCCTTTCTTCAGCTTCTGGGCAAGTTTTGCCACAAGATCGGAGGAAAGCGTTTTCAAATCATCCTTGGAAACTTCCACCACACTTCCGTCCGAAACCGCATCCGAGGCAACGACCTGGAAAATAAGTTCCTCAAGAACCTTGCCTGAAACTTCAGCCTTTACCGATTCCTTCAAAATCGACTCCAAAAGATCCAAAACGTTCTTTTTAATGGTAAGGGAAGCATCTCTGGCCGCCTGCTCAAGGCTGGCCTGGCTGCTCTGACGTTCAAGATCGATTTCCTTTTTTGCACTTTCAAGAAGCTTGTCTCTTTCCACTTTAGCCTTGCTGACGATTTCATCGGCATCGGCTTTTGCCTTGGCAAGATACTCGTCCGCTTCCTTCTTAGCTTGATCGAGACCATCCTTTTTTATGGATGCGATCAAATCCTGAATCTGCATTTCCATGTATCAACCACCTACAATACAAAACTGATAGTTAGTATAACAGATTCATTGTTTATTTACCAATAAAAATCCAGGCCTTTTTTTTCTTTTATCTTTAGAAAACATGAAGTTTCGTGTATATTCTGTTAACATGGAAAAAACAAACGGAGTCGACTTCTTTCTGAGGGAAGATGTTATCATCGGAATCATAAAGATTGAAAACATGCTCACAGGTAGTTTTTTGCTCGTAAAAAGCATTGACTGTATAGCGGACTGCAGGAAAATCCGCTTCTCCCTCGATCTGGGAACCTACACCCATTATGCGCTGCAGAGGGATTACGAGGCGACAGGATTGGAACTTTTCGATATTTCCATTGCTGCAGAGGCAAAAAATAAGGAGGAGCTGGATGAGCTTATTGAAGCGACCAGTACCCTCCTAGAACAAAAAGGGAAAAAATCATATTGAATTCCTATCCATCAATATAAGCTTCCTCAATCCTTCCACTGCAACCCTTATGGCAACATCGGTATCATGAAGTATCGGATTATCAAGCCCCAGCTTTTCCCTTTCTTGATTTCCTACAGTAAAGAAAGTGGAACCACAACGGGCACCCAGACGTGCGCACACTGTGAATATGGCTGCGGATTCCATCTCCGAGGCAAGAACACCTAAGCGCTTCCAAGCCTCCCATTTGTTTTCCAGATCATAACTCACAGGCATTACCGATGGGTCATGCTGACCATAAAAGCTGTCCTTGCACTGTACAACGCCTGTATGCACTTTCAGGCCCAAGGCAGAGGCTCCACGCCTAAGAGCATCGACAACCTCGAATGTTGCAACCGCAGGAAATTCTATAGGAGCATATTCACGGCTTGTACCTTCGGCTCTTACAGCACCAGTGGCAACCACAACATCACCACCCTTCACATCCAGAGCTATGCCTCCACAGGTTCCCATACGCAGAAAAGTTGTGCAGCCGCACTTGAAAAGCTCCTCGACAGCTATTGCCGCACTCGGCCCGCCTATACCAGTGCTGACGACACTGACCTTCTCCCCTTCCAGCATACCGGTATATGTGACATATTCCCTGCTGTCTGCAATCAAGACGGCATCATCAAGATATGCAGCAATTTTTTCAACCCTCTTCGGATCTCCCGGCAAAATCGCATACCTGCCAACATCCCCAGCTTTGATATGAAGATGATACTGGATTCCGGTTCCATTCATATAATCGGACATAAAACCTCCTAGGATAGGATTTAGATTCTACACCATGAAAAAAGGAAAGACAAAGCAAATTATTCAAATATCCAGTTCCACGTAGGTTTTACCCATGCCCCCATCCTCAGGACGGGCAAAGTGATAGTCAACAACCTCTTTCCGTTTTTTAAGATATTCATGGATGCCACGCATAAGAATCCCATCGCCATAACCATGGACCACCGAAAAGGATCCGAGTCCTGAGAGTATTGCAGCTTCCATCTGATCATCCATCCTTCTTACAGCCTCATCCAAAGTCAAGCCACGGATATCAATCTGATATTCGGCCCTTACAGGAGCGGAATACCCGGACCAGGTCTGTTTTTCCATCTTTACCGCACTCTTGATTTCAGAGCTTTTCAAAGTCAGCTTCATTCCGCTGTCAAGAAGTATGCAATAGCTGTTCCTCCCACTTTTTGAAAGGACTTTTCCGCTGACAGATCCGCTTCCGCAAAGAACCCTCTCTCCTATCGAAAACTCCTTGGCCGCAAGGCTTTCATATTCGTCCTGCTTGGCTTCCACCCTCTTTTTTATATTTCTTTCCTCTTGCTCAGCCTCTTTGATGAAACGTTTTGCATCCTTTATCTTCTCATCATCAAGCTCACCGGTTCTTATCGCCCGAATCAGATTCTCAAGCTTTTTTCGGCTATAAGAAAGGAATTCTGAAATCTCCTTAGAGCCGGACTTTTCCAATTCGAATTCCTTCTTATCAACTTCCTGCAATCGCTTTTCAAGCTCAGAATACCTTCGCTCAGCTTCCCTCCTCTTCTCCTCGGCCTGGCTTATTTTCCTATCAAGCGTCCTGCTTTTTTTCATGAGAGACGAAATTATCGAGGCCCCTGTAAGCCTTTCATCACCAAGGTCTGTCTCAGCTTGGCGAATAATCTCATCTGGAACCCTCATCCTCCTCGCAGTCTCAATTGCATGGCTGTCTCCTGGAATTCCAGCAATGACACGGTATGTGGGGCGGAGTGTCCTCTCGTCGAATTCCATGCTTGCATTCACCATCCCCTCGGATAAATACGCATGATTTTTGACTTTGGAGTAATGGCTCGTCACAAGAGTGAGTCTGGAATGTTTCAGAAAATAATCCAATATGGCTATACTCAAGGCAGAGCCCTCGTCGGGATCGGTGCCCGAGCCAAGCTCATCCAAAAGCACCAGGGAGCAATCATCTGAGTTGCGGGCAAAAAACGAAACCTTCTCCATATGGCTTGAAAAGGTCGAGCTGGCCTCCTCTATGCTCTGTCCATCACCGATGTCAGCAAAAAAAGAATTGAAATAAGGTAATTCCGACATGCTGTCAAGAGGTGCAAATCCGGCAATCTGGTTCAAAGCCGCACATAAGGCAAGAGTCTTCATGGTCACGGTTTTTCCACCGGCATTAGCTCCGGAGATTACAACTGCATGGACCTCAGGGGAAACGGAAAAATCTATCGGAACGGCTTTATTCCCCAAAAGAGGATGTCTTGCACCGATAAGACGTATCCACTTTCCATTTTGGGGATGCGCCCAACCATTTTTCAGGCTGTAAAGGGCAAAAACATAATGGAAGTCGAAGCTGATGACATTTTCCACATATTCTTTCAGAAACGGGATATATGACCGTACAGCGTTACTCAATTCATTTTTTATTTTTAATATTTCGGTCCTTATCTTTTCTTCAGCAAGCACAACATCGTTGTTCAAATCCACCAGTTCAAAAGTCTCGACAAAAAGCGTCTGCCCGGAAGAAGATGCTCCCTGGACATAGCATTCGAAACGGTTTTTCTCCCCGGCCTTTATCGGAAGGACTATCCTTTCGTTATGAAAAACCGGATTGCTGTTCATCATGGAAGGCGCATTTTCCCTTATAAAGGAAGCTGAATATCGGGCCCTTTTCGCCCTTCGCGAATCCAACTCCCTCCTTAGCGGAAGCAGGCGCGGATGATCCTCAACAACATTGCCTTCCCAATCCAAAGAGGAAAGAATATCTTCCATAAGACGCTCATCATCTTGCGTAAAATCCTCTCCTTTCTCCTGAAACAAGAGCATTTTCTTATACGATGACAAAAACTCCCCAACTTTAAAGACATCAGCAGAAGGGATGTCCATGTGTGAGCTTTCTGAAAAAGCAAATATCCCGCTTATTGAAGGAAATGAAGAAAGATCTGCTGGCTGCTTCAGCTTCTGCCTGTATTCCTCCACCTGAGCATACCTGGAAGAAATCACATTCTCATCAAAAACAACCAAAGAGGAACATATTTTTGCAAGAGTCTCGGAAAACAGGCAAAGCTTGGCTATATTCTCCAATACCGCATCAAGTTCAATATTCTTAAAAACATCATTTTTCAAGGATCTTCTTCCTCATATATATAGGCCTTCTCTCGTCCAGGCTGTCCAAAATCCTAAGATAGCTGAGATAGCGCTGCTCATCTATAATTCCCTCTTCCACCATGGCATCAACGGAGCATCCGTCCTCCCCCTGATGCAAGCATCCGTCATAACGGCAGCTGCAAGCGGAGAACTCAGGAAATGATTTCATCACAATTTCCTTTTCCTCGAACGGCACCATTATTTCCCGCACCCCCGGAGTATCGATTATCGCATACCCATCGGACTGGATGAATGAACTATGGTTGGTGGTGTGCCTGCCCCTGTCGTACTTAAGGCTTATCTGCCCAACCTTTTCCGAGGCTCCGGTTATGGCATTTATAAGACTGCTTTTGCCTACACCACTCTGTCCAACGAAGGCGCTGATCTTTCCATCCAGAAGACTTGCAAGCGAAGATACATCACCTTTTTCCGCACTGGTTCGCACGACCTTGAATCCAAGGGAGCTGTACAACTTCTCATAATAAAGTCCCTCTTCATCAAGCCCCAGATCGGACTTATTGATAGCGATCACCATATCCGCCCCTTGAACACAGCATATGGCACGATCGATGAACTTTGGCCTGAAAGGAGGATTCTGTGCGCTGCATACAATAACAACCTGATCCATATTGACACATATTGTCTGGTTTATAGAGCTTTTCACATTCCATCTTGTAAATGAACTCTTTCTCTCAAGACGGGAAATCACAAGCCCCTCATCAACACTATATGGCTGGAACTCAACAAAATCGAGTACAGTAAGCGGATTATATTCACCCCTCACCCCTTTTAAAACCTTTCCCTTTATCCTGGCTTGGTAAAACTTTTTGTCCTCCGGGCAGTAAAGACTATAAATGTTGTTTATCGATCTTCTCACCTGTGCAAGCATGAGCTGATGATAACACAGATTGTAAAAAACAAAAATATCGCTTCCGATTGTCCGTAGTAGGGATTTGATGTTATCATCAAAATATGTTTGAAGACAGAAAGTGCATCATCCCATCCTGCCACACATATGCCCTTCCAAACAGCAATCTTTGCTTTCACCATACAAAAGATAAGAAAAAGGTCATAAAGGAATTCGAGGAACTGTTCACCGTTACCAAAAAAGCGAAGAACGTAAGCATAGTCAACGCTGAATTTGAAAATCTGGATATGAGATTTTCCAGGATAAGATACTCTAATTTCGCCTTCTGCATATTCAGAAACTGCGATTTTTCCTCAAGTGTACTGCATACCGCATTCTTTGATTACGCAATTTTCGAAAACTGTACTTTCAGGGAAGTCGAAAGCAGATATTCGGTTTTCTCCGGATCATCGTTCTTAAACTGTGACTTTTCCATGAGCACCATGATCCATTCCGCATTCATGGGTATAGATTGTTTCAGATGCGATTTTTCCTCAAGCGATCTGTATTTTTCAAATTTCTCACTCAGCAAGATAATCAATTCGAAATTCGAGGACTGCAATCTCAAGCGTTGCAATTTCCGTTCCGTAATCATCCGCGGGGTATCTTTCAAGTATTCCAATCCCGAGGAGGCTTTTTTCAAGAGGCTGGAAATATGAGGATCATAACACATCTGGATTCACAGCATATGGTCAACCAATATGTGGTTACTGCAGAAAACAGCCCGGAGGGCATCCTTATAGACACTCCGAGCCTGGACAGGAAACTGATCGAGACACTTGAGGAAAAGAAAATCATCCTCAAGCACATCCTCATAACCCACTCGCATGAAGGACATGTATGCAGCCTTGGAACATTTTTCAAGATATACAGCCCATGCGTATATTCATTCCTTCCAAAAATCGGGGGATACGAGGCAAATGAGATAAAGGATGGGGATGAATTGGACATCGCAGGGCTGCATGTGGAAGCCATCCACGTGCCGGGGCACAGCCTTGATTCAATCTGCTACAAGATAGGCAACGCCCTTTTCACAGGCGATACACTTCTAAGCGGGTCGGTGGGACAGACAAACACACTTGTCGAAAAAGAGCTTCTGATAAAAGGCATAAAGGAAAAGCTCATGGCTTTCGATGACAATACGCTCGTATTTCCAGGGCATGGACCTCTTTCAAAGATCAGGATCGAGAAGATGTTCAACCAGGACATTCTTGAGGCCAGCATCACCATTTTCAGCTAGATAGGATCCAAAGCGCTCTGGAATATCAGAACAGAAACGCATCTCCCTTCCATCAGAAGGATTCCTTATAAAAAGGAGGGCGGAATGCAACATCAGTGGATAATCACTTTTTTTTCTGTTATAAAGCACATCCCCCACCAAGGGATGAGCTATCGAGGAAAGATGCACCCTTATCTGATGTGTCCGGCCGGTATATATCCTGATGAGCAGAAGCGCACTATCCTTAAACTGGGAAAGGACATAATATTCGGTTCTTGCCTCTTTTCCCCTACTCTCATCCTCTGTAACGGAAAACAATTTGCGGTCTCTTGTGCTCCTTGCAATCCTTTTATCTATGATTCCATGCCGATTGGGAAATACCCCTTCTGCAACTGCAATATAATACTTTCTTGTCCTATGATCCTTGAACTCACCCGAAAGAAATGAAAGTGAATCCGGATTTTTTGCAATGACCATGACTCCGCTGGTATCCTTATCCAGACGATGCACAATTCCTGGACGGATATCGTCCTCATCCGAAAGTATGGAATCGCCATAGCGGTATAAAAGGGCATTACATAGCGTATTATCCCAATTTCCGGCAGCAGGATGGACAACAAGCCCTTGGCGCTTATCTATAACCAGAATATTCTCATCCTCGTAAATGACGTCAAGGGGTATATCGCGGGCCTCCAGTCCGGTAAAAAGCTCATATGTATAATTGACATGCACCTCATCCCCAGCCTTAAGCCTGTAGGATTTCTTAACAGTTTTCCCGTTTACGGTAATAACTGTATCAGGGCGGGAAAACACACTCCTCTGGATTCCATTTTCCGCCGCGGCCTTGTCAACCCTGTCCTCAGCAGAGGCGATGAAGGACAAATCCTCACTTTTAATCACTTACTTTCCCGATTATCCAATCCGTCAAGGCAATGACCAAAGACGCCCCTGAAGCCCAAAGGGCCTGCTGAAGAACCTGCTTATAAGTCTCATCTGGTGTGTTCATTCCCAAATTTGCTGCAATATTATATGCAGCCATGCTTAATGGGAAGGTGATGACAAGAGAACCGAAGAATATGCTTTCTGCTCTCCTGAGCTCATATGTCCATAAAGGGAACTCATCCTCCTCATACGGCTCGTATTCAAATTGTATTGGGTCGGCGAAAAGGGAAAATGATATTGCGAATATCAATATTAAGGCCAAAATCCTTTTCAAGCACGGCCCCCGAATATCGCAGTTCCGATCCTCACCTCATTGCTTTTCTCGTCAATGGCCTGGAGATAATCCGACGACATGCCCATGGAAAGAACGCTCAGAGGGCAGATGGAAGAAGAAACCTCTTCAAAAAGAATCCGTGTACGTCTGAATGCCTTGCGGTTCTTTTGCTCATCCATTCCCAGCGGTCCAATTGTCATGATACCAAGCAGATTGACATTATCCAGAAATCTGGATGCCTTTGCGGCTTCTTTCAGCTCCTCTTCACTTCTGAAGCCGGATTTGCTCTCCTCTCCGCTTGAATTGAATTCAAGAAGCACATCGATCTTTTTACCGATTTTTCCACACTCCTTGTCAATAAGCTCAAGCAGGGTTAAAGAATCAACGCTTTCAATCCTATTGCAAAGGCGGACTGCTTTGCGTACCTTGTTTTTTTGCAGTTGTCCGATAAGAAAGACAAGCATTCCCTCCGGCCGCTCTTCGGGGAGAGGAAATTTCTTTTCTATTTCCTGAACACGATTTTCACCGAAGGCCCTAGCCCCTTCCTTGTAGACCTCCAACACAGCCTCATAGCTTTTTGTCTTGCTCACAGGCAGCAGGAACACATGCTCGGGAATTGTCTTTCTTATTTCAAGATAGCCCATATCACCTCATCCGGCTTTTCTTATAATTCTCCCTGTTTTCCTTCAGGGCACTCTTATATTCTTTTCTTATCTTCGACCTCTGGTCAAGATAATCGCGGAATGCATCAAGCTCAAGCCTCATCTCTGCACTTCTGGCATTCAAGCTGGGGTTGGCAGAAATGAAATGGCGGGCTTTGAGGAATGCATAATTCCGTATCCTGTCCCGTTCCTCGAGAAGCATTGCCCTGCGCTCTGAGGAATCCATGTTCCTGATATCCTCGGCCTTTTCACGCAAAAGCAAGAGGGACCTTTGAAAACTCTTGAGGTGTATGACGGAAACAGTGGTGTCCAAAGTGAAGATGAATACGATAAAGACCCCGAGAAAATGCAGCAACTGAGGCTCGAGGTCCATTATGATCGGATACAAAAACGGATCGACGACATACACCCCCATGAGCCCCATCAAGCCAAAAAGCGTGCTGTTAAGAAGACATACCCTTCCATTGATATTGATCTTATGCTTGGAATAATCCCAAAGCTTGATTGAAAAAAGCTTTTCCAATGCCCAGGAAGTGAAATACTCAAGAATGGAGGCAAGTATAAGCCCAAGAATGAATACGATAACGAAATTATTCTTGAAAGGCTTTAGGAAAATTATGATCATCAACGCCCCGAATCCGTATATTGGGCAATACGGTCCGTACAGGAAACCCCTGTTCACAAAACTGCGCTTGATCAATGAACAATACAGGACTTCCGACAAATATCCGATAACGGCATATATGAAGAAATTCACTGCTAGAAAATCAAAAGACGGCATCAGTCCTCCTAAGAAAAAAAAAGGTCAGGAAATAATACCTGACCATTGGAGGATACAAGGATTGAACTTGTGACATCCTGCTTGTAAGGCAGGCGCTCTCCCGCTGAGCTAATCCTCCATAAAAACCAAGTACAATAAGAATATACCAGCACGGTGAACAGAAGACAAGTCTTCACGAGACGGATATATCAAAAGCAACTTGGCAGCACTGGCCGTCCAGCACCTTATACCTTATATAATTTTTATCCCTCTTTGTAAAGTGGATAAAAACATTTTTTTTATTCTTCTCTTTTTTGGATAACATCATTTGAAAAACAGTTTGAACACATTGCACATTCTCCATAAGAGCTGGTAAACATGATTTAACCATGAATTATGGAAAATCAGATGTATTTATCATGCTTTAAATTTACATTCATAATAACGGTTTTATAGAAAAAAAACCGTAACGGATCATCCTTTGGAGATATATGGAATAAGGTTGAAAAGTCGAAAAAAGCCATAAAATAAAATAAATATTATTATTGTACCGCCCCATTATGCTACAATTTTCACATGAATAACGAAACTTTGGACGCTGTCCTTGAAACCGATGGCAACCAACTTGCTCTTTTTCTTATAACACTGGTATTCGGAATCATTGCAATCAAGCTTTTCATAAAGCTTTTGAACCGCCTTCTTTTGATATCCAGTATGGACAATGCCGTGGTGCATTTCTTCACACATGGCATAGAAATCATCTTATCTGTCTTATTGGTGCTGTATGATCTTTCGCTTCTCAATATCCCACTTACATCTATGATAGCGGTAATATCCGCCTTCGGTGTCGCTATCGGGCTTGCAATCCAGGATTCGATTGCAAATGTCGCCAACGGCCTTGTGCTCATAGGGACAAGGCCATTCAAAGTCGGCGATTATGTGCAAATCGGTTCTGATGAAGGGAAAATCGAGGAACTGAGGCTTATGAATACTGTTCTTTCCACCATAGACAACAAGAAGCTCATACTTCCGAACCGCCAGGTATCCACTTCAAGGATTGTGAACTTCAATACGAATCCCATAAGAAGGATAGATCTGTATTTTTCCGTGGATTATGATACTGATGTGGACAAGGCGTTGCAAATAACGAGAAATGCATGCTTATCCTGCAAAAAGGTCCTTTCCTCGCCTGCCCCCAGGATCGAATTTTATGATATGGCATCTTCGAGTCTCACAATAAGCGCATGGTGCTGGATAGACTCTCACGGATACTATGATGCATTCTTCGAAATCAAGAAGGCCGTGTGGGATGCGTATAAGGAAAACGGGATCACAATTCCGTTTGACCAGCTTGTCATCTCAGAAAGGAGTGCAAAGGCCTCTTCAAGAAGAAGGACAACACACCCGAAAACAAAAGCTGAAGAAGAAAAAAAGAACCATGCCGATTCTGGAAGGTAGACCATGCATAAAATATTGCTGTCATTAAAAAATATATTTTCATTTCTTATGCCCACCATATGCAACTGGCTTCTGATCATTGCTCTTCTGATATTGTTATTGATACTCTTCAAATGCTTTTCAGCTCCATACAACGTATCGTTTAAAAGAGTCAGAAAGATCAGGAGAATCGCGATGAAAGCATCAAAAAGAAAAAAATGCTTCCTATCCACGTTGGAGAAATCAAGGATGAGGAAGCATATGCTGTGCGCAGCAAGGCTTGTTGATGCAACGCTTTACGAGGAACCTTCCCAGGTCGAGATAAAAAAAGCGAAAGATATCATTGAAAGGATGATATTGCTACTGGACAATTTTGAAAAGGCTGCAGAAAAAGACAGTGAAAGGAACAAGAGTCTCATTGTCAGATCGATTACAAAGAATGCAGATGCGTTCCTAGCTCTTCCAAAACTGAAAAAATACGGGTGCAGGGCTTAACAGACGGGGCGCATGCACCCAGTAAAATCATTTGATCTCAAACTTCTGATGATCCTTGAGTATGACATCATGCGCACCGCCCTCGACGATACTCGTCGGAGATACGACAGTGAGCTTGGCCTTCTTCTTGAATTCATCAAGATCCAATGCACCGCAATTGCACATCGTGCTTTTTATTTTGGCAAGCGTCATATCCACCGTATCCTTCAAAGGACCGGCGTACGGGACATAAGAATCAACACCCTCTACAAACGAGAGCTTCTTGTCCCCTCCCAAATCATAACGCTGCCAATTCCTGGCACGCGCGGATCCCTCTCCCCAGTACTCCTTGAGATAGTTTCCGTTTATATTGACCTTATCTGACGGAGATTCATCAAACCTTGCAAAATATCTGCCAAGCATCAAGAAATCTGCACCCATTGCAAGGGCTAGAGTCATGTGATAATCATATACGATTCCACCGTCCGAACAAACCGGAATATATACACCGGTTTCCTCAAAATACCTATCACGCTCTTTAACCACATCCAAAAGAGCGCTCGCCTGCCCTCTTCCTATCCCTTTTGTCTCCCTTGTGATACAGATTGAACCTCCACCGATTCCCACCTTGACAAAATCCGCACCGCATTCAGCTAAAAAACGGAACCCATCTGCATCAACAACATTGCCGGCTCCTACTTTGACGCTCTCCCCATAGTTGGAACGTATCCAGGAAAGCGTTCTTTTCTGCCATTCGGAAAAACCTTCCGATGAATCAATGCATAAGACATCCGCGCCCGCCTCAACAAGGGCAGGAACACGCTCCATGTAATCCCTGGTATTGATTCCGGCCCCAACCATATAGCGTTTGCCCTTGTCCAAAAGCTCATTCGGATTGCTCTTATGAGATGAATAATCCTTTCTGAAAACGAATGCTGAAAGCCTTCCATCCTTGGTTATTATCGGGAGTTGGTTAAGCTTATGATCCCAGATTATGTCATTGGCCTCGCTCAAGGAAATCCCATCCTCACCATATATGAGCTTGTTCATCGGTGTCATGAAGGATTCAACCTTCTCATCCAGCTCCATTCTGGAAACCCTGTAATCACGGCTTGTGACAACACCTAAAAGAACTCCGTTGGCAGTCCCGTCGTCTGTGACTGCGATAGTGCTGTGCCCTGTCTTTTTTGTAAGCTCAAGAACATCTTTCAGCGTCCCATCCGGCCTGATATTGGAATCGGAGAAGACAAATCCGGCCTTGCTGGCCTTGACCTTGGCCACCATTTCAGCCTCATCCTCAACACTCTGGGAACCATAGATGAATGCGATGCCACCTTCTTTTGCAAGGGCTTCGCCCATCTTGACCCCGGAAACAGACTGCATTATCGCAGAAACCATCGGGATATTCAGAGAAAGCGGGCATTCCTCAACACCTTTTTTATATTTCACAAGCGGTGTTTTCAAACTGACATTTGAAGGTATGCATTCCGAAGAGGAATATCCGGGAATAAGAAGAAACTCACTGAAAGTACGGCTGAGTTCGTCGTAAATGAAAGCCATTTGTATCGCTCCTTGACTATTAATACGGATTTTGCAACAAAAATTCAACTACTTGAGCAGAAGTAATGCAGACTGCTTCGATTTTGTTGTAATAACATTGCCTTTTGCTATATCGGCATTTCCCAAAAGCAACGATACCTCATTTATCGATGTAAAAGGATCATCGAGGGTGAACGTACATCCAGGGCCGCGGTTTATGATAGCAACAAGCGTCACCTTTTCAAGATATCTGATAATAAGGAAGCATTCATCATTGATCATTTTCATGGAGAATGCAGAATAACCGAATGAAGGCTTCTTCCTGATCTTACCAAGTTCCTTGTACCAGTTATAATATTTCATATTCCATTTCTTCTTATCCCACTGCATGGGGTATCTCGAGCCCTCGACGGAGCCCATTGTCCCATCAAGGCCTATCTCATCACCGTAATAGACGCTCGGCATTCCTGGAAGAAGATATAAGGCGAGGATTCCTCCGAGATATATATCATCATCCATGACCTCTTTATTATTATGAAGCCTCGGGGTATCATGGCTGTCTATCAGGTTCATCTGGAAATAAACGCTCTGATCAGGAACGGAATGAAGCGCCTCATATACTGCGTTTATGAACTCGAAGGAAGAAAAAGGCCTTGTCTTTTCCGGACTGTGTCCCCAGTCTCCGGCTAAAAACCTATCCTTTTCACCAAGCCAGGATCGGATAATGCGTCCGGATCCGAAATAATTCATTGTTGCATCCCACATATCGCCCTGCATGTAATCCGCACTGTCATCCCAATCCTCACCCACAAGGTAAAGCCCCGGCCTTTCCTGCTTGAGCTCTTTTCTTACCTCGCGCCATACTTGCTGGCAGAGCTGATCCTTTTCCGTCCGTCCTAGCTCGGGAGCCACATCAAGACGCCAGGCATCGAGGAAATACGGGGCTTTGAGGTATTTTTTCATTGCACTTTTGTCATCTTTATATAAGAGGGACCTAAGTTTTTCAGAATTGAAATTAAGCTGAGGAAGGGTTTCTACATCCGCCCAATAACGGAATGTGCCATCGCTGTTCCTGTAATAGAATTCCGCTTCTTGGCAAAAAGGATCCTCTTTGGCCTTATTAAACCACGGATGCCCGCTTCCGGTGTGATTTATCGAAATATCCTGTATGATCCTCATTTTCCTTTCATGTGCCTCTTTCATTAGTTCCAGATACGCCTCGTCACCTCCCAGCTTTCCATCGACATGGAAAAAATCCGTGGAATCAAAACGGTGGACGGTAAAAGAGCAATTGACAGGATTGAGATAGATAACATCGAATCCCATGTCGAGGATATAGTCGAGCTTGTCCTTGATTCCTTTCAAATCTCCGTTGTAAAAATCCACACATCTTGCTTCCTCATAGCTTTTGGGCGCATCGGAAAAAGACGGGGTAGAAACATATGCCCCGTTGAAAAAGTACTCCCCAGCCTTCACATCGTTTGAAGGATCGCCGTTGAAGAACCTGTCGGGGAAAATCTGGTAACAGGTGGAGAGACCGACCCATGAAGGTGCATCCAGATCCGGTATTATCTCAAATCTGTTTTTTATGGATGGAACGACCCTTGAGAGCCCCGATTTGGAATAATAATAACTATCCCCCATCTCATCATCGAGGATGAAATAATACCTTATTTTTTCTGTTGTACTGAATATGGGCATTTCAGCAGAATACAAATCCGCTTTACCCATTTTGGAAGTCTTTTGCATATCCACAGTACAGCTCAATCCGGTTTTACAATCATAACGCAGGCGCACTTTAAGGCATCCGCCATCGACTGCGATGCGGATATGAACGACATCTCCCCCTTTGGGGAAAAGATTGGAAACAAAGGTTGAAGAAAAAGAACTGAAGCAGCTGAACATGACTCCTCCTGCTGATTTTGCAAAATAATAACCGAAGGCGGGCTGAAAGCAAACACGTGACTTACTCTCCACCTTAATTTTCAATTTTAAGGTGGAGCTTCTTCTCGCTCAAGACACCTGATGGTGCCAGTATCAACGAGCTATCCCCGCTAGCC
>CASDPA010000034.1 GCA_949282255.1 uncultured Spirochaetales bacterium
TTTCACCCTTCGAAAAACTTCAGTGGAATGATCCAACAGACAGATGATTGTATTACCAGGGAAATGCTTGACGCTTCCGTCTTGGTTGAACTTATATCCTACAGCCTGTCCAAAATTCAAATGCAGCATACATATCTCCTTATAAATCAGCGCGATATCCGCTTTGTACTAAAAAAGAACATATCATCAAAAAATGTCAGCGCCGGCTTTGGTACCGTGAACTCAAATATCTTTTCCCTGCATTTCTTGTCAAAGTAAAACCTTATTTCCTTCAACGCTTTCTTTTCCTCCGGATCCGGCATCCGTATCCCATAAGCCAGTCCGATATGGAAGCGATATCTGTCATGGCCTGGAAATCTAAGACCGGTAAGATCTGAAATATCATCACGCCAATTCCTGATTCTTCTGTCATCCTCGTATGATGCTGGATACAGCACTATGCTTATGCCACTGTCCATCCAGAGCTGGTCAAACCTCATCCTGACATCATCCAGGGGCGGCGCCTTCCTCCATTGGGACTCAAAGAAATCATCTATCTCGGACAGCGGTGCATCCAAGGGAAACCTGTCGGTCCAATACATTTTCTCCCTAACTTCATCGCAAACCCCTTCAATTGCTGTCATATGAAGACTTTCATCCGGCAATATCGAGAGACAGGAACCGGCTTTTGAACAGGCTATAGTATCCTTAAGCTCCTTCACCCTTTTGTAGACACTTGAAGAATGATCAAGCAGACAAATGAATGTATTGCCTGGAAAATGCTTCACACTACCATCCTGATTGAACTTCCGGCCTACCGCCCTACCAAAAGAAAGACTCATTTTCTTTCGCTCCTTTTTTTTAGGATACGAAAGAAAAAAAATAATAAAATGATACTTATTTAGTAATCGATGAAAAGATTTTAATGTTGTATCGCACTGTTATGAAAAAATTAACAATATATTATAATTCATAAAATTATTTATATTTAAGTTTACAAATCTTTATGCTAGCCTGTTAGCATGACAAAGAAAAAAAACAATCTTTCACGCCGCCTTATGCGTTACTTCCTCCTTAGTACCCTGATACCGTTTTTTCTTATTGTCATACTTAGTTCGGGCATTCTTCTGGAGTATTATAAAAAAGACATCAACATAATCGCCGACAGTTATATAAAGAGTCTGGCAAGAGAGGCTGGACTTTATATCAACCAACTCAAGCAGATCATAATACTGCCAAGTTTCTCGACTGAAACCGTCAATAAGATAAAGAGCATCAGAAAAAAAGGTATGGTTGAATATATCGACAAAGCTGAATTTGACACTCTTATGGGGAATCTCATTTCATCAATAAGATATACAGGCAACGATTTCCACAGTGCTTTGATAGTAACAGAAAAAGACACAATATACTTCAGCTCAAACTATGTTTTTGCAGACCCTCTGCCAAATTATGATTGGACAAAAGAAGAATGGTATCAAACTGCATTGGAAAACAATGGACAGATAATATTCATTCCACCTCATATTCCACAATACTTTGATTCCGGAAAGGATGAGAAAGTAGCTTCGATCGTCACAACCATCCGCAACTATATTTCAACCGAGCCATATGCTGTGATAAAGATAGATTTTCTCCCTTCAATGATGAACACATACCTTCATCTTGAGGAATTCCATGTGCCAAGTGCAATATATGTTGCAGATGAAAACAATAATCTAATATTCCATGAAGCCACAAACAGCAGGATGGAAAACCTGATTTCAATTGATAATGGGAAAATAGAGAAGACAAGCAATTTCGAGGTAAGACATTTCTCTCAGAAAATAGAAGGCACCCCCTACACCCTGAATGTTCTTCTGGACAATAGGGCCATAATAATCAATTCAATCAAAATCTATTCCATTGGTTTGTTCTTATATCTTATCGCCCTATTAACAGCAATCTATCTGAACAGGCGCTTCTCCAACAGGATAACCGGACCGATCTCCAGCATGAAGGATCTGTTGGGCCATGTGGAGGTCGGAGATTTTTCCGTCCGATATGAACATAAAAGACAATGGGAATTGGAGGAATTGGGAAACAGTCTGAATGAAATGGTTGAACAACTTGAAATAATGATAGAGAAAACTTATTTGGCTCAGATAGCAAAACAGGAAGCCGAATACAAGGCGCTGCTCAAACAAATACAGCCGCATTTTCTCTTCAACACACTCAACACAATGGTTGGGCTTTTATATCAAGAAAGATACGACCAACTTGAAAAAAACATAATCTGTCTTTCCGATTTGCTTAGAAATGTATTAAAATCCGATCTGTATTGCACTTTGGAAGAAGAAATAAAATTCATAAGTGATTATCTTGTCCTGCAGCAGAGCAGATTTGAAAACAAACTAAGCTACACCATCGACGTTTCAAAAGATGTGGAACAAATCAGGATTCCAAAACTTCTACTCCAGCCGTTTGTCGAAAACTCAATAATCCATGGAATGGAGCCTTCAAAAAAAGCATGCCATATACTGATCAAAGCCAAGAAAGAAAACAATTCGATAATCATTACCATAAAAGACGATGGAATAGGTTTTGATAAGAACAAGATAGATATTTATTCTTCCATTGGTATTTCAAATTGCATAAAACGCTTAAAGCTGTTTTATCCCAAAAGCGATATATGCATTGACAGCATCCCATATGATGGATGCACAGTAATCATTTCATTCCTGGAGTACTAAAAAAATGAAAATACTGATTGCAGATGATGAATCACTTGTATGTACGATTTTCACCCACCACATAAACCAATATGGTTCCCCTTATATTTCCTTTGAATTTGTTTGTGACGGGAACGAGCTTATCGAGAAGTGCGCATCCGATACGCCGGATCTGATAATAACTGATATCAAGATGCCGAACATGTCTGGTCTTGAAGCAATTGAAGAGATCAGAAAAACATATTCGGATAAATTCAGGATATACATTCTTTCCGGTTTTACGGATTTTGAGCTTGTCAGATCTGCTCTGCAGCTTGGCGTCGTGGATTATATTCCCAAGCCAATAAAATATGGACAGATCAAAGAGCTGCTGGAAAAAGAGGAAAAGCGCAGATACATGGGGCTCGAACTTGAAGATGCCTACAAGATGAATGACGAGGAGCTCGCCCTTCATCTTTCAGAAATAATTCAAAAACTGGCCTATTTTTACTCAAATAAGGATAAGAAGAATTTTTTGCTTTCCCTAGACGATTATAACAGATTGTCTGCAATATACTCCACAAAAATAGAAAGCGCTTACTTTTTTGAAAAATTTAATTTTGCTTGTGGAAAAGATGATCAGATAAGCGTTCTTAAAAAAATTCCAGATGAAGCTTTCATATTGGATAACGATCTTCCAATCGTTGATAAAATTAAAAACCTGGTCAAGCAGAATTTTTCAAATGTCATGTTTGGACTGGATACAGTCTCTGCAGAACTGGGATATAGTACACAATATCTTAGTATGACCTTCAAAAAGGAAACAGGAGAAAACTTCTCTTCATATCTCACAAGAAAACGTATCGAGCAAGCAAAAAAACTTCTTATGACAACAAATATGAAAATCAAGGACATTGCTTCCGCTTGCGGATATAATTACACAAATTATTTTATCAAAGTATTTAACAGACAGGAAAAGCTTGCTCCTGCCGAATGGAAAAGCACCATGAAAAATAATTGACCGCATGCTGGAATATCGCAAATGAGATCCCCACACTCCCCTCTGATGTTGCCATAAAACAAAGACACATCGGGAACATAGGAGTGACAACGCTCTTGCCTAAAGGAAGAAAGCTTTTAAGACTCTGCTTCCTTGAACTCTTCCTGCTTCTTTAACTTGTAATCATCCAGCCTGCAGCTCTGCCATTCGTTCCACGCCACAAAAAATATAATCAAAATATTCACACATCCTCATCCAGCGCCTCTACAAGGAAGCTGACAGGACGGAACCCATCGTTGCAGGAAACCATTGCAGAACGCGTGTTCTTCATCCATCCATCAAAAAAATCGACCCCGCCATGACTCAATGCAAATACAAACGGCGACAAGCTCTCCCAGGCTGAGGGGCAAAAGCCATCCGGCATAGCCCACCCGTTTGCAAAAAATACCATTCCTTCCTGCATGAAGCATGCATTCTCGATCGGATTCTCATATTCCTTAATAAGATCCTCGTGCCTGACAATCTTTTTTACAATGATCCTAACCTTTTTCATTTGTTTTCTCCAATGTGGGCCCAGCGGATATCAGCGTATCCAAGACCATGAATGCTGTACCTGCCACCATGATTACCAATGCTACAAAAAAACGCACCGATGGATTTTCTCTTAAAAGCAGGAAACTTAAAGCCACCCCCATGAATGGGGCTATTGAATAGTATGCACTCGTTTTTGCCGCTCCAAGCCGGCTTTGGGCCATTATGTAGAAATTTATGCTCAGCCCATATGATACAAACCCCAGAAGCAGCACTTTCAAAATCACCGAAAATGTTGGGATATCATCCCTTGCAAGAAAAGCAAGGACAAGACTTCCCAATCCGGAAAAACATCCCTTCACCATGACAATCTCTTCCGAGCTCTTGCGGCTGAGCATCCGCGTGCAGTTGTTTTCAAATCCCCAGCATATTGTCGCCACAAGGACAAACAATGATCCTGTATTGAACGAAAAAGCCCCTTTCCCGGAATAAGCCAGAATCACAGAAGATATTGTGGCAAGAGCAATTGCAATCCATAGTCTGATGGAAACAGCTTCCTTAAAAACAAAGAGTGCGACCAAAGTGGTTGCCACTATTTCAAAATTGTTTAAAAGCGATACGTTGGAAGCCTCCGTCCTTGCTATCCCATACATCAGAAGGATAGGTGCGGCAATATCGAGGAGGATCATCAGAATTGTAAAGGAAAGATCATCCCGATTAAGCCATTTCTTTTTTTCCTTGATTCCAAGGCTTTTAATGAAAGCAAGCCATATGGCCATCCCGATCCCCGCCCCAAGATACAGCAAGGCTGCCATCATGAACTTTCCCACAGATTGCAGAAAGAGTTTTGAAAGAGGTGTGTTGATCGCATACAAAGCAGCAGCAAGAATTGCAAACGCTGCAGCATATAATCCGGATTCCATATCCAGACATTTTAAAAGGGGATGAAACGTTGTTCAAGTTCGTATCAAATCATCCTTGAAAGAAAAGAAAACCGCACGGAAATCGTGCGGTTAAACAGACCAAAATGCTTTTAAACAGCCTTGCTTGTATATGCTTTGATCTTTGCTGCCCCTGTAATCACTTCAGTTCTCTCGCCATTGTCTACAACAAGCGTCGGAGCCTGCATGATACCATACTTTATTGCAAGCTCGGGATTCTCCTCCGCATCAATCAAAGTATAAGAGACTCCAGCCTTCTCCAGTTCGGCTTTGGCCAGCTTGCAGTTAGGACATGTCTTAGTGGTGAAAAGCATCACCTTACCCTGGATGGGAGCGGTTGATGAAGAAGGCTCGCTGACACAGGCACAACCGGCTTCATGGTGCAGGACGACACCCTCATGTGTCAGCACGCTGGCTCCGATATTATAGGTCTTCCTTTCCTTGAATTCCTCGCTCTTTCCTGTATTCCAGTTCTGTACGGGACGATAATAGCCGGTGATTCTGGAATAGACCTCGGTAGCCTTTCCGCACTTTGGACACTTATATACCTCTCCGGAGATGTATCCATGATCCACGCATACGCTGTAAGTCGGGCTGATCGTGTAATATGGAAGCTCATAGTTCTCGGCAATCTTCTTGACAAGCTTCGCCGCACTCTTCCAATCAGGAAGCTTTTCACCTAAAAATGCATGGAAAACCGTTCCGGAGGTGTACAGAGTTTGCAGGCGGTCCTGAACATCAAGAGCGGAGAAGATGTCGTCAGTATACCCGACAGGCAGATGCGAAGAGTTGGTATAGTACGGAGCATCACCGTTGCTGCTTGCTGTAATGATATCAGGGAACTGCTCCACATCATGCTTTGCAAAGCGGTATGATGTGCTCTCTGCAGGCGTTGCCTCAAGATTGTAAAGATCCCCATAGAGCTCCTGGTAATCCGAAAGCCTATTTCTCATATGATTAAGGACTTCCACAGCAAAATCCTGTGCCTTCTTTTCTGTAAGATCGCAGGAAAGCCATTTTGCATTGAGAGTGCATTCGTTCATTCCGACCAATCCGATTGTGGAGAAATGGTTGTCAAAACTTCCAAGGTATCTCTTGGTATACGGATAGAGCCCTTCCTCCAAAAGTCTTGTGATGACCTCTCTCTTCCTCTTGAGACTGCGCGCGGAGATATCCATCACATGATCCAAGCGGGCATAGAAATCTTTTTCATCCTTTGCAAGGTATCCAAGCCTTGGAAGGTTGATCGTGACAACACCGATACTTCCGGTGCTCTCCCCCGATCCGAAATATCCTCCTGTCTTCTTTCTCAGCTCCCTCAAATCGAGGCGCAGGCGGCAGCACATGCTCCTGACATCGTTCGGGCTCATATCCGAATTGATGTAGTTGGAGAAATACGGCGTGCCGTACTTGGCTGTCATCTCAAAAAGAAGCTTGTTGTTTTCAGTTTCGGACCAATCAAAATCCTTTGTTATGGAATAAGTGGGAATAGGATACTGGAAACCCCGGCCGTTGGCATCCCCTTCGATCATGATTTCAATAAAAGCCTTGTTAACAAGATCCATTTCCTTCTGGCATTCGCCGTAGGTGAAATCCATCTCTTTTCCGCCGACGATCGCACGGACGTCCTTAAGATCGGCAGGACATACCCAGTCGAGGGTGATGTTCGAGAACGGTGCCTGAGTACCCCATCTTGAAGGAGTGTTGACTCCATAGATGAAGGATTCGATACATTTCTTGACTTCACGATATGAAAGGTTATCAACTTTCACAAAAGGAGAAAGATAGGTATCGAACGAGGAGAAAGCCTGAGCACCAGCCCATTCGTTCTGCAATATGCCTAAAAAGTTGACCATCTGGTTGCAAAGCGTTGAAAGATGGCTGGCAGGAGAAGAGGTGATCTTTCCGGGAATACCTCCCAATCCTTCCTGGATGAGCTGTTTGATGGACCAACCGGCACAATATCCGGTGAGCATGGAAAGATCATGCAAATGGATGTCACAGTTGCGATGTGCATTAGCTATCTCCTGATCATACACCTCGCTGAGCCAATAGTTGGCAGTTATTGCACCGCTGTTGGAAAGGATGAGGCCTCCAACGGAATAGGTCACCGTTGAGTTCTCCTTGACTCTCCAATCGTTCAGCTTGAGATAATTATCGACGACATTCTTGTAATCGAGAATTGTCGAGCGCATGTTCCTGATCTTCTCGCGCTGTTTTCTATAAAGTATATAGGTCTTCGCAACCTCACCGTATCCTGCCTGTCCGAGAACCTCTTCCACTGAATCCTGTATGTCCTCGACGCTGATCTTGTCGTCTTTGATCTTCTTGGCAAAATTCGCTGTCACTTTCAACGCGATAAAATCAATGACATCATCGTTATACTGGGTGTTGGATGCTGTGAATGCCTTTTTAATGGCGGTGGCGATTTTTGAAATGTTGAAATCGGCAACCGCTCCATCTCTTTTCAATACCTGATACATTAGTTTTCCTCCGTGCGTTCCACCACTTTATCACGCCTTGTAAAACTTAGCAAGAGAAAAACTCAATATAAAGTGGAGCATTTTTACCAATACACCATATATAGCGTGGTCACTCATTCCTAATTTGTACGTTATTTATAGTTTTACTAAGTATTCCCATATAAGTTTGCAATTGTTCATGAGTACATGGAGAATTTATTTTTTTTATCGTATTTTCATTAGCCATAAAATTTTGAATATAATAATTCCTGCATCCTGCAAGCCTTGACGCTAATTGCTCAAAACTTTTTTCATCGTGATATTCCCTGGTAACGGTTGTGCGGAATTCATAATCGACAACTCCGGAGAGAAGATAATCTATGGACTCCTCCACCCGAAATGTATCAAATGAAGGAATTCCGATTGTAAGTCCATAACGGTCAAAGCTGTTTTTTATGTCCATGGCCACATAATCAACCAGATGTGAAGAGACAACCGCTTTAAGCATTTCTGGATTGGAGCCGTTTGTATCCAGCTTCACGAGAAAACCCAAAGCCTTGACATTCCTCAAAAAATCAGGGAGATCCCTTTCCAATGTCGGCTCTCCTCCGGAGACCACCACGCCATCCAAGACTCCCACCCTTTTTTTCAAGAAAGAAAAGATATCCTCCTCAGCTATGATGGGAAAATCATCAGGACGGAGAACCAATTCACCGTTATGGCAATAAGGACAACGGAAATTGCAACCGCCGGAAAAAAGGATACAAGCAACCAGCCCCGGATAATCCACGAGCGTCATCTTCTGAATTCCATGAATTTTCATGCAAATGATTATAGCCGTTTTATGAAAAAAGAAAAGCTTCCGGACATGGCTCCGGAAGCCTTGGTCAATTCTGCAATGCCTCAAGGACTTTCTGTGGAATCGGCACTATCCTCTTCCTTTCAGCACTGACTGATGCAACCCTTACTGAAAGAGAGGCAATGATCTCGTCCTGCCTCAGCACCTCCTGCTTGAATACGGCGGAAAACCGTTCAGCTTTTTCCAATGTTGTGCGAACAACAAGAAGATCATCCAAAAGCGCAGGCTTGCGATAATCGATGGAAATACTCTTTACGACAAAGATCACCCCGTCATCCTTGAGATCCGACTGATCAATACCAGGCAGGATTTCCCTCAGCATCTCCGTACGGGCATGCTCAGCAAAATCCAGATAACGGGCATGATAGACGATTCCTCCCGCATCGGTATCGGAAAAATAAACCCTGGCATTATAAAAAAACTCTTTCACATGACCTCCTCGGGATCATAGAGCATCGTCCTCACGTAATCCTCGAAGGTCTCGTTTCTCCTGATGCGTGAAATCTTACCATCAAGTCCGATGAGATATTCGGCATGGCGGAGCTTGGCATTGTAATTGAACCCCATGGAATGTCCATGGGCTCCCGTATCATGGATTACAAGCACATCACCCTCCTCGATTTCAGGAAGGCTGCGGTCTACCGCAAACTTATCGTTATTCTCGCACAAAGATCCCGTCACATCGTATACATGATCTTCAGCCTGACCTTCCTTACCGAGAACTGTGATATGATGATAAGCCCCATATAAAGCCGGCCTCATCAAATCTGCCATACATGCATCAAGACCAACATAATCCTTATATTTTCTGCAGACGTGGCGGACGGTGGATACGAGATACCCGAAAGGTCCAGTAATCGCACGTCCCATTTCAAAAGTGACTTTTATAGGCCCATACCCCTTTTCTACGATCATCGATTCGTAAAGCTTCCTGATCTCGTCTCCAAGGTAAGAAAATGAAATCGCAGTATCGCTTTTTTTGTATGGGATTCCTACCCCGCCACCAAGGTCGACAAAGGAAATCCTGACACCGGTCTCTTTGGAAAGCATGTCGACAAGGGAAAAGATCATGCGGGCTGTCTCGACAATGTATGTTGGATCAAGCTCATTGGAAGCTACCATGGTATGGAGACCGAAAGTCTCAACCCCAAGGCTTTTCGCCCTCTTGTAGGCCTCGACGAGCTGCACTTTCGTAAGTCCGTATTTAGCTTCCACAGGGTTGCCTATGATAGCATTCCCGGTCCTTTCCGGACCTGGGTTATAGCGGAAGCAGAGAGTCTTTGGAAGACAGCCGCAGCTGCTGAGCACGGCATCGATATGGCTTATGTCGTCTAGGTTCAGTATCGCGCCCATGTCATAAGCAGCCTTGAACTCCTCATCGGGTGTGTCATTTGATGTGAATACGATCTTATCCGGCTCAATTCCTGCCTGCTTTGCAAGAATAAGCTCTGGAAGGCTCGAGCAATCGGCGCCGAAGCCAAGAGACGCAAGAAGGCGGAGAATATTGATATTCGGAAGGGCCTTCACAGCAAAGAAATCGGTAAACCCTCCTTCGACCCAGGAAAAGGCATCATAAAGCGCTTTGGCATTTTCGGCAATCGCCTTACCGTCATAAATATTGAACGGGGTACCTACCTTTTTTGCCAAAGAAAGCAGGTCTGCATCAGGAAGCTTCTTCTCAGTCATTTATATGCTCCTTTATAGCCTCCACAGCCTTGATGATGTCTTCCCTATGCCCATATGACGAGACTCTGACATATCCCTCTCCTGCAGGTCCAAATCCGGAACCGGGAGTAACGACAACATGTGCATGCTCAAGAAGGAAATCAAAGAAATCCCAGCTTGAAAGCCCGCGCGGGCATCCAGCCCATATGTAGGGGCTGTTTACGCCACCGTAACATGTAAGACCGACGGATTCCAATCCTTTTTTTATGATATCGGCATTACCCAGATAATAATCGACAAGACCTTTGCACTCTTCACGCCCTTTTTCGGAAAGTGCGGCAAGACCACCTGCTTGTGCTATGTTGGAAGCGCCGTTGAAGAATGTGCACTGCCTCCTGTTCCAAAGCCTATGGATTGTTCCGGGACCTCCGTTTTCGCTTTCAAGGCTTTCTGGAACAACAGCCCAGCCCAAACGGACACCTGTAAAGCCTGCATTCTTGCTGAACGAATTGATTTCGATGGCACACCGCTTTGCTCCTTCGATCTCATAGATTGTACGTACATATCCAGGCTCACGGATGTAATCGGTGTAGGCGGCATCATAGACTATGATGGCCTTGTTCTCAAGTGCATAATCGACAAACCTCTTCAATTGTGCATGGGTGATCACAGCTCCGGTAGGATTGTTGGGGAAACAAAGATATATCAGATCGACCTTTTTAGCCGGCACCTCAGGTATGAATCCATTTTCGCTGTTGCTTTCAAGATAGACAAAGCCATCATAATTGGTGCCGTTGAAACCGGTACTCCTTCCACCCACCACATTCGAATCTACATATACCGGATATGCCGGATCCTGCACTGCAACAACCATTGAAGAAGAAAAAAGCTCCTGGATGTTGGCTGCATCGCTTTTTGCACCATCGCTGATGAAGAAATCGGTATCATCAA
Source organism: uncultured Spirochaetales bacterium (assembly GCA_949282255.1). Lineage (GTDB taxonomy): Bacteria > Spirochaetota > Spirochaetia > Sphaerochaetales > Sphaerochaetaceae > Ornithospirochaeta. Next base: position 11,079 of record CASDPA010000034.1, read on the forward strand.
GCTCGACTCCGTATTGCTTATGATAGAAATCCCTAAGAGCCTTGCGCAAAACCGTATCCCCCTGCTCATCACCATAACCGGTATAAGTCGCGCGGTCAGAAAGCAGATCTATCTTATCATGCATCGCCTTTGCAATATGCGGAGTTATGGCCTCCGTGGTATTGCCGATCCCGAGACGAAGCACCTTTTCGCCAGGATTGCGCTCCTGCCATGCTTTTGTGCGGCGTGCGATTTCAGGGAAAAGATATCCAGAAGCAAGAGAAAGAAAGTTTTCATTGACCAGAGCCATCAGATCCTACCCTCCTTCACATCACTGTTCATCCTGTCCACCAGCTCAAGCAGGTTCTTTCTGTGTTCCTCGCTTTCAAGAGTACATAGCGGAAGACGGAATATTTCCTTGCAATACCCGGAATGGGCCATTGCAACCTTTATTGGAATAGGATTGGTCTCACAGAATTCCGCCTTATAAAAATCCTGCATCCAAGCATTGAGCCTCTCTGCTGTAGCATAATCCCCATCCAACGCAGCATGCACCATCTGCTTCATCTGCTTTGGATAAAGGTTTGAAGCAACCGAGATGGCGCCTGAGCCTCCAAGCTTGATGAGATCCAACGCCAGATTGTCATCTCCGGAAAGAACGGTGAAATCATCATTGCTCCTTTCAATCACATCCTTCATCTGCTCAAGACTTCCGCTTGCCTCCTTTACAGCAACAACGTTCGGACATTCGGACTGAAGGCGCAAAAGGGTATCTGTCTCAAGATTAACTCCTGTCCGTCCCTTGATATTATAAAGGATGCAGGGTACGCTCACGCTTTCTGCAATTGCTTTGAAATGCAGATACAGTCCCATCTGCGTTGGCTTGTTGTAATATGGGTTCACAAGCAGAACAGCATCGACTCCGGCATCCTGCGCATGCTGACTGAGCCTTATCGCCTCGCTTGTGGCGTTGCTTCCTGTTCCTGCAATTACAGGAACCCTGCCGGATGCAAACTTGATGGTCTGTGCGATCACCCTGTCATGCTCTTCATGGCTGAGCGTCGGCGACTCTCCCGTGGTACCGCAGGGAACCAAGCCGTCGATGCCATTTTCAATCTGCGAAAAAACCAGCTGCTCAAGAGCGGCGTAATCAACCGTATTATAGCTTGTAAACGGTGTGATGAGTGCCGTATACACCCCTTTGAACTTCTTATCCATAAATCACTCTCCCAAAAAATCCTTTAAAAAATCATCCATGCTGAAAAAGCCTTTCTTCCCAACGATCCATGTTGCAGCCTTGACCGCACCAACAGCAAATCCTTCACGGCTTCTTGCGCTATGGGTAAGCGTGATAGTATCCACGCTGCTGTCAGCAATCAGAGTATGAGTGCCTGGACAGGAACCGACCCTGCTGCAGGTAATTTGCAGCATCTCGGGTCCTATCTTACCATCCGGGCATCCGACCAACACCTTTTTCTTTTGCGGAAACGAGGAAAGCACACGTTCTGCAATCATGAGTGCGGTCCCGGAAGGACAATCGGCCTTCGCATTGTGATGAACCTCATCTATTGCCACATCATAAATTCCAGCCTTCGAAAGAAGGGAGGCAATATATGAAGATGCTTCCAGCATTATCGCAACACCTATCGAGAAATTGCCTGAATAAATTATCGAACAGACGGAAGTGTCGATACTTGCAAGAATCTCATTCTTCTTGTCAAGCCAGCCGGTTGTCCCGATCACCGCAGGATAACCTTTTTCCGCATAATAAAGAATATTTTCAACAGCAGCAGAAGGATGGGAGAAATCGATTATCACATCAAAAGACACATCTTTTAAAGCGTCTAGCCTGGTCAACACCCCTTCCCCTCCGACAGGGTCGACAATAGCGGTGATCCTATGGCCCGCCGCAATTGCAACGCTTTGGATCATTCTGCCCATCTTTCCATATCCAACAATAGCTATATCCATATTTTTTCCTTTGTTAGACTATATCAAATGTAAAAAAATATGTCCATATATAACAAAATGTTTTTATAATAACAAATATTTTTATGATAATGGACAATATTTGTCCACATATTTCCCCTAAACTATGCATGTAAAAGGAGAAGAAAAGATGTCAAGAATCCCAATTTATGAAGGCTACGAAGGCTCATACTTCTTTTTTGTCGTGATGCATGACAGGGCAAAGGGAAGCATGATGGAAAAATCAAGCGGCTTTTCAATCGAAAAGGAAGCGGGAAGGATGTATCTTGAAAAATTTTTCCTGCATTTTTTCGATGAGACACTCAGAATCAACAAAGCGCATAAAAAAACGCATGATCAGGTGTTTTACAGCCAAAAAGCGTGGGCGGGCATTCTTGAAGAAATCCATCATGAGAACGTATTTTTGAAAAACTGCTTCAAAAACCTTACGGGAAAGAAATACAAAAGAGCGGAGGATCCGGGGTTTTATTCATTCGATTACAAAGAAAAAAACACCGGCATAAAGGACACATCCTTTTCGGATGGGCTTATGTCGGTGATAGAATTCTATGAAAGGTTCACATACTTCTCTAAAAAAATGATATCGAAAAGCTCTGACAAACCATACATAATGGTGAAGAGGAATTAGCGTTTCTTCTTTTTGTCCCTCTCTTCAGCTTTTTTCTGGCTTTTAAGGAAGAAATCGGCCATGGTTCCTCCCGAAAAATCCGAGCCCCGGGTGGAAAAAGTATTTTCCCTCATCGGGCGCGCATTACGGTTCTCCTGGCTCTTGAAGGTTTTCTTAGAGGGTCTGACAACTTCAATCTTCGTCTCATACACCGCCTTCGGCACATGCACCGAAGGCTTTCTTATCACAACCTTCACCTTCCCTTCCGCTGTATATGGATTGACCTTCTTCACGTTAGCCATTCCGGTGTCGATCTTGACCTTGACCTCCCTTTCCTCGTATTGGCAGGAAAGGCTTTGACATATGAAATGAACCGAGGCATCCGCATCCACGGCCCTCATCATAGGTCCTCCGCAGAACGGGCATTTCTTTCCATCCTTGAAATCGGGGGAGAATTTGAGATTGCTCTTTTCGACTTCTTTGACCAATGAAGATGCCATCTCCTTTATATCCTTGATAAAGAGATCTGGATCCTCTTTTCCCTTGCTGATCTTCTCAAGGCGACCTTCCCATACCCCTGTAAGCTCCGGGGATCTGAGCACTTCCGGTGCGAGCCGGACCACCTCACGGCCTTTGGCAGTGGGAACAAGATATTTCCCATCCCGTTCGATATAACGGTTCTGAATCAGCTTCTCTATCATGTCCGCCCTGGTTGCGGGAGTCCCCAGGCCATTGCCGAGGTTGCTCTTGAGCTCCTGGTCATCAACAAATCTTCCCGCATGCTCCATTGCCGAAAGAAGTGTTGCATCGCTATATCTTTCAGGCGGTGTTGTACTGCTCTTTCTCACCTTCACAGACGAAAGCACAACCTCATCATTTTCTTTCATCCTCATCAAAGCAAAGCTGTTATCACCATCATCAGGGACTGCAGCAACACTCTTCAAGCCGCTGGATTCCGCAACTCCGCGATATCCTTTCCTAAGAGGAATTGTAAGCCTGGTCTTGAAAATCCTTCCTTCCACATCGAGTTCCGCAGTGGTGGTACGATAGCTGTAGTTCTCTCCGAGCACCTCCAAAAATCTCAATGCAATCAGGCGCCATAGCTTTTGCTCGTCCCCTGAGAGCTTTGAAAGATCAACCTTCTGCTCCGTGGGGATTATCGCATGGTGGTCGGAAACAAGCTCATCGTTCACAAACCTGGGATTGTCCGGGATAAACCCGTTTTCAAGGTATTCGTCGCACTGGCGGGAAAACACAGTCTCCCGTATTGCGGCAATCCTTTCTTTTAATGTCGGAACGATATCTTTTGTAATGTATCTGCTGTCAGTTCTCGGATAAGTGACGATCTTATGAACCTCGTAAAGGCGCTGGAGAGTATCCAAAGTCTCTTTAGCACTGAAACCCAATGCTGTATTCGCATCTCTCTGCAGCTCGGTAAGATCATAGGCCTGTGGCACGGGTTCTTCCTTATCCTCGCTTTTAAGGCTTTTCACAATACCTTTTTTATCCTTCCAACTCTTAAACTCCTCTGCCAAGGCCTCGTCCGTAAACCTTATGGAATTCTCCTCTGGATAATAAGAGGCATTGAACAAACCAAAATCTCCACGTGCGAAAAAATAGAAAGAACCGAGAAACTTGTCTATCTCATCCTCCCTTCCGGTCATGAGAGCGAGCGTCGGTGTCTGAACTCTTCCGGCGCTGAGCTTTGCATCATAAAAACATGTAAGGGCCCTGGTGACATTCATTCCAACATACCAGTCAGCTGCGGCACGGCATTCTGCGGCATGATAAAGATTGTCATACAGGCTCGAATCCTTCAGGTTCTCAAATCCTTCCTTTATTGCCTTATCGGTCTGGCTGCTTATCCAAAGACGCTCGGTCTTCCCCTGATAGCCGGAAAGCTTCAAGATCCATCTTGCAACCAGCTCCCCTTCCCGGCCGGCATCGGTGGCGATGACAACAGAAGAGATGTCCGGCCGTTTCAAAAGCGAATCTATTACGGAGAACTGCTCTTTCGATTCCTCTATGACTTCCTGATCAAGATGCTCCGGAAGCATGGGAAGATCCTTGAGCGACCATCTTTTGTATCTTTCACTGTAATGATTGGGTTCGGCCAGCTCCACAAGGTGGCCCAAAGCCCATGTGATGACATATTCGTTTCCATCGATATAGCCGTTCTCCCTGATCTTACAACCAAGGGTTTTGGCTATTTCCCTTCCAACGGAAGGTTTTTCGGCAATAACCAGTTTTTTCATGCGAGAAAGTATAGCCGATTAGCTTTACAAATGACAATAGAAAAGAAAACTGCTAGAATTGGACAAGGAGGGTTTGTGATGTATTGCAAAAATTGTGGAACAAAGCTTGATGAGCTGGCGTACACATGTCCTAACTGCGGGTGCAAAACGGATAATCCTTATTACGAGGAGAACAGGCCAAACGCATCAAAGTCAGGAAAAAATCTGGTTGTAGCTGGACTTCTCGCATTGTTTCTTGGGCTGTTGGGGATACATAATTTCTATCTCGGATACAAAAAGAGGGGAATGGTGCAGCTTCTTCTCACTCTAGGAAGCGTATTTCTTTTCTTGATACCATTCTTATCCTCTATGCTTTTAATCCTATTCGGACCTCATATCCATAGGTCATTGGGCCCAGGATTCGGTCTCGGCCTGTTTTCTTTTGTTTCGCTTTATACCGTTGTCGAGGTTTTCGGAGTCGGAATCTGGGTTCTGATAGAAGCTGTGCTCATATTCCTTGGCAAAATTCCAGACAGCGAGGGAAGACCGCTTGTTTGAATCCGGGATATCGGACCAAGAATCCGAATCAACAAAAAAATTCCGGTTTTTCAGGCATTTCAATTGACCGTACAGCCTTGCGGATATTATAATTCAAGCACTAAGGAACTAAAAACCAAGGAGAATCAAAATGGCTTACAAAATCACAGATTCATGCGTTTCTTGTGGAACTTGTCAGGGCGAATGCCCTGTTGGAGCAATCAGCGAAGGTGCCGATCACTATGTAATCGATGCTGATACCTGCATTTCCTGCGGAACATGCGCAAGCGTTTGCCCGACAGGAGCAATCGAAGAGGAGTAAAAAACCTTCACGCACCGACGGGGCGGTACATCCGCCCTTTTTTCATGCCTTTTTCTCTGCTATAATCCGAAAGAGTATGAACAATGCTTTCTTTGAAGACAGGATATTAAGCGTAAGCGACGTATGCAAGTTGCTCTCCGACTCCCTTACAGAAATGTTCTGGGGCCTGAATGTCGAAGGGGAAGTATGCAATTTCAAGGTCAATTCTTCCAAGCATTGGTATTTTTCAATAAAAGATGACAAGGGAAGCCTTTTGAACTGCACGTGTTTCGCAAGCAGGAACTGGAATCAGGAGAAACCTGAAAACGGTGATCTCGTCGTCCTCTCCGGAAGCCTTTCATTCTGGGCAAAAGGAGGATCGCTCAGTTTCAATGTCGACAAGTTAAGAAAAAAAGGCGCCGGGGACTTAAGGGCAGAAATTGAAAAACGGCGGGCCTATTATCAGGAACTCGGCTATTTTGATGCATCAAATAAAAAAATCCTGCCGGATGAAATAAAGACGATCGGCATTGTCACCAGCGAAACCGGTGCTGTGATACACGACATACTGAACATCACCAGGCGCAGGGCAAAAGGGATGAACATCCTTCTTTTTCCATGCATGGTGCAAGGAGACGGGGCTGAAGAGACAATAGCGGCCCGGATACGGCAGGCAAACAACTTCTGTGCATGTGATGTTCTGATAATCGCAAGAGGAGGAGGAAGCGAGGAGGATCTTGCTCCATATTCAAGCTCCGAGGTGATAGAAGCAATACATAAATCGGATATTGTCACCATCAGCGCTGTCGGACATGATTCCGATTATCCACTATCCGACTTTGTCGCAGACATAAGGGCTTCCACGCCTTCGGCAGCCGCGGAGATTGTGACAGAAAAAGCGTACAGGAGCAAAGAAAGGCTTTTTACGCTTGAGACAGGACTTGAAGCGGCGATACTGAAAATACTCAATGCCAACAGGAAAAAGCTTGAATCGGTTTCAATAGACAAGGAAACGATAATAAGAAAGCTCCTCGGGGCAAAAAGCATTTTGAAAGAAGCAGAGGGCCTCAACCGGGTAATGAGGAAAAAGATTCCGGATCACCGCATGCTGATCGACAGGCTTGAAGACGAGGCGGAAACATCGCTAAAAGAAGCATGCAAAAGAAGAAAAAGCCTTATCTCAGGACTGGAACAGGATATGAGGCAGGAAATGGGAATAAGGCTTGGAAAGACCTGTTCATTCATGGAAAAACTGACACTGGAGTGCAATATGGGCATGAAAGCCATTGTGAGGGCAAAGAGAAAACAGCTTGATGTTTTTTTTGCCGAAGCATCTGCTCTCAACCCTCTCGCCATTCTTTGCAGGGGATATTCGATTGTCACAGACGACCAAGGCAGGCTCATAAAAAGCAGCAGGAAAATTAATGTCGGACAGGAGCTGACCATCACTTTCAGGGATGGCAAGATTAAAGCGGAGACGAAAGAAAAAAAATAAGGAGATTTGATTATGGGTTTTGAAGAGGATCTAAAAAGACTTGAAGAGATTACAGCCAGACTTAAGGATGAGCAGACCCCCTTGGAAGAGGCGATAAGCCTTTATGAAGAGGCTGGAAAACTGACAAAAAGCCTCAATAAGACATTGAACAGTCTGGAAAGGAAAATAGAAAAGGTCACGAGCCAGGACGAGGGGGAACTCGCTGTCAAGGAAATGGAAGAGGACGGCGATGAATAAGATCGTTTTCCTTATCCAGTGCGATGACAAGAAGGGAATCCTCGCCTCCACTGTAAACTATTTTTATGAAAAAGGATTCAATATCCTTCATTGCCAGCAGCACACCGACAGCTATGAAAACATGTATTACATGCGCATAGAGCTCGATGCGACAGACCTCTCGACATCGAGATCGCTGCTCATGGAGGATTTCGGACGGTTTGCAGAGCCGTTGAAAATGAAATGGTCCTGTCATTTTTCCGACTATAAAGCCAGGGTTGCAATCCTGGTATCGAAGACCAGCCATTGCCTTTACGATATTCTTGCAAGAAAGCTGGAAGGCGAGCTTGATTGCGAAATACCTTTGATAATCTCAAACCACCCGGATTTAGAGATTGTTGCAAACCAATTCCGCATCCCCTACTACTTCTTCCCTGTTGGAGACGACAAGAAAGCGCAGGAGGAAAAGATATCTTCACTATTGGAACGCTTTGACATAGACCTGGTGGTTTTGGCAAGATACATGCAAATCCTTTCCGGCACGTTCATAGAAAAATGGAACGGTAAAATCATCAACATCCATCATGCTTTCCTTCCCGCCTTCCAAGGAGCAAATCCATATCTCAGGGCATACAAGAGGGGTGTCAAGATGATAGGTGCTACAGCCCACTATGCTTCAGAAGACCTGGATCAGGGCCCGATAATAGAACAGGATGTTGTCAGGGTCAACCATGAATTGAGTCCAGCAGGCCTGAAGGAAGTCGGAAAGGATTGTGAAAAGCGTGTGCTTGCAAAAGCGGTTAAGGCACATCTGGAGCACAGGATAATAATCCATAACAACCGTACGATAGTATTCAACGCTGAAATCTAAATGGTCACATCCTGTCCTAAGAATGAGATGCTGTAGCTTTCCAAAGAGAAAGATCCCTCAGGCGCACCGTACAGCACATCTCCGGTTATCACATGCCCACACCAGGCCAGATGACACCTGACTTGGTGCCGAAAGCCGCGGGACAGACTGAGAAAAACCTCATCGCCCCTTATATCTTCTACCTTTGTGGAGTATATCGCATCATCAGGCTTGATCTTCTCAAAAGCGACGGGACGGACAGCTTTGCGCCCTGGCCCGTATGCCCTGAAAGCGGATTCGATCCTGCATCCTTGTTCAAAATTTCCATCAAACGGAGGAAAGCCTTCAATCGGATCAAGAGAGAGGGTTTTTGCCCGATAGCGTTTTATGAACCGCCCTTCTTCCTGTTCTTTTTTCATGAGGTCGAAAAAGGATCTGGTTCTAGCTATCAGGACAAGGCCGCTTGTAATCGTATCAAGACGATGCAATACCCCACCCTCCCAATAATTGGGGGAAAAAGGCATTCCAACCTCGGGAAAAAGCGAGCTTGCAACTGATAAAAGAGAGGACCCGCCTCCCGCTTTCAACGGTACTGTTGCGAGTCCTCTTTCCTTGTAAAATACAACAAAATCCTTATTCTCGAGAACGGGTTCAGTTGTTGTCACGTCCGAAAATCCTCAAAAGATAAAGGAATATGTTGATGAAATCAAGATAAAGCTCGAGTGCGCCCATGATTCCCAACTTTGTCATATCCGCACTGGTAAGCTCGCTTCCGAATTCCCTGTTGAGATCGCAGATCTTGTTTGTGTCCCAAACTGTGAGACCGGTAAAAAGAAGCACACCCACGATACTTATCATCAAATCCATCATCGACGAATAGAAAAACATGTTGATGAGTGATGCAATGATTATTCCCCAAAGCCCCATGAAAATATAGCGGCCCCAGCTCCTGACATTTTTCTTCGTGATGGCACCATAGACGCTTGCACCAACAAACACACCTGCGGCGGAAAGAAACGCCTTTGTAATCGCCATCTGGGAATAAGCTATGAACAGTACGCTGAATGTCACTCCGGTAAGCACCGCATAAAGAACGAACGAGAATACCGCGCTGCTTGTCTTCATATGCTGCAACCTTGCGCTGAGGTAGAACACCACGGCAAGCTGTGCGATTGCCACAATTATCAGGCTGTACGGATTTGTTACCACCAATGCCATGAGCGATGGGCTCTTCGAAAGTGCATAAGAAACACAGGCTGTAAGGGCAAGCCCTGCTACAAGCCACATATAAACACTGGTAAGAAGTGAATTCTCCCTAAGTTGAACATTTTGAAGAACCGATTTGTCTTTCATCAAATAATAATCTCCTTGCATAAAATATAACATAAAAGCTGATAAAAGCAAACTTCCCGTCTTTAGCGTTTAACGCAAGAAAAGTTTAGGATCAAGAAAATGTACATCACTTAGAAATCCTCGTTTCCGTGTGTGAAATGGGGATTTTTCCTT
>CASDPA010000035.1 GCA_949282255.1 uncultured Spirochaetales bacterium
TTCCTTCTTATTCTATCCTTTGTTTTCGTTCCCTTACTCTTGTCTTTTTCGTTCCTTTTTCATTGTCTTCTTGGTTCCCTTTTCTGTTGACTCTTACACCTGCGCCTCTATGCCGGCGAACGTCTCGTCCGTGAACGAGTCGAGCGAACCGTCGCCCACGCAGAAATGCACCGCTTTAAGCACGACGTTTTTGAAATCACTGATGTTGTCCTTGTACGTTCTCGGGGAATTCCAGTTCCACGAGATCCTGCGCCCGCCGGGAGGATCATAATCATAGTATTTTATCATTGCTCCGGAGAATGTTATCTTGCCGTCCATGGTATACGACGGATAAAGCCCCTCTATCTCCTGCTTGTCGGATTCAGACAGCCGTTCATCCATGTCCTATTTCCCCCTTATGCAAAACTCTTCTTCGACACTTATCCCATCGGGCACCTGGAGCCTGAAACCGTGTTCGCAGACAACCTCGAAACTTACATCATGTCCTTTCCTTGATTTCACCTCCACCTCCAGCACGGCATGGTTGCAATCCTTTGAATCGAAGACAGCGCAACCTGATTCCATTGCAAGATCCTCCCGCGAAACCGGAGCTCCCCTTCTGCCCAGGATTTCGTTGTCGATGCGGCACAACTTCGTATACAGCTTGTACTGTGTCGTGTCATTACCAAAATCTATATAGTAGTTTCCGGCAGTCGTCGGACGTCTGTTCCCAATTATGTAGGCGACCTCGTCTTGATTGAATCCATTATTAATCATCCTAAATCGGATGTTTTCACGCAATACATCAGTCCGAGACTTGCCCATGTCTATCTCCATGCCGCTTCCGTCGTCCGATGCCAGTTCTATGACAGTCCCCTTTATCCCCGCCTCGGCCATCACGGTCTGGACCATGTGGTCTATGACCCACGGCTTGATCGGCTGATCCTCCTGTCCTTCCCCGGTCGGAGCCGTGTTCGAAGGGACTATGAACTGGCTGAGCCTCCTGGTGCGCACCGCCGCAAGTGCAGCCTGGAGCATCGGCATGCAGGGGATTATACGGATGTCGTCATCGCTCACAAGTGTCAGGAACGTCTTTCCGTCACCGGACACCTGGCGGTAGACATGGAGCTGGTAGAATCCGTAGGAACGGCAACCCTTGTGGTCTTCCCACTTCAGAGCGCTGATGATATGGCTGTTCAGACCGGTCGCAAGCTTTATCATCACGCCGATGTATGCGGGTTCATCCTCAAGATGATCCGATACGGCCTTGCAGACCCGCAGGAACTCGTCCCTGCTCAGAACCTTCTTGATGTATGCCTGGCGGAATGCGGCCATGAATTTCTCAAGCCTGATTTCGTCGGAAAGCAGCTGTGCGACCACGTTGACCTTGCACTGCCCGCCCTTTCTTGCAGACTCCAGCAGCCTGTACAATGTTCTTATAACCTCGGACGTGAACGACTGGGTCATCCCGGGACATGTCTCTTTGATCGCCATCGTGTAATCGTCCACCGTCAGGATGGCTATCTGCAACGCCATTATCGGCTTCAGAATGTCGTTCAGATAAAGCCTGACAACCTTCTTCCCTTCCTTGTACTCGAATCCAGGATCCAGCTCCGGATGGATATATATGTATGTTCCAAGGGAAAGCTGCCGGCCTTCCAACGATTTCAAATAATTACGGGCTATCACGGACCGTATAACTCTTGTGTTGTTTTCGGAAACCGTTTCTTCGCCGTATTTCGGGCATCTTACTTCAGCTTCGGCTTTCGGATACTGCATAAGCAGCCGTTGCTCGATATATTTTTCAGTGGATGCTATGGGATACAGCCATTCCTTGATGCTGTCCATGATCTTGTCCCCCGTGGCATCGAGAAGATCGTCATCCTTGAATTCCAATACGAACGCCTCTATCTTGTACCCCTCGAACAGACCGTTCCGGCAATGTTTCCGCTTTGTGTAGTAGATTGAGATCTCAGGAGTATAGCAGACCCTGACCGGGTCGAGCTTGCTCTTCATCTTCCTAGGCCTTCCTGTTATGAACGACCGCAGGCTCTCCGAATAAGTGCACAGCTGTCCCATGTCCACATTGTAAAACTTCTTTTCGTCGGGGATGAACGCGTTTATCATCATCCTGTTGTCGGCTCCCGGTATCGGAGTCGGCAAAAGGCCTGCGGTTCTTTTCAGATACTGGACCTTGGATATCTCGCCGTCCGTCCCAAACACCTGGCGCGCTTTCCAGAAGATCTTCTTCATCGGTGTCGAACCTGCGTTGTCGGCCTTTTCGGACAACATCCGTTTCGGGACCACATATGCATCGCTGAAGAAAAGCTTGCCGTTCTTACGATTGCCGACCAAAGTCCCGGATATGTACTGGGGATCGTAGAATGCGGCATCAGGGGACAGGCCGAACATCACCGTGCCGACCTTGGTTTTGGTGCATATCAGCTCGGCAACATTCCTGTTCTCCCTGGCCATATCTTCCTGCTCCTTTTTCGTAATCCTGGTCTTGCCCTTCAGGCTCTCATAGCGGTTCTCGAACACCATGATCAGGGATTCCTCCAGTTGTCCGATCCGTCCGAGCCCGTCCGCCCATTCGGCAAAACCAATGAACGCAAACTCAGGACGGGCAACAGATGCATAAAAATTATCCGGACTGAAATGAAGTTCCATGATTCTCGCAGCAGATTCTCCTGACATGACGAATGTCACCTGATGCCCTTCGAACACCTTATCGGCTGCCAAGGATAATATGAACGTCGGAGATGGCAGGATCACCAGGATCGCATCGCCCGGCCTGCCGACAACCTCGGATGCAAGGAGCCTCATCGCCACGCTCATCTCAAGCGCCGCATCGGTGTTCCTGTATTGTCTTGTTATCCTGGATTTGTCCGCGGCTTTCCACTGGAACTCGTTTTTCTTGTATAGCTCAAGACCGGCAAGGAGTGATGCCGGATCGCTTCCGGCTCCCGACAAAAGGCAATATAGATCGTTGAGTTTCTTTTTGTTAACATCCGACGAAATCCCCTCTCCGCCGACGAATCTGTTTCCTTTTATCTTCTCTTCCCATTCCTTGTCCAATATCGAGGAAATGAGGAAGTCCAGCACCTCCGCCTGGGACAGGCTGAGCGTGTTGTACATCATCTTGATCATGGCATATGCGTTCCGGCCCGCCTTATTACCGATCAAGGTTCTTGGGTTTGTCTGCCGGATGATACAGATCGGTTCAAGATATAGATCAAAAGTCCTTCGTGAAAAGTATGGCAAAGAAACTTTCCCGGCATTCAGCTGATACTGCCTGTAAATAGCATCTGCAATCTTCTCGGCTTTCGCGGTTTCATCACCATCATCATCTTCATCGGATTTCCGCATATCCAGAATGTCCCTGTGGATCCGCCTGATTTCATGAATTCCGAAGGCAAGCGATGTCTCCAACAACGCGCTGTCGACCGCGGACCTGTATTCCCTGATCCGGCTGCCTCCTGCAGAAACATCAAAGGCAAACGAAGGAGGAACCTCATCCAGATAGCGTACAAGAAGCAATGGATCTCCAACGAATGATGGGACGGTGGACAATATCAGACTGGCAACATTGAACCGCGAGATGACAGAAACGAACGAGGCATAATCATCGGAGCAGGTGTCCATGGCAAAATACGGATAGGGCGCCGACGCTGGCCTTTCGGATGACGGAATCTGGGTATATCTCACTGTGGCATAAGCCTGGATCAAGACGTCCGGATAAATATCAACATCGGCCGGAACGACAGATTCCAACAGTCTTGACAACCGGCTATAAAGCGAAGTTGTAAACAGGTCCTGGGTCATGCCGCGCCCCTCCCGTTCAGTAAAAGAATTTTTCCCCTACTTTCAATTATGTACCACAAATCCAAAAATTGACAGTAAAAAATATCTATAAAGTTGTGGTACATTTATGGGCCAAAACGTGCCGCACTACCCTCTGTATTTTATTATATTATAATGAATTATTTCGTTATGCAAAAATATGCAACAAAAAACACTTTTTACCAGCTTTACAAAGAAACCTGCTTGGATATAAAACATGCGCGATGAAAAATATCGATCAGGCAATTTCCAGATACAAAGGCCTTTACAGCGGCGAAATGATTGCAAGAATGCAATCCTTTTATAAAGGATGCGACAGCAAGCTCGAGAAATTCGTAAAGCTTTCAGACTCATCCTGCCCTTCTGGATGCGGGCAATGCTGCAAGCATTATCATCCGTATGTAAAAAAGGCCGAAGCGCTGTATATAGCAGCCTACATACTCTTTTCAGATGAAAAGGACTTTCTCTCCGCTCTGCTTGAGAAAGATGCAGAGAAAAACTCTTCCTTCTGCCCGCTTTATAATGATGAAAATCCGCATCATTGCAGAATCTATCCTGCACGTCCGCTTACCTGCCGTCTGTTCGGATCCTGCTGCTACACTAAAAAGGACGGATCTCCCGCCCCTTCCCGCTGCCGTTTCAACAGCGAAAAGAAGACACCAGAGATAAAAGAAAAATACAGGATGCACATCCCCCAGATGGAATACTTCGGGATGATGCTTGAGCAGATTAATCCCGATAGCGGAGAAGAGCCGCTTTCAAAAGCGGTTTTAAAGGAGATGGAAAGGCTTTGCCTTGAAGAGATGCTTCAAAAAAACGGAGCATGACAAGAAAGCGGGCCAGGCAGGAAAAAAGCCCATGCAACGCACGGGCTTAAGGCTTATCTGTCTTTATCCTCATCTCCTCTCTTGGCTTTTCTGAAGGTATCATAGCCATAGGGAACCGGGGCTTTTCTCACCCTGGGCCTGCGCTCACCATCCTTCCTATCAAAAGAGGACCTTTCCTCGTCAGAGCCGTAATAACGCTTTGGCCTTTCAGGACGCTCTTTCTTTTCATAATCTCTTCGAGGACGATCTTCACTCTCATAATAGCGGGGACGGTCGTCATAATCCCTTTCCCGCCTCTTATATGAATCGCGGCCGGTCCGTGACGGCCTGCGGTCATCCCTGTATCTGTCGGAAGAATCCCTCCTATCATCGCTGCGGAACCGAGGCCGGTCATAATCTTTTCCAGGTTTCTCATCGGAGTAGCCGGTGTAATATCTTCTTTCCTTCTCATAATACGGCCTCTCCGGGCGCTCATCCCTGAATTTGCTCCTGAAGCGGTCCTTATTCTCATAATCCCTTGACCGGTGATCCTCATCCCTTCTAGGACGGAAATCCTTCTTTTCCCTTTGTGGGAAGCTTCTGGCATCCTTACGCTCGCCTCTGCGTCCCCCGCTCTTTTTCACATCCCTTTCTTCTTTTCCCTCTTCCCTTTCGTCGTCAAAGGAAAGTCTCAGCCTCTCAAGGCTGTCATCATCGCTGATCCTTCTCATTTCTTCACCTGTAATTTCTCTTACTTTCTCTAAAACCCAAACCCTCAGGTTCATCCTCTTTTTTGTAAAACCCACATTGCGGATCTCATCCGTTATTTCCCTTATCTTGAACCATGCCTTAAGCCGGTTCTTTGCGAAATTGAACGATGCGAGGTTCTCGCTAAAAATGACACTGCCATTATCACGCAAAAGCCTGTTAAGCTCAAGGAGGTACGAAAAATAATCCTTTTTGACATCGAAATCCTCCGCCTTGTGGCTGTTGCTGAAAGACGGGGGATCAAAGATGATGAGATCCCATTTTTTCTTTTCTTCCACACTCTGCCTGATGAATGCTGCGGCATCCATGCAGATTGCAGGATATTTCTCTTCATCCAGAAATCCGTTGGCCTTCAGATTATCCACAGCCCACTGGGTATAGACATTGCTCAAATCCACGCTGGTAACACTTCTAGCTCCACCGGCCGCGGCATAGACGCTGAAAGCCCCTGTATAGGAGAAAAGATTCAGCACATCGAGAGCCATGCTGTTGTCCCTTACTGCAGCACGGGTAAGGCATTGGTCCAGGAAAAGGCCTGTATCCACATATTTTTCAAGCTCGACACGGAAAGAGAGGCCGTTTTCCGTCACTTCTTCCACAATACTGTCAGATCCGGATGTATGCTGCTCACGGCCTTCTCTTTTCTTTCTTTCCTTATAGATGATCTTGTCCCCTTCGATATAAAGATAACGGGAAACCAGATCCTTTATTATCGATATATCCTCATCTGAAAGACCATTTTCAGAATAATCGAGGATTCTTGCATAGTGTCCGTAAAGGTCTACTGTAACAGGTATTCCATCCAGATTCCGGTCGTATACGCGTGCACAGGAAGAGGAGGTTTCCCTCATCCATCTGTGGGCATCTATTCCTCCCCTCTTAAGGTGCTTGGCAAAATCTTTTTTCTCAAATTCTTCCATATCTGTGTTATAGTATATTATCCTTTGAAAAAAGGATAGACGATAAAAATATGGAAAATGATTACGATACCCTTGCCTTCTTAAAAGAAAGGGAGGAAAAGCTCGGAGCAAAGATAAAATTCAGGACATACGCCCTTTTTTACGGTTCCAGTAAAGGAGAAAGAAGAGACTATGGAGTCTTCCTTTATACAGATGGTAATACTTTCATATTCGAAGATTTCGACAGGCCTCCCCGAATACTCGGCATAGAGATAAAAACAAAGAAAAGGGAGCCTTATGTCAAAATGGAACATTCATTTGAACGTTCTGATGTGATCTCCATGACCATGGTTTCAAGGTCGAGTGCGATTGAGGTGATCTCTTCAGCTAAAAATATCGCACACCCTGTCGGGAAAATCGGAAGGATATTAAGAAAAACACTTTTGGAATTGGGCCTGAAAGACGGCACAAAATATTATTTCGAGCTCATGGATCCGAAAGGATTCGAAAAGCTCATCACAGGAGAAAAATGATGGGAGCTTTCAAAGCATATGACATCAGGGGCATCTGGGGAAAGGATTTTAATGAGGAAACGGTCTACAAGGTAGGGTATTTCCTGCCGAGGCTGCTGAAAACGGACCATGTGGTTGTAGGTCGGGATGTGAGATCCAGCAGCCCCGTGATTTGGGAGAATCTCACAAAAGGCATAACAGATGGCGGTGCAGATGTGTGGGATCTCGGACTAGCAACAACGCCTATGGTTTATTTTTCAACGGTTTTTCTCAAGGCGGATTGCTCGGTGCAGATCACGGCCAGCCACAACCCCAAGGAATATAACGGGCTGAAGATTTCCAGAACGGATGCCATCCCTGTCGGAGGGGATTCAGGGCTCAAGGATCTGGAAAAGCTTGTCATGTCAGAAAAGGCAGAACCAGTGCAGGAAAAAGGATCTGTAAAGGATTATTCATACGTAAGGGATGAATATGTTAAATATCTTTCCACTTTCGCTCCCGACCTCGATGGGCTAAACATTTCGGTGGACTGCTCAAACGGTATGGCAAACCTTGTCATCAAAGACATTCTCAAGGGTGGGACTGTGCATTACATATATGATTATTTCGATGGCACGTTCCCCTTCCATGAACCGAATCCGCTTGAAGAAAAAAACTGCGCGGATATCAAGAAGGAAGTCTTGAAGAACAAAAGCGACTGCGGAGTCATATACGACGGGGATGCTGACAGGGTCATGTTCATCGATGAGAAAGGACGCTTTATCCAGCCGGACTATATAACCGCCGTGCTCGGCTATCATTATAAGAAAATAGGGGCTGTCGGGAACGCCATACAGGATATCAGAACAAGCAGGAGCACCACAGAATATCTCGAAGGCCTCGGATTCAAGGTGACCACATGGAAGGTTGGACACGCATTTGCGAAAATGAAGCTGCGCGAGATAGACGCGGTCTTCGGAGGGGAACTTGCAGGACACTATTATTTCAGGCGCGATTTCTTCAACTGCGACAGCGGCGTGCTTGCCTCACTTCTGGTGCTGTCCGTGGTAAAGGAGCTAAAAAAAGAAGAAAAGACACTTTCCTCTTTCATTGACAGCATTATCAAATATGAAAACAGCGGAGAAACAAACTTCAAGCTCGAGGATAAGGATGGAGCAATAGGAAAGCTGTATGAGACATATGTGACAAAAGGCAATCCTGAATCGGTCCTCGATTTTGACGGATACAGGATCGAATACCCCACATGGTGGTTCAATGTCAGAAAGAGCAACACAGAGCCTTATTTAAGAATCGTCGCTGAAGCATCCACAAAAGACGAGCTTGAAAAGAGGATGGGAGAAATAAAAGGAATCATCGCACAATACCATTGAATGCAACAGGTCCGGAGAAATATTTTTCACCGGACCTATTTTATTCCTGACAACTGAATGAAACAGAAGCTGGTTATTTAAATACATTGAGTTTTTCAGCAAGATCAACCTATTAATTTTTATGTTTTACGTAATTATCTTCTTTTTCATTTTTGGATATTGAATTAATCTGAAATAAAACTATAATGACAGCCGAGGATAGGTAAAAATGGAAAGCAACACCAGAGATTTCGATTATATCGTCAGAACGAAGAAAAAGGATTTTACAAAGGCCGAAGAGCTGTTCAATATCGATTGTGCAAGAACGGCAAGGGCCTTTCACAGGCAGATACCAGGCTATAAGATGACCCCGCTCAGAAGCCTCCCGAACCTTGCACACATGCTCGGACTTGGAGGAATCTATGTAAAAGACGAAGCACAGAGGTTGGAGCTCAATTCCTTCAAGGTGATGGGAGGCTCTTTCGCACTCTACCGCTTCATCCAGAAAAAGCTTGGAATGAGCGACAAGGAGCTCACATACGAATACCTTATCAGCAAGGAATGTCATGACAAGCTCGGAGACATCACATTCGCATCCGCCACAGATGGGAACCATGGAAGGGGGATTGCATGGGCAAGCATGAAGCTCGGCCATAAATGCGTCATCTATGTCCATAAGGACACATCAAAGCCGAGGATAGAAGCCATAAGGGGATACGGGGCCAAGGTTGTGGTTGTAAACGGCAACTACGACGATGCAGTACGCCAGGTAGCCGTTGATGCAAAGAAGAACAGTTGGCAGATCATCAGCGACACCTCCTGGGATGGCTATACCGAGATACCGGCATGGATAATGCAGGGGTATACAACAATAATGCTTGAAGCACAGGAACAGTTTGCAGGATTAGGGATAACCAAGCCCTCACATGTCTTCATCCAGGCCGGTGTCGGAGCTTTGGCCGCAGCCACAATCGGTTTCTATGCCGCACTCTTCAAGGATGATCCTCCGAAATTCGTGGTCGTGGAGCCGGACAAGGCGGCATGCGTCTTTGAAACAGCAAGGATAAACGATGGAGAGCTGCATTCGATCAAGGGAGATCTTGATACCATAATGGCAGGTCTGGCATGCGGTGATCCCTCCCCGATCGGCTGGCAGGTGCTGGATGGGACAGCAGATGTCTTTATGAAAGTTCCAGACTACACTGCGGCCCGCGGAATGAGAATCCTTGCAGTTCCTCTGAAAGGGGATCCGTTCGTGATTTCCGGCGAGTCCGGAGCTGTCACCCTGGGCGCGCTTTATTCGATGATGACGGAACCTGGAAGCGAAGGCCTCGTGCATGTGCTGGGGCTGGATGACAAATCAAACATCCTTCTGATCAACACGGAGGGAAATACGGATCCAACGCATTTCCGCCAGATAATCTGGGATGGCGTGGACGGAGTGCCCAAGGATTATTTGACAACAAAATAAGAGCCAAAGCCCGTTGCAAAAAAGCAACGGGTTGTTTTTTCTCTTGATTACAGCTTGTAATGGACAAAAAAAACTCCTTGACTTGCAAGGAGTAATGGTCGCTCCCCCGGAGGGATTTGAACCCCCGACAGGGTGGTTAACAGCCACCTGCTCTACCGACTGAGCTACAGGAGAATTTCATAACCTCAATGATACTACTAGAAAACCCATAAGATTGTCAACACGGTTTCCAACTATTTTTCAACTCGATTGTTTTTTTCCAAACGACAAGGAACAAATTCTGGAAAAACCTTAAAATCGGTTTTTTCTGGAACTGCTATGCTCTCCCCCTTCTCAAAGATCTCCAACAGCACATCCTGCATGTCCTTCCCATATCTCTTTTCAGGGCTCACCCGACCATATATTCCATATCCGCCGGTCCCGGAGGCCCTGTAGCTGTTAACGCATACGCTCAAAACATGTTCCGGATCCCTTAACAGATCAATGCCCTTGAAAACCATTTTGACAACCCGGTCCCCAACAGGCCTCGAAATGTCGAATGCGTAGGAAATGCCTCTGTAATAATCATAGTTGTAATGCTCGGCCTTGGGGTGGATGAAGCTTTCGCTGATTTCAATCCTTCCAGATTCGGAAATGGAAAAGTAAGATGCTGTGCGCTCCATTGCCGTTTTAAGCTCTGAAGCTTTCATCCTGAATTTCACAAGGGTGTTGCTGAATGGATAGAGGGCAAGCACATCTGATATCGTGACAACAGGACCGATCGATACCGGATCGTTCGGAAGGGAGGCTGCAGAGACATCGGCTCCAGTAAGGCGCAGCTGCACATCGTTTATGAAATCCGCCAACGGACAACCGTTTACTGCACTTTCAAGCTTTCCTTCATCCCGAAAGACCTTGCTTGTTCTTCCCACCTCTTTTGAAAGATATTCTTCAACCCCGGCATACACAGGATCGTTTTTGACAACCATGCGCATATCACGCTTTAAAGGAATGGACAGATCGACGTCAAAAAAACTGGCATGAATCGTCTTTTTTCTGCTCCCGAATTCAATTCTCGCCCCCTTCAAGGCTTTTGCTCCGACCTGGAGACTCAACGTCCCGTCAACCATATACGGCTTTATAACAGAATGCTGATGGGCCTGCAGAAGCACATCATAGCCCAATTTGGAAAGCTCGCCTCCCCTGTTCTCCACATATTCAGCACCAGAAAAGCCTTCGTCCCCGAAGCCCCCATGATAAACGAGCACTGTATAATCACTTTTTTCAGCTTTTGCCGACTGAAGCATCTTTTGTGCGGCATCCACACTATCCGTTATCCTTATGTGCTCAAGGTTTTTCTTATCTTCCCAAACGTTAACATAATCGGTCACCACTCCCGTGATGAAGATCCTCACCCCATCCTTTGCTGTCTTTACCACATAAGGCTTACAATTCAAATCACCTTTCAAATCAATAAGATTCGCACAGACAAAATCACATCCGATTTCGGATGTGAAATCTTTTAGAATATCATAGCCGAAATTGAAATCATGATTGCCAGGAACAAAAACATCCAATCCGGCCGCTTTATAGCAGAGGGCCGAAAAAAAGGGCCTGAGTCCATTTTTTATCTCATAGCGGATAATCGGCGAGCCTTGCAGCACATCACCACCATCAATAAGGATGGCATCCTCATCGAATAAGGAGGACAGATGGATATAGCCCATAGGAAGCTTCTCTTTTTTCACATAATCCGTCGGATACATGTAGCTGTGTGTATCCGCCGTATAACATATCACAGCCATATCATCCCCTCATAAGTTTTGTTCTGAGCTTGTTGCTTATCCATTCGACGATGAGTACAAGGATGATGAGGCCCAAAAGGATTGCTCCGACATCATTCCAGCGATAGCTGCTCATTGCAAAAATCAACGGAGCCCCGATTCCTCCTGCGCCGACGAGACCCAGGACCGTAGCATCTCTGAGATTCATATCAAAGCGATAGATCAATGTCGAAGAAAAGGAAGGCATCAGCTGCGGAATTATTCCATACCTTATCTTTTCCAAAAGATTGCAGCCGGATGCGTCAAGAGATTCCAATATTCCCTTGTCAAGCTCCTCTATAGATTCGACAAACATCTTTGCAAGCATCCCTATCGAGCACACGCTCATAGTAAGAAGCCCCGCAAAAGCTCCCGGGCCGGTCACCATTATGAACATGAGCCCGTAGACGAATGCGGGAATGGTGCGGACAGCCATCACAAACACCCTGCAAAGCACGGCAACCGGTTTGGGAACAATATTGGATGCAGCGAGAAAAGAGATTGGAATGGCGAGGACCGCACCGACAAGAGTTCCTAAAAATGCTATGCACATCGTTTCAAGAAGAAGATAGCAGACACCGTTGGTTCCAAAAGAAAAAAGGAGGCTCTTTGTGGGATGGAGGATGCCAAGCATTATGTTTTTTGCGACCACCAGCCCCGATCCTTCGGTATCATTCACCTCGAGAGCGCTTGCACTCCAGGAAAGCACCAGGACGGTAATAAGGACGGTCAGAAGCACCATATGCCATTTTTTAGGCTCCCTGCTCAGCATTTCAGAACATGTAAGCTTCATAAGACCTCCTATTTAAGCCTGCTTCTGAGATATGAACTCAGGCTCTCGATGACAACGACCGCAACAAAAAGGGCAATAAGGATCATTCCAACCCTTGAATACTCGCGCCAGCCTATTTTCTCATTGAGAATAATACCCAGCCCTCCGGCTCCGACATAACCGAGAATCGAAGCATATCTCACGTTCCCCTCAAAACAGAAGAGAACGGTTGACAGGAAACCAGGAAGTACCTGCGGCCAGATTGAATATCTTATCGCCGCAACTCTGGACGAACCGAGGGCTTCCATAGCCTCATACGGTCCCATTTCTGCAGTTTCTATCTGTTCATACAGGATCTTGCCGCAATATGCGAAAGTGAATACTGCTATTGCGACCGTACCGGCAAGGGTTCCAAGACCGAACACATAGGTTGCAATCAATGCGGTCACAAGTGTTGGAAGGGTCCTCACCACGGAAAAGAAGAACTTGAAAAAGCCTGTTACAATACGGCTCCTTATGAGGTTTGTCGAGGAGACGACAGCAAACGGGATGCACAGAATGCCTCCAATGACAGAACCCAGGAGGCTCATCTTGATCGTATCCCAGAGCGGCTGCCAAACTTTTGACATGTAAGCCCAATCAGGAGGGAACATGTCAAAAAGCATAGTAAAGAAGTAGTTTATCCTAGAAATCAGGACTGAAAGCCTGAATCCGGTCATTCTGACGCTTATTGCAATCATCAAGGCCAGTGTCAGCAATACGAGAGGAAGCCTGGATTTCTTCTCGTAGACGACCTTGCCATTTTTCAAAGTATGCACGCTTGGCTTAAAAATCCTGTCATACAGCTTCATCACCGTTTTCTCCGTATATCCTCTCCATGACAGCCTTGTCAACTTGCGAGGCCTTTCCATCAAACACGATTGATCCAGCACGCACCCCTATCACCCTGTCACAATACTCCAAAGCCAGCTCGACATGGTGTATGTTTATGATGACAGTTATACCCATGTTCTTGTTTATGTTTCTGAAATCGTCCATGACAACCCGGGCCATCACCGGATCAAGCGAAGCAACCGGCTCGTCGGCAAGTATCAAGGAAGGATTCTGGGCAAGAGTTCTGGCCAATGCAACCCTCTGCATCTGTCCGCCGGAAAGCTCATCACATCTTGAGAAGGCCTTTTCAAGTATGCCAACCTTATCAAGACACTCAAGCGCTTTCAATTTCATATCCTTTGGAAATATACCCAAGAACGATCTCCAGAAAGGCAGGTCAGGAACAAAAGCAGTAAGGACGTTCCTTATCACGGTCGTTCTTGTGACCAGATTGAACGATTGGAAGATCATGCCGATCTTTCTTCTGAGCTTTCTAAGGTTTTTACCTTCAAGCGTGGAAACATCCACATCATCCACCATGAGCTTTCCACCGGATATACGGTGCATCCTGTTTATGGATCTGATCAGAGTACTCTTTCCTGCGCCGGAAAGTCCGATGACGGCCACAAACTCGCCATCACCGATAGTAAGGTTCACATCCTTCAGTCCCACAGTGCCGTTTGGATAAACTTTTTTTACATCTTCAAAAACAATCATGGCTCCCTCTACTGAAAAACAGGGGGCATCCGCCCCCTTGAATTTTAATTGCTGGCCTGGCGGATAAGCTCCTGAGCCTTCCTTTCATTATCATAATCGCTGCTTACAGCTTTCTGATATCCGGTATGGCTGTAGATCGCTATGACCCGCTTGCCCTCTTCTGTCTGATTGAGGCGCATGAACGCATTCTGCAAGGCTTCAATGAATTCAGCGGTCATTATCGGGCTGGTCTTGCTGACACTCACCGTATCATTGTAGATCATCGGAGTGACACCGATGACATCGGTCTCTTCCCAAATATCGGCAGAGCGTCCATAGTTGGTCGTCCAATCGTCTTCGTAATCCCTTCTTGCATCAGCATATGTAACAAGAATATCGATTTGTCCGCTTGCAAGACGTGCGAATGCAGAGCCATAGCTGTCAGCCTGGACCGTGTGTGCGAGATCCGCAATGGTCTTACCATCATAGTTGTCCATGAGCCAGATGGTCGGATAGACATATCCAGCAGGGCTTGTGGAGCTCATCACCGCCCAGTTGGCGTTGTTAAGATCATCCCATGAAAGCTTTTCCCCGGCATTGACTTTGGCTCTTATGGCCTGAGCCTTCTCAGAAGGGCCTGCAATCATCAAGGCCCTGTATCCGACAGCCTGCACATCGCTTGCCGTTATCGGCTCATTATTGTTCCAATCCCTCGGATCGTCGCTGTCTACGCTGAGCCCATCACGGGTTGCGGTCAAAATGACATCACATCCGTCATCGTAAAGAAGATATGTGTTGGCAGGAATGAGTCCGACATCCGCAGTCCCAGCGCTTAACGCGACACCTACCGCCTCATAGCTTGTTCCGACCTGGATCTCGACATTGTTCACAGTGTAGCCTTCCTTTGCAAGCTCGGTCTTCAAAAGTTCCTTGAGAGGCTCCGTCTCCGTGATAATCTCGGATGGTTCACGGCTTGGAACGTAATAAACCCTGAGATTATCAATGGTCTTGCTGTCGGACAATGCCTCTTTGCTTCCATTTGCAAACAATGCGGCTGCGCACAGGATTGCAACAAACAAAACGAAAACAGTCTTTTTCATTTCGATTCTCCTTGTTCTGCATTATTTTCAAGCTTGGCGGGACAATAGATGCAAAAGCTCTGATCCCTTTCAAGATTGATTCTCTCCAGCAATATCCGTATGGCAGTGGTCCATACGGTCTCGGTGAAAATGACCATCGAATAAGCGCATCCGCAGTCCCTTCCTTCACCGAAATTGTCATAGCACACGGTAACGGGAGACTCCCCTCGTTCCTTGAGTGCTCTCATACCGCCTCTTGCATATTCGGGATCGCCGAAAAAGATGGCGGAAGGAATCTCCTTTGCTGCCATGACATCCCGATACCCCGATTCCTCATCCATGGAGGAAATCTTGAAATACGAAGGATTGTATAGACCTGCATCCTCCAGGAGCTTTTTGAACATGGAGGATCTGTGCATGCCTATCACAGAGCCGGACCTCTCAAGATAACCGCCGAAATATCCTATCCTATCAAGCCCGAGCCCTGTGAAAAAAGATAAAACCTGTTTTTCACTGTTCGAATAATCCATCATTATGCTGTCGTAAAGATAATCCGAACCGAGATTGTTTATCAAAAGTATGTTCTTCGTGTACCTGCTGTAAAAACTTATTTCCTCCGCCTTGAATTCCCCGAGGATGATCAAGCCGGAAATATCTTTGTCCTCAAGAGAGAAATAAACTATCTCCACATCAAGAGGCAAGGCAACCTTTTTCAATTTGGCAAGCACAACAGCCTCAAACCCCGGACGATCTATCTCAGCAGCAAGAAAAGCTATCCTTCTCTTTTTGGACTGCTTTCTCTGCCTAGGAGTCATATAACCCATTTCACGGGCACAGCCGATGATAGCGGATCTGACATCATCGGATACGGAAAGGCTTGAATCTCCATTGAGCACACGGGACACCGTCGTATTCGATACATTACATTTCTCAGCGATTTCCTTTATTCCTGCCATCTTCTCACCTAAGCCCATTATCACATTGGAAAATAAAGACGTCAATTAAAATAGTAAAATTTAGTAAAAAATTTACAATATAGAAAAACCGATGTAACAAGCGCAAAAAAAATACACTGAGCCCGTAAGTGAGGAAAGTCTGAATTACAAAGATGCAGTATCGATGGTAATCTTGACTTGACGGAGTCAGGAGCCGGTGACTATGCGAGGCCCGTTGTGAAGGACACATCATTAGATGGGGTTACTTCTGAAAAAAAATTTACACAAGTCGCTGGTCATCGAAGTATCTTGTGAGGCTGCCCGTGCATGCTTGCATGCCGGGCCGACCTCTATAATAAAAATGAGAACACATACTGCCGGATCTCTGTAATGACGCCTCCTGGACATCGTCAGATCATTTGCGGAGGTGTATATGAAATGCACTCATCAGACGTGGCCCTCAATAATAGGGCTGGATCTTGGCAAGCAGACCTATTACGGCTGCAGGCTTTACGGGGAAGGTTATGTCCGCCGGCATAACTTCACGGGAAAAATGACGAAGGATGATGACGGCTATGTCCGTCTTCTAGAAAAGGTCGGCGACGGGGATCTTGTCATCATGGAGGCGGGGAGCTCCTCGTTCAACCTCGCCCGCTTCCTCATCAATCACACGGTTGCGGAGGTGGTCGTACTCAATCCCGCACAGCTCCGGCTGATCTGGGACAGCCAGAGGAAGACGGATAAGGCGGATGCGATGAAGCTCGCATGCATAGGAAGGGACATGAGAAGGGAAGCATGGCCTACGGTATCGGTTCCCAGCGAGGAGGAGCAGGCTGAAAGGTCGGCGGTCTCTTTCCATGTGTTCCTGAAGGAGGACGAGACTGCCAAGTTCAACAAGTTCTTTGCACTCTTCAACGGCGTAGGCCATCCCGAGATAGACAAACGACGATGCAAGGAAGAGGCGGAATACAGGCATGAGATTGTGGAAGAGCTCCTGACCGGACAGGCTGCAAACATTGCAAGGATACTGAACGACGGGATGGATCTCGTCCAGCTTCAGCTCAATGCGGTGGAACAGGAGCTCGTCAACATCTGTCTCCGCCATCCTCAGCAGGCCCTGGCATGGCTCTCCATGCCGGGAATCGGACTGGTCAATGCATCAACCCTCATCGCCTACGTAGGCGACGGTTCAAGGTTCTCCAAGCCGGAGCAGCTCATGAATTATGCAGGCCTTGTGCCGAAGCTCAACCAGAGCGGGATCTCCAACATCCATGGAAAGGTGACGAAGATGGGGTGCCGGTGTGTTAGAAGAAACATCGTACAAGGTGCATCTTCCATACTCACCCACAAGTACAACCCCTCCTGCCCTCTTTCAAGATTCGCTTATAAGAAAAAGAAGGAACTCCTATACCAAGATAAAGAGGGATAAGGAACTATTCAACGGCTGACAGACAGGTTGTAATAACGGAAAGCGGGTATATCGTGAAATCGGTATATCCGCTTTGTTACGCAATAGAACGCCGTTTTTGAGGGATTGAATATAAAAAGCCTTACCTCTCTATTTTCGCGTCCGCAAAGCCGCATAAATCAAGGCTTTTTTAACCCCTAAATGACCACAAGACAACCATAATAGATAGAGGGCGCAAGCGGTCTTTCCGTTTGCGCCCTCTTGTCTGCCTGTAAGCAAAGACGGGAAAAGCCGTCAAGGGCGCGTAGCGTTCATCTTGACCCTTGATGGCTTTTCTTTGCTTTGCTATTTCCCCATAAGGTCAAGAAAAGTTTGTCGATATGGCGGCATTTATATTTATCCGAGAAATATGAAAGAGCCGATAACCGCATTTTTATCTGCGTGTTATCGGCTCTGCGTCTGTGCGTCCGGCTCTTTGATAACTGTGGTTTTTAGTTGTTTTACGCTGATTAGCGTTTCCTGCTTGCATTTCGGACAGTAGAGAGGAAAGTTTTTCAACTCTGTATCTTCCCGTATTCTCAATCTTGTTTTGTTGCCACATACAGGGTAATATATCCATTTTGATTTATCCAAATTATCACCTTGCTTTCTTTAAGCAATTTAATGCTTCAAATAATCCAATAGTGGAAGCAAATATTTCTTGTTCGTCCAATCACATTTTTGCCCCGCCGCACACATAAGAGCTTTCATCCAAGGCTCGTATGTATCGGGGTCTTTTTTAGATACAGATTTTTGTAACATTTTACATAAAGCCCTATCCATAAATTTCATTTTGCTTTCATCCCATGCACCTCTTCCATAAAAAAGCGGAATTTCACTCAACTCACCTGTTAGATTATGTGCTTTGATTTCCGCAAATGCACTTTCATCATAAGGGGAAGCACCCACACACAATATGACTATTTTCTTATCTTTAAATCGGTTGATATTCTTTTTTAAGAATGATAGTCCAGCTATTCCAGAAGCATAAATACCACCACATAATAGGATTGTTCCATAAGGCAATATATCATTAACTGTCGCTTTTGGCGTTTCCACGCAGGCAAATCCTGTCATATCTTGAAGCCATTGAGCGTACTTTTTCGTCGCTCCGTATTTAGATTGATAAATAATAATTCCTTTTTTCATATTTAATTCCTTTCTATTGTTGCTACTCATTGCATCCCATAGTCTAATGCCTGTTTTAAAAATGCTTTGTAAGCAATTTCCTGTTGTGCATATATTTCGTTTAATGCAATTCCCGGCGTTGTTATTGAAAAAATAGTACCAATTCCTATTGTGTAAATCAGCATATTTAAATGTAACTGTTTTGCATTTTCTACACTGATTTTTAACTCGTTTGCAATAGTTTTCGGTATTTGGGTATTCGCTTCCAAGTTATATAAATCATCTAATGTAGAAACATTCTCTCTCTTTTGCAGAATGAATATTTTTAATATATGCGGTTCTTCTTTGGCAAGCTGCAAATATGCGTGTCCTGTACTTCGGAATAAATCATTTTTATCAATATGTGCGGCTATGTAATTTTGCAAAAAACTCCTAACTTTATTTTCCACATCATTTCGCAATCCGTCCATATTGTTGCAATAGCTATAAATTGGTTGTACAGAACACCCTAATTTCTCTGCAATATTCTTTACTATGACTTGTTCCATTCCACCCTGTCTGGCAAGTTCAAAAGCAGCGTCAACAACCATTTCTTTTGTGATTCTTTGCTTTGGCATCAGCTTCCCTCTCTTTCGGAAAATAATCGATTTATATAAATATTTTATATAAATCGATTATATATCTGCTTGACATGAAAGTCAAGAGGCATAAAAAATTTTTTTGCTCAAAACTTTGGCAAAATTGCCCTGTGCGGTGTAGTAGGTAGTGAAAGGCAAAAACGCAACAAAAGCCGCTTTTCGGACGGGATATTGAGTGAGAGAACACAAAAGGGTTTGGGATTTTCCCAACAAGAGAAAATGCGGCGCATTTTACGGAAAGCAAGCGGCAAATGGGTACTCATTTGCTGTGCTTGCTCCCTACCCAAAATAAGGAAAGGACAGGAAAGGAATGGAAAGGAAACGAGAAATTGAATACAACGATTTGCTACCGAAAAAGGGCAATCCGCTGAATGAAACCGTTACATACAAAGTTGGCGGCACGCTTTATGAAGTGTCAACGGTTTGCGGCGGCTCTGAACTGCTCTATGAAAAAATGAAACGGCTCATAAAATCGGAAACCGTGAAAACGCCTACTGACAAAGAAAAAGAAGTCCGCTATAATGAAGATAACAACCTGTTTGTCGGGCGTTCATTACAGGAGGAATGAACAATGACGACAACGAAAAATTATCCCGACAACATTACCGCTTTATATGCCCGATTAAGTCAAGAGGACGCGCTTGATGGGGACAGTAACAGCATTGTCAATCAGAAAAAAATCCTTTTGCAGTATGCAGAGGACAACGGTTTCCCTAACCCGACTTTTTTCATTGACGACGGCGTTTCCGGCGTAACTTTCGATAGACCCGGCTGGAATGAAATGATAGGGCTTGCGGAAGCGGGAAAGGTCAAAACGGTTATCGTCAAGGATATGTCCCGCATGGGGCGCGACTATCTGAAAGTCGGCTATTACACCGAGAGTTTTTTTGCCGAGCGTGATATTCGCTATATTGCAATCAACGACGGTGTGGACAGCGACAAGGGCGACAACGATTTTACCCCATTTCGCAACCTGTTCAACGATTTCTATGCACGCGATACAAGCCGGAAGATCCGAGCGATACTTAACGCAAAGGCAAATGCCGGAGAACACATGGGGAAACAGCCTTACGGATATTTGAGGGACAAGGACAATCCGAAACAATGGGTTGTGGACGGAGAAGCCGCCGAAGTAGTCAAGAAGATATTTGCTCTTTGTGTGGACGGGAAAGGTCCTATGCAGATTGCAAGAATGCTGCAAAAGGAAAAAGTTTTGACGGTAAAATCCTACTATGCAAAATGCGCCGGAAAGCCTTTGCCGGATAATCCGTATTTATGGGACGCAAACTCTGTTTCCAAGATTTTAGCGCGTTTTGAATACTGCGGGCATACGGTCAATTTCAAAACCTATTCCAAGTCAAACAAACTGAAAAAGCGGTATGAGAACACGCCCGAAAACCGCCGGATTTTCCGCAATACCCATGAAGCAATCATTGATGAAAAACTTTTTGAACGGGTGCAGGAATTAAGGGCAAGCAAACGCCGCCCCGCCAAGCAAGCGGAACGGCAAGGGCTGTTTTCCAACTTAATTTTCTGCGCTGACTGTGGCAGTAAATTACATTTCTGTACGGCAAGCAGTTTGACGCCCTCACAAGACAGTTACCGCTGTTCCCGTTACAAGAGCAATACGGGAAGTTGCACCGCCCATTATATCCGAGAGGAAACACTGAAACGGATTGTCCTAAAACGGATTTTTGATGTAACCGCTATGTTTATCGACGACATCACTTCGTTTCGCGATATGGTGTATGAGCAGCGTTTTGAGAAAATGGAAAAGGATATGAAGCGGCGCAAGAAAGCATTGGAACAGGCAAGGAAACGGATAACCGAACTTGACCGGATTTTCAAGCGGATTTATGAAGATGATGTAAACGGAACAATCAGCCACGAACGGTTTTTGAAATTGTCTGCGGAGTATGAAGCCGAGCAGAAAGAATTGACGGAGTTTGTTTATGCAGAGCAAAACGCTGTTCATATCTTCGAGCAGGACAAGGCAGACTTTGACAACTTTGCCGCCGTCATTCGCAAGTATGTGGGCGTGAAAGAATTAACCCCTACGATAGTGAATGAGTTTGTGAAGAAAATCATAGTCCATGCGCCGGACAAGTCCAGCGGCCACCGCCGACAGAAAGTACAGATTGTTTGGAACTTTATTGGGGAAGTAAATCTTCCTAACGACAGTCAAGTGATTGAACGGCAAAGAAAAGGCAGAACGGCATA
>CASDPA010000036.1 GCA_949282255.1 uncultured Spirochaetales bacterium
GCGAATGCTCCCGATTAAGCGAAAAGGATACTCCGTGGCTTCCGAAAGCGACACTCCGCCGCTAGCGAAAAGTTCACTCCATTAAGCCGTACATTGCAGCTAATAATACCCAAGTCTAGATCAGGAGAAAAAGAGATGAAGGAAAAAGAACTTGAGAAAATCATTATTGAAGCAGAAAGGCTCATCGATGAGGAAGTAAGCAAAAGGAAAGAAGAAATTGAGCAGGAAGAGCTTTGCAAACTCATCAAGCAGGTGCTTTTATGAAGAAGGCGCCCTTCCGGGCGCTTATATCAAGAGCTGAAGAATGCATTTTTCTTGATGACATCCAACTCCAATGCCTTGAGATATTCCCCACTTTCAAGATATAAAAGGTATTCGCTTAATTTGATGTCGATCGATTTCAAAAGGTTTATTATAGATGATAGCCTTGTTTTCCGATTCAGCTTTGCGGAAATCAATATATTATTTATGACCTGCAGCGGACAATCGGCCTTCATGGCCATTTTATACTGGTTTGTGCCGGCGATGCAGTATATGCAGTAATAAAGGCATAATGCATAATCCTTTTGGGTGAATGCAGGACGGGAATAATTCTCCACCTCCTCAATCACATACCGCTCTCCTTTCTCCAGGATTTCATAAAACGAGGATGCCGGAATCTTGAACACATCCGCTATGCGGTACAATATATCCAAACTTGGATTGAGACCGTCGTTTTTCGTAACCATCGTAAGATATCCGTTGGAAAGGCCGGCCCTTTTCAAGAACTCGTCCCTTCGCATGTTCCTGTCGACGATAAAAAGTCTTATCAGCTTTTCCATGTCTTCTCCTTCTTTTAAAAAAAAGATCCGTAATTATCCGGATCCTTCCAAATAAAGGGGATGAGAAACAGCCTGCAGGCTCCCACTTTGCAGGAATGTATACCCTTTAGTCATAATGAATAACCCGTTGCCAATCAAAGCATCCAAATGGATACCTCCGTTTAAATAAATATAGCTAAGAGTATAAATTACTGCAAAACAGAAAGATAGTAAAATATAGTAATGCTTTGCCAACAAATACTATATGAAAGACAAGTTCATCTCCATCGCACACTTTTAAAATGTTCGCCCTTCCTCTTATTCTCAGGAGGGAGTTTCATATAATTACCATACATTGTCCTTAATATCGCATCATACTCGGACGGCACCATGAACCTACGGCCTTCAAAGTCCCATTCAATGGCATCGGAATACCACTCACTCCTGAAAAGAAGTTTGTCAATTTTCGGTTCCTGGCTGAACGTTGCCAGCAACATATCCGTTTTTTCTCCATTGGATAAATTTGAGAGGAAGCGGTCACATTTGATATTATTGCTCGATGCATCAGCAAAAAAATATGAAAACCGTTTTCTACCTTTATATATTATGAAATTCCAGAAATTACAGATCTTCCATCTCCAAGGTGCATATCTGATAGCTGTGATCATCTGCCTCCTATTGAAAAGAATAAGCTGCTTTTGAAGCTTTCTCTTTTCATCTTCCCCGGAGATTGAAACATAATCCAATGGAAATATATCTACAAATAGGCCGTAATCAAATTCAGGTATAAGACGGAATTCCTTCAAAGATGTTTTAACATCTATGACCTTGGCATAAGCCCATAAATAATTTTTTGTATTCTCCGCACAAATAAGTCTATAACGTGGATTTGCCAAATCATTAAATTTCGAAACCAATATTTCATATTCTTTTCGAAGCATACAGATATCAATATCATCATCCCAGGGTATGAAACCTTTATGCCTCACCGCGCCTAAAAGCGTCCCCCAACCCAAGAAATACCTGAGTCCCAATAATTTAGAAATCCTATGTATCTCTTCCAACATATCCAGGCATGAAACCCTGATTTCCTGGGTAGACAATTGCTTTCCTATAAACATCTCAACCTCGCAGAAGAAGGATAGCACATGAAATCACACTATCTCAACCAGAAGAATCAAATAATCCCACCCCTAAACATAATGTCGTACAAACAGAACCAAATAAAGAATTCAGAATAATATCATTTCAAAATCCTTTCAGCACATTCTTTGAATATTCTTCAGGTCGCAAGTGGAACCTGTACTTTTTATACGGCGTTTTCATGGTGCAAGCCAGTTTGAAAGTAATTGACTATATATTGATGACTATTCTCAGATAAATTTATCATTTCCTTCCGAATTAGTTTGAAACAAAAGATAGGCAAAGATTAGGATTTGTCCTCTCTCGAGCCTTTCGTCACACGTTTTCCCAAAACCACTTTTAACCAGATAGCATTAGCATGGAAGGTTATAGCATTATTTGTACTGAAGGTGTGCCGCATAGCACTATCAAAACATATAAGATAATCCAAGTTGGAACATTATATTATCATGTTGTCTTCCTTTTTCATGGTGATAGTTCCATATGTGGCAATAAAAGAAGCTAGACGATAAAGTAATGTTCATTTTATCAAAAGTATAACTACCGCCAACCGATAGCTGAATGGTATGTTCGTATATGTTAGGCTGACTTTCATTTTTAAAATAGTTTTCGAAAGTATCCTCTATCCCTGGGTAATAAGGTATGCCGTGCATTCCTTTAAACCTATATGATACATCCCCTCCTATGGTCCAGTCCAAGGTGTAATAATCGGAGCCAACTGATAGCATAAAGACATCCGGACCATAACGGTAACCGGAGTATTGGATTTCAGAACCCCAGGAAAGCCAATGCCCAAGAATGAAATCATAATTATAATCAAGTGTACCCGAATCATCGGTTTTATAATTCAAATACAGGTATGGCATGGTATACACGGCTTCTATATGACTATGCAGGTTTCCATTTGACACTCTTGCGTCATTTTGTATATTGAATAGGAACCCAAATGCATTGGGTATATCCCCACTTTCTCTTCTTAGTTGGAGCTGGTCCATAGCAACCTGCGTATGGAACATCCATCCGGGACAAAAATTCCAAGAGATTTCAAGCGACATTATATTGTTTCCCTCGTCGGATGTTTGCACTTCAGGCTCATCTGAAAAGTTATTAAACGAATGGACCAACATCATAGGTGTAAGTATTCTGATATCGAATCCATCCACCTGATATATCCCTCCGAGGGTTGCGGAAATCGAAAGGTTTGACAATGGCGCGAATGAGAAACGATGCATGATCCGATATTGATGATATCCGGACATGGTGAACTTTGAAAAAGACAGAGGGCCATTCTGCTGATCGAAGATGCTCAGATCAAGATCATAACCGAACCATGGAGAGAAAAAAGAAAGCTTCAAATATTCCTGCATCACAAAATTATCCCCTACAAGCAGGTTCCCTGTTTCACCTAATCCAAATGATTTCCTGTTACGTCCCATTTGGAAATTTATCAAATCATTACCGATTGAAATGCCGGCATGAAATGGTTGAAAGGCCTGGGAGAGCCGACCAAACAATACTAACTGTCCAGTATTTTTATCATAGTCCAGTATCGAGGTGAAATTCGTATGGTAATCGATTTTGTTAGCAATATTTCTCAAAGAATCCTTTTCCTCGAACTTAAAATAAAGATAAGCTTGATCTTTTAACCCAGCCTCAAAATGAAGTTCAGCAAACGGTTTTCTTTGATGGTATGGAATAAAAGATTCAAATTCATATAAATCTTCATTATGAATGTATATTTCAGGAGATAAAGATCCTCCTATGTCAAATGCATAACCATTTTGTACAAACATCATGTTCGGATGCTCTAACAGTGAAAGAAGATTGTTTTTCCTCTCCAAAAGTTCTTTTCCGATTTTACCATCATCGACTCTGGACAGTGCTATTGCCAGTTCCGTTCCTGTCACAGGTTGTACAGATGGATAAGCAACTCCTGCTTGCAAGCATATGCTTCTGCATTCGATATATTCGTAATCTGAGAAATTGTATACCTTCTGTATTCCAACTGCGGACAGACTGAACATGATTAAGAAAAAAAAGACCATGAAAATGCTTGTTTTCCTGAAAAAAGCTTTTTTTATCATATCCACTAAAAACATGATGTCATAATTCGTAACAAACTGCAATTCATATCATAGCCCTACTACAAGATGGTAAAATACTGTTAACAAGTATCCAGCCTATGCTAGAATATAGGCTGTGAGACAATTAACAATAGAGGAAGTCAGAGTACATTTTCTTGAAGTGCTGGATGAGATCAAGCGCGTCTGCTCGATACTGGATATCAATTTTTTCCTTATGTATGGTACGCTATTAGGAGCGGTGAGACATAAAGGATTCATTCCATGGGATGATGATGTCGATATCGGGTTGCTGCGACATGATTATGATATTTTGATAACCAAGTTCAATGATATCGCATCTCCTAGGTTTCGCTTACGTTATTACAAGAATACAAAAGATTATGCTTGGGCGTTTGCAAAAATATTCGATACCACCACGGTCATCAAAGGAGCATGCCCCAAGCCAAAATTCGAGTATGGGCTGTTCGTGGACGTTTTCCCTTTTGATTACGTAGATCATTCTACTGAGGAAAAAAGGAAAAAGGATTTCAAGATCATCCAAGGCAACTATCATAAGGAAATGATCAGTTACACCAGGTTCTATGTATGGAGAACAAAGTATAAATGCATTTGTAATTTTTTTGTATATCCAAAGCTCGATGCCATCAAATACTTTTTCATAGACCACAGCCGGATTGCAGAGGAACAGGATTCATATCTTAAAAATGCCTCAGGACCTTCGGAATTCGTACGCTGCGGTTGTTATCCTCCGATGTCCAAACGACTTGTCAAAACAGCTTATTTGAAAGATTTGATGGAAGTTGACTTCTGCGGGCATAATTTACCAATACCAGTGGCATATGATTCAATTCTTACAGATATTTATGGGGATTATATGACACCTCCTCCTGAAAATGAACGTGTTTTAATGCACATGACATCCGTTTTTCTGAAGGATCAATAAAAAAAAGAACCGGAGGTCTTTTCCTCTTATTTTCGAATTTATGTGTTTTTGGATTATTGTTTTCCGGTATTTGTGCTCTTTTCTACGGTTTCTTTAATGAGAATGTGGAAAAAAAACCAGCCATGGCTGTTTCTTCTTACAGCATTTTTCTTGCATATCAAGCTGTACTATTACAGAGAGGTCCCCCGGTAAGTAAGTAAGTTTAAATATCACAAAATTTATCATGTACCAAAGTGAATAAGAGAACACCATTTGACTATAGAGCGTAAACAGTATGAAATGAAAAATCTGGTTAGTGGAAGATGATACCATATGTAAGCATTGATCAATACTCCATTGACAAAACATACATATTCATCTTCCCCATAAAGAAAGCAATTCCGCCCAGAATGTCTTTTTCCCGGACCTTGTCAACAACGAAGGTCTCTTTCTCCAAGAAAGTTTGAACAATGAATTGTTTTTCAGTTTCTCCGCCCATATATCCGCATCAAATCCTTTATCAAGCATCCCGGAAAGCCAAAATATATCAGGGTTTGATAACGGAATAGAATCAATGAAATCTTTTACAAAAGAAATTTTCCGGTAACCCAACATAACGGTATAATCAATCTGATAATAATCTATTATTCTTCCATGTTTCTTCAGGAAAAATGTAAAGCAATCATCCATATATGAAAAAAATGGATTGTTTTCAGCTGATGCCCAAAAATATGAACTGAAATACCCTTTTGATACTGAACACCATTCCGGGAAACCAGCAAGTTTGATTGAATAAAATTTATAGTTTGACACGATATCATCAAAAAAATCAGGATTAATTGCAGCGATGGTTGAATCACACCAGAATCCCCCATACTTCCTTAAAAGACGCATTCTTATCAAATCAGACAGGAACTGGACAGATATAAGACCACTATCGAAATACGATAGAATATCATCCATGAAAATGTAATCGCCGATATTGTCTCTTGTGACCAAGTTAAATTCATATCCTGAAATGGAGCTTAATCTTTTTATACATGCATCCGGCACAGGAGGACGGACACCATCCCCCTGCCACCATAATACCCAGATTATTTTCGGAATGGAGCCTAGATTTTCGAGAGAGCAATCCACTGCCCGATATTTTTCAAGTATGGAATCGCAATCTTTCTCCATGTATCCGAGTATGGATTCATATTTCTTGAAATATAATGGTTTAAACATGCCCATACATATTTGGACCATGGTTTGATAAAACCGTATTTTAAAAGGAAAACTTGGATTTATTTTATCACGCATACGATTTCCTTCCTGTATTCCTCATCTGTAACACTGTCAACGAACACCTTCTCTCCACCAGCTTCATTGACATATTTGCTTTTTATCGGCACCTTGTGGTCGGCCTTCATCAAAAACCATTCATATTCTATATCCATATGTCCAATATCAAGAGCCCGGAAACCGGCTTTATATAATCGATAGGAAAGTACAGTGGCAGTTGGACCTAAGGCAAGCAAGAAAACAGAAGTCTTTGGAAAAGTGACCGCAGCATCATATATTTCATCAATTTTCGAATATGCATTCCTTACAGGGCAAAGGATCCTTTTCACACTTTTTGCAGCTTTGAAAAAATTGTTACCTACCCCTACCCTGGACTTTTCACCCTCTATCAATACTATATCACGACCGATCCACTCCCTCTCCAATCCAGAAAAGCACATGACGGCAAGATCTTGGTTCTGCGTATTCAGCCAGGGACGGGTGATCTGTGTATCCCCGAACTTCCTTCCAGACGAAAAATAGTGTTTCCAGACACAGCCCATAAGACGAAGATTCGCAGTCCACCATTTCACTGACTCTGGAACAAGCTCGGATTTGTCTATGATGATGACGGGAGCACATACTAAAAAACCGGGATCTTCGGATCTTGCAACTTCAATAAGCTCCTTCCTCAATTTCCAGCTGGGTCTTTGGAAGCCGATTCCTATCATGGCCATCAGCGATACCTCCCCATCACCATAGCGTCCGATGGAACATCCGGTCTTATTTATATATTCCAATGTTTCAGCCTTCCCCATTATCATAGGAGGCCAGACTTTATTTCTTTTCATACACCTATTCCTTCACAGCATCGATTATCTTTTTCACAACGCCTGGATACTTTCTCTGGTCGAATTTTCTAGCAAAAAGAAGTTCGGAAGCCATCAGCTCCTCAAAATCACCATCCTTGAACAAATAAGGATCCCCCCTTTGCCAATCAATGAAGCGCATATTGGCCCGCATATCACCGTTGAACGTTTTCAAAAACAGCCGCTCCCTGAAGTGTGAGTTATGCACGATAAGCGGCAGAAACGATTCATCGCTGGCTCTTGTCATCTTAAACCTTTTCAAGATATCTTCTCTCTGTCCGACTACATATCTTGCCAGATCATCTGTGATATCAAACCATTGGGAGCCTCTTGCAAAGGCAATATCATCTCCAATCCTATCGATACGGAAAAGGAATTGCCAAAATATGCAGAAATACTCAATAGCTATCGCCCCGTATGATAAAACCTTACCAAGACGTCCAGGAATCCTGTAATATTTAGAAAGAACATGGTAGTAACGTATTCTGTCGTAATATGGTTTATCCAAAAACTTTCCTGGAACCTGATATTCCACAAATTCTTTGCCATCGTGCTTATCAAAAAAATCCAATATATATGATTGAGGCTTTATTGGAAGATCTGCTCCAGAAAGCAAATGATAATATTGATAGGGACCTTTCGAAACAGCGGTTTCAAGGAGAAACAATTCGGCCTCTGTCAGGGATACATGCGACCAATATACAGATATCTCCTTAAATACATGAATGTTAGACTTGGAGATTGTCATCCCCACTTCTGAAACATCCAAATGGGAGTTTTTATCTATATGTACGAAAAGATCATTCCGTTCATGATCCAGCAAAGACAACAGTTCGTTAACCTGTGCTATGTTGTCATGTATTAAAATAAGATATGCATGACGACGGGCATTGCTTTCTTTCAATTGTCTAACCTAATCTCCAAGTCTAAGTTTATCTGCGTGCAATTATATGATATAGTCTAAATCCGGGAAAGAAAAGATGAGTGTATCCAATTCAGATCTTACTAGAATAAACAAGTCGGCCAAAAATGCCTCCGTCGCCCTCATCACAGGAATAGTCATGGGGGTTTTGAGCTTTCTGGAAAGGACTCAGTTCAATCATGTGTATATGGACGACTATCTGGGGATGTTCAGCCTGTTCAACAACATAATAAACATCCTCTCCTGCTCCGAATTAGGTATAACCACAGCAGTTTCATATGCACTTTATAAACCGGTGGCAATGAACGACGAGGACCAGATAGCCTCAATAATCGGTTGCATGAAAAAGGTTTATTTTTTTATAGGAGCCTTCATTACTATCGGAGGTTTGGTACTGATACCGTTTCTTCCTGTATTGATTTCCACGGACGTGCCGTACTCTCTTGTGTCGATTTATTTCATGCTATTCGTCATCAAGACGGCATTTTCATATTGGCTTACAGCTTCAACGATAATACTGACAGTCAACCAGGAACAATACATACAGACATTCATACAAAATATGACATGGTGCATTCAGTATGCCCTTCTGATGCTGGTAACCGCATTGACTGCCAATTTCCTTTACTACAGCCTTGTAATGCTTCTTTGTTCGATTTCTTGCTCGCTTCAACTGCGTATGGTAAGTAGAAAAAGATATCCTGTAGTAAAAAAGAAAACGAGTGTAAAAATCTCGCAAGAAAGCAAACATCACATCATCAGCAACATGAAAGGGCTTTTAATAACACGTATAGGATCCGTCATCGTCGATTCCACCGATTCGATTCTTATCAGCATTATGGTTTCAACAGCCTTTTTAGGAAAATATTCGAACTATCAGATGATTATCGCCGGAATCTCAGGTGTATTGGCAATCATGCCTATTGCAATCACGGCAAGCATTGGGAACATGGGGGTATTGGAATCAAAACGAAAAGTTGCCAGAAGTTTTGAAGCAATCAATCTCGGACATTATTTCTGTTACAGCATAACAACAGTGGTTCTTGTATGTATTTCCAATCCCATTGTCTCAACATTCTTCGGAAAGGATAAAACAATACCACTTATTTCCGTAATCATTGTATGCATAAACTTCTATATCAAAAGCCTCAGGTTCATGACCAATTCATATAAATCCTCATTGGGGCTTTATTGGTATGACAGGAAAAGACCGTTGTTTGAAAGCATCGCAAATATAATATATTCGGTAATTCTCGGTAAATTTTTCGGGTTCAACGGCATCCTGATTGGGACTCTCCTGACGAATATCACGGTAAATCTATGGTATGAGCCACTTATCATCTACCACTATGGTTTTCAGCGCTCTGCATTCTGGTACTATTTTTCAACTTTCGGAAGAATGATAATATCCTCCATAATGATGGCAATATCCGTATTTACAACCTCATTCTTTCCTACTCGGGGACTAGGAGCCATCATCCTGCGAGGAGTCTGTTCCGCATTAATATCGTTATTGATATTATTTATCTTCTATAGGAAGAATTCTGATGCCATAACAATTGCGAATACCATGAAAGACGCTATTTTAAGCAAACTTAAGAAGACTAATACTTCAAAGTGAGTCCTATTGAAAACTGCATATCGCAAACAGCAGATCTTGCTACATTGCCCTTATTCCATACGGTTATAAGATATAATCCGGATTCGACAGAGAGATACGACGTTAGATCAATTGAGGCATCGACACCAACTCCAAACGTATATTCGACCATGTTCTCTTCGGCATTCGGATCGAATGGATTTTGCGTGCTGGGGGTATTTGTGACAAGACCACCGTCTTCGCGATAGTAATCGATCTTCGAATACTTCCTTATTACGCCGTGGGCCATGAAAAAAAGATTCGCATTGACATCGAAAGAATCAATATCCCGATAACCGAATCTCAACGCCGCAGCTATAGCATCAGAGCCAAAGGGAAACGAAAGATATCGGGCTATGGTATAGGGACGGCTGCCACCCACCACCCTGGTTGTCGAGATATAACTTAAAGACAGATCATTTTGGTCCGGATCGCTTCCCTGTGCCCTATGATACATAAATGGAGATGTATATATGAATTCCGCAGTTCCATAATAATAGTTTCCTCCATTACGTGGCATGGTCAGCTTCAAGCCTGCCTGCAGCCCCCAGCCATCCGAGGAGGCACCCTTCGAACCAGGAGAATTCTCCCCAGGAATCGCAAGATCATCAACCCCGAATTGAAAGTAAAGCAATAAATTCTTCACTGGGGAATACTCCAATTCCAAAGTAGCAAGTGAATTGGCATTACCCCCGATATATAAATCATGGAGAAACATCAAAGGATTGAAGACTCTTGGGTCCACATAACCTTCTTCAGACTGATACATGACCGCTTCATTCAAAGCAAGCATTACCTTTCCTGAAAAAAAACGCATCTCGAAACGATGCCCCAAAAGGAATCTCACACCGGAAAGCGGAAGTCTATCATAATCGGTTTCCGGCGCCCCAGGAGTAAATGGGCCATTCACATCTAAAAGATTTACTGGATGTGTGAAAAAACTCATCAACATCTGGTAGCTGAAATTTCTGCTTCCTGTAAATGTAAGGGAGAGATAATCATGATAAGGAAGCGTGTCTCCCAGAAGCATATTCCCCATCATCCCGTTACCCCAGCTGACACGGTCTCTGGCCACAACAGCCCTGAAAGCATCCCAACCGAGAGCGACATAGGCCCTGTCGGGAAAGTTCATGCTTATCGAACGCTTTGTCAAAAACGGAATGTTCGTCGAGAATGTGCTCGAATAGCCTGCTTCAGATCCGGACTCGTTCATATAAAATTCAGCATCCGAATATATGAAACCCAGGGAAAAATCCATATATCCCGCGATATTATCCTTATAGGTCATCCCCAGTTCCAAATCCAGTATATGGGTATTCAAAAGATCCTTGTCGTAATAATACGATGAGGTATTGAATTCAGAAGAATTCGAATGGATATTCAAAACAGGATTAAATGCAATACCGAAATAAGGTGCGAAATCTTTATCATTGCCATATATATATCCGGATATCCTGTCCTTCAAGGCTTTTGCGGAAGAATCGCCAGCTTCCACCGAATCAAGCATATGTGCCACATCGACAGCG
This sequence comes from uncultured Spirochaetales bacterium, assembly GCA_949282255.1. Taxonomy (GTDB): domain Bacteria; phylum Spirochaetota; class Spirochaetia; order Sphaerochaetales; family Sphaerochaetaceae; genus Ornithospirochaeta. Next base: position 11,169 of record CASDPA010000036.1, read on the forward strand.
GTCCAAGGCTTAAAGCCGAGCGGAGATGCTTTTCCTTCGATGATATAAAGCGCCTCCATCTCGGAATAAACCGGATGGGAAAGCGGAAACATATCTAGGCCGGAAGAAAAAACACCCATGGAAAGTAGCATCAGAACAGCACACAGCGCAACTGCTTTCAAACCTTTTCCGAACATCCTTTTTCCTCCCGGTATTCATCCACATCGGAAAGTATCATTCTGGCAAGTTTTGCGGCATCGAATTCGATGGGGATCGAATCAAAATTTTTTTCTATGGATAAGAAATACCCTTTATCAAGTATACATTTCTTCAATACTTCGATCTGAAGTTCCCTGTTACGGTTGCAATTCCAACCGACAGCATGTGCTGTCACATAATCAGCAGAAGGCATCACCGTATAAACCAGCTCTGTTATCAAAAATGGGCGATGGACATAAAACGCTTCTACAAGGGTGTTTATCCCCGCTCGTCCGACAATTATATCCGAAGCATAAAGATATTCGTTTACATTATCAACGAATCCGACAACCACAATATGTACGGACTTTCGAATATGATTGGAAAGAATCTCAAGTCTCTTTCTCATTTTTCCGTTCATACCACCGATAACAACAACCTGCAATTCAACGCCCAGATCCGCTATGGCACTGATGACTTCCAAAGATCCAAGCCCTTCCCCGCCAAGATTGAATTGGATGGTGAAAAGGTTTTCATCCAAGCCCAATTTACGCCTTGCTTCCTCTTTGGTATAAACAGGGGAGAACGCTATGTTCTGGCGCAAAGGAAACGGACATATTTCAACGGTATCTCGCTTCTGCCCCATATCCAACACGGCTTGCGCCCCTTCTTTCGTGGCGATATAGAATTTTCTCAATTTGTCGCAAATAGAAGCTAATGGAGCGGTGAAGACATCTGTCGCAAAATAGTAAACAGGAATCGGGATGTTCTCATACGCAAGCATCTCGGAAAGAACTGTGCTCGCATACGGATGAGTGCAGAATATGAAATCTACAGGGGTTTCTTCCAAATACGACTTGAAGCAACGCATACAATGCCGTATTCCGAAACGGATTGCAAGCGTCATACCGTTTGAATGGTCGTTATGACTTGAAACCTTGTTCTCCAGCCTGGAATGCTTGAGCATCATCCGCCAAAAAAATTTATTAATCTTCCCCAGCCATCTTATATCTAGAAAATCAAACAATTCCTCAAGGTATGCTTCGCATCCAAGCTTTTCCAATTCCATCTTGACGGTAATAGCCGGTATATAATGTCCTTTACCGCCATCGACATAAACACAGAGACCTTTCATCAAACAACCTTTTTTCTACATGATAGCATGAATTGTACATTCAGACAGTAGACATATCATAGCAAAAAAAGAAAGGAAAACAATAGGTATTATGGACAATGTAAAAACAGCATATTCTTAAACAAACACGATACTTTCATAAATTTATACGCATTCAGGTATCTTTGTTTTTTACCGCTAATCCAATATAATAAATTAGATATGGATAATGACGGAAAAACCTTCTTCACCAGATTGTTCTCCCACATAATGGGATTCATGACAAGGTTCAACATCTTGGTGCTTTTTATAATATTGATCCTGACTGTTTTCTTTGCATATAACATCAAATCCTTGAAAATCGATGCAAATGTCTTTTCCTTCGCCTCTGGAGTCGATCCCAATCCTTGGGTGGAAACGCCGCAGGATGTTCCAGAAGGAGATTTGCTGATGTTTGTTCCTCCAGAAACGAAATCGCAAGAGGATCCTCATTATTCATACATTTCAAGACCTGATGACGAGAAAAAACATGCGGAAATACCGCCTCAGTCTATTCCTAAACCTCAATATGACTCATATCCTGATGGATATGTGATACTATTCACTTCCGATATCCTCTATACACCGGAAGTTCTGAATACCATCAGTACGGTGATGGGACAGATTTCTTCACTTGATTTCGTCGGCACCTGCCTATCCCCTTTCGACTATGTGACTGTTGAAAAAACAGGTACAAGACTGTCGGTCGTACCGATTTCACCTGTAAAGGAAGGGCAAGAATGGACGGAGACTGATGTAGATACGTTCCAACGCCGTCTAATGAACGACATGGTGGCCAAGAACTATCTTTATAGCGAGGACGGGCAGACAATAATGATCTATTACAGGACTCTGCCACTCTCGAAAGACAGAATCGAGCTGCTGGATGCGATAGTAGATCCGCTACGGGATTATGGAAGGGTATGTCTTAATGGAGGAGGTCTTATCACAGACAGGGTAACATATTACATAAATAAAGATCTCGCCACACTTTTAAGTCTGTGCTTCATAATCATACTTTTAGTCTATTATCTTTCCTTTAAATCAAAGCGTTCTGTAATAATTCCGGCCTCTATGTCGGTCATGGGAATAATATGGACACTCGGAACAATGGCAGCAACAGGCTACAAGCTGACAATAGTTACAATCCTCACCCCATGTCTCGTACTGACCCTTGGTTCGTCATATTCCATACATATGGTAAGCGAGTATTTCAGCACAGCAAGGGATAGAAATAAAAAGAAACTCAATCTCGCATATGCAAGGATTTCTAAGACAATCCTATCAGCATGCCTTACGACCGTTGTTGGTTTTTTGTCGCTTTTAATCTGCAGGACAGCGATGTTCAAGGAATTCGGGCTGACCGTGGCGATAGGAGTGCTTTACTGCGCAATCCTCTCCATCACCTATCTACCAGCAATTCTTTCATTACAGCCATATCCAAAAGAAAAGAAATTCAAGGAAATCGACAACGGGTTGCTGCTCAGATTCACAGGATTTGCGGCAAAAGCTGTGACAAGAAGATGGTACGTGGTGCTTATAGTCGTTGCCATGATATTCACCGGTTTCTTATATACGAAAGACAAAATATCTTTCAATTCGAATTATATGGAATACTTCCCTTCTGATGATATCATCGTACAGGATTCGATTTTCTTTGCTAAAAAAATGGGTGGAACCGACCCCTATTATATCACCATCCGTGCTCCTGAAGGTGAAAAAGGATTCTTCCTACAACCTGACAATCTGAAAAAAGTGTATGACTACGAAGAGGCGGTGATGGCAGCCGATCCGGACATAGTCCAGAGTCTCTCTTTCAGCCAGTATGTAAGTTTCTTGAACTATGTTTATAGTGGCAAGAAGGATATTCCAGAAACAGCGGGCTTGATCAACCTGCTTAACAGGCTGCTGATGCAAATCGAAAACCAGATAGGCTCGGACGTTTTGAGCGTTATAATAAACGACGACGCATCAGAGATTACGCTCTCGATGAGGAACTATGATTCCTTTGAGCAGGATCTGACAACGACCTCCAGTAGCAAAAGAATCGAACAAACACTCGATTATTACAGGTACATGCTTCCGGAAGGAACAACATCCCAGATACATTGCGCGGCCTCGAATATGATGAGAGCAACCGACATGATAATGCAGGATCAGGCATATTCCACATATCTAGCCCTTTTAGGCATAGTCATTATCGCGGCAATAACACTTTGCTCTCCATGGCGCGGAATTGCAGCTATAATCCCTGTGGTCGTCGGTATAATGTTCAACTATATCTTCATGTTCATTTTTAATATGCCATTTGATATAGTAACCATAGGTTTCACATCGATCACAATCGGGGCCGGAGTAGACGATGCACTGCATTTTCTTCTGCGATATAAAGCCAAACGGAAAGAATTTAAGACGGGACCGATAGAGAAGATAATTGCAGAAACATTGAAGGAGACAGGACGTCCGATAATACTGACAACCCTTGCTGTGGATGCCGGTCTCATAGTGCTTGTATTTGCCTCGTACATTCCGATAAGATATTTTGGAATGATGATGTGCGTATCATTGACAACGGCGATGCTTTCCACCTTGTTTGTCCTTCCTGCCGTCATACTCGTGATGCACAAGATAAAGATGATAATCAAAAATAAAATATCTAAGTAACTAAAAATAACTGATAAGGTTTAGCAAGAAGAGAGAAAGACATGAATTGGCACGTACATAACTGGCTGCGCACATGGAAATATATTTCAAAGCGCCTCTGCGGATATGAAATAATGACAATGCTTTATTTCTCAAAACCGTTTAAAAGAAATTTCATATACAAATTTGTGGAAAAGAAGCACAAATTTGTCTGTGATTATTTATCAGCGATACTTGATCCCATATTAGAAAATTATAAAGATAACTCAAATATCGTCTCACAAAATCCATTTGATAGAAATATATGGATACTTTGGTGGCAGGGAATTGAAAACGCACCTGATTTGGTAAAAATGTGCTATTCAAGTGTAAGAAAGAATGCAGAGAATGCAAAAGTCCATCTGATAACAAAAGACAATCTGGAAAAGTATATAGACATACCTGTATTCATAAAAGAGAAATTTGAAAGTAAGAACATGTCCATGCCATTTTTCTCAGATTACATCCGAACCTGCCTATTGGAAAAATATGGGGGACTTTGGCTGGATGCCACAGTATATGTTTCCGGCGGCATACCAGAAAAATGCTTTTCCCAACCATTTTTTACATTGCATACGAAAGAGGTTAATACACCTTTCATCAGCAATAATAGAATACATTGTTATGTGCTGGGAGGGAAAAAAGGGTTTTCTCTGTTCAAATACATGAGAAAATCCGTTGAAAACTATTGGAAGGAGAATTCCACACAGATTGACTATTATTTGATCGACTATATCATAATGTACGGATACTGGCATGATTCCCAAATAAAAGAAACAATAGATAACCTGGAATACACAAGTGAAAGCCTTTATCAACTAGTCAAAATACTCAATAAGAAATATTCAAAAGAAACCATCGACCAATTGTTGGCGGAAAATTATTTCTCCAAACTAAACTGGCGGAAAAAATGCAAATCCACCTCAAATGGCAAACTTACTAATTTCGGCTATCTGGAAAAAATAAATTATTTATGAAACAGTGATGAGATATGGTGGAATAATTATTAGAGAAAAGGTGATTGACGGAAAAACACAAACTGAAAGAAGATTATATAAGGGATTGAGACCAATCCCCTATTGATTTGTTATGGAGAACAGACAGAATGAAGATAGCATTCGGTTTTGATATATTCTACCCTGAAACCAACGGGGTCATCACAGCAACGATAAATCTTGCAAACAATCTTATCGACATGGGGCATGAGGTATATTTCTTCGTTCCCAAGGACAGGCACTTCAAGGAGACCGTCATAGAAAAAGGCATACACATAATCAGGGTCAACAACATCCCTGCATGGATATATAAGGGTCTCAAGCTTTTCCCGATATATGGCTGGTATCTGCAGAAATATTTCAGGAAGTACAAATTCGATGTAGTCCATAATACCAGTCCTTGGATGATGGGGCTTGCATTGAACCATGCCGCAAGAAGATACCATGTACCGGTAATCGCAACCCATCACACGCTTATAGACAACCCTATATACATAAAGTACGCACTTAAAAGTGAGACGCTTGCAAATGCCGCAACAGATGCCATATGGACTGTTGTGCTACGACCGTTCTTCCGCCTTACCTGGCTCATAACCGCCCCAAGCATGCACACATGCGATCAACTCAGAAAGAGGGTCCCTGAAATCGAGGTCCGATATATATCAAATGGTATAGACATATCGAAATTTTCCCAGGATAAACCAGTGCTGCCCATTCCTGATGTAATCCCTGAATCATTTCTAGGAGAAAAAACCCTTCTTTTCATCGGTAGGCTTGGATTTGAAAAAGCGATAGACGTAACGATAAAGGCCTTCGCAAAATGCTTGAAAAACCACCCGGACGCAAAACTTTTGATAATTGGACAGGGACCAGCGGAAGAAGAGCTGAAAAAAATCGTCCTTGAACTCGGCATCAAAGATGAAAACATACTTTTTACAGGACTCATCCCGAATGAGCAAATCATCGGATCGCGCATACTTAACAAGGTTGAGGCATTTGTCACGGCAAGCCTTTCAGAAAACCAGGCGATGACAGTGATTGAAGCACTTTGTGCAGGAGCCCCCGTAATATGTGCAGATGTTGACAATATGACCGACCTAGTCTCCCCAAGCCAGGGATGGTATTTCAAAGGTGGGGATACAGACGATCTGGCAAGCAAAATGGATCATGTGTTATCTCATCCCGAAGAAGCTGCGCAAAAGGGGTTGGAGGCACGCAAATCTTTAAAGAAATTCGATGGCAAAGAAGTTGCAAGAACATTTTTGGCGCTTTATGAAGAGATGCTTGTGAAAAAGAAAAGCGGCTTCTATGTACCAGGAGGGGAAAAGAGGGCGAAATTCTATCTCCACAGCAAGATGTGAGCCAGCTCTTTATCTCGTAATTGTAAAATAAATCGATACCACACTTTCCTTCCCTTACATTGAT
>CASDPA010000037.1 GCA_949282255.1 uncultured Spirochaetales bacterium
CTTCGCTTCCTATTTCAAAAACCTGCTCCGCTTCCTTGCGGCGCTACAACAATCTAGCCCAAAACCAGCATTCGTGTCAATCATTTTTTTTACTTTTTTTCGCTTTTTAAAACACTTTTTTCGGATGTCTTATTTAAATCAATATTGTATAATAAAAAGCATGGAAAAATTTGATGATTTAAAAAAAATATTTGAAAACAATAATTTCAATTTTGTTGTATTAGACAGTAAAAAGGACGTTATCACTTATTTGAAAGAAAATATGGAAAAGGGTGCTAAATGCGCGGTTGGAGGTTCTGTAAGCTTGGATGAATGCGGAATCCTTTCCCTTCTCAGAAATGGTGATTACATATTCTATGACAGATATGCCGAAAACGTGGATGTTAAGCAAATTTATCATGAATCCTTTTGTACCGATTATTATTTTTCAAGCGCAAATGCAATCACCAGGCACGGAGAAGTATATCTTGTAGATGGTACAGGAAACCGCGTGGCTGCAGTCACATACGGGCCGGAAAAAGTATTTCTGGTAGTAGGAAAGAACAAGCTGGTGAATAACCTTGCTGAAGCTGTTGCAAGAGTTGAAAAAACCGCAGCTCCCCTGAACGCAAAAAGACTCGGAATCGATACATACTGCGCATCAGCCGGGCACTGCGGCAAAACAGAAACAGACAAGGACAATCTGATGTGTTCCTTCAGATGCAAGGAGACAATCTGCTCGTCAACCCTCATAATGTCGAGACAACGGCAGAAGAACAGGATCTCAATCCTTTTTGTCCTTGAAAACCTAGGATATTAAAAAAATACATCAGCCAAGTCGGAGCCGCTTTTTGCAGATTTCAAAAGGCGGAGTACCGAATGGTTCTTTGCGAGTTTTGCTATCTGGGCCAAGACCTGTATATGCTCGCTGGGATTCTCATCGCTTCCCAAAACAAGGAAATAAAGATTCGTGGCTTTTCCATCAGAGGAACCATAATCAATGGCTTTCTCTCCAAGCCCTACAGCAACAACGCTCTTATCAATAAATGAAAGCTTTGCATGAGGTATTGCAACCCCCTCTTCCAATCCGGTAGAACCTAAAGCCTCACGTTTAAAGACAGCATTAAGGATTTCCGTTTCCTTAGCTTCATCAAAATTTGCAGCTATGGAGAAATCCTTAATGAAATTTGACAGTACTTCTTGCTTATCATTCCCTTTTACAGGACAAAAGCAATACTCTTTTTTCAATGATTCAATCAATCCCATCAGAAATCCTCCTCAAACATCGACCAAATGCTTTCGTCATCCTTGACTACAAGAACCGGACAAGGACTTGTTCTCAGCATCCTGTCATTCTCACTTGCAAGCTCTTCCCTGCGGCTTCTTATGACATTGATGCTACCAAGGAGCAAAAGGTCTATATGATTTTCCTTTATATATTTCATCACCTCTCCATGAGGAGCACCTTCCAACTCCGCAACATTAATCTGCACTCCTTTCTGTGCAGCCAACTTTTCTGCATGCCTCAAATGCCTTTTAGCGTCCTTTTTGATTTCAGAAAGATACTCGCTTTTTTCCACATCGACAAAGATATGACTGCTGACAAGATCCCCCAAAGCCTTCGTATTTACCACGTAAAGCGCGTGAAGCCGGCTTGATGTACTTTTTGCAAGCAGGATTGAATACATCAAGGCACTCATTGATCCTTCCGAACCGTCAAGGTACACCAGGATATCAGTAAAAGGTGCACTACTCATTAACATTCTCCTTTTTATTTTCCCCACTGTTGCCGTCCATCCTATCTTTAACAACTTTCAACAGGATGAAGGACTCCCTTTCCTGCTCTTCTATCCTTCCGAGCAGGTATTTGCAGGTTTCCTCCTTATCGGGTATGACGAGCTTTTCAAGCGCATTGACTTTACGTATGGTTTTTTTCACCTCTTTTGCCAACCGCATGATGGAAACCTTCAATTCCGCCATACGTCCCATGAGCTCAAGTGCCTGGCGATAACGATTAAGTGCCAACTCACTCAACATGCTTGTTCCTTCAGGAGAAAAGAAAGGCCCTTCTCCTGAAAACGCCGTCTCGACTTTTGGCAGGCTCACCCCCATGACCTTCCTGCTACCGAGATTGATGCTGCTCGTAATGTTGACCGCCCCTGCAAGATTGCCGATTTTCAACCTACCCATATGCATTATTGCATCCTGCAAAGTCTGTTCGGCCTCCTGAAGAGACTTCTCGACCCGGTTTTGATAATCTACAGCCTGGTCCACAAGCGTAAGAAGCTCGCTTACCAAAATGCTTCTTTTCTGATCTAGCAGATCATACCCCAGCCGGGAAAAAGCCAACTCATCCTTGAGTTTCATCAAATTGCTTCTTGTCGGTGCAAGACTTGTATCCATACATCAACCCTTATAATGCGCGCTGATCTCTTCCTCGGTAAGACGCTGAAGCTCTTCCGCAGGAAGGATTGAAAGCGCCTCCCATCCCAGATCGAGAGTTTCCTCGATGGAACGGTCCTCATCATATCTTTGAGCCACAAATTTCTTTTCGAAAAACTCGCCGAACTCCAAATAGTGATGATCCACCTCTGTGAGTTCCTCCTCTCCGATGACCGAAGCAAGGTTACGCACGTCCTTTACGTGAGAATAGGATGCAAACAGCTGGTTCGAGAGATGTGGATGATCATCTCTTGTCATTCCTTCGCCTATTCCGTCCTTCATAAGTCGGGAAAGAGAAGGAAGACAATTTATTGGTGGATAAATACCACGACCATGCATTTCACGATCAAAAACTATCTGTCCTTCTGTGATGTACCCTGTGAGATCGGGAATAGGATGGGATATATCATCGTTAGGCATAGTAAGAATCGGCAGCTGTGTGATACTCCCGCTCTTTCCGCTGATTTTTCCACTGCGCTCATACAATTCAGCCAGATTTGAATACAGATATCCTGGATATCCCTTTCTTGACGGTATTTCACCGCGAAGGGTGGAAATCTCCCTCAAAGATTCGCAGTAATTCGTCATATCGGTCATAATCACAAGTACCTGTTTTCCCTTGTCAAAAGCAAGATGCTCAGCAAGGGTCAAAGCAGTCTTAGGTGTGATTGTCCTTTCAATGGATGGATCATCTGCAAGCGACAGGAAAAGTGCAACATTATCAAGGACCCCGGTCTCCTCAAAGGAATCGATAAAGTACTTGGCAACATCGTATTTTACTCCCATCGCGGCAAAAACAATAGCAAAATCACTCTTGCCACCACGCACCTTTGCCTGACGTACGATCTGGGAAGCAAGCTGGTTATGCTCCATTCCGTTGCCGCTGAAAATGGGAAGCTTCTGCCCTTGTATCAGCGTGGTCATACCATCTATCACAGAGATGCCTGTCTGAATGAAATCCCTAGGATATTCACGCGCAGTAGGATTGATGGGAACACCATTTACATCCCTTTCATCATAGGATGCAGGATTTCGTGCACCGTCACGCGGTTTTCCAAGACCGTTCATAACACGGCCAAGCATCTTTTCCGTTACTCCAAGCGTCAAAGGCTCTCCTAAGAAATGCATGCTGGTCTGAGGCAGAGAGAGCCCATCGGTCCCCTCAAAGACCTGAACACACACAGCCTCGTCGGACGTATCAAGAACCTGACCGCTGCGTATGCTGCCATCCGGACCTTTCACTTCGACAAGCTCGCCATATCCAACCGGATGCGTATGCCTCATATATACAAGCGGACCGTCTATCCTGCTTGCGCCACGGTATTCCCTTCCTGCAAGCAGGCTCTTATCACCTTGCTTCAACAATGTTTCTTCAGTTTTCATCATATAGGCTTCCTAACTGCATCATCGCCCTATCAAGCTTGAGTGAAAGCTTATCGATCTGGCCAAGATCGTCATTGGCGATATTGAATCTCATCCTGGCAATCTCACTGACAACCGAAAGCCGGCGTATCTTAACCATAGGCACCCCTTTGGAAATCGCCTGCTGCCCCAAATCGTAATAATGGAGGATGATCTCCAGCATCTTTACCTGCTTTCCAACTGCACAATACCTATCGATTTCATCAAATGCATTCTGCTGTAGGAATGCTGTCTTAAAGAGAGAACAAACCTCGATTATGAAATTCTGGCTGTCAGGAAGCGCATCAGGACCTACAAGTTTTACAATCTGATTGAGTCTGACTTCTTTCTGCAAAAGCTCCATAATCCTCTGTCTGTTTTCAAACCAAAGGTTATTGGACTCCTTTCCCCACCATGCCTTCACCTCGTCGACATACTCGCTGTAGCTGTCAAGCCAACTGATCGCAGGATAATGGCGGCTGGAAGCAAGCGCCCTGTCCAGTCCCCAGAAACAACGTACGAACCTCTTCGTATGCTGTGTGACCGGTTCTGAAAAATCACCACCAGGAGGGGAAACCGCACCAATTACGGAAACAGAACCATCTTCTCCGTTGAGGCTTCTCATATGACCTGCCCTTTCATAGAACTGTGCAATTCGTGTTGGAAGATATGCAGGGAATCCCTCCTCTGCTGGCATCTCCTCCATTCGTCCGCTCAATTCCCTCAGAGCCTCTGCCCAACGGGATGTGCTATCGGCCATGATTGCTACATTGTATCCCATATCACGGTAATACTCTGCCATGGTTATTCCTGTATAAATGCTCGCTTCACGTGCGGAAACAGGCATATTGGAGGTATTTGCAATCAAAATAGTCCTGTGCATGAGACTTTGTCCCGTGCGTGGATCAACCAGATGAGGAAATTCCCGCAAAACATCTGTCATCTCGTTTCCACGTTCCCCACAGCCTATATATACGATGATATCCGCATCACACCACTGTGCAATCGAATGCTGAGTCATCGTCTTGCCGGTACCAAAGCCTCCAGGGATTGCAACCGTTCCACCTTTAGCAAGAGGAAAAAGCGAATCAATGACCCTCAAGCCTGTTATGAGAGGAACTGACAAATCGAGCCGTTCCTTTACCGGTCGGGGCACACGGATCGGCCAGTACTGCAGCATAGTCAGTTTTGCGTTCACACCTTTTGTATCGGTTATGATCGCAATCTCCTCTTCCACATCATAATCCCCTTCCTCTGCAATGGAAACCAGTGTCCAGGAACCTTTGTATGAAGGAGGCACCATGATCTTATGCACCACCCTGTCCGTCTCCTCGACAGTGGCGATGATTGTCCCCGCCTCCACAGCATCCCCTTCTTTCAAAAGAGGCTTGAAATGCCAGAGCTTATCATGGCTGACTGCATTTGTGGAAATGCCCCTTGCGATAAAATCTCCGCTGAGGGTTCTGATCTCCTCAAGCGGTCTCTGTATACCATCATAAATATTGCCGATTAGTCCGGGGCCAAGCTCAACGGATAAGCTCATGCCCGATCCATAAATATTATCTCCAGGGGCAATACCGGTGGCATCCTCATAAACCTGGATCGTAGCCTCATTTCCGTTGAGTTTGACAATCTCACCGACGATCCGCATCTCGCTGACATGCACGAGCTCCATCATCTTGGCGTCCGTGATTCCTGTAGCGGTGAGAACAGGTCCATTGACCCTTTTAACTGTGCCAACTATCCTATTTTGCATTTTCTTCCTGTATTATCTTCTTGATATCCTTACCATACCTTCTGATTCTTGTGGAAAGAAGGTTGTTATAGGACACTTTCGAATCCTCGCTGGAGACAATAACACCGATTTCTCCAACTTTCTTATCATCCAAGCTCAAAAAAACTTCGGATCCCGTGATTTTTTTCACCAGCTTTTCCGCCCCATCCAGCATAGCACGGTCCACAGGAGCCTTCTGGCTAAAAGATACTTTGGCTTTCTTACGATCAAGACCTATCGCAGCCTCGACAATCCAGGAAACAAGATAATCCCTGAGCTCACCGGCTGCCGCCATCTTATCTATTTTTCTTCCGACTTCGTCCATTACAGCGGTAAAAGCCGAATCGAGCTTACGTATTTCAGAAAGCCTGTCAACGCTGCGCTTGGCGCTCTCTTCCTTAAGCTGCAGCTGTGTAAGCCTAAGATTGATTGAACGCTGCTCAGCCTCCACCTTGACCCGTGCTTCATCCTTCGCCTGCTCGGCTATTTCCGCAGCCTCTTTTTTAGCTTCGGCAATAATTGAGCTTGCTTTCTTTTCCGCATCATCTATGATTCCTGATACAAGCGCATTGCTGTTTTCAATCATATTGACACTCCTATGGCCTGATTAACCAGTTCCTTCAAGTCACGCTTGAAGTGTCCGTCGCGGGATGGGATCTCAACCACAAGAGGAAAGGTCTCTGCAAAGAGATACCGATCCACTGTTTCACGGATGAGATCCGCAACATCCTCTGTGATGATGATTACCCCGTACTCCTTATGCTCCAAAGCCTTTTGCCAAGCCATGGATGCTTCTTCCCTGGTATGGGCGACCTCGCCCATCACCCCTACGATGGAAAATCCGAGCACAGTGTCGTCATCGGCGATGACAAAATACTCCATTAATCATACCTTGCCGAGAATCATCAGGGCGGTGATGAAGCCGAATACGACAAGACCTTCTGCAAGACCAATGAAAATCAAGGCGTTGCTGGCAATTTCAGGCTTTTCCGAGATGGCGCCCATAGCTGCAGATCCGACGTTCGAGATTGCAAGGCCCGCACTGATAGCGCCAAGTCCGAATGCAAGAGCGGCTGCAAGGCAAATCCATGCTGCATTACTGTTTCCAGCCACAACCTCCTCAGCTGCAGCATAAACCACCGGCGAGTAGATGAATGCTGATCCCAAAAGGAGTACGAGCGTCAAAAAGAACGAAAGCGATACTTTTCTCTTAAAAGCAAATGCGGTCATATAAAGACCCTCCTAATTTATTCAATTGGCTTTGACCCTGCCACCCAATCCGATAGGACTGTAGGCAAAGCCATGACCAGTAAAATACTTTGTAAAGAACTCATAATAATTGAGTCTTAGGCTGTTGATTCCTGCGGAAAGCCCTTCCAGAACTATTACAAGCAGATTTCCCAAAATCATAATAATGATATAGAAAACAATATTGCCTGTCATTGAGGCCATATCCTCGAAAGCTGTCATCAGGGAGACATGTGCTATTCCAAGACCAGCCACACGCATGAAGGAAAGCGTATTGGCCAAAAATCCAGAAAAGATTTCCAATATCTCGATCAGTGATTCCATGACCGTATTGATTACAAGCTGGGAAACACTTTCCTTATGACCTTTGCGTTTTTGGATAACGAAATGCACAGGTTCCTTGAGGAATATGAGAACCAGAGGGATAATCACAGCGGGGATAAGCCAAGGCGCAGTCGGAAATTCCTTATACCCTCCAGCGACGAAACCGAAGCCGAACCATACGCCCACAGCATATAGCACACCGCCCACAAGCCCGTTCTTATCAAAGATAAGTTCAAAATATCTTTTTTTCCTAACAAGATTTATCCAGTTCAATACAAGGCCTGTCGCTATAATGATTATACCAAACTTGATGGTAATGCCCAAAATATCATACACATCCTGGATCAAGCCCTCCCCTCCGTGGCCGTTCACCACGCTATGGTAGTTGAACCAAAGGGCTGGAATCCAAGAAAAGCCGAAACAGGAGCCGAACAGAAGTCCGCCCACCATGCTTGCAGGCCCCAGATAAATCAAAAGGGAACAGAGATATCTGCTTATCAGGCCATCCTTTGCCATAGGATGCTTCTTATACCAGGATTTACCTAAAAGGCCGATAAGTAAAAGAACAAAGCCCTGCCCGAGATCCGCAAACATCAGCATGAACATGATTATGTAAGCCACTGCGGTAAACGGAGTCGGATTGATCGAGCCATATTCCGGCGTGCCATAGTTGTTTACAATATGCTCGAAAGGCTTCAGGAAAGAAGGACTGGTCATGGAAACAGGAACTTGCTGCCTCTCAACGGTCTCTGCGCTTTTGCTTTCTATGATGCATTTGCCTTTGGTGGCATCAAAGATGCAATCATAAACCGTCTGATAATCATCCTCTGGAATCCATCCGGAAAAAAGAGTTGTATTCTTAGTATAAGAGAAATAGGACTCAACTGATTCGCAAAGCTCGTGAAGCCTTACAACCTTCCACATTGAATCAAGCTCATCTTTCTTTTCCTTGATCTTATCAGATACCTCGATCCTTAGCTTTTCAAGCCCAGCCTTATCAGAGGCAATCCTCTTCTCAAGTTCCTCGCTACATCTCTCATATCCTTTTTTCTGCTCGGATACATCGCTGGTTTCTGTCCAAGAGAACTTATCCAATATCTCATTGGTCCTACTGGAATCCCTCTTCAATGAGAGAGTTACAATCGGATCCGTGTCTGCAAGCACAACCGCGCCTGTAGAAACTATCCGGTTTACAAAATCCTCTCTTCTAAGTCCTACGGACCCAACACGTAAATCAAGGTATTCCCTTTTGTTTTCCGTGACATACTTCAACATCTCCGTGTTCTTCAGAAGACGCTGGTTCACTGTTTTCTGATTATCCTTGATACCCTGCAGTGCTATTGTCAGTCTGTCAAGAAATCTTCTGATCCTATCGATATCCAGCTTTGGAGTCTTCTCCAAATCAACCCCGACAAGGCTGGGAACAGCCAAATCGGCCTGTCTGTACAATGTTTCTATCCTGACGCGGAAATCAGCAAGGGTCTGGCTGCTTATATCGGAACTGTGCCGACTGAGCTTCTTCATGCTCTCCTTGTCCAGATCGCCGATGCTGACAAAGTCCATAACCCCCTTTTCAAGAAGGTTCCTGACCACCTTTTCCTTATCTTCATCAAGCACTACCGCGGTGATTATCCGCATTTTGCGAGTGAACATGCTCATAACAGTCCCTCCCTTATCCTGGATTCGGACCATTTGTAATACTTGGCACTCAAAATCGCCCTGATCATCCTGTCCTCCTCCTTATATAGAAATAGATATGCAAGGGTGATGCCTATTGTGAAAGGCTTGCCCGAAAGTATCTTTGTAAATTCCTTTTTCCTGGTACGCCCGAGATACTCCTCCATCATCAGGATGTGGTTTGCATTCTCATCCCTTGTGGTCATCTCATCGTCATTCTTCCTTATATCGGCTAAATCCGCCATCAAAGCTGGATACTTTCTTCTTACAACTGTCTGAAGAGCGGTTGCAGGATCGGAAAGGGAGAAAATCTTTTTCCTTTCAACCTCCTGATATATTCCGCCGTATGGAATCATAACCTTCTCCAGATTTTTCGGATCAAGATGATGATATGAAGAATACCTTATGAAAAGAAGTATGTTTTTAAGGTCCGTATCTACGAGATATATATTCTCGCTGACCTCTCTATCCTCACCCTTCAAGGTCGAAATGGAAATAAAAAGCCGTTTGAACCAAAGATGATCCAATGCTATTTCCAGAGGAAACAATCCGGAAATGGACAGCTTTTCAAGATCAAAAAGCGAAAACACTTCATAATACGGAGTATCCTTGACAGAAGAAAGGATGCCCTCGTAATCCCTGGCGTTTATTATACCGTTGTAGTTTATGTCGTTGACTATCTTCTGCTTGCAGATATAGCTGCTTCTATAGCTTATCTGGTGATGGCGCACTATATTCGAATACCAAAGCCTGACCGCATTCTTGAGATTATCTATCTCCACCTTTTCCAGGAGGATGGACACAAATCCCACTTCACGGTCCTTAAGATAGCGGGCTATCTCACGATGGACTTCTATCTCCGCTTCGAGCAGCGCCAGCTCCACCTGCTGCAAGTCTCCAGTACTGTCATATACCCGTACAAGTTCCGAATACCTGGTATCCTTCAAGGTTCCTATCGATTCAACAAGAGAAGGAGCTTTTATCATCGCTTCCAAAAGCGTGGATTGATGCATCTCTCCGATACGTGCACGGAGCTTTGCATTTATAAAAGCATACTCACATACCTTGCCCATAGATATCCCCTGCTTCAAGAATGCGCTTGATGACCCGCTCGCTGGAACGTTCCACAACATCCTTGTCTGTAACAGACGGATCCTTCTCTATCTCAAGCCTCTGGCGCTCATAATCCTCAAGATGCTCATCAAGCAGCTTTTTCTGAGCATCGATCTCTTCTTCGCCAAGCGATCTGACCCTGTCTATTTCCTTCTGGATATAATCTTTTTTCTCCGTCTGGGCATTAAAAACAATGTCACGGGCCTGCTTCTCGGCATCCTCAACGATTTTAACAGCGGAGTCTTCCACTTCAAGGATATTATCTATGATATCGCTATGCATTTCATACTCCTTATAGCGTTACTTTCTGCTTTTTTATCTTGCTTGTCAACAGAGAAAAAAACTTGATAAAAAAGCAAGAAAATGTAAAAAAGGGCAGCTTTGCCACCCTTTCCACCACCCCATCAAAAATAAGGATGGAGAGAACAAAATTAAAAATGCATTCGGGCAAGGCGGATTTGAACCGCCGACCCCAAGTCCCCCAGACTTGTACGCTAAACCCCTGCGCTATTGCCCGCAACATGATGTATATTACAGACCATTTGGATTATTGTCAAAGCCTTAATGCAAAATTTCCACTCCGGTAATAAAAAAAATTATTCAAACCTCACTTTCCCTTATCTCCTCTTTACTGTAAAATTCGTTAACCCATATCATAAGGAGAATGAAAATGCCTGTTTCTGAAGAGTGCGACATGCTTGTCAGAGTTGAAAAACTATGCATAGGGTTCGAAGATGGAAACGGCAGGAATGTAGTCAAGGACATCTCTTTCTCCATCAAAAAAGGGACTATCACCGCATTGGCCGGCAGATCGGGATGTGGCAAGAGCATAACCGCTTTAGCGCTGATTGGAATGCTGGGATATAAGAAAAATGCTTATGCAAAAGGAAGCATCACTTTTTACAAGGATGGATGTTGTGTTGAAATGCTTCTTAATAACCAAGATGTGCTGAGGAAAATCAGGAAACACCATATTTCCATGATTTTCCAGGATACTGGCGCAGGCCTGAATCCGACACAGAAAATCGGTGCTCAGATAAAAAGGGTCATAAAGCTGAAAGAGGGAATCGGAAAAAGAAGCATTATAATGGATGAAAGGGTTGAAGAGCTCTTGACAGAAGCAGGACTTGATGCAAAACAGGTGTCCAACAAGTATCCGCATGAACTTTCAGGCGGTATGAAACAGAGGGTCGCAATAGCCATGAGCCTCATAGGAGATCCCGATCTGATCATAGCGGATGAACCCACAACCGCACTGGATGCGCCAACACAGGAAGGGATATTGAAGCTGTTAGAAAAGCTTAAGAAGAATCATGGCTGTGCAATATTAATAATCAGCCACGACATATCCTTGCTGAAAAGAATTTCAGATGAATTCCTTTTCATGGAGAACGGCAGAATAGTGGATATCAGCAACGAGACGGAAAAGCTTTTTTATCATAATGACAGGATGTGCATAGCGGAAGCACCCATAAAGAAAGAAAGCAGGAAAGTCCTTATTGTGAATCAACTTGAAAAATCATTTCCAAGCGGTCACGGATATAAAAGAAAAGGTTCTTTTGTCCTCAAGGATGTTTCTTTTTATATAAAAAGAGGCGAGGTTTTTGCCATTGCCGGCAAATCCGGATGTGGAAAAAGCACGCTTGCAAAAGCAATCATGCGCCTTATTCCTATCGATAGCGGAAATATCCTTTTTTGCAATACTGACATAACCCAATGCGATAAAAAGGAATTCTTGCACATCAGACCGAAAATCCAGATGATTTTTCAAGACACCTATTCCAGTCTCGATCCTTTGATGCCTTCTGCAAAACAGATCATCGAAGCTGTAGTGGATAACAAAGTAACTCCAAAAGGAGAAGAAAAGGATTACGTATCCTCTCTTCTTTCATCATGCGGCATAACAGAGGAAGAAGCACAAAAGCGCCCTACGGAACTTTCAGGCGGACAACGGCAGAGAATATCGATTGCAAGAGCTTTAGCATTGAAACCAGATCTTCTGATTGCAGACGAACCAGTCTCATCCATCGACGGAATAATGAAGAAACAGATCATCGACCTGCTTATGGAACAGAAAAGGATAAGGGGACTATCCCTTATGATAATCAGTCATGATTTAAGCTTTTTAAGGAAAAACGCCGACCGCATAGCAATAATGCAGGATGGCAGAATAATCGAGATGGATGATGCGGAAAACATCTTCACCCACCCTGTTCAGCCATATACAAAACAGCTTGTTTCCACATTTGAAAACTAAAAGCCGGAAAGACTGTCAAATATTTGTTGCAATCAAAAAAGCTCCAGAAACCAAAATCATCACAACAACGATTTTTCCAACTGTTTTCTCATTGAGCATACGGCTGCTTCTCATACCACCGAACAGTCCCAAAAGCATGAAAGGCACCAATAATAAAAAAGTCTTCAGTACTTTTAAATTCATTATTCCTAAAGCAACGTATAATATTATCCGAAATGTATTTTCAACAAGAAACACAACACAAATATTGGCTTTGAACTCCCTGCTATCTTCTGTGATTCCAGCAAAATAAGCACCAAGAAGAGCCCCAATACCATATAAGCCACAGAGAATTCCTGACAAAAAGCCAACTAAATAAAGAATGATGCGGCTGTTTTGTCTGCGTTCTTTTTGCTCTCTTTTGAAAAGCATTTCACAAGCAACAACCATAAGAACAAAGCCGCATGCTATCTTTATTATCCGGCCATCGGCTTTTTTTAATAACAGTACGCCAATGATGCTCCCAAGGATCACCAAAACGGATATGGGTATGCATATTTTCGCTCGTATGTATTTTCTTTCCCTAAAAGCGATAATGCAATTTGTAGGATATCCAAGCAAAAGTTCCACAGGAGAAATCGAAATATTATCATTTCCTAAGCTGAGAATGGAAGTGAACACAAGGGTGTTTGCAAAACCACAAAGCCCTTTCACAAAAAATGCGAACAAAGATGCAATGATCCAAATCAACATGCAAACACCCCTTCCTGCTACAGTTTTTTCTGTTTTACCCTTATTTTACAGCACTGTCCATCGAACCCTTGATGAAATATTTCTGCAGACACAGATATAATATTATGACAGGAAGAACAGCAATTATTGCAGCCGCCGCAGCTGCCGCCATGTTTGTGCTTTCTCCAAAGAAGGTCGACATTGCCAGAGTTATTGTTTTCAGCGAAGGTTTTTGTAAAATATAAAGCTGGAAACTATAATCGTTCCAGATTCCAACACCTGTGAGGATCAGAACCGAAGAAACAACAGGCATCATGTTTGGAAGTATGATCCTGGGGAATATCATGAATTGACTGCATCCGTCTATGAGTGCCGCCTCATCAAGCGATTTAGGAATTGCTGAAATGAAATTGGTGAACATAAAAATCGCAAGTGGGAGATTATAGGTCACAGACAATACTATTATGCCCCAATAAGTGTTAACCCCTTTTAAAGCGATCATCTCCTTATATATCGGAACCAGTACAGACAAGGGAGGTACCATCATGACCCCAACAATAAGAGAAAGAATCGTTTTATTGAACTTTGTCTTTCGGCGTGCAAGCGGATAAGAAGCTATTGAGCCGATCATAACAACAAGAATGACTGAAATCACTGTGATTATCAGCGTATTGTATATTGCAAGTCCGATCTTTCCGTTTTTAAATGCATAAGCATATGATTCAAGTGTGGGCTCCTTTGGAAATATCCAGTGGCTGGTCCTGTCTGATCTTGTTTTAAACGACAAGGAAAGAAGGATGTAGAAAGGAGCAAAATAAAATACACTGATCAAAACCGCTACAAGGTTTTTTATCCAATTGTACCTGCTTTTAAGATTATTTTTAATTTTAGCCATTGTACTGCATCTCCTTTTTCTCAAGATATTTTCGCAGCAGTATGCTGACCAGCATTATGAAAATGAAACTTGCCATACCAAGTGCAGCGGAAAAACCTGCTTGCTGGGTACCAAAATAGAGCTCGTTAATAAGCGATGAAAGGGAATGCGAAGCATATCCAGGACCTCCATTGGTCAAAGCCACTACAAGACCGAACATTTTTAGGCCACCGATAACGTTAAGAACAAGACTTGTGGTGAAGGCCGGCATGAGCATCGGTAGTGTGATATGAACAGTCGATTGCCAAAGATTGGCTCCATCGATGCTTGCAGCTTCCTTATACATATCTGGAATAGATTCAAGGCCGGCAATGAAGATGATCATTGTTTTTCCACAATACTCTATTGCATTAATGAACATTATGATCATCACTGCCCTTATCCCATTGCTCATCCAGTCGACAGGAGCATGGCCAAACAATTTCATGATATCATTTATTGCCCCTCTTTCATATGTGACAAGAAAATACCATATGTAGCCGATTATAAGCTGAGCAACCATTGCAGGCATGTAAATCAATGTTCTGGTTACGCCCCGCAGCAGGAATCTGTTTACAAGAAGCATTGCAAAAGCAAGGCCCAATATGGTTTGGATCAGAGTTGAGCCAAAACCATAAATCAAAGTGTTCCTGAAAGCAATACGTACTGAATCATCCTGAAACAGATTGATATAGTTTTTTATTTCTACATA
This sequence comes from uncultured Spirochaetales bacterium, assembly GCA_949282255.1. Lineage (GTDB taxonomy): Bacteria > Spirochaetota > Spirochaetia > Sphaerochaetales > Sphaerochaetaceae > Ornithospirochaeta. The sequence continues at coordinate 14,552 of CASDPA010000037.1, forward strand.
TGAATAGTTTTGTGAATATCCGTTCCAATTTGTAAACGATATGTTTATACCACTTATTATTGGAACCAGAACAAACATGAAAAATAAGACCAAAGCAGGAACCGTCATGAGCGAAAGCGCTTTTGGATCTGATTGAAAAAACCGCTTAATAGATTTTTTTTTCACCGTTTCCCCCTGATGAAAATGGGGATTGTCTCCAATCCCCGATCGAAATGGCATGGATACTGTATTACAGCTGAGCTCTCAAATCGTTATAACTCTTCTCCATGATCGAACAAGACTCTTTGACGGAAATCTCATCGGATGTCAGGCCTCCACCGATACTCCTCATTGTTGCCCACATTCCACTAGGCAACCATTCCCTGTCAAAATAAGGAAGTATCGCAAGATCCTGATATGTGGCAAAATCTTCTGCCAGCGGTACCTCAACATCGACATTTGTAAAGGCGCAAGGCATTCCAGTTGTCTCACAGAAGTACTTGATATTCTCAGGCCTTGCAATGAATTCGATGAACGCCTTTGCAATTTCAAGGTTCGGGCTGTCCTTCCAAATTCCGTAACTCTCCCTCTCCCCTCCGATGAGAATCTGCTCGTCGGTGTCGAGATAAGCGGGAATCGGCATCATGGACAGGTTCACGTCAGGATTGATTTCCTGCGCATTGGAGATGATGGACATGCCGGAGAATGCGAACATAACCTCGCCAAAAGCAAGTTTTTCAGGAGTATAGATCGGATCCGCCGTGTTGCAGTCCACATTCAGATATCCTTTTTCCTTAAGCTCGTAAAGGAATCCGGAAACCCTTTCCCAATTGGACCAGTCGAACGATCCATCATAAAGGGATTCGGAAAAATCATCCTTTGTTGCAATGAGCATGGATGGTGCGATGAGATCCATTAGGTTGGCCTGTGATCTCGTGTCCTTTCCAGTAATATACACAGGGATAACACCGAGTGCCTTGACATCTTCACAACATTTGAGAAACTCGTCGAATGTCCTTGGAACGGAATCCCATCCCGCCTCTTTCAATATATCCTTGTTATAGATTATGCCTGTCTGCTCTATGTTCATCGGAACGGTAAGAACATCCCCAGACTCAGTGGAAAGGATATCCTTGGATGCCGGTGCAATGTTGTCGACGAAATCAAACTCATTCAACGGAAGAAGATATTCCGCATATCTCTTTACAGACCAACCATGAGTTGCAAAAACATCAGGAAGATCGTTGGCAGCCATCTTGGCCTTCATCAGATTCTCATAATCCTTGGAATATGATATGAATTCGACATCCACTCCGGGATTCTCATCCATGAACTTGTCGACAAGCGTCTGCATGGCTTCATACTGGAGTTCCGTCGCATTGGAAGCAACGGTGATCTTACCTTTAAGACCATTATCCGATGCAGAACTTTTCTCACTGCCACCCTGAGCAAATACACATAGGCTGCAGATTACAGCAATGAACAGAATTGATAAAATCTTTTTCATTTACTTCTCCTTTTATCTATTTTTTTCTTGGAATTCTGTTTTTATTAAAAAAGAACATGTCATCAAAGAAGGTTAAGGAAGGTTCAGGAACCTCGAAAGTGAACACTTCGTCTTTGCAGCTTTGATCGAATTCTTCCTTTAAAGTCTCTAAATAAGCGTTTTCATCCTTATCAAGCATCCGTATCCCATATGCAAGACTTATATGGAAACGGTATCTGTCATGTCCGGGGAACCTCAAACCGGTAAGGTTTGATACAAAATCCCTCCAATCGCGGATCCGCTTGTCATCATCGTATCGGTCAGGATAAAGACCTACACATATTCCGCTATCGAGCCAAAGCTGATCGAATCGCATTGTTACTGTGCCGAGAGGAGGAATCTTTTTCCATTGCTCCTCAAGATAATCATCGATTTCCGACAAAGGTGCATCCAAAGGAAATCTGTCGGTCCAGTTCGGTTTCTTTCTCACCTGATCGCAAACACCTTCGATTGCTGTCATATGCAAACTCTCATCCGGCAACACGGTTATACAATCTTTTGCAGGAGAAC
>CASDPA010000038.1 GCA_949282255.1 uncultured Spirochaetales bacterium
GCACTGAAACAAGTACAAGTAAACCCTCCAATCTATTTAATTACAAAGAATTATGAGAATTGAAGGGTGTTCATGCTACAGCTTGCGCGAGATTTTGGGAAATAATCCATCAACAATACTGTGGGCTGACCAATTATACATATCTCAGGCATCATTTGAAACGCAAATTGCAAATAAAGAACAAAAAGAAGATAAAATTATTGGTATGTTTTTGGAGATGGCAGAAGCACGTGGTATAGTTAGAAAACTAAATATGGCTGATATGTATCAAAAGACGCTGGGAGGTGAAATATGAAAAAAAAACCATTTTTCAGGTATGCACAAAGAAAAGATACTTCCATCATATTGCAATTCATAAGGGAACTTGCCGAATACGAAGGGTTGCTTGATGAAGTTGTCGCAGATGAGAGTATTCTGGAAGAATGGATTTTTGACAAGCAAAAAGCAGAGGTTGTTTTTGTAATAGTTGATGGTAAAGAAATTGGTTTTGCTCTATTTTTCCACAACTTCTCGACCTTCTTGGGACGTGCAGGAATCTATCTTGAGGATCTTTATATAAGACAGGAATACCGTGGACAAGGATACGGGAAAGCACTGTTAAAGAAACTTGCCGCAATTGCTGTGGAACGCAAATGCGGACGGCTGGAATGGTGGTGTCTGGATTGGAACAGGCCCAGCATTGATTTTTATCTCTCTCTGGGTGCGGAACCAATGTCAGACTGGACTGTATACCGCATTGCAGGTGACACGCTCAACAACCTTGCAGACATGTCACACCCCTCCTAGCAATATCAAAGGAATCAATACTTGGTTATCACATGCTGAAGATTATCTTTCACCGCATTGATATCCTGTTCCAAATAGCTGCAGGCTGAATCGATATCTCCAGCTTTAAGAGCGTTCAAGATCATCATATGGTACTTTCCTTCCGACTCGGAGCGGTTCTTCAATGCATAGGAATAATACTGGGCGAAAAATCTTGCAGAAATCCTTAAAAGATGATCAAGGGTCTCATAAACATATTTATTTCCGCTTAAAGAGCACAACATCAGATGGAAATTGCGGTTTCTGGTATAATTGCACAATATCTCATCTGATTCGCTGTTTTTCATCCACAAATCAGGAAAATTATAAAAATCAGAAAAGGAATCCGATGTCAGATTGCGGCAAGCTCTTCTGAGATTGGAAATTTCCATATCGATACGGAAATCGATAATCTCAACAATCTCTTCGATAGAACAAACCACAATCTGATACCCAAAACGGGGAAGACTCTTTAGAAAGTTATCCTTACAAAGTTCGATCAACGCTTCTCGTACAGGAGCTTTTGAGACTCCGAATCTCGTAATCAATGCACCCTCAGTCAATATCTGATCAGACTCGAAAACGCCATTTATGATATCCGACAGCAAGGAATCATAGACCATGCTTTTAAGGGTGCCCTTCCTTTCCATTTTTCCTCCTAGTTGCAGAACTTATCCAATTCCACCAAGGCCTCGACATAAACAAGGAATCCATTTTCAAGCTTTGACAAATTAATATATTCGTCAGGCTGATGTCCTTTGCCTCTGTCAGGGCCAAATACGCTGACCTCGTTCGGCAGTCCCGGACCATAGCCTACAGCATTCTTAAGCTTCCTGGCATAGGTTCCACCACCCATCACAAACGGCTTCATATCCATACCAAAATAGCTGTTGCATATTTCAGTCAGTTTGGAAATTATTGGAAGATTCCTGTCAACATACATCGGTGCACTGTTATGAATCCTAGTGACGGAGAAACCATTTTCGGCCATCGTATCAGTAATGTCCTTTACCATTTTATCATAATCGGCAGTGATAATGTATCTTATATTTATATTCTGAACGAACTTGTTTTTCTCGCAATCGATGTATGAAAATCCCCCGACATGCGTGAGCTTTCCTGAAATATCATCCACAAGAGGAACTCCGATTCCCTTTCCATAATAATCATGGAAAAGTTTAAGAATACTGTTCAACAGACGGGCATCACACTCAGAAAGCGACGGTAGGCAAAGCAACGCCTCGCACATAATATTCTGTGCGCTCTTTGAGCCTTCCGGGAAAGCGGCATGCGCAGCTATCCCGTGAGCGGTGATGCGGGTGTTAGATTCCCCGTCGCTTTGGATTTCAATATCCGGCACATCCTTCAAGTATCTGCAGACTTCATCGTACCCGATCTTAACAACCGCTTCGCAAAGAGCAGGAACTGAATTCGATGCAACTCCCGATCTCCAGGAAACAATAACAGTCTCATCGGATAATCCTGCTTCGCAATCAAGCTCCATCACACCCTTTTCTCCATAGCAGACAGGGAATGAGGAATCAGGGATTAGGGAAAACAGCGGCATCGGATTCTTCTTCGTAAAATGTTGGATATCCATCATACCGCATTCTTCGTTAACCCCGAAAAAATGTACGATTGAATTCTCAGGCTTCCAGCCCTTCTCTTTCAAATACCTGAGAGCATATAGGACGGCCAACGCCGGTCCCTTGTTATCACCTGTACCGCGCCCTATCAGCATATCCCCTTCTATGGTCAACTCATATGGGGGATATTTCCATCCCGGTCCTTCGGGCACAACATCCAGGTGGCTGAAAATACCTATGGAAGAATCTTTTTTTCCTTTCCATGTAAGAAGCTGATATTGGTTATCCTCATTACGCGAATCGAAACCGAAACGTTTGATGATCGAGGAGACCACATCCAATACCTGCTTGCACTCCCCACCATAAGGCAGATCCTTGTTTTCTGCATCATATTTGCTTACACTTGCAACGGATACGAGGGAATCGAGATCCCTTAAAAACTCATCCTTATGCTCTTTCCACCAAGAGCGGGCACAATCGTCCATTCATTCCTCCTTCTCATCATACAGATGACATGCTACAAAATGCCTAGGTGCTATCTCTCTCAAATGCGGATACGATTTTGAACACTTCTCAGTGGCGAACCGGCACCGTGTATGGAAATGACATCCGGCAGGAGGATTATATGGGCTCGGAACATCACCCTCGAGAATAATCCTGTCCCTCTTGACATCCGGATCCGGAATCGGTATGGAAGAAATCAGGCACTGGGTATACGGATGAAGAGTATTATCGTAAAGTTCATCCTTGTCCGCTATCTCGACGATTCTGCCAAGATACATAACCGCAATCCTGTCGCACAGGTATCTGACGACGCTAAGATCATGGGAAATGAAAAGATATGTCAGTCCCAAAGTCTGCTGCAGTTCCTTCATGAGATTGAGAACCTGTGCCCGGACTGAAACATCCAATGCGGAAACGGGTTCATCGCAACATACAAATTCCGGCTTCAGAATCAACGCCCTTGCAATCATGATCCTCTGTCTCTGACCACCAGAAAACTCATGAGGATATTTGTTTATGAATTCTTTGTTCAGGCCGACCAAAGACATGATTTCATAAACCTTTTCCATCTTCTGCTCTTCACTTTCATCAGAGAAAACATCCAAAGGAGCTTTGATGAGTTCTCTTACCGTCATTCTGGGATTGAGAGATGCATACGGATCCTGGAATACGATCTGCATTTTCTGTCTCATCAGACGCATCTCTTCCTTTGAGCAGAATGCTATTTCCTTACCGTCGAAAAAAACCTTTCCGTCAGATGGTTCTATAAGGCGTATCATCGTCTTACACAATGTGGATTTTCCACATCCCGATTCGCCAACGACTCCGAAAGTCTCACCCTTATCTATAAAGAATGAAACATCATCCACAGCTTTGACGAACTGCCGCTCCTTGAACAGCTTTTTCTTCGCAGGGTAATATTTCTTGAGATTCTTCACTTCAACAAAATGGTCCATGCAAGCCTCCCTGTCTCACTCGTATTTCCAACATCTGACCAGATGCCCGTCGACATCAAACAGCGGTGGGCAAGACTCCACACACTTCGAGGTGCATTCAGAACATCTGGTAGAGAAACGACATCCCTTGGGCATGTTCTTGAGCGTAGGAACAGTGCCTTCAATCGAATTCAGCGTATCGATGGTTTTATCCGATCTCGGTATCGAAGCCAAAAGCCCTTGTGAATAAGGGTGCAGCGGATTATTGAAAAGAGCTTTTGTGTCAGCAACCTCCATAACATTTCCAGCATACATCACCATTATCCTATCCGACATCTCCGCAACCACTCCCATATCATGAGTGATCAGCATTATCGAAATATCGCTGGTTCTCTTCAATTCCTTCATAAGCTCAAGGATCTGAGCCTGTATGGTCACATCCAAAGCTGTAGTAGGTTCGTCCGCAATCAAAAGCGAAGGGGACTGGATGAGGGCCATGGCTATCATTATCCGCTGCCTCATGCCGCCACTGAGCTGATGGGGGTATTCCTTATAGCGCTTTTCAGGCGAAGGTATGCCTACCTTCTTAAGCATATTCAAAACCTTTTCATGAGCTTCGGCCTTGGATACCTTCTCATGAACCATTATGGCTTCCTCCAACTGCGCACCATTGGTCATCACAGGATTCAAAGATGTCATGGAATCCTGAAAAATCATTGCTATCCGACTTCCTCTGATCTTACTCATCTGCACGTCATCATATCCGCTGATATCCTTGCCGTCGAATAAAACCTCTCCGGAATCGATTCTGGAAGTCTTCTTATCAAGAAGATGCAACATGGCCATGGATGTGACGCTTTTACCGCATCCGGATTCGCCAACAATACCAAGGGTTTCACCCTTCTTCACATAAAAGCTGACGTCCGTAACCGCCTGGACCCACTTCTTCCTTACGAGGAAACTGACCGAAAGATTATTGATCTCCAATAGATTGCCGTTCATGGTTTTCCATCCCCCAAACAAGCCCTCCTCCAAGAGGAGGAGAGCATAAAAAGATATAGATTACTCGTTGATAGTCCAGTTCCAGACATCCCTGTTGAGCTGGGAGTAATCCTGAACATCCGTTATTCCCGATATCCTTGACGAATAAGCATAAAGCGTATTCTGGAAATAAAGGAAAGCAAACGGAACATATTCCCTCAGAAGTTCCTGATACTCATCGTAGCAGGCCTTTCTGGCTTCATAGTCGAAAGCATGGCCACCCTTGTCTCCGGTCTCGAAAATAAGAGGATCGGAAAGCTGCGAGAAGTTGTTCATGTGCTCCGGATTGAAATTGATTACGCATTCCGACGGGTCAGGAGAACCGCTTGAACCGATGAAACCGAAATCATAATCTCCTGCTCTGACCCTATTGAGGTGGGTTGCGAAATCCGCAGTCTCGATCTTGGCCTTGATTCCGATATCAGCAAGATTCTGCTGCACGATGATTGCAGCCTGCTCTCTGGTGGCATTGCCAGTAGGAACGCTCATGATAAGCTCGCGGCTGGAATCCCATCCTTCTTCAGCGAGAATCTGCTTTGCCTTTTCAGGATTGAACGGTTCCTCGATAGCCGGGTTGTAGTAGATGTTATCCGGGGTAACTGGACCATAAGCGGCAACACCTTCTCCCTGGAGGAGGCCCTGGATCATCAGATCCCTGTTGATGGACATGTTGATCGCCCTTCTGACTGCAGGTGTCATATACGGCTTGGAGGTATTGATGGCCATATACTGGTAGCCGAGAGAAGGAACAGACTCACATACGAGATTCGGCTGCTTCTTGGCCATATCCCAGTCGGACAGCTGGAGGGATGCCACGTTTCCGGCAAGAGCATCTATCTCACCGTTCATCAAGCCTGCAAGGAGGTTACCGGTAGGTACGACACGAAGAACGAACTTATCCCAGTTGCCATTCATCTGGTAATAATACGGATTTGGTACGAATTCGATTCTTTCTCCGCTGATCTGGCTCTGGAAAAGACACGGACCTGATCCAATCGGAGACTTCCAATAATCTGCTTCCCTGATCTTATCAAGAGGAACATCACCAAGGAGATGCTCAGGAAGGATGTAGATATCCCTGAACTTATTGAAAAGCACGTAATCGACGTTTGTCGGTTCGATGAGGTTGAACTGTACGGTATAATCGTCGAGGGCATATACTTCAACGCTACCATCCGCCTCGTTGAATCCGGCAAAGGTCGCGCAGTTGTTCTTTCTCATCGCATTTACGGTCGGAGACGAATACAGTTGCACAGTAAACACAACGTCATTTGCGGTCACGGGCTCTCCATCCGCCCACTTTGCATCTTCCCTGAGGTGGAAGATCATGGAAGTGGAATCTTCATTGACTTCTACGCTTTCGGCAAGTCTCGGAAGATATGTGCCATCCGCTTTCAAATAGAACAGCTTATCATACATCAGGTCAAGCACGACATCGGAATAGCTGCTTGTGGTTTCAAACGGGATGAAGCTATCCCAGGTCGAAACCATGGCCATCGTTATGGTCTTGCTCGCATTCTGAGCAGGCTTGGCCGTAGAAGACGCCGGAGCAGAAGCCGTGGTGGTCGTCGTAGTCGTAGTCGTGGTCGTAGCCGTCGTCCCGGTACTTGTAGAAGACTGGGAAGATCCTTTTGAGCACCCTGCAAACGAGAAGACAACAAGCGTTGCCAACAGGAGGGTTGCGATCAGTTTAAGAGTTTTTCCTTTCATAAAAACCTCCATCCTTTTTTATTTCAAACACTCATCTTAGTGTCTAAAGCATCTCTTATACCGTCTCCTAGGAAGTTGATACAGAGAACGGTAAGTATCAAAATGATTCCTGCGGGAAGCCACATCCAAGGTTTGTTGGCCAAAACGCTTATGGACTGGGCGTAATAGAGTATGTTGCCCCAGGAAGCGGCTGGCGGCTGAACGCCAAGACCGAGGAAGCTCAACGACGATTCAGTGATGATCGCCTGTGCTGTCCTGAATGTGAACGCAATGATTACAGGAGCCGAAGCATTTGGCACGATATAGCGTAGAATGATATTATGGGTTTTCGTTCCTATTGCTTTTGCCGATTCAACATATTCCTTTTCCCTTACAGAAAGCGTACTGGCATAAATCAATCTTGCAAATTCAGGCCATCCAAGCACTCCTATGACGACTGTTATGGTCACAATCGACTGTCCAAGGACGGAAGCAAGAACGAGTATGAGTATCATCGACGGGAACGACATGAAAACATCAGCGATCCTCATGATGATTATTTCGGCAGCGCCTCGGAAGTACCCTGCGATAAGCCCAAGAGGGATACCTACTATCAGGCTGATGATTGCAGAACAGATGCCGACCGTAAGTGAGACCTGACCGCCATACACGAGTCTGGCGAAGAGATCCCTTCCTACATCATCAGTACCAAGTATATGCTTTGCCGAAGGTGCAGCACCGAAGGCCATGACATCAAGTGAATAAGGATCCAAAGACATGATCTTCGGCAGAAATATAACCGCCAGGATTTCGATAATCAGGAAAAAGAGTGCAAACACAGCAAGTTTATGATGGAAGAACCGCTCCACCACATCTTGGAAATAAGAACCCTTTGCAGCTTTGTTTTTCATTCCGGCCTCCCCTATTTGCTGAACCTGATGCGTGGATCAAGCACACTGTAAATCAAATCGATGACAAGGTTGCCTATAAGAACAGCAACCGCGATTATTACGGTTATTCCCATGATCACAGGATAATCCCTGGAATTGATTGAAAGAACCATGAGGCTTCCTAGTCCCGGCCATGAGAAAAGCTGTTCGGTGACAACCGCGCCTCCGACCAAGAATGGTATCATGCTTCCGATTCTGGTGATTACGGGAGCAAGTGAGTTGCGCAAGGCATGCTTGAACAGCACCCTCCGTTCAAGACAGCCTTTAGATCTGGCCGTACGGATATAATCGTCCTGAAGAACTTCGATGACACTTCCCCTGGTCTGCCTTATTAGGCTTCCGATCTGCTGTATCGATAATACGAGTGTCGGTAGCACCATATGATGCAGCAGATCAAGGAATGTATGGGGACCAGCACTATTGTACATTCCACTGCTCGGGAAAATATTTATTTTAACTGAAAGCAGATAGATAAAAACCAAACCGGCAAAAAAGTTCGGTGTAGCTGCTCCTATGAACGAAAGACCTGAGGAAAAATAATCCCATGCGGAATAAGGCTTGTATGCCGACATGACCCCAAGTGGAATTGCAATGAGAATCGATAAGAACAGAGAAGAAAGAGTGATCAGCAACGTCGGCCCTATCCTTTCAGCAATACTCTCCCAAACCGGCAGTCCGGTACGGTATGAGTTACCGAGATTACCTTTAAACAGTTCTATCAACCATTGGAAATACTGCACATAAACAGGGCGGTCCAACCCAAGTCTCGCCTCCATGGCGGCCATGACCTCCGCAGAAGCGTTCGAGTCCATGAAAAGCATTTCCAGCGGTGAGCCCGGAGCCATGTATGCAAGGAAGAATACGAGGACCGTTATACCAAGAAATGTAGGTATGGCAACCAAAAATCTTCTAATTACATATTTCCCCATGAAATCCCCTCCTCGTTTCTGAATCTTCTATTAACCGCGGCAGGCCGCAACGGCAACCTGAAGCCTGTGCATATCCTGTTCCGTTGCAAGCGTACAATCCGCGCCAAGGATGAAACCTGTCCGCCCGAATTTGTTTATGACATTCTCAACTTCGGTTCTTATCTCCTCATCGGAGCCATCGACAAGCACACCACTCCTATTCTTCAGTCCTCCCATAACGGTCTTGCCTGGGAACAGTTTTCTGCCGTCCTCAAGAGAGAACGGAGCTTCATAGACTCCCCAGTTCACTACATCGCAATCATCCTGATAGGTTTCGTATCTGTACATATTCAGATGATCTTTGCACATATGGAGGAAACAATATCCACCGGCTTCCTTTATGGCCTTCATTATCTGTTTATCCATCGGAGCGATGCATTCTGCAAATTCCTCATCCGTGAAATAACGGGTTTCCGCTCCTAGTGCAGCATAGTAAACCGCATCGACACCAAGTTCCACATAGGCCCTTGCAAGCTCGCACATACAATCGGTTATGCGCTGCATCGCACTCTTCATCTTCGCCTTGTCTTCCCGAAGAAGTTTTACCAAATATGCCCTGGTATCATCATATGACATACCCATTTTCTCAAGTGGATGAATTGAGGATGCGGTGACACCATGAAGCGTACCCATCGAGAAACTGGCGGGGTCGCAGGAATCAAGAATCCTTTTTGTAAAATCAACCTGAGCCTGCATGAAATCCGATTTTATGGAAAGCCCGCGCACAAGACGCTCGTATTCCCCTGCACTTGTGAGTTCCCCCATGTATGGAACCAAATTCTCGTTCATGATCTTGACGATATCGGTATCTGTCTGCTTGAAGAAATCCAAATGAGCCTTCACCCCTGCTTCCCCATAAGCGGATGCGGTAGGAAAATGAAGGGAAAAGCCACAGGGTACGTAATCCACAACATCTTTATTTATTGCTGCAATCACACGCTCTCTTTTGTTCATACACCTCTCCCGGCCACTAAACATGTTTGTAATATGCTTACTGATAATATCAGTATGAATTAATTATCATGCTACCTCATTTCGATTATATGTCAACATTTTTTTTACCAAAAAATATACATTTTTTCGAACAAAAAACTACTAAATTTACAAAAAAGCATAAAAAACAGGAGAAAAATGATACAATATTTCGAACAGTAAAATAAAAATCAATAAATATCCTTGACTTGTCCAAAACGCGTGCTATGATATATCCGTCTGATAATATCAGTAATATGATTAAGTCTAATTAGAGGTACATATGGATAGAAAAGAGTTGTTGCAAGCCACACTTGCTGGCGAAAACACGGACCGGGTATGTTGTGGGTTTTGGTATCATTTCGATGAAGAGCACAAATTCGGAAAGAAATCTTTTGAAGCCCATATGCAATTCTGTGAAAGTATCAATCCAGACATTTTGAAGGTGATGAACGAGCACACCTTTATAATAAAAGAAAAGATAAACGAACCAGAAGATTGGAAAAAAGTCACCCGCCTACCCTTTGAGGATACCGGCTATGAAGACTATCTTGAAGAATTCAAGGCTCTGAAAAAGGCCCTGCCGAAGGATCTTCCGTTATTTGTCACCATACATGGAGTGCTGGTATCGGCTTACCATGCAACAGAAGGTGTTGGAAATTTCAAAAATGTTGAAAACATGGTCTCCAGACATTTGAGACAAGATCCGGATGCAGTGGACCACGGTCTGAAAATCATCGCACAGACTTTGACAGAGCTATCGGAAAAGCTTATCGATGCCGGAGCGGACGGAATCTTCTATGCGGCACTGGGTGGCGAAGAATACAGATTCTCCGAGGATTTGTTTTTAAACCATGTGAAACCATTTGATAAGATGGTGATAGACGGAATCAAGGCACATGGAGGAATGAGCATCTTGCACATCTGCAAGGATAAGATCAGACTCCCCCTTTACAGTGGGATAGATGCTGATGTGGTCAACTGGGATATCCATGACTGCAAGTATGGTATCGAGGATGGAAGGAAATATTTCCCCAAAAAGACTATTCTTGGAGGATTCGACGACAGGAGCGGCATACTTGTCGAAGGAACAAAACAGGAAATAGAAGAGGAGACCATGAGAATAATCCAAAAAGCAGGACGTCAAAAATTGATAATCGGTGCCGACTGCACTCTGCCTGGAGATATTGAACCTTGGAGAATACGTACAGCAATTGAAGCAGCGCACAGATCCTAAAAAATAGGCGCCGGATCAGGCGCCATGGATCAATCCTTATTTTAAAAGCTCTTCAATTCTTTTGTTATATCCGCCCCAATAGGCATTATCATCCTCATCGAGTATGAAATACTGCTTGTACTCGGTGTGGATGAGATTTCCCATCCTTCTGAGGCCTGCATTCAGATGGGAGGATAGTATCGGAATTATCTGATCCTTATCGCCGTTTTTTATCGTCTGAAACAGCCTGACATGATCCTTGATGCTATCCATATAGCCTTGGGTGCCGACAAAGTCAAGCATTCTGAACCTCTCGTAATCGATATCCTCCTGGATCATCTTCCATACCATGCTGCAACGCATCTTATCAAACCAGAATTCATGCATAGCCGAATCAAGGAGGAAAAACTGCTTCTCATCCACATATTTCCCAGCTGTAAGAAGTTTTTGCATCCTTATATTATGCTCAAGTTCCTCAAGCTCCAGGGGAGATGGACATAAGTCCATGAAATCTTTTATGACCTGGGTTTCAACCGTGCTCCGAAGGAATATCATCTGATGGACGGATGACAAGCTTATGAGAGATGCCCGCGCCCCTTTATAGGGAGTTATCTCTAAAAGGCCCATATCCTGAAGGCGCTGGAACGCAGTCCTAACAGGAGGACGGGTTACGGAAAAACGGGCGCAGATGTCAGATTCGCTTATCTTTCCTCCTGGGATGATTTCCAGCGAAATTATCTCTCTCTTCAACTGCTCAAATATTGTTGTGCTTATCTCCGCCATTATATATTCCTTTGGAAATCAATGATACTAGATTACCCAGCCGGATGTGTAGCGTTATTTTACTTTATGTACTTCTTCAGCAGCAAACTTCAGCCTCATACATGTCTTTGCCGAGAATAAGCATATTGACACCTCTGACAATGCAGGCCTTGAGATCCTCATCTTTTGAGGGGACAACAGAAACCATTATGCCCCCTCTTACTGCTTCCTCGATGTGTCTCGTCCACATCATCGCCAGTAATATCCGTAGATAATTCTTTAGAATATCCCTGCTTCGTCATATCATGAATAAGTGTAGATCCAAAAGCAGCGGCATCAGCAAACGAAGAGCCTGTGATTTCGCCAATAATCATTGAAGAAACTACGTTAACTTCTCCAAGTCCACCTCTAAAGGGATTGCATATATAAAGAATTAGGATGATAGAATTGAAGCATGCGAAAGCCCTCTGCGGCATGCTCATCAGAAACAACGGATTTTCCAAAAAGAAAAGTGCATAGAAACTTTATCGGGCCATACTGCTTTTATTTAGATCTGATTGCAGATTTTGTCAAATCCTGGTAAGAAGACCTGAACCCATTCAATCCTGCTCTCTTCATTTCCAAAATACCATGATAGCCACACCCCAGGTTATCATCACCATCAAAATATACCGCTCTTTTCAGAAGCATACAGTAAAAACACGAAGCTTTGATCATTGCCCCCAGAATCCTACATCATGCTAGGATCCAGTAGGAACTTCTCAATGCCCACATACATAATCCCGTTCTCATCATACCAGGGAATTATATTATCCTTTACAACAATGATTTTTTTAAATGAATCTGCAACGCGCAGATAAGGACGGATTTCCTGCAATCTTTTCTCTTCTTCCCCTACTGTCAAAGCAGACTGTACATAATATCTTCTGCTCCCATCATTAGCAACAAAATCGATTTCGAGGTTGGTCTTTTTACTTCTTCCATCCTGATCCTTATAGTTGTATTCCACAACCCCCACATCTACAGAAAAACCTCTTACGAGCAATTCATTGTAAATTATGTTTTCCATGATGTGGTTTTCCTCGGTTTGGCGGAAATCAAGCCGAGCATTGCGCAGCCCAATATCAGTATAATAATATTTGATCGGAGAACCGATATACTTCCTGCCCTTCACATCAAATCTTTTGGCTTTATTAAGCAGAAACGAATCCATAAGGTAATCCACGTAACGTGATACTGTCGCCTCATCAATATCGATACGTTTCACTGTCTTGAAAGTATCAGCAATCCTTTTAGGATTCGAAAGCGATCCGATAGCAGAAGAAAGCACATCAAGCAAATCATCAAGAAGTGCGATATTCTGAATCGTGTGCCGCTCCAAAATATCTTTCAGGTAAATGTTTTCAAAAAGGTTTTTAAGATACTGGCTTTTTGAACGATGATCTTTTAAAGAAAGAATAAAAGGCATACCTCCATAGGTATGGTATTCCATCCAAGCATCATTTTTGTTTCCATCGAAAGCCGATGAGAACTCAGCAAATGTCAGCGGATACACACGCACTTCATCCCCGCGGCCCCTGAATTCCGTAAGAACATCAGAGGATAACATTTTAGAGTTGCTTCCTGTAACATATATGTCTATATTCTTTATTTTCATCAAGCCCAGAAGAACGTCGACAAATCCTACATCGTCTCCCCCATCATCCAGATAAGGATTTTTTATTGTTTTTACCTTCTGGATCTCATCAAGAAATACATAGTACATTTTTTCCTTATCAATTATGAGGCTTCGGATATATTTCCCAAGCTGCAGTGGATTACGGAAACGGATATTCTCATCATCATCCAATGCCAGACCTATGATATGCTCATCATCCACACCGATTGAATTAAGATACCGGCGATAAATCTCAAACAAAAGGTATGACTTGCCACATCTTCTCATGCCTGTAATCACTTTAACAAGTCCGTTCTCTTTCTTTGAAATCAGTTGCTGCAAATATCCGTCCCGAACTATCATAAAACCACCATATTCCATTATTTTTCGTATTTATACCTTTTTATAGCATATTATAATGCATTTCGCACAAAAACGGTCATTATCTTTCGATTATTTTTCGTATTTATACCTTTTTATCGAAAACCTATATGAAATATCAAGCTGTCATGGCAAGACTGAACGTAGATACGCCTATATATAAATTCAATCTGTTTTTTTCGATCTAAGCAATAGATTATGACATATCTATCGCCTAAGACTTCATAATTATGCCCATGTCAAAGCGATTTTTGCATATGTCATTAAATCTTATGAATATCCACGTGGTATTTCTGCAGTTCCGTCCTTATGTAGTTTTCTTTGAAGCTGTTACGTTCTGAAACAGTGGCCATCCAATGCAGTTTTCCATTTTCCATATGATAAGGAGTTGTCGCAAATTGAATCTTGCCGCTTTCATATCCCTGGCCATAGCTGCCTTTCGAACTGTTACATCTCTTATGTACCGGCATCAGATTTCTTATATCATTATAGCTTTCAACCCGCTCATTATGGGGATACTGATATTCAAATATGTTAAACAGCTCAGCACACGGAGGTATATGATCGATGGACAATTCATATGGGGCTATTTTTCCCCACATATATAGCACCTGCCACCATTTTTTCTTCTTACCGCATCGACAATACCTTCTTTGAACTGCGAAGGATACACACTGGCACGATTTCCCAGATCATAACGCCGATCATCGCATCGGGTATCTTCTTCATCCAGCTCCCTATAGTCCCTTCGTGTATTCTGACGCCGCTCCCTGCTCGGCCTACCCTCTTCCATGGTAAGCTTCACACTTACTGTATGCCGTCCAAAAGGCGTCCGAGCCAGGCATGCAACAAGATTTTCTGCCGCTTCTTTTTCATTAACCTGTATGAAGCACGAACCAGGAAATCTGCCAACTTCAATACCATGAGACCTACGGATGCTATAAATTTCTATTTCATAAGAAGAAGGAAACTTTTTTATGGAAAGAGATATCCAGTTCCATATATCTTCCTCATCCACACCAAAAGGAAGATTGTTTACATAAATCTCATACATGGAGCTCACCTCACAGTCGAATCGAGCAGTTCACGTGTCCTTGCCACAGCCTCCGGCTCATCCTTTTCCCTGAATTTCATCTTGATCCGGATTGTTGCATCCCTATCCTTTTTCCTGCGTTTGAAAATGCTTTTTCTTTCCGTTCCGACAAACGAGACGTTGTACGAGGAGCGCTCGTCCCTTCCTTCCCCTTTTGTCAGCGTCCCATCCACCTTCACCGCAAATTCAAGCTCCAACTCGCTTATGGATAGGTTTGTCGAAGGAGTAAGGCAAGCAACAGGTATATCAACCTTCCGACCGTCCGGAAGTATGATGTAATATGTCTTAGCCGTTCCATCACTGTTGAAAGACTCTGTGAGCTTTTCGATCTGATGAGAAGTGAGCATGTCC
>CASDPA010000039.1 GCA_949282255.1 uncultured Spirochaetales bacterium
GGATGTCAGACTTCTGCGTCTCCTATGAGGCATGGGAGCAGTCTGTGTTGAAACTGGAAGCTCCATCTTCAAGCGTAAGCTAAGAGGGAGTAATTCACTCTTTTGCCAGAAAGATCGGTCAGGCGCTTTCCTCCGGTATGATCGGAGCCTTCCTCTCTTTGATCGGATATACAGGTGCAGTAGCGCAGAACCCAGCAATGTATCCTGAAGTCCTTTCCGGAATCTTCAACCTTTCCTGTCTTATTCCTGCGATAGGCATGGGACTTGTCGCTTTTGCATTGTTCTTCGTATATCCTCTTGGCAAGAAGAAAGTGGATTCCAATGCTGCGATCCTCAAAGAGAGAAGGGAGAAGCATTGATGGCAAAGAAAGCGAGCGAGAATATCAAGACCTTTGAAAACAAGGGCGGGGCCGTGATAACCACGGTTTCAAGAAAGATCATTGAAAAGGACGGACTGTACTTTAAGGATATTGATGGAAGCGGAGAGTTCAAGCCATTTGATGACTGGAGGCTTTCTCCTGCAAAAAGGGCAGCCGAATATGTAAAGGTCCTGTCCGTCAAGGAAAAGATCGCCCAGCTTTTCATTTCCGACTGGAGGGTCGGTAAATATCTTCAGGGGTTCAAAGACCATAAGGGCAGGATGGATGAGTCGGGAATCCTTGATGAAGCCGATTTTAGGGGAAGGACGATTTTCGGCGAGCAGTATCTTCCCGGCACTTCAACACTTTTGAAGGATTGGTTTAACAGGCATCTGATCATAAGGGCTAATCCGACTGTTGAGGATCTTACTGATTGGCTTAACCAGCTGCAGGCCGTTGCGGAAGAATGCGAGCATTTCATTCCTGTGGAGGTTGCATCGAATTCCCGCAACGAAAATGGGGAAGTCGTTTTTGGCATGAATGATGCCGGAGGGGTTTTTGCCACTTATCCTGGAACCTTGGGAATCGCTGCGGCCATACTGGGTGATGATATTTCCATAGCCGATGATTTTGCCGACACGATACGTAGGGAATGGAACGCCTGTGGACTACGCAAGGGGTACATGTATATGGCCGATGTTGTCTCGGATCCACGCTGGCAAAGGACTTATGGCACTTTCGGTGAGGATCCGGAGCTTGTGAAAAGAATATTCGACCATATTATTCCGCGCATACAGGGAAGCACCGATGGTGTCACAGCAGATGGTGTTGCGATGACCGTTAAGCATTTCCCGGGTGGAGGTGCAAGGGAAAACGGGTTTGATCCTCATTATAAGATGGGGCAGTGGAACGTATATCAGACAAAAGGCTCTTTGGAAAAATATCATATACCGACATTCCTTCCTGCTGTCGAATTCAACGCCTCTTCCATAATGCCGTATTATGCCAAACCGGCGAAGGGTAAGAGTGCGGAGCAGACCGATCTGAACGGAGAAGAGATGGAGATGCTTCCGTATGGTTTCGCATACAACAGGCCGTTCATACAGAAGCTTCTGCGCGGGCAGATGGGTTTCAAGGGATATATCAATTCCGATACCGGGATAGTCCATAACATGAGTTGGGGCGTCGAGATGCTGGATATTCCCGAAAGGATCGGCTTTGCAGTAAACCATGCCGGAGTGGATCTTATTTCCGGGCTTTTCGACAACAAGGAAGGCATGGAAGCTTATGAGAGGGCAGTAAACGGCTATTATGATTCCCATAAGGTTCCTGAAGGTTTTACAAAAGAGCAGCTGGTTCTTACAGATGAGGCTTTGGACAGGGCTGTGACAAGGACTTTGACGGAATTGTTCGCCTTGGGGATGTTCGATAATCCTTTCCGTCAGGTTGGCCAAGCTGTTGAGGAGGTTGCAGCATCTTCAGATTGGGATAAAGCCATGGATGTCCATAGAAAATCGGTGGTGCTTCTTAAAAACGACGGGATGCTTCCTTTGACGGAAGAAAAGCTTTCAGGCAAAAAGGTCTATGCCGAATGTTTCAACAAGGATGCCGATAAAGCCAAAAAGGCTACCGAAAGCTTAAAAAATATGTTGAATGGCTCTGTGGCTCTTGCCGAAGATTATAATGACGCTGATTATGCGATTTTGCTTCTCAATCCATCTTCGGGCGCGTATTTCAATGCAACTCCGGGGTATCTTGAACTTGATCTGTGTGAGGGGAAAATGGTGTGCGATGTTGATGACGAGGGCCGTCCTCTTGATAAAAAGCATGAGGAGACCACTCTCTCAGGAGTCGCGAGGATCCGTGATATATCGAAAGCTGTAAGAGCCAGAGGAGGCAAGGTGTTTGCGAATGTGAATGTGACGCTTGCCTGGCAAGTCGGCTCAGTGGAGCCTTATGCCGATGCATTTGCGGCAGGATTTGATACCTATGTCTCTGCAGTTCTTGATGTGGTGTTCGGACGCTTTGCGCCGGTTGGAAAGCTTCCGTTGACACTTCCTAGAAACGATGAGGTCATAGCTGTTGGCCCGGATGGGGTATGCGTGAGCCCGAATGATGTTCCAGGTTATGACAAGGATTTGTACATGCCAAATTCCCTGAAGGATGAGAATGGAAAGGCATATGCCTATCGTGACAGCCAGGGAAATTATTACGAGCTGGGATTCGGGTTGAAGTACTGATTTGCATTTTGCTCTCTATGCCATCTTAATGCATAGGGAGTTTTTTGCATATTCGTGTCCGATAATGTCATTTGCTTATCTTGCCAGGCATATTTAAATTGCCTGGAAGCTGCTTTTTAGGTTATTTTAATAGGGAAGGAGAAAATTATCATGGCATACAGATTCATGCTCAATGAGACAAGTTATCATGGCTCAGGCGCGATTAAGGAAATTGCCACTGAGGCCAAGGCAAGGGCTTTCAAGAAGGCTTTGGTATGTTCAGATCCGGATCTTGTGAAATTCGGGGTTACGGAAAAGGTTCTTTCCGTTTTGAAGGATGCTGGACTTGAATATGAGCTTTATACGGATATCAAGGCCAATCCTACTATTGAGAATGTCACTCATGGGGTGGAGGCATTTAAAAAGAGTGGAGCCGATTACATTATCGCCATAGGCGGTGGGTCTTCCATGGATACGGCAAAAGCAATTGGAATCATAGCAACCAACCCGGAATTTGCAGATGTGCGCTCTCTCGAAGGCGTGGCTCCCACAAAGAAGCCTTGTGCACCGATTATCGCGGTCCCCACTACCGCCGGAACTGCTGCAGAGGTTACGATAAATTATGTTATCACGGATGTTGAGAAGAAGAGGAAATTCGTATGCGTCGACCCGCATGACATGCCCATTGTTGCTGTTGTCGATCCTGATATGATGAGCTCTATGCCCAAGGGACTTACAGCTTCAACAGGTATGGATGCACTTACTCATGCAATCGAAGGGTATACGACCAAAGGTGCTTGGGAGATGAGCGACATGTTCCATTTAAAGGCTATCGAGATCATCAGCAAGAACCTTCGCGGCGCTGTGGCAAATGAGAAGCAGGGACGTGAAGGAATGGCTCTTGGCCAGTATATTGCAGGAATGGGATTTTCCAACGTAGGTCTTGGAATAGCGCATTCAATGGCCCATACCCTTGGTGCGGTTTATGATACACCTCATGGTGTAGCCTGCGCTATGATGCTTCCTATTGTCATGGAGTACAACCAGGATATGACAGGCGAGAAATACCGTGAGATTGCAAGAGCGATGGGAGTTGTTGGAGTGGATGGCATGAGCCAGGATGAATACAGAAAGGCTGCAATCGATGCTGTAAGAAAGCTCAGCGAGGATGTCGGTATTCCTTCCAAGCTTTCTGCAATCAAGGAAGAGGATCTTGATTTCCTTGCTGAAAGCGCAAAAGCCGATGCCTGCGCTCCCGGCAATCCCAAAGATGCGGATATAGACGATTTCAAGGCTATGTTCAGAAAATTGATGTAATGCCAATATGCCTGCTCTTGATAGGGCAGGCTTTCAATTATGTATTTTTTTATTTTTCCTATATTGGTTCGGGCTTAGGCCCGTTTCTTTTGCAAATACCCTGGAAAAGTATTTTTCATCTTTATATCCAAGATGTGTGGACACATTATAGATATTCATGTTGGTTGTTACCAGAATCTCTTTTGCTTTTTGTATCCTCGTTTTTGTTATATAGTCGATTATGCCCATCCCATATTTTTGTTTGAATCGTCGTGATAGGTAGGATGTATTAAAGCCGAACTTTCGAGCAATATTTTCTAGCGATATGTCCATTGTGTAATTTTTATCCAGATAAGCCTTTATCTGATCGAATGTTTCCAAGTCGCCGATTTGTCCGTTTGGATTAGTACTTTTAAGCAAATCGATTGCCTTTTGTATCACTTGCTTCAATTTTACTGGATCAATTGGCTTGAGAAGATAGTCTATGGCTCCATTTCTCATTGCCTGCAAAATATAATCAAAATTCTGATATCCGCTGATTACTATGATAACCATGTTGGGATATCGCTGATGTACCCAATTCATTAAAAAAACACCGTCGCTTTCCGGCATGCATATATCGGTGAAAAGGATATCCACCTTGTTATTGTTCATCACCATCCTAGCTTCCACACCGTTGGATGCTTCGAATATGCGCCCGATTCCATATGATTCGAAATCAGCCAAATAACGTATTGCCATACGTACATTTTCTTCATCATCTACAATCAATACGTTGCTCATTTGTTCTTCCTATTGGGATTGTCAAAGTCACTGTGAAGCCTGAATTATTTTTGGATCCTATGTCCATAACGGCTTTTTCACCGTATAGGAGAAATAGCCTTCGTGCGAGATTTCTTAACCCCACGTTCGCAGATTCTTCTCCATTAATGCGTGCAGTTTCAATACTTTTCTTTAATTGTTCCAAACTGTTTTCATCCAGTCCATTACCGGAATTTCGACATTCCATATGGAAATAATCCCCATCCGTCCTGGTGATTATGTTTATTTCCATTACCGAGGTCTTTTCTCCAAGACCATGTTTTATGGAGTTTTCCACCAAAGGCTGTAAAACCAGTTTGGGTATGATGACAGAAAGTGATGTTTTCGAAATGTTCAGATTATAAGTGAACCTCCCAGGGAATCTCTTTTGTTGGAATTTAAGGTAGTTTTCTGTATATTCAAGCTCATCTTTGAAAGGGACGTTCATGTCGCGGAAGTTCATTGTGTAACGCATCATCCCCCCGAATTGCACTATTGCTGTATATAGTTCCAAATTGCCTTGTTTTAATGCATCATTTCCGATTGTCTGCAACGTATTGTTTATGAAATGAGGATCTAATTGGGCCTGAAGCGCCTTGAGTTGATTGTTCTTATTTTCTATTTCCAATCTATAATTCATGATTATGAAATTGTTTATATTGCTAATCATTGTGTTGAATTGGCTGGCGAACCTCGAAAATTCCTCTGAACTGTGGAGATCAAGATGAACGTCCAGATTTCCTTTTGCTATCTTTTCCAGCTGTTTTTCAATGTATCCGAACGGCTTTGTGAAGTTTTTTGAAGCCAGGATTATGATTAAAACTGAAGACAGTAGGGCCATGATGCAACCGATGAGAAGCGAACTTGCTGCTAAAACCGCCGCATTTCTAGTGACAATGGATTCTTTTATCATTTTTACTATATAAAGGGAAGAGACTCCCGAACCCGGCTCTATTTCGTTATATAAAAGCAGGTAGTTGCTCCCGTCCCGGACTGTCGCATTTCCATATCCGTTTTGTAATGAATGCAATGTCAGTATTTTTTCAAGCTTATTTTTTCCTGAATTGCAGTAAAGAATTTCTCCGGATTCAGAAACAACAGCAATCGTTTCGTTTTCGTTAGTCATTATAGCTTCATTTGAATTAATGAAATAATCCATTCCGACGTCTATGCTTATTATTCCAATTAAATTATTTCCCGGTAGGTTGTATAGTTTTCGTGTTATCTGAAGTGTGTTTTCTGAAGATGATTGTGTGCTTAGGACGATATCCGGATTTTCTTCCCAAGAAGGATCTGGCGATGCGGGATGTTGGGATATCCATTTATTACTTACCGAATAATAGGTTCCATTGTCAAATGAGTAAAGGTTTACCTGTAGTATATGTCCATTTGAATTGAATATGGACAGCAGACTGTTTTTTATGTTTTGGCTTTCGTTTTCGTAACCTTTTCCACTCAGAATCAGAAATAATGTTTCATCCTTGTAAGGTGATAACGTCAGATCCAAAATCTGCCTTATTTGGGAAGATATGTTTATTGATGAAAGCTTGAGTATGTTGCTATTGGATTTCATATATTCTGTTTGCTGCTGTTTCAAAGAAACCATGTAATTGGAAATGGACATGATGAGCATCAAGAGCGCGACTAAAGCGACAAAAAAAGTGACAAGTTTTTTACTCAGACTCATTTCCGTTTGCTTATTCATAAAAATAATTATATGTTCCGAGGTAAAAAAAATCTACCTTTAGGTAAAAATACAAAGTTCCATTAATTACGGATTGTTCTACGATTTTAATTGTTGGAGGAACCCGATGGATAAACCAATATCTAAAATAAAAACAAACAGGCTAGATCAGGTTGTGTTTCTCGGACCTCTTTTATTATGTTTTGTTCCTATTGTGATTATTCCATTCATATATGCGGTTGTTATGAGCTTTATGAGGTGGAATGGCATATCTTCCGTTAAATCGTTCATTGGCTCATAATATTGTATTTGAGGATCCTGATTTTTGGCGGGCCTTGATGTTTTCGATTAAATCGACGGTCGCTGTCACAATTATTGCAAATATCATGGGGTTGTGTTTCGCTGTTTTGATATGCTCGTCATATAAGAAAATGCAAGGAATTTCCAGGACTGTACTTTTGCTGCCTAACATCATGGGTGGAATAATAATGGGTTTCATTTGGAAGTTCATATTCCAGAAAGGTTTTCCCGCCTTGTCAAATTTACCTTTACTTGGTTTCCTTGATCATAGCTGGCTTGGCGATCCCGTATATGCATTTTGGTCGATCGTAATAGTATCCTGCTGGCAGTACAGTGGATACACGATGATAATCTATATTGCCGGACTTGTTGGAATAAATAACGATATTATTGAAGCTTCTCTGATAGATGGATGTTCAGGGGTACGCAGGTTTTTCAGCATAAAACTTCCTTTGATAATGCATTCGATAACAATTTGCGTTTTTTGGGTCATGGTTAAGACTTTTACAATGTATGATCTTGTTTCTTCGCTTACCGAAGGAGGGCCTTTTAAGAGTACAGCCACTGTTTCGATTAATTTGTATGAGGAAGCATTCAGAAACAATAATTATGGACTTGGTTCAGCAAAAGCAATAATATTTTTCATTTTTATATTGGTGATAGCCGTTTTACAGGTACGTTTTACAAAGTCCAAGGAAGTGGAGCAATGAAATACTATAAATTAAAAAGACAGATGCTCAGGCTTTTATTTTCAGTTATTATTGTTTTCTTTATGATCGCTTTTCTTGTACCATTTTATTTTTTAGTGATCAATTCATTTAAAGATCTGGCGGGAATTTCAAAAAATGTTGCTGGATTGCCTGAAAAATGGGTGTTTAACAATTTTGTGAGGGCATGGGACAGATCAGATTTCCCTAACGCATTTGGAAATTCTTTGTTGGTGACGGTTCTAAGCCTTTTGGGAGTTGTGCTCTTTTCGAGTATGGCTGCCTATAGGATTACAAGGCATCCTTCCCGATTTAACAATATCATATTTATCTGTTGTTTGGCTGAAATGATAATCCCATTTCAAGTGATAATGATTCCGTTGGTTGTCGTTCTTAAGAATTTGTCCTTGATAAACACTCTTTATGGCCTGATATATGCAAATTTGGGTTTAGGAGTGGCAATGGGTGTGTTTATGTTTTCCGGATTTATAAAATCGGTTCCTAAGACCTTGGAAGAAGCCGCTATGATTGAAGGTTGTTCCCAGTTGCAGATTTTTTTTAAAGTGGTATTCCCGCTTTTACAACCGATCATATTCACGTTGGTTATACTCGATACATTTTGGTTCTGGAACGATTACCTGTTGCCTGTGCTGGTCATATCCCGACCGGCGTTGAGGACATTGCCGATTGCAATCAGTTCGTTCATGGGACAGTATTTCCTGCAGTGGGACTTAGCCCTTCCTGCACTTACAATGTCAATATTTCCTGCTGCAATAACATTTTTGGTTTTACAGAAAAATATCGTTTCCGGTTTAGTCGCCGGTGCGGTCAAAGAATAAAAAATAAGGAGGAAATGATATGAAAAGAGTTTTCACTATCATCCTATTGGTGCTGTTCGTTTTATCTGCATCTTTTGCAAATGGAACAAAAGAGAGTAGTGACCAAAAGGTCATCAGGGTTTGTCAGTTCAAGGTTGAAATTGCGGATGATCTGCTCAAGCTGGCAGAAGAATATGAGGAACTGACAGGAGTTAAGGTTGAGGTCGAATCTATGTCATCAACCAATTACCAGACGGCATTAAGATCGAAGCAGGCCGCTGGGGAACTTCCGGATATATTTAATAACGAAGGATATAACCAGTTGGCGGAATGGGCTGAGTATCTTGAAGATCTTTCAGGAGAGAGTTGGGTGAAGGACATGGCCCCTTCAACTGTCGCTGGTGCGACGATTGATGGAAAGGTATACGCACTCCCTCTTTATCTTGAAGGTTATGGATTCTGTTATAACAAGGATATGTTTGATCAAGCGGGCATAACGGAGCTGCCGAGGACTTTGAGTGAATTGGAGGAGGTGTGCATAAAGCTTGAACAGGCAGGATTCGTTCCTTTTGGACTTCCTTACGGAGGCAATTACAATCCTGGTACGTTCCAATTCAATGTCGCCATAGCTCATCAGCCTGATGTCGATGGCTTTATTGCCGAGGCCTGTGCGGGCAAAGCAGATTTCGTAAACAATGAAATAATGCAGGACTGGGTTGATTTGCTTGATCTCTGTCTCCGCCATTGTCTTGGAAATCCGCTTGAACTGGACTTCTCTGGTCAGATGAGTACTTTCGCATTGGGAGAAGTCGCCATGACGCTTGCCAATAACGGATCATGGTTGTCGTATATGGGTATGAACGAGAATCTCAATGCTGGTTACTTGGTGGTTCCCATAAATGATGATCCGGAGTTTAATGATGTGCTTTATGCAGGTCCATCGACATACTGGGTTGTTAATAAGAACTCTCCTGTAAAAGAGGAGGCAAAGGATTTTTTGGAGTGGCTTGTGACGAGCGAGCGCGGTAGATATTATCTGACCGATGTCTTCGGGTTTGTTCCCGGCTTGACATCCATAGAGATTGCAGCTGATGCGGATCCCCTTTCAAAGGCTGTCAGCGATGCCGTCATCCAGGGAAAATCGCTTGGATGGGAATGGCCAAAATATCCTTCAGGAGCACAATTTGCTTGCGGTGACGCCATAATCGAATATGCCGCAGGACGCTTGGATAGGACACAGCTTTTAGAGAAGTTCGAAAACATTTTCATTGAGTATTCAAAAAATAAGTGATAGGGATGTTTATGCCGGAAAATTTGAATTTGGATAGTTTTCTGTTCGGGGGGGATTATTCCCCCGAACAATGGTCCCCTGATGTGTGGGATAAAGATATTGAATTGATGCAGCTTCTTGGGGTTAATGCTGTCACGCTTAATGTTCACTCCTGGATATTTGATGAACCAAGTGAGGGTGTTTTTGATTTTTCATGGCTTGATGACATCATCACCAAATTGAAAAAGGCTGGAATAGGTATCATCATGGCAACCGGTACTACCGCTCCTCCTAGCTGGCTGTATAATAAGGATGAAAATATCCTAAAGACGGATATTAAAGGACGAAAGCTTAAGTATGGTGTGAGAGAGAGATTTTGCCCCACATCGGAAACCTATATATATGCCATAAAAAAACTTGTTTCCAAACTAGCAGAACATTATGCTGCAGAAAAATCTATTTTGCTCTGGCATCTGAATAATGAGCTTTCAGGGTTCTGTTATTGTGAACATTGCGAAAAAGAATTCAGAAAATGGCTTAAAGCTAAGTATGGGGATATCGAGACTTTGAATCGCAGGTGGTGTACAGCTATGTGGGGGAGGTGCTATACCTCTTTTGACGATATAGTCGCACCTACTGAACTAAATGAATTATATGTGAATGTGAACGGAGAGGGATTCGATCTGGATAGTCTGCCTACAGAAGCGATAGAGTATGCTCGTTTTATGTCGGATTGCTGTGAAAATCTTTTCACTGTGGAATCTGAGTGCATAAAAAAGTATATTCCAAATGCCGTTTGTACGAATAATTATCAATTTAGGGATAGGTTTAATTACCATACTATTGCAAAGGCTTTGGATGTCATTTCCTTAGATATATATCCGAATAGGAATGACCCTCCATATGAGTCATGTTTCAATTTGGACATCGCAAGGAATTTCAAAGGTCAGGATAATCCGTTTATCATTATGGAAATGACACCTAATCATGCAAGCTGGGCTTATGTGTGCCATACAAAACGACCAGGGGAAGTTGCTCGGATAGCTGTCAATAATATTGCCCATGGCGCAAATAGTGCATTATTTTTCCAGATCCGGAGGACTCCTGCTGGATTTGAAAAATTTCATGGCGCAATGATTTCTCATGCCGGACATCTGGATACGCGTATTGCAAGGGAATTGCAGTATCTTTCCTCTGACTTGAAAAAGCTTCCGTTGGATATTCAGGCTTATGGCTTGGATGCCAAGGTGGCGATAATACATGATTGGGATGAAAAACTCGGGGTGGAAATACCTTGTTCCGTTCAGAAGAATATCGATTACACTCGTGAAGTAAAACACTATTATCGATATTTTAATGAAAGGAATATCAATATCGATGTAATATCACTTGATCAGGATTTTTCCAGATATACTGTTATAGTCGCTCCTGTTGTCTGTATGTTAAGAAGAGAATATGCAGAGGCTCTTGATTCCTTCGTCAGAAATGGAGGCTGTCTTGTTCTCACATATTATTCGGGCTATACCGATGAATGCGATTATATGTATTTGGGAGGTCAGCCAGGTCCATTACGTCAGGTTGCAGGTTTGTGGGTTGAAGAAATTGATGCCTTAGGGAAGAATGAAAATAATATAATGTTATTTTCTGATGGTTATTCTTGCAAGTCCGGATGGATGTGTGATGTTATCAGATTGGATAATGCGAAACCGTTGGCTTACTATGGTAATGATTATTATAAAGGCTCTCCGTGTCTGACTGAAAATAATTATGGAAAGGGCAGGTGCTTTTACATTGGTACGAAACCGGAAAATGAAGGCGTGGATCATATTCTTGATATGGTGATGAAAGAAGCGGGTATTGTCCCCGTTATGGAAACCCCGGAAAATGTTTCCGCGGTTAAGCGCGGGCCATATCTTTTCCTAATTAACTTCTCGGAAGAAGAAAAAACGGTGGAACTTCCAAATATCATGCATGACATTTTGAAAAATGAAGACACCTGCGCTGTTTCATTAAAAGCAAACGGGTATGCGGTGATGAAATAGTTGCGTTCCTTTTGTTTGAGGTAGCTCCGGATCACGGAGCTACCTGTTCAGGAAACATTATGTCAAATTTTCTGATTTATTTTTGTCTGAGAAGGATCCTTTATACAAGTGATAGGAACTTTCGTTTCTCGACAGGCCTTTTCCGTATAAAAGAAGATTTCTATCTTTTTTCTTGGTCTCAACAAAATTTATTCTGTATCAGGTAATATTCTCTTTAAGTATTTATTTATATCACATCTACTTTTACATTGATTATTGATTATCTTATCTTTCTTACTGATAAGCTGAAAATGTTTTCCAACCATGTGGTATCATTTATGTCATGCAAGAGGATGTTTTATTTTTCTTTAAAGACCATATGGACGTATTGCCACTATTTGAAGCGTTTGAGAACAAGGTGGAAAAAGAGATTCCAGATGTCAGGCTCCGTGTACAATCCAGCCAGATTTCTTTTTACAACAGGCACATGTTTTCCTGTATATCATTTCTCAAGGTTAAGAAAAAGAAGGATATGCCTGAAAAATATATCGTTGTCACATTCGGCTTGTCCCATAAGGTGGAGTCAAGCCGGATAGCCGTTGCTGTTGAACCGTATCCAAACAGATGGACGCATCATGTGGTTGTTTCCAAAAAAGAGGAAATTGATGACGAACTTATGGATTGGATAAAGGAGGCCGCGGATTTTTCTGCATCGAAATGAGCCTAAGCGTTTTCTTTCAAGACTTTCTCATACGGGGTAAGCATTCCTTTTGTCATCATCCATTTTTTCTTTTCAGCACCAGGAAGGGATAACAGCATTCCGACGAAGTTCATGAAAAGGACCCTCTTTTTGTGATGTTGTGGGAAATCATCGTAATATCCGTTTGCCTTATAAAATCTGTGGTCGGCTTTCATAAGTCCCCGCATTTCATAAACGAGATCACGGAATATCTTGTTTCCACCGATTCCATAGAAATTCCTCGGCTCAACAATATCCTTTTCTATGGAATGGGAAAATGCTTTTGCCGCATCAGTTATGGATTTTACGGTATCTGCAGTCTCGTCCGTTGCAATTGCTGAAAGATAGTTTGCACCAACCGATGCCCTTGCTTCAATCAAGGTACGGAGATTTTCTTCATTGCTCAGGTCTCCTGCAATTATATATGCGGTAGGCCGTCCTGCGGTGACTGCCCGATGCCCGTTGCAGAATTGCCTGTCGTCATAGCATTTCATGCTTGAATCAGTGAAATGGTTTTTGATCCTAAAGGCATATACGATGCCGGATGCATTTTGGATCTCATTGCGCAGATATGAATCAAAGCCGTCCCTATGGATGCATTTTCCATTCTTTGCACATGAAAAGCATCCCAGGCATCCACCGGAAAACGGATATTCCTTTATGTTGTAGACGGTGCTTTTGAAAGTAAGAGCGTGCTGGAAATCCGCAATCATGTTCCTAAGTGGGATATCATTCTCATCGGCATTTGTGACTATGGATATGTTTCTATCACTTGTCTTTAATGTTTCTTCCACCTGTTGCCCATAAAAGCGTACAGTCTCCTCCCGGGATCTTCTGTTTCCTCCTTCATAGGAGCCTAGATTGATACGCAGCTTTGTCATCTCCTGCCAGTTTTCAAGTTCCCTTCTTCCTTTTTGGGTGAGCAGATCCTCCATGTCGGCAGATAGCCCGGGAAGGACTTTCAATCCCAGATCCAGCATGTTTTCTTTTATGAAGCGATGGGCGGTTGTATCAAAAAAGTGTTTGCTTGTTGTGAACTGCGTACTCCATTTTCCGCTTATATCCACTTTCGAGTCCTTGAGAAGCTCAAGAAACCGGTGCATTTGGTAAGGAGCTAGGAATGTGTAGACGGGGTAGGAGAATATTAGCATTTCCGCCGCCTGCAGTTCTTCAGCCGCCGCGGAAAAATCCTTTTCAAGGCTTTTTAGTTTTGGGGCTATATCCAGATAGCAGAAAGTATGTTCCGGATGATTCTTCTCCAGATATCTCATGCTCTAGAGCGTTATGGAATTCTTTCCCTTGGGGCTTCCGTTTAAAACCCAAAATCTCGCGCAAGCTGTAGCATGAACACCCTTCAATTCTCATAATTCTTTGTAATTAAATTGATTGGAGGGTTTACTTGTACTTGTTTCAG
>CASDPA010000040.1 GCA_949282255.1 uncultured Spirochaetales bacterium
AATACACGTTCCCATCCCGAACACGTAAGTAAAACGCTCCCGCGCCGATGGTACTGCAGCTCGTCTGTGGGAGAGTAGGTCGCTGCCAGGTTTTTTTTTGCTCTTTTACTTTATTTTTTCTGGCGTCGCTTGTATTTGAACCTGTTATTAAGGATTCTGAAAACAAAACAGAAAAAGAAGAGTACCTAAAGTGACGGATTGTCATATTTACTTGAATGTAATCAGAATATGATTTGTACAGATGCATATGTTATTTTGGCTGTAGAATAAAACACAAATAATGGATGTACAACTGAAACGTTACTTATAAAATGCAATTATATTAGAAATTTTGACAAAAATAATCTTATATGTAAATATATAAATATTAATATAATATTTGTACAAAACAAATATATTTTAAGGTGTATTTTGATATTATTATTAAATATAAACTATTTTAGCATGCAACCTTTCCTTCTATGATAATGGCAAAGCCCAGGCTGTTATGCTATTATCTATAGCATGGCTTTGATCAGATATACAAAACCCACCTTGACGCGTAAGGATATGGATGCTGTATTGCAGACTATGGTGGACGAAAAAATCGGTCCCGGTGAGAAAAGAAGGGAATTTTTGAAATTGTTTGCTTCCTATGTAGGGAAAAAAGACGGTATAGCACTCAGAAATTTCTATGATGTTATACGTTACTCCCTTATGTCTCTTCCTCTTTCGCAAGGAGATGGTGTGGCTTTATCAGTACTTTCCCCAAAAGTATATGAGCTTGCCATAAAGGATATTGGATGCAAGTGCTATTTTACAGATGTCGATGATTTTTCATTACCTAAGGTTGATGATGTGAAAAATTCCTTAAAAGAGGGAGTGAAAGCTCTTTTGATTTATGAACCGCTTGGTGCCATTTCAAAAAATTCAGATGAATACAAGGAACTTGGCATTCCCATGATTGAAGATGTCTCCGAGAGCCTTGGTTCATCTTTCGGAGAGTTTCGTGCTGGAGGAATCGGTGACATTGTCATTTCTTCTTTTGAGGAGGATGGAATAATCTCAACCGCAGGAGGTGCTATTGCAGTTTCTGATAAGCAGGAATTTGTCGACAATCTTAAAAATCTGGCTGACAAGGTGAAAAGATATTCGGATCTTCCTGATATGAATGCTTCCCTTGGCATCGTGCAGCTTATGAAAATAGAACAAACCCTTCAAAGAAGGAATGAAATATTCAAGGCTTATATGCAGTCATTGATGAAAGGCGAAGGAAAAAGCTTTTTGAGCAATAATATCAATTTTACTGCAAATGGCTATACATTCCCTGTCATAATTGAAACAAGAGTTGACGATGCTTTGGAATTTGCGAAAAAATATGGTATAGAAGCAAAGAGGAATTTCACAACAGCTGTCGGTAGCCGTTATTTGGATAAGATCGATCGGTATCCGAATGCTATTCCCGCACTTTCAAGATGCATATCTTTTCCTCTTTATCCCTTTTTAAAAAGTACGGATGTTGATAACATAGAAAAAGTTCTCAGACATATCGGCTAAGGAGGTTTTCTTTGCAGCTCAAGAATGTAATGATCATTGCCAATGGCGCCAAAAAGGAAGCTTTTCCTTTGACTCAGGAGATAGAAAAATATCTTGACCAGAGGGGTATTGCCCACATGTCTGTAATGACAAAAAGTACGGATGATGAGGTAAGCATCCCACAAAGTGTGAATTTTGTGATCTCCCTTGGTGGTGATGGTACGGTTTTGTATGTAGCAAGGAAAGTGCATGAGCTCGGCCTCCCGATACTGCCTGTAAATCTTGGCACCTTCGGCTATATTACCGAGGTTGCTCAAAACGAATGGCAGGAGGCACTTGAGCATTTTGTCAAGACAGGTGAAAATCTTTCCCGACGTCTGATGCTCAAGGTGCATATAAACAGGAAAGGAAAAAGGGTTTTTTCTTCTTATGCATTGAATGAAGCAACAATAAGCAGCAGCGGAATAAGCAAGGTTGTAAAGCTGGAGCTCCTTTTGGACAATACGCTTGCCGGATTATTCAAAGCCGATGGTTTGATTGTTGCAACTCCCACAGGTTCCACTGGATACAGCCTTGCTGCAGGAGGTCCGATACTTAGTGCGGACATGAGTGCTTTCATCATCACTCCGATTTGTCCTTTCACCCTTTCTAACCGTCCTCTTGTAACAGGGAGTGAAACCTGTTGCACTGTAAGGGTGGCCGAGGGACAAAGGACCGATCTTGTATTGTCAGTAGATGGCCAAAGCGCTTTTATGCTCTACGAGGGCGATGAGGTTGTTATCGAGAAATCCCGGAGCAAGGCTCTTCTTGTCACCAGCCGGAGAAGAAATTATACAGAGGTCATCAGGGATAAACTCAATTGGTCAGGGGAATTCCATGCTTGAACATATACATATAAAGAATTTTGTTCTTATTCCGAATCTTGAACTTGATTTCAATTCCGGTCTGACGGTACTTACTGGTGAGACCGGAAGCGGTAAATCCATAATTCTTGGAGCACTTTCTCTTCTTTTGGGGGGGAAAGCTGATAAGGACAGCATCCGGTTTGGGTGTGACAGCGCTGAGATCAGTGGTGTTTTCTCCACTCAAGATAATAAGGTTTTTGATATTCTGGATGAAATGGGTATCAGCCATGAGGATGGTAAGATACTTATCCGTAGAGTAGTCCGGAGTTCTGGACGGAACCATTATTCGGTGAACGGGATGAACATAACCCTGCAGGAGGGATCTGCACTTTCAGATCTTCTTGTGGATATCACCAGCCAGCATTCAAACCAGAGTCTGTTAAAACGCGATGCACAGCTTCTGGCCTTGGACAGAAGTGCAGGAAATGTCCAGCTTCTGCAGGAGTATTCTGTCGGATGGAGTTTGCTCAAAGAGCTTGAAAGACGACGTAGTGAGTATGAAGAGCAGGTGGAGAAGGCTGTATCAGATAGGGAATATAACGAATTCTGTTTCAATGAATTGGAAAAGGCTGCATTGGAAATAGGTGAGGATGAAAAGCTGAAGGAGGAATTGGAAATCTCCTCTTCCTCTGAGTTTCTTTCAGAGCAGCTTTCAGTTATGAAGGGAGAACTTGAGAAAGCCGCAGCAAGTCTTTCAGATTCTTTATCAATTCTTCATCGGTGCATGAAGAAGGATCCTCGTCTATCTGTTTATGAGTCACGGCTTGAATCTGATGGGATAGATGTTGATGATTTAAAACAGGAGATAGTTTCATTTCTTTCATCATACAGTTTTGATCCATATGAATTGGAGGAGAAGAATTCCCGTCTGGCTTTGATCCAAAGGTTGAAGAAGAAGTATGGAGGCAGCATCGAAAGTGCAAAAAAGAAGATGGATGAGTTATCGGAACTTCTTTCTTTGGCTGATGACAGTGAATCTTGTCTTCTTGAAATCACAAAGGATATTGAAAAGCAGAAGGAGAAACTTCTTGTTTTAGCGGATAGGCTGCATAAAAACAGGGCAACGGAAGCTCAAAAGCTTTCTAAACAGATAACCGCAATCCTAAATACTCTTGCGATGGATCAGGCTGTATTCGAAGTAACATTATCTGCAGCTTCCTTGAATGCACATGGCAGGGATGAGGTTCGTTTCATGATTGCAGCAAACAAGGGTGAAAAAAAGGGTGGGATTGAGAATACCGCTAGTGGAGGTGAGCTTTCCCGCCTTATGTTGGCATTAAAGAGCGCACTTGGCGGAGACGATGATGTTGCTACAATGGTTTTTGATGAAATCGATGCAGGTATCGGAGGTCTTACTGCCGCCAATGTCGCTTCCCAGCTTAAAAAGCTTTCATCCAAGCATCAGGTTATAGTAATAACCCATCTTGCGCAGATTGCAAGCAAGGCTGATCATCATCTTCTTGTTTCCAAATCGGTTGTCGAAGAAAGAACAAAGACCGATGTCTTTTCCTTGGATGGGCAAAAGCGGGTGGAAGAAATTGCCAGGCTCTTGAGCGGTACTGTAAATGAAATCTCGCTTGAGCATGCAAGATCCCTACTCAAAATTCAGGGCTGAAGAGATTTTTTTCAGTTCGTTCCTGTCCAAATCTGTATCCATTTTCCCGACATAATATGGATAGAAGGAATTCTGGAGTTCTGTGGTTTCCGGTTCATAACCATGTCTGCGGGCAAGATCCAGCATAGCCAGGATTGTGGATGCCTTTTCCTTGTCAAGCCCTTCTTTTTCAACCCTGCTGCCGATTTTCTGAAGGTATCTCGTGAAAATCCTTTGTATCA
Organism: uncultured Spirochaetales bacterium; assembly: GCA_949282255.1. Lineage (GTDB taxonomy): Bacteria > Spirochaetota > Spirochaetia > Sphaerochaetales > Sphaerochaetaceae > Ornithospirochaeta. Next base: position 4,257 of record CASDPA010000040.1, read on the forward strand.
TTTCGCTTTCATCCTTTCTTCCTGTCTTCTTTATGAATTCAATGAGGGTATCCAGCTTTATGCAGTCACTTTCCTTAAGAGGGGTTTTGATCGATGAGACAAGCATCGACTTGATGATTTTAAGCGCAACACCGAGATTTTCCACAGTTTCCGTCTCAATGGGCATGTATTTATTGCTTTTTACGAGGAGGGAATAGTGGAAAACCGAAGAACTCATTCCCTCTATTTCATTGTAAGTGATTTGATTCATCGAATCGTCGATCCATCTGTAGCACATATAGATAAGCAGTAAAGGTATATCGCTGTTTGTCACCCTGAGCCTATTAATGCTGCTTGAGCCTGCTTTTTTCTTTGTGATATACAAATTTATACCAGTTCCAATGGTGCTTGAGGAAAAGATTGAGAAGACGTATTCTTCTGTGGTCATGGTATTTTTGACGCTTATCACAAACCTCTTATTACCGGTATTTTCCACATTTGTTAGGATAAAATATCCATATTTGTCAGTATACTCAAATGGAGGGGCAAAATTTCGATTCAGGTAGAAGCATAACGCCGCTTCGCTTTCCCCGGATATTCCTTGCATCTCCTCTTGCGCTATCTGCATTCCGTCCCCTGCCGCCTTGATGTTGCTTTTTGCCCCGCGCAGTGTCGAAAGGAATGGAAGCAGAAGATCTCCTTCATAAAAATTTTGGAATACAGAGATGGCGTAAAGCGCGGTTTTTATTATTTGCCTTGTTTCGGCTGAAGAGATATCTGCATAGTTATAACCGGATGAGGTATATGAAAGATGCTTGTTTTTCATGGCTGAAAGCAGCAGTGCGGCCTTTTTGAAATCTTCTCTTTCCAATCCGTAGTTTGCTTGAAGATACAAAAGGAATTCATCGGTGGACATGCAATTGCAAAACAGTTTTCCCGCCTCCTTCAAAAGCTTTGAAGAGGTTATCCTGTTTGAAAACATCTTCTCAGTTTCTTTGGAAAAAATTTCATCTGTCTTTATAAAAAGCTCGTCCATCGCTTTCCTTAATGGAGAACGCCATTTCTGGTTCCAATCAGGAACCGAAATTGTGGTGCATCCGCAGTCCGAATACCATTTAGCAAGTCCATGGCTACATGACCAGGATGTGCCTTTGCCGTCGCTGCCTCGCTTTAAAACCGCAGTCCTCTTTGCCGGATTTTCATCAAGGAATTCAGAATAATTTGTAAATGAGAAGTCATTTCTTTCTTTCACTTTCTTTATAAGAGCAGAAAGAGCCATGTCTGCAAAGGGCTCATAGTGTCCGTAGATTTCCCCATCTGTAGCGGTATGTATCAGCTTTGAGCCTGTCCTGTTTCTGATTTCAATAAGCTTGTCGTAAAGTGTGTCTGCGCTCCTAAGCATGTGGGAGAAGCTGATTCCTTCCGAAAGCTCCCTATTGTAGAAGAAGCAGCTGATTTTTCCACGGTTTTTCCCTTCAAGTATAAAGCTTTCATTGAAAGGGGCTCCACTATCTTCCGTATTTGTTATTTTTCCGTCTTCATCCACGATTTTCTCGCATTGTCTAGGAGACAGGATCACATACCTTATTCCGTTTTCAGCAAGAATGTCCACAATGCTCTGGTTAATTGCACACTCGGCAAGCCATAGCCCTTCCGGAGCACGATTGAAATAGTGCATGAAGCTTTCAATCCCCCAGCATATTTCGAGTTCTGCATCCTGAACTTTGTCCAAAGGCAGCACTGAATGGCTGAATGTTCCAGCTAGGGCATTTCCATGTCCTCTTTTCTTTTTGCTTTCGGCATCGGTGCTTTTTATCAGTTCAAGGAAATCCGGATGCTTGCTCTCAAAAAAGGATAAAAGTGAATGGCTGAAATCGAAGGATATGTCCTCGTAATTATTTGTTATGGAGAGGATGCGTCCGAAAGGAGAAAGGTATCTTGACCATGCATTGGCAAAATAGCAGTCGTGATATATTTTCTCATTCCAGTTCATCCAAGGATGAGCCAGATCCTGTTTATTTATTACCCCTGTAAGGGGGTTTTCCCTGTCCATCTGATGAAAGTGGCCGTGGAATATAAGCTTTGTACGCTCACTTTTCGTGTTCATGGAGGTATTTTACCACATTTGAAGCAAGATAAAAATTCAAAATACTGCATTTATCATTATAATTAGTATCTAAAAAAAGCACTTAGATTGACTAAAGGTTGTGATTTTTAGTAGTCTGTAAAATAGCAAAGGGACTAGCTGATGATTTTGATAAAAATAGACTCTCTCTCAACGCAGGAACTCAAGAACATAGCCCAGCAAGAAGGAGTTGAAGATTGGGATACGATGTCCCGTACAGATCTTATCGCAGTTTTGAAAGACATCTACGAGGAAGATGATGATGTACGTGAGTCGAACAATGTTAACAGGAAATTCTTGTTTGGAATCACGGATTACAGGGAGATAGACAAAGATGTCGTCGGACTTCCTGGAGTCACCGAACTTCCGGAGTCATATCCAAATACAGAAATACATCTTTTGTATAAGAATCCTTCCTGGGCATATTGCTACTGGTCTATAAGCCCTCAGGATATCCAGAAGCTTCAAGATCAGATGGTGGAAAGCCTTGAGCTCAAGATCAGTGTGGAAAAAGAAGGTGTTGTTGAATCTTTTTCCATCCCTGTTTCACTTGAGGACAGGGAGTGGAATGTCGGACTTCCTACAATAGGAGGAGGTGTCTGTTACTGCTCTTTGGTCGTATCCGTAGGTGGAGAGGAGCTCGAGCTGGCACATTCCAATACTCTCAACCTTATCGAAAGCTATTGGCTTGAGCATCCGCAAGAGATGCTTGATAATGACAATTTGTTTAAGATTTATCTGTCCCTTCTCACGACAAAGGATGGGGAGCTTGCACAAAGCCCACTTGTCAACGAAATCATCAAGAATATGGAAACCGAGGAGAAGAAGAGATGGAAAAAATGAATAACATCAATCTCATGCTGCATGCGCATCTGCCGTATGTCAGACATCTTGAATATCCGAGGTTTTTGGAAGAGGATTGGCTTTTTGAAAGCCTTAACGAGTCTTATATCCCCATGATGAGACTGCTTGACCGTTTGGATTCGGAAGGGATTGCTTATAAACTTACCCTTTGTTTTTCCCCGACGCTTTTGACCATGCTTTCCGATAAGAGCCTTTCTGACAGATTTAAGAATTACATGGATCTGCATATCGAGCTTGGAAGAAAGGAGGTTTCCCGTCTTTCCGATACTCCGGAACTTCAGGCTCTAGCAAAAAAGTATCTTTCTGATTTGGAGAGCAATCTCGAGTTTTATGTCGGAAATGGAGACAGCATAATCCCTGTGGTCAAGCGTCTTGCAGAGAAGGGCAGGATTGAGCTGATGACAACTGCGGCAACCCATGCTTATCTTCCTCTTTATCGGGAATATCCTACTGCCATAAAGGCACAGGTAAGCTTGGGGATAAGCACATTCAAGGATGTCTTCGGTTTTTCTCCTCGTGGATTCTGGCTTCCTGAATGCGGTTATTATCCCGGTCTTGATCAGGTGCTTTCGGATTATGGGATAAACTATTGCCAGCTTCCAAGCCATGCAGTGCTCTCTGCCCGGGACAAAAGCATCGGCGGTGGATATCTTCCTGTTGAAATGCCCAGCACACTCAAAGGCTTCGTACGCGATTGGAGTATTACAAGTCTGATATGGTCGAATGTTTCAGGGTATCCTTGCGATGTCGATTACAGGGAATTCTACAGGGATATCGGTTATGACCTTCCCATGGATTACATCAGGCCGTATATCCACGAGCCTGAAGTAAGGGTGTTTACCGGATTCAAGTATTTTGCCATAACCGGAAAAACCGATGAAAAAGTGTATTATGATCCAAAGAAGGCTGAAAAGAAGATCCAGTTGCATGTGGATAATTTCCTGTATCACATCGACCGCAAAGCCCTAATGCTTTCTGCAATGGGAATTGAAGAGCCTTTCTTCAATTTGTGTTACGATGTGGAGCTGTTTGGTCATAGATGGTATGAGGGTATAGCATTTCTGGAGGAGTTTTTAAGGCGGACATCATCATGCAAGTCAAGTCGTCTTGTGCTCCCCACTGAGGTTCTTGAGAACAAGGGACAGAAATTGGATTCTCTTTTTGTCAATGATTGCTCCTGGGGACGGGGAGGATATTCCGATACTTGGCTGGATGGTTCGAATGTATGGATCTATCGCCATATCCACCAAGCTATAGAGAGGATGGAGGAATTGACTACAAGATTTCCTGACCAGGGCTCGCTGAAAGGCAGATTCCTGAATCAGGCCTCACGGGAAGTGCTTTTGGCCATGAGTTCCGACTGGCCATATATAATGCACGATCAGACGAGCGTCACATATGCGGAAAAGAGATTGAGAAACCATTTGGGATCTTTCAATGTGGTCTATTCCTCGATGTGCAAGAATACTGTTAATACCGAGTGGCTGATAAAGGCTGAGAAGCGCAACCAGATCTTTCCGAACATCGACTACAATCTGTTCAATCCAGAGATGCTGGACAAATAGATATTGAAGCACCCTGTGTGGGTGCTTTTTTATTTTTCCCGTTTCATGCCTTTTTACCCACTCCCATCCTGCGGTTTATATCCTGCATGCGGTTGTCTATATCATTGATTTTGTATGCACATTCCCAAAGATCATTTGCTATGGCCTTGGAAATATCTTCGGAAAGATTTTTCTTATATCGGAGCTTGTGCTCTATGCTGGCCCAGAAATCCATTGCAATCGTCCTGAACTGAATTTCCACCGGAAGCATCTTGGACTCTTCTGCGAACACAACAGGTACGGAGACGACAAGATGGAGGCTCCTATATCCATTTTCTTTCGGATTTTTTATGTAATCCTTTATTCTCAGCAGTCTTATATCCTCCTGCAGACAGATCCTCTCTGCTATGTGGTAGATGTCGTCCGTGAACGAGCACACGATTCTGATGCCTGCAACATCGAAGATATTCCTCTCGATATTGTCGAGCGAAAAATCAAGCCCTTTCTGCCTGAGCTTTTCAATAATGCTCACTGGTTTTTTTATTCTGCATGATATTGATTCGATTGGATTGGCGTCTCTTTTGAGTGACAGCTCCATGTTAAGAACCTCAAATTTAGCCCATATCTCCTCTAGGGCGCACCTATATTGTGTCATCAACCTTTGGAATGGAAAAGCTGATTGTAATAATTCCAGGGGATCGTTGTCCCTGATCATTTCGTTGAAAGTTCTTGTCTGTTCCTTTTCTTGCAAAACATCGTCCTCCACATTCATGCTACGCCACACCTTATGGTGCCTTCATCATTATCGTTTATGGATCACTATCCTTGATGGAATTGATGTGTATTTTTGATGTGTCGTAAAAATCGCAGCCTTCCTTATATTTAAAAGATATTTGATGATAACTGCCTTTGTGTGAAAAAGGGGAGGATGGTTTTATACAAAAGGCAAGTGGGCACTGCAAATGGACGGAATGGTGCGGTGGGATGCAGCTGTAGGGGTATCTGCCCAAATGCCCGACGTGACAACCATTTGGGATACACCTGTATATGTGTTTCTCAAGGAGGAGGGACAACACTATGCAACTCTTCAGGCTAAAACATCTGTCTGGTTTCTGCCTCAGGCAAAATTGGCACTCTCATTATCTGCGGTTTATACGACACGGCTTTATATGTCGGGCAATTCTGTACACACGATTGACTGTGCGTTAGGCTTGTGGTTTTGAGCAATGTCCTGTCGTAGTCTTGTGTTGGGGTAATCGGAAAAATACCTAAAAATGGTGATTGTGTACGATAACACAGACTTTTACTTTTGCCGAATGAAAAAATGATAACTATTAAATAGGAAAGATTATGCTAAAAGGAAATGTACTATGCTTAGGCTTGCTGTCACTGATGCTGACATGGACAAGCTGTGGAAACAACACCAAGCAATCGGCTGAAACATCACAGCAGAAAGTGTGTGCTGACACACAATCGCAAGCGAACGACGTTGATGCTGTTTTGGCCCAGGCTGATTTGAATGTGGGAAAAGAAATCACTGTGGAAGGGGTATGTACACATATCTGTAAACATGGTGGACGGAAAATTTTTCTGATGGGGAGTGATGATACGAAAACTATCAGAGTGGAAGGAGGAAAAATGGGCAAATTTGATGCTGCCTGTGTAAACAATATGGTACGTGTCAAAGGTGTTTTGTGCGAGCAACGCATCGATGAGGCCTACTTGCAGCAATGGGAAAGCCAGGTTGCCAATCAGACAGCTGAGCAGCATGGAGATTCGGAGGCTGGATGTGATACGGAAAAGAAGGCGAGAAATGAAAAAGGAAATTCCGTGGCAGAACGTATTGCCGATTTTCGTACACGCATCGCTCAACGGGAAGCCGAGACAGGTAAAGCCTACTTGTCGTTCTACTATGTGGAGGCACAAGAATATGAGATTGTGAAATAATGGTATTCAGGTAAGTGATGGGGCTATGCATATGCATTGATGCTGTAGCCCTATTCTTTGATGAAATGTATGAATTTTAATCTGAGAAAATTCTGCCGTTGGGTGCACCG
>CASDPA010000041.1 GCA_949282255.1 uncultured Spirochaetales bacterium
GCTTATGGATACAGGGATGAAGACTATTTCTTCTCTTTGATTCAGTTCATCTCCATCCCTTCACTCAGAGCTCAATCCCACAGAAAAACGTGAAGAGCCAAAAAGAAAGCCTTACTCATAAGGAAATGACTCTCGATTAGGTTACAGGTTCTCCCACGTCTACATCCGCGATGCGGTGATGGATACGTCCTGAAGAATAAGGGGGCCGCGGAGACCGAGTATGTGCTCATTCTCCGTAGCTTAGGCGAAACCGTCGCCTTCGTCTATGTTGGAAAAGGGAAGGATCTGGAGATGAGTGGCGTCCTCGATTGAACCCATGCTCAGAGGCTTTCGGTTCTTCGTTGCAGCTCGTTGATGAGCTTCTTGTCTAACGAGACGATTTCAGTTCCAGGAACGAGCCCCTCGGCGATCAATCGGCAATCGACATAATCTAGTTTCGTCTCCCCATATATTTTCAGAGCAAGCCGAACCGTATCTTTTTTTTCAATCGAGATATCGTCCAAAAGGGTGCCGACCGCTTCTGCCGCAACTGCCCGGGGAACGGCATACAACATCTTGCTGGTCAACACATACAGCGTTTCCGGAATCGATTCGGCAAGAGCTTCGACTCCATCATGGATGATGGCCGTGGCTTCCTTTGCCGCTTTCTCATCATCGCCCGTCAGGTATCGTACAAGGATATTGGTGTCAGCAATTCTTCTCATTCCAATTCTCCGCAATTGCATCGGCCCAGGCATCCTTCATTTCCTCGTCGCTTACGTGCCTGGTGACATATTTTCTCAGCATCCCGGCAGCTTTGAGATTTTTCGGTTTTTTCGTCTTTTTCTGAATGAGTATTCCGTTTCCAACAACGGAAACCTCGACCTCGTCTCCCATTGAATATCCTGATGCCTCCAGAATGTTGTTCGCAAGCCGCACGCCCTGGGAGTTTCCCCATTTCGATATGGTTGTGATCATGTCCTGTTCTCCTTTGTATTAACATTGTATATACATTTTAATGGAATGACAAGAAGATTCCTCCTGTAGCCGCCAATTTCCAATACCCGTTCATCTTGGGGCCGGTATTATAGTATTTTATCTTACAGTTTGAATATTGGCTGAAGCCAAGGTGTTTTCAGGTTCTATATTTATCATATCCAATAGGTGATAAACCGTTCAAAATTAGCAAACAGTGTACTCAAAAAATGCCAAGAATTTTGTTGTATTTGACTTTTATAATCCACGGCTGCCTGTATGTATCATAGTTGAGGATGAATGCTGAAAATTCACATTTTGTAAATAAATCAGGCATACTTTTTGTATTTGTTTATAATTTCTTTTTTTTATGTTATATTCTACAGACATGAAAGGAAACTCGCTTCTTGTCAGTCCAAGCATGCTCGCTTCCGATTTTTCGGATCCCGTATCAGCATTGGACCGCATCAGCCACAGTGGTGCGGACTATGTCCATCTGGATGTGATGGACGGTATGTTTGTTCCCAACATCACCTTCGGTCCCAAGTATATCCAGGATATAAGAAAGCGTACCGATCTCATTTTCGATACGCATCTCATGATTATGGAACCTGAACGGTATATAAAGCAGTTCTCAGCTGCCGGGTCCGACATCATAACTGTTCATAAGGAGGCCACGAGACATCTTCATAGATGCCTATCGATGATAAAGGAGGAGGGAAAAGAGGCAGGAGTTGCAATCAATCCTGCAACAGCTGTTGAGGAGATCCTTCCTGTTTTGGATATGGTCGATTATGTTCTGGTAATGAGCGTAAACCCTGGATTCGGCGGACAGAAATTCATAAGATATTCCGCTAAGAAAATCAGTCAGCTTGATATGCTCAGGAGAAGGGAAGGGTATCAGTATCTGATAAACGTCGACGGAGGAATAAACGAGAGCACAGTCGCAACTGTTGCTAAGGCGGGTGTTGACATGGTTGTGACAGGATCTGCATTCTTTTCCAGCATGGACAGCGAGGTCTTTGTCCAAAACCTTCTTGAAACTGCAGGAAGGGTGTTATGAAGGCTGTTATACAGAGGGTCCGTGATGCATCAGTGAGCGTGGATGGAGCTATCGCAGGGCAGATTGAAAAGGGGATGCTTGTATATTTCGGCGTGGATGAGTCCGATGATATATCTATGCTTCAGCCATTTTTGGAAAAGCTTGTGCGCTTGAGGATTTTCGAGGATGAGAATGGAAAGATGAATCTCAGTCTTGATAAGAATTCCATGGGCATTTTGTTTATTAGCCAGTTCACTTTGGCTGCAGATCTGTCTCGGGGCAACAGGCCTGATTTTGCGCATGCTATGAATCCCTCTGTTGCAGAAAAAATATATGCTGAGGGAATAAGCATTCTCAAGAATATGGGCTATAATGTCCAATGTGGGGTTTTCGGTGCCCACATGGTTGTAAGCTATTCCAATTTGGGACCGGTCACCTTTATCCTTGACAGCAGGGATATGAAATGCTTTCAAAAAAAGGTTTGAGCAAAATTCTTGCTTGAACAGATTATATAGATGGTAGGAATTGATATATGGCGAAAAATACTGTAGATGCAGCAACAGAATTGAAAGGAAAGAATGACGCGCTGGAAGCCGCAAGGCTGCAGATTGATAAACAGTTTGGCAAGGGATCGCTGATGAAGCTCGGTGATAACAAGGATTTCCTTGATATAGATGTCATTCCTTCAGGAAGCATCCTTTTAGATGAGGCGCTTGGGGTTGGAGGTTATCCAAAAGGCAGGATAATCGAAATCTATGGTCCGGAATCCAGCGGAAAGACAACCCTTGCCCTTCATGCAATTGCCGAGTCGCAGAAGAAAGGGGGAATCGCAGCTTTCATCGATGCGGAGCATGCACTTGATCCTGCGTATGCAAAAAATCTCGGGGTTAATATCGACGAGCTTTGGATCAGCCAGCCGGACAACGGTGAGCAGGCGCTTGAGATCACCGAATCCCTCGTAAGAAGCGGAGCTGTGGACATCATCGTCATCGACTCCGTTGCCGCCCTAACTCCTCAGGCGGAAATAGAAGGGGATATGGGTGACAGCCATATGGGGCTTCAGGCCAGGCTTATGAGCCAGGCTTTGAGAAAGCTTACAGGTATCCTTTCAAAATCGAATACCACCATAATCTTCATAAATCAGATCAGGATGAAAATCGGTATCATGTTCGGAAATCCTGAAACTACTACGGGTGGAAATGCTCTTAAATTCTATGCTTCTGTCAGAATGGATGTCAGAAAGAGCGAAAGCATCGGCAAGAACAACGACGATATTTCCGGCAACAGGGTTAAAGTGAAGATTGTAAAGAACAAGGTAGCGCCTCCTTTTAAGAAATGTGAACTTGATCTGATGTTCGGAACGGGTATAAGCTACACCGGTTCGATTTTGGATGCGGCCCTCAAATACAACCTGATAGAAAAATCCGGAGCATGGTATAGCTATAACGGAGAAAAGATCGGACAGGGTAGGGACAAGACCCTTGAGTATCTTGAAGCCAACAAGGATTTCCTTGCAGAGCTGGATGCGAAACTGAGAGAAATAATGTTTCCGAAAAAATCAGAATAGCAAAGAAAATCCGAAACTGTTATAATCGTTAGCCATGCAGAGCCAGAACAGCGGAGAAACAGTTAAAAAGGAGAAATGGCAGTTCAAGGGGGAGAAGTTTGAAGGCCCCCTTGATCTTCTGTTATACCTGATCCAGGAGAACAAGGTTGATATTTATGATATTCCTATTGCTGAGATCACCGAACAGTTTCTCGAATATATAAATGCGAATAAGGCGGAAATCGATGAGGTTAGCGATTTTTATCTTCTTGCCGCTGATCTGCTTCTTATAAAAAGCAAGATGCTTCTTCCTGTGGAAGTCGAATTCGATGAGGAATATGAGGACCCCAGGCAGGAACTCGTCGAAAGGCTGATTGAATACCAGAAATTCAAGAAATATACAGATCTGCTGAGTGGAAATACCACCGATAGGTTCTACATCCCCAGAAAGGACAATCCCTTTATGGTTCCGTTTGATGATCAGGAACTGTTTAAGGATGTGACTTTGAATGATCTTTTCATTACATTCAGGCAGCTGCTGGAAAAGGTGAGCCCAAGCAAGGTCTTCAATATCTATGAGGAAGTTTCTGTCAACGAGAAAATCACGCTTATCAATGAACTTTTGGAGACTCGGGAAAGAATAACGATAAGCGACATAATAATCGATTTTAACAACCCCCTTCATATAATATGTTCTTTCATGGCGATTTTGGAAGCTACAAAGCATAAGATGATCCTTATCCGTCAGGATGTTCCTAATGGTGAAATATACATTTTCAAACGGCCGCAGGACTGGGATGAGAACCTTGCTGAACTATATGACAGGCAGTATGACGAATTGCTGGAAAAGGGGTCTGATGAGGAGATAACTCCTGATGAATCGGGATTTGTCGATGACAGCCTCGACGAAGATGATAACGAGGACGAAGACGACGTATTCATCGGGGATGAGGAAGAAGTTGATCTGGAGGATGACGAAGAAGATGAGTAGATCCAGGATGATGAGCGAAAATGCACGCCTTGTCGAAGTGGTTCTGTATGTTGAAAATGCGGCGATAACCGACGAAAGGATTGCGGATTTGACCGGGCTTGGAATGGCCGAAGTTAAGGCCGCACTCAAAGAGATCAAGGATATCTGCCAGGATGAGAACCGCGGGCTTGTCCTTTTAGAGGAGGAGGGCAATTACACATTCATCCCTGCCACAGATCTTTATGATCGCCTCAGAAAAAGCTATGGTAGGAAAGTTGACCGCAGACTTAGCCGTGCAAGCCTTGAAACCTTGTCGATAATTGCATATTCCCAGCCGATAACCAGAAAGGAAATAGATAAGATAAGAGGGGTCAGCAGCGATACGATTGTCAGGATTTTAAGGGAAAGGGAATATATAAAGGTCATTGGAAGAAAGGATATTCCCGGCCATCCATGCCTGTATGGTACCAGTAGGAAGTTTTTGATAGAATTTAACTTGAAAAGTATTGCTGATCTTCCCAAACTCGGTGAAATCGATCAACTCAGATTCAAGAAAGAAGACAGCGAAGAAGATGAAAATGACGGAGAGGAAGATAATGAGTGATTATCCTATGCGCCTGCAGGCGTATCTTGCAAAGTGCGGAGTCGCATCCAGAAGGGGTTCTGAAGAACTCATCGCAGCAGGACGTGTCATGGTTAATAACGTGACAATAAAAGAGATGGGGGTAAAGGTTACAGAGAACGATATTGTCCAGGTTGATGGGGAGACCGTCGAGCCGGCGGAAAAGCTGTATTATATTGCATTGAATAAGCCAAGAGGGTATGTCTGCACCAATTATGACCCTAACGAGACCATGTATGCAAGAGATCTCATTTCCATGAGAGATAATAATCTTCTTTTCAATGTAGGTCGGCTCGATAAGGAATCCAGTGGTTTGATTCTGTTTACAAATGATGGGCAGTTTGCAAATTCTATGATGCATCCACGCTATGAGATAGAGAAGGAATATCTTGTAAAAATCGATAGGCCTGTTTCCATCGAAGATTTGAACAAGGCTCTCGATGGTTTATATATTGATATACCAAAACCTTATAGAATAAAAAGATATGATTTTGTTCCCCGTACCAAGCTGTTTATTAAAATCACGCTTACAGAAGGGAAAAACAGGGAAATCAGAAAGATTTTCTCTTTCTTGGGCTACGATGTTAAGAGCCTGACCAGAATAAGGATTGGCTGTGTTGAACTTGGGGATCTTGAGGTTGGCGAGTGGAGAAATCTCAAGAAAGAGGAGATCGACGGTCTTCTTAAAGGAAAGCAAAGCCTGAAAATACGTACTTCGGTGAAAAAGGAGAGGAAAAAGAATGGTAATAGCAATTGACGGCCCCGCGGGAAGTGGGAAAAGCACTATTGCGCGACTTATTGCAGAAAGGCTTGGTTTCTATTTTCTCAACACCGGATCCTTTTACAGGGTGTATACGTTGGCCCAGCTTGAATCTGGAAAGGATCCATTGGATAAGGACAGCGTTCTTGAGACGGCAAAAAACGTTTCGATCACGGTTAAAGATGGTGATATCTGCCTTGATGGTGAGGATGTTGAAAAAAAGCTTCACACTCCGCTTGTCGATCGTTTCTGTTCGCCTGTCTCTGTTGATCCCCGACTGAGAAGCTACGTGAACGAACAGGTTAGGGCGCTTGCCAAGGGGATGGATATCGTTACTGAAGGGCGTGATACGACAACCGTTATCTTCCCCGATGCAGATTATAAATTCTACTTTGATGCATCCGCAGAGGAAAGGGCGAAAAGGCGTACTGCAGAGCATCCAGACGGCCCTGGATACGAGGAAGTTCTAAAGGCTATCATCAAAAGGGATGAAAATGACAGGAACAAGGCGTTTGGAGCCCTTAAAATAGCTGATTCAGCCATATATATAGATACAACTCACTTGACCATAAACCAAGTTTGTGAGAGAGTGATAAAGGCTATTGAATTATAGTTTTAATCTAGTACTAGGAGCATTAAAGTGGAAAATGAAACTCAGATGACAGAGTACCTGAAGTCATTTGCTGGAATTGAAGACGGTCAGATCGTAACCGGAACTGTTGTACAGTTAAATAACGAATTTGTATTGGTTGATGTCGGATACAAGAGCGAAGGAAGGATTCCTGTAAATGAATTCATCGAACTTCCTCAGATCGGCGACAAGGTCAACGTTACAATCATCAAGAAAGAAGGAAGCGGTGGACAGGTAATCGTCTCCAAGAAGAAGGCAGAAGCAAAGGAAAGGACAGAGGTCCTCAAGAAGGCTGCTGAGGAGAAAACACCGATTCTTGGAAAATTTATCAAAGTGATCAAAGGCGGCTACGAAGTCGACCTTGGTGCAGATTATAAAGGTTTCTGCCCTCTTTCAAAGGCAGATGTCAACCGTGTCGAGGATCCGGAAAGCCTCATCGGAAAGACGGATTATTTCATCATCGACAAATTCCATGCCGGACAGAAGCTCAAGAGTGTTGTTTCAAGAAGGGAATATCTTGAGAAGAAGATCCAGGAGAACAAGGATCAGTTCTTCAAAACTGTTCAGATTGGAGACGTTGTTGAAGGCGAAGTTAAGAGCTTCACAAGCTTTGGTGCTTTCATCGACCTTGGTGGTTTTGACGGGCTTTTGCACATCAACGATATGAGCTGGGGCCATGTCTCAAGACCTAAGGATTTTGTGAAGAAGGGTCAGATCGTTCAGCTCCGCTTGATCAATATCGATCCTGAGACACAGAAGATCAATCTTTCTCTCAAGCACATGGAAGCGGATCCTTGGACATCTTTCGAGCAGCGTTATCAGGTTGGTGATGTGATCACTAAGCCTGTTACAAAGATTACAAGCTTTGGTGTATTCATTGAAATTGAACCTGGAATTGAAGGTCTTGCACATGTCAGCGAATTGTCTTGGACAAAGAAGATCAACAATCCGAAAGACATCCTTAATATCGGCGATGTGGTTTCTGCAAAGATTCTTGGCTATGATCTTGACAAGAAGAGGGTTTCTCTTGGACTCAAGCAGCTCCAGGAGAATCCTTGGGACACAATCACAGAAAGATATCCTCTTGGAAAAGTTCTCAAGGCACCTGTTGTGAAGGTGACCAACAGCGGTGCTTTTATCGAGCTTGAAGATGGCATCGATGGATTTTTGCACATCGACGACGTGTCCTGGACCAAGAAGATCAAGAATATGGATCAGTTCTGCAAAGTAGGGGACGTTCTTGAGGTTTCAATTTCAAAGGTTGAGCCTGAGCACAGGAGAATCAGACTTTCTGTAAAAGCTCTTGGCGGAAACCCGTGGCAGACACTTAAGAAGGATTATCCAAAGGGATCCCTTATCACAGGAACAATCACCAGTGTTACTGATTTCGGTGTTTTTGTAAAAGTAATCGGAGATATCGAAGGTCTTATTTCCAAGTTTAACCTTGTTGGGCCGGATGAGGAGTATAAGGACGAGGTTCTCGAGAGCTATAAGAGCAAGATTGGTGAGCCGGTCACGGCTATGGTTGTTGATATCAATCCTCAGACTCAGAAGCTCAATCTTTCCATCAAGGAGATGATCCGCAAGAGCCAGGAGTCGGAGATGGCCAAGTACATGGCAGACGACAAGGAAGAGGAAGATACCTATAATCCGTTTGCAGATATGCTCAAGGGCAAGACTGAAAACTGATTGCCAGCTATAATTCATATCATTAGGGGGAAGGTCATACCTTCCCCTTAAATAAAGGTTTTCAAATGAAGAACAACGATAAAGAACTCACTAAGACACAGATAATTGCAGAAAAGGCAAACAAGTTCCTGCAGAAACATGCCAAAACGCTTATTATTGCTTTGGCTGTGATTGTTGTCCTTTTGATTGGTTTCTGCATCTATTATGTTGTTGCAGACAATAAGATTCAGGACAGCTACACAGAGCTCTACAGGCTTGAGGAAAGCTATTCCGATCTTTTATCCATGGACAACACCACAGATGAGTATGCTGATGCTTTGACAACCTTTGAAGCCGATGTAAATACTTATCTTTCTGGAAACAAGATTTCAACCTATCAGGGAAGCAAGGCAACGATGCTTCTTGCACAGGTTGCATATCTTGAGGAGAATTGGCAGAGTGCATATGATCTCTTCATGACTGTTGCCGAGGAGAACAGCGATAATTATCTCGGATCGCTTAATTATGCAAATGCTGCCGCTGCTGCGGAAAACAACGGAAACACAACAGAAGCACTCAGGCTCTACACAAAAATATGGGATGATTATGGAACCAGTGCGGCAGAAGCACCAAAGGCTCTTTTCAATCAGGCTCGTCTTGAGGAAGAAGCTGGAAATACTGAGATTGCAAAATCGATTTATGAACAGCTTGTGGGCCAGTTTGCAAATTCCTACTATACTGCAATCGCACAGGCAAAACTTCTTACATTTTAATCCGTTTGTTCGGATATAATGTAGCTGAGGAGGAAAGGATGAGAAAGAGGATTATAATATCATTTCTTGTTCTTTCCTTTTTTTTATCTGTTTTTGTTTCTTGCGGAATACCAAATATATTCACTTTTAATGAAGCAAATGATGTTCTTGATATATCCAATAATGGAGAACGTCTAAGATTCAGCAAGGATTCCGGTGTTTTTACTGGTCATTTGATGTTTCTGTATCTCTTAACTGATGAGACAGACAACATAAGTTCCATACAGTCTTCCTTGGTTTCCTCATTTAAATCATCAAATATTATCAATAGTTATAACTCAAAGAATATTAAAAATTATGGCGAAGAACCTGTTGTGTCAATATCTCGAACTATTTCTGATCAGACAAAAGAGTTCAAACTGTTTCAACTTCACATAAATGACAGAGTAGATGGTAACTTCAATAACAATGGACAGAATTGGGCAAGCAATTACATGTTCACTCTTGCAGAAGGAGACTATTCAATTGATTATGAGTTTGATGAAAACAGAAATCTAGTCATTTATATTTTTGATTATTATGCTCAAGATACAGATCCTGCATTAGCTCGAGCAATTACGATTAGATGCAATGATTTACCGTTTGAATTCAACGAAACAAAGAATGATTACACAGCAGATAATCCAAGCAATATGACGCTTTACATACTTCCGGCTATTGTTGTTAATTCTCCGGAGTACAATAACAAGCTTCTTTACTGTTCCTCTTCATTTGCAACTGTCCCATTCAGATCATAGTCTTTTGTACTTATATATAGAATCAGAATCGAGTGTAAAATCTGTTAGAAAATTCATTTTATGTGATTAAATTAATGGTTTCGAGTATTCTTGCTATTTAAAATAATTCAACTCAAATTAATAGATTACTTGTTGATCTACTCCTGTTAAAACTTTAGAGCATACACTGGTCGTTTGAAAATAATTACTCCACTTCATTTTAAAATAAATATATAAAGTCAAGTTTAAATTTTTTATTATGCAATTCATATTCATAAAATATTCAATAAATAATTATAAAAAAAATGACTATGAAGATAAAATAATATAATATACTAAAATTTAGTTTACAACTATTTTTTTTATACGCTAATTTATATTGTGCTATAAATTTTTGTATAATTTAATTTATATCTCGTTATTAAAATTATATTATATTTATTTTTATATCGTAATATAAA
>CASDPA010000042.1 GCA_949282255.1 uncultured Spirochaetales bacterium
GTCGGTTGATCGTGTCGGCGGGATCCTGGCTTCAGGTCCCGTCGCTTTTTATGGTTCGAGGTCTCGGCTACGGTTGGTCATTTCGTGCCGTCCCTAACAGGGTATTTGATTACTTATTATTTGTGATATAATGAATTATTATTAAATTCAGATTAATTGGGGGATCAATTGTTCAAATATAAGATAAGAAAAGAATCCGCCCGTATGATTCGGGCGGAGTAGGGTCAAAGTGAATTTATCGATTCAATCAGTTTTTTTACGTTCTCATCCTTGCTTGCCCAGCTTGTGCAGTAACGGGTTATGATTTTTCCGTCTTCTGTCTCTCCCCAGACCTCGCTTACAAAATCCCTGTCGAGCACAGCCTTCTGTTCTTTTGTAAGTATTGGGAACTGTTGGTTTGTGGAGGAGGTGCCGAACATTTCAACGCCTTTATCCTGGAACGCCTTGCGGATCTGCATGGCCTGTTCGACAGCGTGCCGTGTGATCTTGAAGTAAAGGTCGTCTGTGAACAAGGTCTCAAACTGCAATCCCAGCAGCCTTCCTTTCGCAAACATCGCTCCACGCTGTTTGATGTTGTATCGGAAATCTTTTTTCATAGGCTCCCAGTTTATTACCAAAGCCTCTCCGAACAATGCGCCGCACTTGGTGCCGCCGATATAAAACACATCCGCAATATCCGCCATATCCTTGATGGTTATCTCACAGTCTGGGCTTGCCAAGCCATAGCCGAGCCTCGCCCCGTCAACAAACAATGGGATATTCCACTTTTTTGTTACGGCTTTTAATGCCTCAAGCTCGGCTTTTGTGTAGATTGTGCCTGATTCTGTTGGAAATGATATGTAGACCATTGCCGGCTGGACAGTGTGCTCGAACGAGGCATTTTCATAATGGGCACATATGTATTTATCGACATCCTCAGCCCTTAGTTTACCGTCCTTACCAGCTATGGCGAGCACCTTGTGCCCAGTAGCCTCTATAGCCCCTGTCTCATGCCCTGCCACATGCCCCTCGGATACGCTTATCACTCCCTGATAAGGTCTTAATACAGAAGAAATTACAATAAGATTGGTTTGAGTTCCCCCTGCAATGAAATGCACGTCTGCATCATCCCTGCCAATTGCTTTTTTTATAAGCTTCCTGGCCTTGTCGCAATACTCGTCGGTCATATATCCGGGCGTCTGCTCAAGATTGGTTTCGACAAGCCTTTTCAGTATGGAAGGATGGCCTCCTTCCGCATAATCACACTGGAAATATATCATACGAAAAACATACAACTTTACGATTCTGTTGTACAGCCTACAAATTTCTATCACGAAACATAAATAAGATTTTATAGAAAAGCAAAAGAATCGGGAGTTTTAAAATGGCTCATAGAAGTGAATTCTATCTGTATAAGCGCAGAAAGAAGAAAAGCAGCTACTGGTATGTATGCTACCTTGACAGGGATACCGGCAAGCAGGGCAATGCGAAAAGCATAGACGTGTTGAAGGAGCGTCTCGGCCTTTGGGATTTCAAAAGTGTGAAACGCCGGGACGAGGCTGTCATTATCGCCAAGAAAGCGCTGGACAGCGGATTGGTTTTCCAGGACAGGGTGAACATCCTGTTTGCAGACTACTGTTTGGATTTCTGGAATTATGACAAGAGTGAATACATCAAGCTTCGCAATACTGTTAAGCCCGGCTCTATCGGAAGGGAGTATGCTCTGAATATGGGCTTTTTTCTGCGCAAGCATGTGATCAGGTACCTGCCAGAAGGGCTTAAGCTGCAGAATGTGCAAACAAGGCATCTTGATGCCGTTATAACCGGCCTGAGCCGGGATGCCAATCTTGCATCCGGCACGCTTCAGCTTATCAGCTTATCGTTCACACTTCCTTTGAAAGAGGCGTACCGTTGCGGTATGATCTATGCCAATCCTGCGGATCGGATGATGAAGATAGTCAGGACGGAAAAGAGCAGGGGATTCTTTTCAGCAGAAGAATGCTCAAAAATCCTTTCCTATCTTTCGAAGCATCGGCTCGAAATCTTTCCTTCCTATTATTATGCCGTGCTTTTGGCATTATGTACCGGAATGAGGAGCGGGGAGATCCGCGCCCTTAATATGGCCGATATCGAGCCAAGCAAGTTCGACGGGCTTTATAAGATAATAATACGTCATTCGATATCCCCTTATTCCGGTTTAAAGGGTACAAAGGGAAAGTATGAGCGTGCGGTACTCATTCCTGAATCCATGAAAAAGGAACTTGAAGAGAATGCCGATGCAAATGGGATAGTGATCCCGTCCAAGTAGGGCGGCTATATGTCTTCCCCGACGCTGAGGAACTTCTTTTATGAGATTCTGGACAAGATTGGGATAGATGGAAAGGAACGCAATGATCGTAATCTGACTTTCCATTCCCTAAGGCACTCCTTTTCCACTCTTGGCCGCGATGACCAGATCAGCCAGGAGGATAGGATGCTTGTGCTCGGCCATAAGAGCAAGGAAGTCAATGACAGGTATACGCACATCTCCGAGGATGCGCTTTTCCGTGTGAGCGGACTTACGGACAAGCTTTTTTCAATCTTTGAAAATGGTGCTTCAGTTCCTTCTGTCGCTGAAAATAAGGCAACTGCTCTGCCTGTCGAGATATAATGCGGTATCTCCGGCCCTCCGGATGGCCGCGCATGGGCTTAGTGGCGTTATATCATCAAAAAGGCTCATTGCCACAGCCTTAGCCTTCCTTTGGTCTGGACAGCTTATTATTATATGCTTGCTTGAAAGAATTTCATAAATGCTCATGGTTATGGCCTGATGAGGCACTTCCTGTATGGATTTGAACCATCCTTCCCCGGCCTGCTGACGTCTTGAGCGGTCTTCCAGCTCGACAACTATGTATGGATCCTTTGTATCGAAATCGGCAGGGGGATCGTTGAACGCAAGATGTCCGTTTTCACCGATGCATATGAATGCCACATCCAAGGGGTGTTCCGCCATGGTCTTGTTCAAATATTCCACAGTCTCCTCGATCTTGTTCGGATCTGATGAGATTGCAGTGAAGCTGTTTACTCCCTTGATAAGATTCAAAAAGTTCTTATATAGGAATGTCGAGCTGCTTGCCTCATGTCCAGCTGGCAATCCTATGAACTCGTCCAATAGAAATACGTTGACCTTCATCCAGTCTATCCCGGCTTCCGACGCCAGGTTCCTGAGCGTCTCTATCTGGCTGAGTCCTGTCACAAATGCAACGTTACATATTCCCTTTTCTTTTATGGCGCTCTTTATGTGCATTGCACCAAGGCTTGCTGCCTCTTTTCCTAGGGTTTTCTTATCATCGCATATCGTGATCAGCATCTTTTTGTCTCCTGTCCCGTTGTATGTTTTTTGTTTTTGCGGATTTTTTTTATAATCCGGACGGGATATATATTAATATAACAAGTAATAAAAAAAAAGTGTTTACAAAACAGGGAACAGGAGCTAATATACTAATATATTAGTTAAAGAAAATCATTTAAAAAGGAGAGTAGAATCATGCAGATGACACTTCGTTGGTTTGGCGACAAATTCGATTCCGTCAAACTTTGGCAGATCAGACAGATTCCTGGGGTGACAGGAGTCATCACTACGCTTTATGACATTCCCGCCGGAGAGGTTTGGCCGGTCGAGAGGATCAAGGCCCTTCAGAAAGAGGTTGAGGAGGCCGGCCTTGAGATTGCGGGCATCGAGAGCGTGAATATCCATGATTCAATTAAGATCGGCAATTCGGAAAGGGATGGATATATAGAGAAATACATCCAGACCCTCGATAACCTCGGCCAGTGCGGCATTAAGCTTGTATGCTATAATTTCATGCCTGTTTTCGACTGGACCAGAACAGATCTTGCTAAAAAACGCCCGGATGGAGCCACCGTTCTTGCTTATGACCAGAAGGTTGTCGATACGATCGACCCCCAGACATTCTTTGATCAGACGAACGACAATTCAAACGGATATGTGATGCCGGGTTGGGAGCCGGAGAGGCTTTCCAAGGTCAAGGAGCTCTTTGAGGCATATAAGAATGTTGACGAGGATACGCTTTTCAACAACCTCGTGTATTTCCTTAAGGCAATCCAGCCGGTGTGTGAGAAGTGGGGAATCAAGATGGCAATCCACCCGGATGATCCGGCTTGGCCTGTATTCGGGCTTCCGAGAATCATCACAAGCAAGGAGAAGATCCTCAAGGTCATGAAGGCTGTGGATGCTCCGTTTAATGGACTTACTTTCTGTGCAGGAAGCTTTGGAAGCAATCCCAAAAACGATCTGCCTGGAATCATCAGGGCTCTTCCTGGCCGTGTGCATTTTGCCCATGTCAGGAATCTTCACCACTTTGCACCCGGCGTGTTTGAGGAGGCTGCGCATCTTTCTTCCGATGGTACCTTTGACCTTTATGAGATCGTAAGGGCTCTTTATGAGACAGGCTTTGATGGACCTATCCGCCCTGACCATGGAAGAGCAATATGGGGCGAGGTTTCCATGCCTGGCTACGGCCTTTATGACAGGGCATTGGGAGCCGAGTACATCCTCGGTCTTTGGGAAGCCATTGAAAAGAGTGAGAAGAGGCTTTGCAAGTAAGAAGGATGGCGAGCGAGGATGTCTATCAGGCTATAAAGGACGACATCCTCACTTTGGTGAAAAAGCCTGGAAGCGAAATCAAGGTGAATGAGATCACGGAGGCCATGGGTATATCCAGATCCCCCGTGCGCGATGCTTTGATGCGCCTTAATTCCGAGAGCTTGGTCGATGTGCTGCCCCAGCGTGGTTGCTGGGTCAGCCTGATCGATATAGAAAGGGTCGAGGAGGAAAGGTTCTTGCGCCATTCGCTTGAAAAGAGCGTATTAAGCTATTTCATAGATGCTTCCAAGAGCTCAGACATCTCCCGTCTTTTATATTTCGTTTCCTTGCAGAAGGAGGCGCAACAAGCCGGGGACGAGGCCGCGTTCTTCAAATGGGACGACGAGATGCACCAGTGCATATTCTCCACTGCCGGTATGCAGCGCTGCTGGCAGATAATTGCCCGGGAGACCGGACATTATAGGAGAATGAGACTTTTGTCATTTGATATGCCGGGCGTGCTGGAAAAGAATATCGAACAGCACTTGGAGCTTATCAGCGCGCTTGAAAAAAAGGATGTGGCATCGGCGCTGAAGATCGAAGGGGACCATATATTCAAGCTCACCTTCGAATCGGCTGAAATAATCAAGGCCAATCCGGAATATTTTAGGAGGAATAATAACGATGAAATTGACAAACGAAGGGCTTAAGAAAGGCTCTTGGCAGGAAAAAGGTTATAAAACCTTGTCTTATGATAGGGCTAAGATGATAGAGAATACTCATATCAATCCGACTTGGGTACATTTTGGAGCAGGGAATATATTCAGAGTATTTCCTGCTGCACTTTGCCAGAAGCTTCTTTCTTCCGGTAGCCTTTCTACGGGAATAGTGGTTGGGGAAGGTTTCGATTTTGAGATCATAAGCAAGGCGTATGCTCCATTTGACAACCTCACCCTCGGTGTCACCCTCAAAGCGGACGGGTCGATCGAGAAGGAAGTCATAGGATCGGTTGCTGAGGCTTATCCGATCTGTCATGAAGAAGAGAAGGAATGGGAAAGGTTTGTTGAAATCTTTGAAAATCCTTCGCTTCAGATGGTGAGCTTCACAATCACCGAAAAAGGCTATGCTTTGACAAACCCCGCGGGGGAATACTTCCCGGGATATGTCGAGGATTTTGCAAAGGGGCCCTCCAGTGGTAAGATGCTCTTTTCAAGGCTGACGGAACTCTTATATAAGAGATACAAGAAGAATGCTGCACCTGTTGCACTTGTGAGCATGGATAACTGCTCCCATAACGGTGAGAAGGTTGAGAATGCTGTAAAGACGATCGCTTCCAAATGGCTTGAAAACGGTTTTGTCGAGAAAGGATTCATCGATTATCTTTCCTCCGACAAGGTGTCCTATCCCTGGTCCATGATCGATAAGATCACTCCGCGCCCGGACAGCAGTGTTGCAAAGATGCTTTCAGATGATGGCTTTGAGGATACGGAGGTGATAATCACCGATAAGCATACCTATACCGCAGCCTTCGTCAACGCTGAGGAGTGTCAGTATCTTGTTATCGAGGACAAGTTCCCCAACGGAAGGCCTGCGCTTGAAGAGGCCGGAGTTTATTTCTGTGACAGGGATACTGTGAACAAGGTTGAGAAGATGAAGGTATGCACCTGCCTAAATCCGCTTCATACCGCTCTTGCAGTTTATGGGTGCCTGCTTGGCTATACCCTCATTTCTGCAGAAATGAAGGACGAGGAGCTTCTGAAGCTCATCAAGAGGATAGGATATGTCGAAGGCCTTCCTGTGGTTGTGGATCCTGGCATAATCGATCCGAAGAAGTTCATCGACGAGGTTATCGGAATCCGTCTGCCTAACCCGTTCATGCCGGATGCCCCTCAGCGCATAGCAACCGATACATCCCAGAAGCTTTCGATCCGCTTCGGAGAGACCATCAAGGCATATATGGCCAGGAAGATGGATATGGATGTCCTCAAGTGCATCCCGCTTGTGCATGCAGGCTGGCTTAGGTATGTTTTGGGAATCGACGATGAAGGGAATGCCTTCACTCCTTCCCCGGATCCGCTGCTTTCTTATGCACAGAAGGAATTGGAGGGAATCACAATCGGTAGCAAGGTCACACTTGCCCAGATCGAAGGAATCCTCAGAAATGCGAATATCTTTGGACTGGATCTTGTCGAGGCCGGTTTCGGTGACAAGATAACCGATGCATTTAATAGCCTGCTTGCGGGAAAGGGAGCCGTACGCGCCACCCTTAAGAAGTATGTCGGCTGACTTTTCTGAGCAAAACACTTATCATCCCCTTTTCCTTGTTCAGGGAGAAGGGGTTTTTTTATCAAGTATTCTGCAGGAGAGTTGTCATATCAGTTAAAATTTGAATGTAAAACGTTTTTTGTTTGTGTTATGCTTCTAGCCATGGAAAGCGCGGAGAAAAAAATTAAGGGACTGTTGCTGTTTTCCCATGCAAGCGATGTGTTCTATCTTATTGCAGGGGCTTTTATCGCCGCATTCGGCGTTGCGGTGTTTTATACCCCGGGACACCTTACCGGCGGAGGTGCCACCGGTATCGGTACGATTTTCTATTATCTGTTCTCCTGGGATCAGGGCCTGGTGATGATGGTTGTCAATGTGCTTTTGTTCCTTTTGGGGGTGAAGTTCTTCGGACTTAGATACGGCCTCAAGGCGCTTTTAGGTTCCTTGGCCCTTTCTGTGTTCGTCTCGTTGATAGGAAGTTTCACAGGATACTCGGGTATTTTGGATTATTCCGAACGTGTCAATGTCCTTTTGAGCGCGATATATGGCGGGGTGTGCATGGGATTGGGTATAGGGCTTGTGCTTAAAAGTGGATGCAATACAGGTGGAACAGATATAGTTGCCCAGGTGGTGTGCCATTTCACGCCGTTTTCCTTTGGTGCGATACAGTTTTCCTGTAACGCTGTGATAGTTGCCTGCGGCGGTGTCGTGATGGGATTGGAGAACATGCTCTTTTCAATAATCGCGATGTATATCAGCAGCCAGACGGTAAACTTCATCCTGCTTGGATTTGGCACTAATCTGGCAAAGGCAGTCTACATTTTTTCCGATGGACATATCCCCGACATCTCTCGCCGTGTGATAACCGAACTCCATAGAAGCGGTACGATGCTGCACGGAACTGGAATGTACACGGCCAAAGCAAGAAACCTGCTTTTTGTTGTTGTTCCCAATCAGCAGCTCAATGCGCTTACAAAGATAATAAACGAGGAGGATCCGACTGCATTCGTGCTTGTCACCGGCGCTTACGAAGTTCTGGGAAAAGGCTTTGTATCGCTTAAAAAGATTGCAGAAAAAGAGAACTGATGTTTTTTTAGGAATGTATGGCAGCCTTATCACTAAAGAAGGCCGCTTTTTTTTTCATGCAAAGAACAGCAAAGCTATCAATGCGGTTATTATTCCGGAAAAGGATAGGGCGATGGAGCTTATGGATCCGATATCCTCACCAAGCTCAAAAGCCTTCGAGGTACCTACGACATGGCTTGCGCCTCCGATTGCAACTCCGGATGCGATCCTGCTTTTTACGCGGAACAGCCTTATCATGAACGGGGCAAGGACATTGCCGAGGATTCCTGTTATAAGAAGGCTTGTCACAGTCAGGCTTTCTATTCCTCCGAGTTGGCTGCTGATCGCAATTGCAATAGGCGTTGTAACGCTTTTGGGTATTAGGGAATACTTTATCTGGCTTGGCACCTTCAAGAGATTGGAAAGTATGATTATGGTCAGGATGCTTGCAATGCTGGAGATGAAAGTTCCTGAAACTATTGCCACAAGATGCTTTCTGATTTTCTCCCTTTGCTTATATATCGAGACTGCCAGAAGCGCGGTTATGGGGGAGAGGAACATGTTTATAAGCATTCCGCCCTCATTATAGGCCTCGACCGGTATGTCTGCAAAAAGAAGTATGGAGATTATGATTATTTCTGCAATCAATAGGGGATTGAAGATTGCCATATGTGTTTTCCTATTCAGCAAAAGGCCGAGCCTGTAAGCGGCGACAGTTATGCATATGCCGAAAAATGGGGAGGTGGTAAGTATTTCCTTCATGCTTCCTCCCCATGTTTCCTGTTCTTTCTTTCCATGATCCTTTCTGCCAGCTCGACCGTTTTTGCAGCTGCGAAGAAGGTGGTGAAGAGGCTTATCACAGTTATCAGAAGAATTTCAAGGAATGCGGATTTCAATATTTCCGCCTCGCCTATGATCTGCACTCCTGCCGGAATGAAGAAGAAGGCCATATTTGAGATAAAGAAATTGGATACTTCTTCCAGGTTTTCCGTACGTATGATCTTAAGCGAAAGAAGGATCAGTAAGAGAAACAGCGCAAGAATGGCAGATGGGAAAGAAAACGGAAGGAACGCGCTTATTAGTTCTGCCATCAGGCATATGAACATCAGAATTGCCAGCTGTGATAGGATTTTCATGGCGCTAAGCATAGTTTTCTTTTTGATTTATGTCACCGCTTTTGACTAAAAAACATGATATATTTAACACATCCACACAGAAGTCTCCACCTTCTAAACGGAAGTGAAAGGTGGAGATGAATGTGCAAATGAACTTGAGTTTTCATTATACGTGATATATAATCAGTG
>CASDPA010000043.1 GCA_949282255.1 uncultured Spirochaetales bacterium
TCCTTTTGCATGCGGTAAGGCACGCCTGTTTTTGTTCTTAGACCATGGTATTGCTGAATCCACGATCCTGCAAATGTGAGGTCACTTCATATTGTTTAAATCAATATGGTGAAATGCTTGCAAGTTCTCTTATTGTATCTATGTATAATGGTTCATTGACTCATATTTTGCTTATTTATGAGAAAATCAGGAATTTTGTGTTCTATCTGAGTTGCAGATACAGTGATTGGAACCTAAGACTAAATCTGTATAAACTTGCAATTTTTTCAGGAAAAGAAAAGGAAATAAAAGGCATTCAGGAATCTTACTCTGAAGTTCTAAATAACTTAAATGCTGATGAAGCAGAGTCTATTATGGAGTTTTGCATAAATCATCCGATAAAATACATTAGATTGAGTTGTCAATTGCTGGCATTTGGTTCAGTAGGATATTTTCTGAATGATACAAACTATGAACGATACGAAAAATATATTGTAGGTGAAATCGTATCATGGTTGAATAGTGATAATCCTATTTTACCTATAGGAGATAACATATTTAAGTGTCTTTCTGGAGTAGCTCATCGTATGTCACAAGATACGATGAGTAAAATATGTTGCCAATTCATTGACAGGCATTATAGTCGCTGGTATATGGATATGTTTAAATTCATTGCTAATTTCATTGATCTCCGAAAAATGAATGATGATTCTGCTAAGGCCTTGATTGGACACATTAATTATATACTTGATAGGGAAAAGGACCGAGAACTAGTAAATCGTTCCCCGCTCTTTCTATGTATTCTCAGAAAGCAAAATCGTGCTATCACAAATGACATGGACAAAAAAATTGCTGAATATTTTTCCAGCTATTACGAAGACATCTATAAATTAGAAACCACCGAAGATGAGAATCAAGATATGCCTGTGTTTGTGAAAGAATATGTAGAACGTATTCAAAAAAACAATGAAACACAAGGAAAGGATGGTATTTATTTCGAGCACGGTACACGTGAGATTGCTACAGTCAGAGCCATTTTGTTGGGAAAAGAGTCCATATACGATGCGGATACCATGGATATGCTTATCTCTGTAGTTGCAGATACCCTTCTGACTTCCAAAGAAGGAATTATTACAAAACTTGATGCGATATCACTTCTTATTTGCATTGCATTAAAATATCCTGAAGACTATACAAGAAATCAAGGTGTATATGAAAAATTGGTTGACCAGCAGAAGACCATTGAAGTTGCCGACGATTCGATCATTTCATTTAATATCGATAGTATTTCTTTGAAAATTGGATTGCTGTTACTATATACCGCCATGGGCAAAGATGTATACACAGAAATACTTGAGTTGATGCCGTATATTCAGGGCGATGTTGCAACAACTATTACAGTAACTCGCCTGATTGCTGAATATTTGGATAATACAGATGACGTTATGTTACCATCCGGAGTGGAGGCAATGATCCTTCATAATGTTTTACAGTGGCTCCATTCTGAGAATACAGATATCAGATGGAATGCCACACGCATTCTTCTTGCCATGTCTCGTAATCCGAAGAATTGCGGTATCGTAAACAATCAGTTGGTGAATCTTATTGATTCTAATAGCGTATATATCAAAAGCTTGATTATTCAACATCTTAATGAAATGAACGGAATTACTGATAGAACAAAAGAGTATATCATTTCCAAATGCAGACAAGATGCTAATTTCGTTGTTAGAATGGTTTGTGATGAAGTGGAAAACGGCGTAGCTGAAGAGTTGTACAAGAAATCAGCTAAGTAATTTGCACTGCCTATCTGATTGTCGAGTTATTCTTTCATGATCGCTATTATTATCCTAGTACCTAGTTTAAAGCCATTTTGAAATATCAGGCAATCTATTGCATTTTTTTAATTAGTTGTGAACGATAGTATTTAAATATTACATGGTTTTATGTGTCGGAGTACTAATATGGAGAAAATACAAGATTCGATTCTGCAGATTATCTCAATACAGAGATAACTTTAAACCTTTTATTTTGATGAGGTTGCAAGGGAAAAATCCAGAGAAACTTTTCCAAGACTTTCGACGACAGGGGTTGACCTCCCGGACTCATCTTTCATTCTGACAGGAAAAACGGATACACCTACAAGAAATTCAGGGAACTGCTGGACAGCTGTTCTATGCTATAGTCATTTTCCGCAAAAGGTTATTCTCATGACAATTCCATCTGATAACGCTTCTTCAAATATCTGAAAATGGTGCAGATGGACAGAAAGCGTTACTGTACAAGGAAGGAGCTTAGGATTGATTTGTTTTCTTTCACCAGCGGTTATTTTAATTCCAAAAGGTTTCATTTCTATCTGGAACATAAGACCCCTAATGAAGTTGAAAAGGATTTCCTTATCAAAAAGTCTTGATCCCTTCTTTTTCTTGTCTAATATGTTGACAGTGTTTTATGAGAAAGAAGAGAATAATAAGAAGTCTACGATGTTGAGTAGGTGAAAACAATAGCAAATGATGATTGTTCATTCTAGTTTACCGGGATTTATTCTATACCAAAATATTCCCGCCGATTGCAAAAACATCTTCACCGTGCTAGACTGGAATCACAGCAGAGGTGAAGATGTCAAAACAGCTCCATATCAGGGTTGAGGATTCAGTTCTTGAAGCCCTGACAAAATATACAGACAGCGAGAATGTTTCAGTGCAGGATTTTGTTGTAGATGCCATAATGCAGACACTTACACGGTACAATGCAAGAAAAAATGATTCTTCAGCAAGATTTGAGTTCATAGATTTGTTCGCTGGAATTGGTGGGATGCGCATAGCGTTTGAACGGGCAGGTGGAAGGTGTGTATATTCGAATGAGTGGAACAAATACTGCCAGCAGACATATTTTGCGAATTTCGGAGAGCAGCCTGATGGAGATATAACCAAGGTTCCTGCAGACAGTATCCCTGACCATGACATACTTGTTGCGGGCTTTCCTTGTCAGCCTTTCTCGATTGCAGGAGTATCTAAGAAGAACAGTCTTGGCCGGGCTACCGGTTTTGAGGACAAGACACAGGGAACGCTTTTCTTTGACGTATGCCGTATTCTGAAAGCCAAGCGTCCAAAGGCATTCATGCTTGAGAATGTGAAGAACCTCTGCAGCCATGATAAAGGAAACACATTCAGGGTTATACTGGAGTCTCTTGAAGAGCTGGATTATGAGGTCTTCTATCAGGTACTGGACGGCCAGAACTATGTTCCACAACATAGGGAGAGAATTATCATCGTCGGCTTTGACCGCAAAAGATATGGTAAGGATATCAGCTTCAGCTTCAGCATAACCCCGATAACACCGAAGCCTGTTATGAAGGATATCCTTGAGAAGAATGTTGATGACAGATATACGCTGTCTGATAAGCTGTGGTCATACCTTCAGGAATACTCCCAAAAGCACAAAGCGGCTGGTAACGGATTTGGTTATGGCTTTGCCTTATCGGATGGAATTTCCCGTACCCTCAGCGCCAGATATTATAAGGACGGATCAGAGATTCTTATACCTCAGGAAGGAAGGAATCCTCGAAAGCTGACACCTCGTGAATGCGCTAGGCTTCAGGGATTCCCAGATAGTTTTATTATCCCAGTATCGGACACACAGGCATATAAGCAATTCGGAAATTCTGTTGTTGTTCCCTTGATGTCTGATGTAGCGTATCTTGTAGCAAAGAAGCTTGATACTCTTGATGCTTCACAGAGGAAATCCTACAAGAAGGAGGTTGTATGATGGCTGAGTCTGATTATTCAGGGAAAGCGATTCAGGCTGTCTTTCATGGAAAGATGGCTTATTGTAAATTCCTTGCTGCGAATGATACAGGAGAAACCGGTGGACATCAGTGCGGCGTCTATGTTTCAAAGCCGGCAGTACCAATCATATTCGATACCCCAGGAGAGAAGGGCCTCAATAAAGACAGGTGGGTGAAAGTAAGATGGCAGGATGACTTTGTGACAGATGCCCGTTTCATCTATTATGGGCAGGGAACAAGGAACGAGTACCGTATAACGCATTTTGGAAAAGGGTTTCCTTTCCTTCGTCCGGAAAATACAGGGGCGCTTTTTGTCTTTGTGAAGGATGATGAGGAATCATATCAGGGTTACTTTTTGTTCACAGAAGATGAGATAAACGAATTCCTTGATACATTTGGTCTGAGTCCTGTTGAAACAAACAGACTGATCGAAGTCAAAACTAATCCGATCTCTCCTGAGCAGATGGAGAAAGAGGCGATAAGAATATTCATCGAATCGCTTACTGTTGATTTTCCTGCTTCCGATGTCATGTCTGCTGCGGCAAGGCGGATACAGGATGAGGTTTATAACCATCATGAGCTTATTTGCAATGATCCGGACAGCAAGCTGATTGATTGGACTGATCTGGAGTACCGTCTTTTCCGAGCAATCGAGTATGAAAGATACGGAGAGATAATAACGAAAGGTTTTCCTTCAGTTGAGGATTTTATTACTACGGCGAATATTGTTCTCAACAGACGTAAGAGTAGGGCAGGGAAAAGCCTTGAGCATCATCTAGCTGCGATATTTGACGGGAATCAGCTCCAATACTCCTCTCAGGCTGTAACAGAGGAAAAGAAGAAACCTGATTTTCTTTTCCCTTCCGAGGAGGCTTATCATGATCTGACTTTTTCAGCTGACAGGATAATAACCCTTGCCGCAAAGACAACGTGTAAGGATCGCTGGAGACAGATTCTTAATGAAGCTGACAGACGGCGAGGAAAAACCAAATATTTATGTACGCTTCAGCAGGGCATATCAGCATCCCAGCTTAAGGAAATGGAAGCCGAAAGCGTTGTTCTTGTTGTTCCCAAAGAATATATAAAAACATATCCCAAGGAATATAAGAATAAAATATGGACACTCCATCATTTCATCGGGTTCGTAAGGGAAACGGAAGGGCTGACATAAGTCCTGATTAGAAACAGATGTACAGTTCAAGCCTGCCAGTATCTAAGCGTATCCATGTCCATGATCGTAAGCAGTCCGCCGTGCCCGGCTCCGGTGTCCAGCGCGGCAAGATTGTACTTTTTTGAGATGAACGGCTTGTTGTCGAGAGTCGGCGTATGCCCGACGAATATCATCCTTCCTCCGGTATCAAGGGGTTCTGCTTCCATGAATATCTGGTCTTTTACTTCGGGGTGCGATTTTGAATATGCAGAGAGCATGTAATCCCTGTCCCAGATGCAGGATTCATCCCACTTGTCATATGCTTTGCCGCTGGATATCTTTGGCCTTTCCGCCTTTGCATAATCCTCCATGTCCTTTAGTGTGCGGCGGTACGGCGGACCGCCATGCGTGATCAGGTATCTTTCCTCGATTATGACAAGCGGAAGAGAGTGGAGCCAGCCTGCAATCTTTAGCCTCTCTTCCTTTTCAAGATTGTGGCGGTAGTGTATGTCATCTACTGTCTTTTTTCCTCCGTTCCTTTTCCACGCATTGGAAATATCTCCTGTATAAAGCCAGTCCTGAAGCCATGTGTCGTGGTTTCCTATTACGGCGCGGGAATTTGGAAGATTCATGACAAAGCGCAGCGTTCTAAGCGCATCCTTTCCCCGGTCGCAGAAATCGCCGAGGAAGTAGAGGACATCCGAATCCGGATCATATGAAGCCTTTTCTAATGCTGATATGAGTTTCCAATACTCAGAGTGTATGTCTCCTACAATCAGGTTTCTGGGCATTTGCTCTCCTTAGTCATTGAAAGTGCCTAGCGGGAAAATAGGATTGCCATCCTCGGTCTTTCTGTACTGAGGAATCTTCGTTTTATCCAGTTTGAGATGTTCGAGGTTTTGCCTGCTGAAATGTTTCTCCATTTCGTCCAAGGATATTTCATGTCCAGTATCGGCTCCTCCGTAGTATGCCTTATACCATGGAGATCCGTCTTCATGCGTGATGCTTGCAAGATGGTAGGTGGAATCGTTCCTGTATTTCATGAAAACATCCAGGAGCAGGTTGATTTCCTCTTTCTTGAATTTCGAGAGCTTGAAATCCCCGGAGTTCATTATGCTGTCGGCTCCCTGCGTCTGAAGATTTTTGTAGACATTTTTTACGACCGGTCCGAATTCCCAAGCCTCAATTTTTTCAGAAAATAGAGGCTTGCCGAGTTTCACCAGGGACCAACCTTGTGCGAAATATAGAAGTTTCTGAATCCGTATGTTTGTAGCTGGATCGTCATGATCGTTAAGGCTTGCTTCTATGAAGAAGCACGCCACATCCATGGCTCTGCTCATATTGTCCTCCTGGTAAAATATTCCCACATGCTATTACGCCGATGCTCTTATCGGCTCGGCAATCTGTCCCATATATATTATATTGATTTCCGTTTGGTTTTATAATGTTCTGCGCAAGCAATGAACGTATCAGACGATGGGATTGGGCTCAAGACCAAGATACTTTTTCCTGAGTTCATCAGCCTCTTGTTTTGTGATCTCGCCATCGTGCTGGGCTGAGTTGATACTGCCGTACAGATCATCGGCATAGATGTCCCATCTGAGAGGATTGTCCTTGTTTTCCTCGTACTCCTCGATGGATATTCTCAGGTATTTTGGAAGTGTGCTCTCGTCAACCATCATTACGCCTCCTTTGAGTAATCATAAATCATATGGAACCGGATTGCCATCGGATTTGCTGCCGCTGCAGAATTGTTATGTCTGCAAAGCACCGGATATGATATGTAGAAAGGAAAGAGATGTATGGAAAACGATGTATCGGGGAGAGAATATAAGGAAAACAGCGAGCAGGATCAGGAGATTTTCGACAGTGAGCCCGCCTCTCTGAAGGAGATTGTCATGGAAAGGCTGAAGGAGGCCGAATACCCTCGGAATCTCTGCCCTGCATTTGATGACGCAGAGAGCATGATGGAGTATTTGAAAGAATGATTTCCTTTTTCTTAAGATTTACGCTCTTCTCTGATTTTGGGAGAAGAGCTTCCTTTTTATGGTTATTTCAATTGAAATACGCTTAATAGTGTTTCTAGAATTTCTGAACTTTCCTTTTGTTCAATAACGATTGAATCATCTTCATCCAGAATCTTTTCAACTTCTAGGATAATTTGTTTTGTGCTTTTGTTCATGTGTTCCTCCTTACTTTGTAATGCCTCAAGTAATAGAAATGTCCAAAGAAAAAGGAATCTTTTAGTTCTATATATGTTGAAAAGACAGATTCAACTTTTCTCTTAAAGTTTTCTTGGTTGCTTGTTTTTGTATCTGTAGAATCTTATTGTGAATTCACCGTCTTTTTCAGGAGGCCCTTCTTCCACGAGCTCCCAAGAGGGATTCTTGTCAAGATCCTCGAAGAATGCGTCGGCGTTCCCGACCGCATCCACCTTCGTGACCAGAGCTTCATCGCAGAATGGCAGGAGGAGACGATATACCGTTGCTCCTCCGATCACGTAGATCTCATCATTGCTGATTCCTGATAATACAGCCTTGAGTTCATCCAGGTCTGAAGCGACGATGAATCCGTATCTTCCATCCTTCTCAAGCGACGAGCCCAGGACTATGTTCGTCCTGTCCTTCAGCGGCTTTCCTCCGGGAAGGGAGAGAAGGGTGTTTGTTCCCATGACCACTGTCTTGCCTTTTGTAGTGCGCCTGAAGAAGGCCATGTCTTTCGGTAGGCGGAACATCAGGCTGTTGTTTTTCCCTATGCCCCAGTTTTTATCGCAATGCAATATGGCT
>CASDPA010000044.1 GCA_949282255.1 uncultured Spirochaetales bacterium
AATGACAGGTATTTCTAACCGGGAATAATTTCTGTAAGTATTTGTAGTACCTTATTTTATCTCAATATTTGCGAATATTTGCTTCGGAAAAAGGGATATTATAAAAAAATATGCAGATTTATAAAACCGTTCACGCCTGTTTTGATCCGAATCTGATATTGTAAAGCAATGATTCAAGCCCTAAGGATAAAAAAGCGATTGCAGAAAGGACATAAAGTGTAGCTGAGAATGAAAATCTCTCATAAATCACTCCCCCCAAGGAAGAGCCGAGAACCATCCCTATATTAATCAGGACTTCATGAACAACCATTCTCTTTTCCCTGTGGGCAGCTCCTGAAGCACCATGGAAAATGGACATTTCATAAACAAGCGCAAAAACAATTCCATAGGCTACGAAGAAAACAGCAATTGTAATTTTTTCTTGCATAAAAGAAAAAGCAATAAACAGCAGTGCTAAAATGAGCTGAGAAGCCAATATGACCGATTTCTTGAACTGCCAGAAATCAAGTTTGGAAAATAGAATGAAGCTGAAACAGGATGTCATACCCCTGAACAGCAACAGTGTTCCGGCATCGGACTCGGAAAAACCCAAAACCTCGGTCGAATACAAAGGGAATATGTTTATCATCAGCGAATAACAGGCATAACTGATGAATATACCAGTCCAAGAAAGATATCTGAGGCTCGTAGAATGATCTGCCAGCAGCTCTTCCTGTTCTTTTGCTTTTACATTCTTCGATGTCTTTAGGGGAATGAATAGAAGAAAAACAAGGATGAATATAAAAATTCCAGCTATTATTGGTACTTTTATACCTGCTTCAACAAGAAAGCCTCCGACCATTGTGGAAAGCCCAGCACCAAATGACCAGCTGAAATTGAAAGAGCTTACACTCTTGGACAATTCGTTACCTTCCTCGTTTTCTGTAATCCAAGCCTCTATATTAGGCCATAGGAAGCTCATCGCCACGCCATAAAGCCCTAGCAGAATATATAAAACGGCAACATGGGAAGTTAAAAGTATGAAAAGATTGCACAAAGCCATTCCAAGCATTGCAACAAGAAGCATGAATTTCTTATTCATATTGGAAAACAGATTTGAAAAAGACATCGCTGAAATAAAATATGTGACCGTATATATGCTTGAAGCAACACCGATTGCACCAGCAGATAAACCAAACCTGTACTTCATATAATAGACCATCGCAAAATTGACCATGCAGATCGTGAACTGCGCAAAAAAAGAAGCGATGGAGAGTATAATGCGTTTTTTTCCCATGAAAGCGAGTTTAGAGCAAAAGCCTACTGGATTGCAAGATTTTGATACTTAACGTATCATATTTACATGGAACCCAACACCAATATCCTTAACAACATCCCGCTTTGGTCAAGCGTTATAGCGACTGTTTTAGCACAACTGTTGAAACCTGTGTTCAATTTGATACAAGGCAATGGATTTTCAAAGCACATGCTTGTTACTACCGGTGGCATGCCATCAAGCCATACTGCGGCAGTTGTCTCTCTTACATCTTCGATCGGTTTGATTTATGGTGTGGGATCTGTCAGTTTTGCAATTTCCTTTGTTGTTGCCGTGATAGTTATGCACGATGCAATGAACATCAGGATGGAAGCTGGCAAACAGGCCCAAATAATTAACGAATGGTCTGATATATTAAGCAAATTACATCAGAATGCATTTGAGCCGACAAATCTGAAAACTCTTTTGGGTCATTCCTTTTCACAGGTTATGGGCGGCATTTTTCTAGGACTGGTCATTGGATTGGTTTTCCCTGTTATAGTGATGTGAAAAATGGGCAAAAAAGCAAGAGATGGAGCATCTGAATTCGATGCTTACTATTTGGCAATCTGGCAAGACCGCTGGCCTGCGATAAAAGCTTCTTTTAAGCTTGAAAAAGAGAATGTTAGCCTTTCTGACAAATTACTCCAGCCCTATATGCTCGATGAAGCGTCCATTATTGTTGCATCAGCACTTCCAATTGAAGAGAATGATCGGGTTTTGGATATGTGTGCTGCTCCTGGAGGAAAGACACTTTCGCTTGCACTTCGCCTTACTAAGCACGGCATACTAATTTCCAATGACAGGTCTCCGGATAGAAGAATCAGACTTAAAAATGTCATCAAGGATCATCTTCCAGAAGATATTGCATCAAAAATTACAGTTACAGGACATGATGCTTCATCTTGGTGTTTATATGAAAAAGACACTTATGACAAAATTCTTTTGGATGCGCCCTGCTCCTCAGAACGGCATGTATATAATGATTTGAAATATCTGGGCATGTGGAGTTCAGCAAGACCAAAAGCACTTGCGATAAAGCAGTATTCCATGCTTTCCTCGGCTTTGATATGTGTCAAGCCAGGAGGAATGATCCTATATAGCACCTGCAGCATAAATCCGAAAGAAAACGAAGAGAATATTGCCAAACTTTTTAAAAAACATCCTGATGAGGTTGAAGAAATACCATTGATTGATTTTAATGGAGAAAGATGCAGTTACGGCTACCGGATAATGCCTGATACATCCTATGGTGCCGGTCCAATGTACTGCTGCCTGATCAAGAGGATTAAATAATGTCTGAATGTGCAATTGTAAAATGTGATTCATATGAGAATGCAGAGATACGTAAAGTGCTTATCAAATGCATTGACAATACATCTTTTCCAAATGTTGAGGGTAAGTGTGTTTTGATAAAACCGAACATTCTCTCCGATGCTCCCATTGAGAAAGCTATAACAACAAATCCGATTATCATTGAGGAACTTATTTATATTTTAAAAGATCGCGGGGCGGGTAAAATTCTTGTTGGGGATTCTCCCGGGCTTCAAGGCCCGCTTTTCAAGCCAGCACAATGTGGCATAGCGGACACTGTAAAAAAAACAGGGACAGAATGGGTTGATTTCACAAAAGAAAATAGGCAGCATGAATTATACTGTGGACTCAAAGTCAATATGACATGTGCCATCGATAATGTTGATGTGGTCATATCTGTTGCTAAATTCAAAACCCATCAGCTGATGTTTTCAACAGGGTGTGTCAAAAATATGTTTGGTCTTGTACCAGGACTTAACAAGAGCCCGATGCATCTGAAAGCACCGTCCAGAGAAGCCTTTGCGGCTGTGATAAATGGTATTTTCTTGGAAAGCCATACTGATTACGCAATAATGGATGCCGTAATCGGTATGGAAGGAGCAGGCCCAGCAAACGGATATCAGAGGAAAATCGGATATATTCTTGCATCCGATGATGCTTATTCAATAGATTATGCGGAAGCTGTGATGATGGGATATCAGAAGAAGCAGATGCCGATCATCAATGAAGCAATCAATAAAAAGCTTATTGAAATCGACAAGTTTAGATATCCTCTTTTGAAACCGCAGGATCTTGTAATAGAGGGTTTTGATAAGATTGAAGATAAGAGAACCAACCTTTTTTCTGCGTTGATCCTTCCCTACTTCACCAGGATATTAGGCTTGAGAAAAGAAAAAAAGCGCCCAGCACCAAAATTCAATTCTTCTTGCATACTTTGCCAAAGGTGTGTGAAAATCTGCCCAGCAAAAGCATTGCAAGTTGTTGATAAAAAAATAAAGATCGAGGAGAAGCAATGCATCAGATGTTATTGCTGCCATGAGATGTGTCCTGTTGGTGCAATCAGCATTGAAGAATAAGAAAATCATACTTGACTAAGATAGTATAACTGGTGTTTATTTATCCGAGTGAAAATTAAACTCGAACAGGTTCTGAATAAGCAGCAGGCACTTGCAGCGGCCCAAATTGAAGGGCCGCTTCTGATAATTGCTGGAGCAGGCAGTGGAAAAACCCGGATGATAACTTACCGGATAGCCCACATGCTTGACGAGGGTATCGATGAAGGAAATATTCTTGCTCTGACATTCACAAACAAGGCTGCCAAAGAAATGAGCGAAAGGATCAGGAATCTTACTGGGAAAAAGCTCAAGAACCTGACAACCACCACTTTCCATTCCTTTGGTCTGGGACTGTTGAAACAATACATTCAACATTTGGGTTATCATAACAACTTTTCACTTTATGACGCTAATGACAATCAAGCTCTGATAAAAAACTCAATAA
Organism: uncultured Spirochaetales bacterium; assembly: GCA_949282255.1. Lineage (GTDB taxonomy): Bacteria > Spirochaetota > Spirochaetia > Sphaerochaetales > Sphaerochaetaceae > Ornithospirochaeta. Next base: position 4,109 of record CASDPA010000044.1, read on the forward strand.
TGAGCCTTGGGTATCAAATTACCGATTATAATATCCAAACACTAGCCTCTTATTTTTCCGACTACAAAACTGGAAGGAAAACTTTAGAGGAAAAAGATAGTGCAGTCAGACAAATCTACAACGAATGGCTTTTAAGCCAGAAAGCCTACAACGTCGTTGATTTTGATGATCTGATCCTTCTTCCTGTTAAAATATTTGAAAAAAAACCTTTTGTACTGTCTGAAGTGCAGGAAAGGTTTAAATACATTCTTGTAGACGAATTTCAGGATACCAGCCTTCTTCAGTATAAATTTGTTTCAATGATTGCAAAAAAATACAGGAATATTGCCGTAGTCGGAGATGATGACCAATCAATTTACTCCTGGAGAGGTGCAAATTATCAAAATATAGTCATGTTTGAAAAGGACTTCCCAGAAAGAAAGGAATTCAAACTTGAACAGAATTATCGATCTACAGGTACTATCTTAAAAGCTGCTAATGCTGTTATCAAAAATAATACGGAAAGAAAAGACAAATCCCTATGGACAGAATCTACAGCCGGGGCTGATATTTCCATGAGACATCACGAAACAGGAGAAGAAGAAGCTTCTTTCATCTCAAATGATATAAGAAGACGAGTACGTGAAGGTGTAAGCTACAAGGATATCGGAATTCTTGTCAGAACAAACGGATTGATAAGCCAGTTGGAAAACAATCTTTTGGAACATGAGATTCCTGTAAAAGTTTCAGGCGGACAATCCTTTTATGACAGAAGGGAAATCAGGGATATGCTCTGTTATTTAAAAATCCTGGTAAATCCAAAGGACGATGTGTCTTTTTTAAGGATCATAAATACTCCGCGTAGAGGTATTGGACGAACAACTGTAGAAAAGATACGTGAGAACGCTGATGCGAAATACATATCCCTGATAGAATCCTGTGAAGATCTCCTTTCTTCCAAACTTATTCAGGAAAGAACAAAAATTGCTCTTTCATCCTTTTTATCAAGCATGAAGACATGGAAGAATATCCAGGATTCTAAAAACATCATAGACAGAATCTGTCTTGATATCGGGTATAGAAATATGCTTGTTGATGAGTATCCGGAAAATGAGAAGATTGTGGAATACAAAATGATGGGAATCCACATCCTTTCAGATAGGATAAAAAAATATCTTGAAAAAAATCCTGATGCTAGTCTCAGGGATTATGTCAATCTTACTGCAATCCTTGGAGATGATAATGATACTAATGAAGATAAAGTCAATCTTATGACGATGCATGCAGCAAAAGGACTCGAATTCGATGTTGTTCACTTAGCAGGAATTGAAGATAATATAATTCCATCTTCAAGAGCTCTGGAAGAGAATCCTCAAAATATCTATGAAGAACGTAGATTGTTTTATGTTGCAATCACAAGGGCAAGAAAAATACTTATAATCAATAATGCAAAAGAACGGACAAACAGTATGGGAGAAACAAAAGCAGCCCTCCCCAGCCGTTTTTTGGAAGAAATTCCGGCAGATCTTTTTACCAATGAAGAGGAAGAGAAAGAAAAAGATCGAAAAAAAAGTATTAATTCGCTACGGGAATTACTTGCAAAGCATGTAAAGTAATTTTGTTTTATTCTTAAAATAATATTATTTTTAA
>CASDPA010000045.1 GCA_949282255.1 uncultured Spirochaetales bacterium
AGAGAGCCTTGGATGCATATCTTTATAGAAAGTAACAAATAAGGAGTATGGAAAAAGATAATAGATATTACTTGACAGGGGTCACATCATATGAAGTTATTACCTATAGTTACTGTGTAAGACGACCCTGTCTTCTTTTCGTAAAGACCTCCTATGTATTTTTCATTTAGCGATTCATGGATACGATCAAGAATCGGATAATAGAGTTCTTCATTACTTTCTGTTAATTCCTTTTGTGCTGGTGGTACAGAGTACATGTTTTTTATAGTATTGCAAGACGATTGTTGATTGCGCAGATCCACCAAGATATCTTTTATAACCCATGAAGGCTGATTAGTTTCTTTTGCAAGTTTCTCCGCAGACGCAAGATGCTCTACGCACTTTTCGACATCTCCACAAAAATACGCCTGAATTGCTTGCCAACGAATCTTAACGACTTGATAATACCTATCATCTTGTTGCGCTTTTAATTCTTCCAAATACATTGCAGCATTGAAATGTTTGATAGATTCACCCTTAAATAAAACAGAGAGAAATTTGATGCCCCAATCATCAAAATTACTTGTTTTTTCCGTTTTATCTGGGGTTCTTCCCCTAGAAGATCCAAGAACAAACTTCAAAATGTAATCTCTACATTTATCTACATTCTTTAATGTAGATTTAGGAATGATAGGAAGCTGATATTTTTCTGTACCAACAACATCTACTGCCAGAATTTCATCATTTTCATCGTGGTTCAAAACTATTCTTCCAGTGCAATAGTAGTGATATACAGCAACGATATCATCTATCAACGCCTGAGCTCCATCTTGGCTTAATTCGCTAAAGCTGTGAACAGTTTTACTTTTAGCAAAATGTGCTCCCATCAAGCTTTGTTCCAGTGCAGTTTTCTTTTTTTGTGTTTCATCACAGAAATAGTATAACGCCTTCTTATTATGCTTTTTGACAATATCTATTTCTTCCTGTACCCCGGTCGTAATTTCGTCTGCATTATCAATTAAGAAAATACAAACGTCACTATCCTCTAACGCAAATTTGTAATGATCACCCGCAGGTAGCGTAGACGCCCCTTCATTTTCAAAAGTGTATACATCTGCTAATTGTGTTTTTTCAATAGCATCTTTCAATTCCTTTCGCACTTTATCATATTTCTCAACACCACAAATCGAGCTAATAAATACTTTAATTTTTTGTCCTGGAATTATCGGCATAGAAGTAAATGTTTCTCCTTTTTGGTATATTCCAATGAAACTACACCCACAGAAGGGTGCTTATACCTGTTATTCTTACACCCATAATGCTTCTTCCAAACGAATGAATAATTCTCTCTCATAATTATTCTTGTACGCCTTTTTCAGATCGTAGTCACGGAATAACATATGATGTCTTCCGGTGTAGTCTCTCCACCTATAGACCAAGACTTGATATGATCTGTATACAGAAGATTAAACATAAAATCCTCGCTGCAAATTGCTATCTAATTTCCATAACCACAAACTAATTAACATAGAAACCGTAATATCTTGATCAGCATAATATACTTTAATGCCTTGCGTTTTCCTTTGTCATTGTATTTTTAAAATTTACAATATTTATTTCAACCATAATCTCAATACCTAACTCATTTAATTGTATCCCCGTGTAATAGAATAGCATGAATGGCACTATAACTCAATTTATCCGCTATTTTGCAAGGACATTTTTACATAAGCCCTTATCCAAATGGACGAATCTTTTGCACAAAAAGCGCATCCTGCGCTCATTTGAAAAGGGTGTATGAAAAACAAAACCTTTATTACAAAAAAGTCTGGAAACGACAACACCACATTTCACGGCATCATCACAAACGACACAGAAAGGCAAGCATGGATACTTATGAACACCTTCCCCATCGGATGGATTGAAGCACTCACAATCGTAATCATCAGGACGCTCTGCAACCACAGCATCATCTGCACGAAAAAACGTGTGAAGGACATCCTCGTCGAACAGTTCAAAACAGACTGGACTCAAGGATGCGAAAAGGAAATGACGAGGATGTTCGACCTGATCGCAGACGGCCGAGTCAGGTTCGGAAATCTTTCAGCCCGCTGGGTCGAGTGCCTTTTCGAGGATGCCCACCCGGAAGACGATCACATGGGAACAGAATATGTGGATGCATCATGGTTCTACAAGCTCGACAGGAACACGGTATCCATCATCAGGCACGCAATATCATCAGGCTCCCCTCTCGCCTTCATGGTCTGCGACTTTCTCAAAAACATGAGTCTGGAAATAGTCATGAATCTGCTGAATCAGGAAGGAATCCAGTGCCAAATCGCAGCAAAGCTTGACAGCGACGATGCTGACGCATATGCCGTACAGGCCATAGAGGCCATGAAACTTGGAAAGATCGTGCTGTTTCCTGGAAACAGGCCGGCTCATTTGGACAGGTTCGTCAGGATGGCACAGGTCTTCGGTTTCAGGTTCGGTGCCCTGGACGTGGAGGAGGATACGAAAAAGCTGATGGAGGAACTGGACATAAGCTTGCTCCCTGAAATTCAGACTATTCCCATCATACGCATGGAGCCTGCACCGCTTGCAGGAGATGAACTGAGAGTAAAAGCGGCAAAGTACTTCTCCGACGATCCGGACTTCCTGAGGATCATCACAAATGCGAAAGTGAATGTTGCAACCCTCTTCAACTCACAAACTCTCATACGTGAGATTGTAAAGAAAAAGGATTGGGAAGCTCTTTCAAGATTCCTGATGGATGCATGGAAGATATCGAATACTGAAGATTCAAAGAAAAGACAGCATACCAGATCGGACGAATATGACATACGAGTCATAAACTCCGACATCAGCCCAGAGCTGCTCGACAGGATGGCCAGGAATGCGTATATGAGCCATTCGCCCTGGAAACTCCTTATTGCAGGAGCAAGCGGTACCGGGAAAAGCGCATACGCCTATCATCTTGCAAACCAGCTCGATATGGAGGTTCTGGTGAAACGCCCACAGGATGTCATCTTCAGATACTTTGGCGAGAGTGAGACAGCCATTGCAAACGCATTTCGTGAAGCAGAATCAAAAAATGCTATTTTGCTGTTCGACGAGGCGGACGGATACCTTTCAAGAAAAACCGATGTGTTCAGCGGCGCCGACAAGGGGTACAACGACATCACGAATGCTTTCATGGTCAATCTCGAGGAATACGGCGGGTTTGTAATCGCAACAACAAACCATCTCGATATCATCGAGCCGGCGATAATCCGGAGGTTCCACAAGAGCATCGAATTCAAGTTCCCAACCTACGAAGGGATGATGATTTTATTTGAAAAATACTTTCCCGGCATCAGTTTCGACAAAAGAATGCTCGAACAGGCATGCTCCTCAGGAACAATAGGTCCAGGCGATTTCATCGCCATAAAAGAACTGGTGGGATACATGGAGCCGGAGGAAGCAACTCCTGAATTCATCATATCGTCGCTCATGAAGAATGCAGATTCAAGGAAAGCCTCGGAAAGGAAATCTCCGGTCATCCGCGGATTCCACTCTTAAAAAGGCACGCATCTCCGATGCACGCCTAAAAATGCAGAATGGATGGGCATGCAGCATCAATGAATTGCTTTTCTGCAAATGAAACCCTCCTAAGAAAGGCGCTCTCCGGCGCCTCTTCTCTTTTATGTGGACATCATAAAAAAGATTTCCAAATCCAGCGAAGAGGAGACGAAGGATTGAACAGATCACCACCGTCACAGACCAAGGGAACCGGACATCAAATCAGCAGATTGGGCTGACAGACAAAACAACTCGAGGAACACGAAGGACATGAACAGGACATTCAAAATCGAAACGATACTCTACTCCAAACCCATCACCTCCAAGCACCATCTTCACGCAATAGAAGCTTCAAACAGAGACGGCAAGCAGTACCTGCTCCTTTATCTCACCCATTGCAAAAATCTAGTCGCATACATCGACGATCTGGCCGTCGTGCCAGTTGCAAGGGTGTTTGAGAAGGACTTCTTCCTCCTCGTCGAAAACGAGGACTGCTACGCCTATCTAGCCGGCGATGGAAACGGCGAATTCGCCCTCTCGATTTTCACAGAAAAGAAGACATGGTCAGAAAAGATCGTCGTGCCGGACCTGAGTTCAACCCTAAGCCGGGGGGCATGAAAAACAACAGGCCGGACGGCCGATCAGATAAATCGTCATCCCCACAAAAGGGATATCGCACCAGACCCGCCACCTCGTGGCGAGAAAAAACTTTATGGAGGCAAATATGCCCAATTACTTTTCTCCGGTATTCGAATTTGCAAGACTCGAAACCATCATCAAGGACCTGTCCTACAGGATCTATCTCGAAAGAAACGTCGATCTCAGCAATTCGATCGTGTTTGCGCTGGTCAGAGAAGCCGCGTTCGAAACTCCCGTCGTAGAGGACAGCCTCGAATATCCTGTCGCGCTTGACCAGCCCGTGCTCGATGCATCCGAGATTCCTCCGAAAATCGCCGTCGGAAACGACGAAGTGACAGCAATGTTCGAACATCTGAAAGATGAGGACTGGATTGTCAGAATAGTCACCAACGAGGGCAATGATCTCAAAACGGAGGAAAAGACCTTCAAGATCAAGCTGAGCCACTGTCCCTTCTGACAGGTCAACATGGCGGTCTGGGATATTTCCCAGGCCGCGGCTTTTTCCCGGATGAACCGAACACAAAAAAAGGCGGTTCCCGCCCATAATACGGAAATCAAACAAAAATGGAGGAACGAAGATATGTTCACTACAAACTATGAATTCAGGAATCTCTTCTTCCTGGAGACGTTGCCAAAGGCAAATTACACAGCAGCATGCCTCGGCACATGCAGAAGCAAATACTCCGACACGGAAAAGCTCCTCTTCGCGCTCATCGACATGGATTCAAGCACGCCGATGATAGACGACATGCTCATCCTTCCGATGGACGCGATAATGGAGGCCGGGAGATACAGGCTTTCCAGTCTCGGAAGCAATGCGGAGCTGGAAGTAGCCAAGACGGGGAACCTTACGATAAGGCTGACCGACGAGATCGATGAGGATGAGATCTATGCCGACACCTACTCGCTGCGTCTTCCTGCAACCGGCACGGATCCTGTGACAACCAGGATATAGCAAAGAAAAAAACAGGCTTGTGCCTGCACATCAAACAAAAAAACCGGCAACCTCGGAGACTCTCACTCTCCAAGGTCTGGCAGGTGAAGGTCCACCAATCAACGACATGTCGCACCGGCGATAACAAAATATAACTCAAGACCGGTATTAAGACAAGTCCAGAGCTTGACATACCTTCATCCGCTCCGCCGGGCAGAGAGGTAAAAATGAACGAATCGACATTTCTGAAGGCTCCGGAAATCGCTTCCATCATGGAAGTGTCCATCCCCTACGCGTACAAAATAATACGCAATCTCAACAACGAGCTCCAGCAGCAGGGATACCTCACCGTCCATGGCAAGGTGTCGCGCAAATTCTTCGAGTCCAGATACTACAGCGGACAGACAAAGTCGACGGAGGTGTGACATGCCTGCATACAGAGACGAGGCAACCGGCAAATGGTTTGCGAAGTACCAGGTCAAATGCAAGGATGGGAAGATCAAGCATTTCAAGAAGAGGGGCTTTGCAACCAAACGCGATGCGGTCAAATGGGAAACGGAGGCGAAAGCCTCCTTCCTGAACAGTTCATCCATGATGTTCGAGACATTCCTTACGACGAAGTA
>CASDPA010000046.1 GCA_949282255.1 uncultured Spirochaetales bacterium
CTGAAACAAGTACAAGTAAACCCTCCAATCAATTTAATTACAAAGAATTATGAGAATTGAAGGGTGTTCATGCTACAGCTTGCGCGAGATTTTGGGTTTAGCACAAAACAGGGGTTTTTGTTCTATTCCTTCCCCTTATGCGAGGAGGAGAAAGAGAAAATCGATGGATTTCTGACATTGTTGGACCGTTCAGGAGTTGCGGAGCTGATATGGGAGAAGGCGAAAAAGGGGCAGGCGGGAAGGCCTTCATACGATCCGTATAAAATGTTTTCGGCTGTATTGCTCGGCTTTGCATTGGGCTCGCCGAGCCTGAGGGAGATCGAGTCATCCTGCCGCAATGACCTGCGCTTCATATATGCATTGGGAGGAGAATCCCCTGATCATACGACGGTCTCGCGATTCATAAACGATGTCATCCTCCCTCAGAAGGACGAGCTGTTCAGCAGGATAATGAAGACCGTATTCGACAGCTGCGGCATTGCAATGGATACGGCATATATTGACGGGACGAAGATGGAGGCTGATGCCAACAGGTACAAGTTCGTATGGAAGCCGACGGGATGGCATCAGAAGCTGGATGGCAAGACGCGGAGCCTGCTGTCGGTGATGGGGCTTGCGGATGATCTGCCGGCTGAAGGGCTTCTCCCGTCATCGCTTGTTGCCAGAAAGCTGGAGAAAGCGAAACAGCATCCAGATTCCAGCAAGGCCTGGACAGGGATGATGTCCAACCTCACTTCATATCTTCTGAAGATGATTGAATACGAGGAGAAGGAGACGATCTGCGGCCCGCACAGGAACTCGTACTACAAGAGTGATCATGATGCTACTGCAATGTGTCTGAAACGGGACTACTACAGTGGGCTGGGTTCGAGCATGCATGCTGCATACTCTGTGCAGGTCATGACGAGCCAAGGCTTCATAGTGTCATACCTCGTCTCGCAGGACCGTTCCGATATGTATACACTTACAAAGACAATAGATGCATTCCATGCGATGTACGGCATGTATCCTAAGCGCATCTGCGCCGATTCGGGATACGGGTGCACCGAAAACTGGGAATACTGCCACGACCATGGGATAAGGGGGTTCATAAAATACAATTCCTGGTCCGGGGAGAGGAGTGGGCGCAATCCAGCCGTCTATGAGCTCGAAGCTGATGATACGATAACATGCCTTGGAGGCAGGAAGGGATACGCGACAAAGATACCCGGCCGTCATCCGAAGAAAAAGGGTGCCGTATTCTACCGTGTGGACGGATGCGATGGATGCGCCTTCATGCCATATTGCAGGAGGTTCATGGATGAGAGGACAGGTCATCCCAAGGTGTTCGAGGTCTCTCCAGACTACCAGAGGTACAAGCAGGAGGCGAGGAACATGCTCCTTTCAGTTGAGGGCATAGAGATGAGGGTTAACAGAAGCATACAGGTCGAAGGTGCTTTCGGATGCCTGAAACAGGACATGGCATATGCGAGGCTTAGGAGGACCTCGCTTGAAAAAGCAACTCTGGAGGTGATGCTCTCATGCTTGGGGTTCAACATCAGGAAGTACATGAGGTTCGTCAAAAAGAGAAATGAGTTCAAAGAATGGAAAGCCCCCAAGGAGACAAAGCCGGAGACATTCAAGAAGCCTTCAGCCAAAAGGCTTGCTAACAGAGCCGCCAAGATTCGGAAGAAGTCCAAGAATGAGCAAGTCAGAAATTCTCACAAGTATAAGAAGACACAAAAAGAGGCTGCCTCAAAAGCCTAGACTTTTGCAACAGCCCCTTTTTTTTGTAATTTTAGTATAACTGTTCGTAAAATAGTATATTTTGTATATAATAAATCCAACAAAGTTGTTGCCGAGAGGATTTTTATATGCAAGCCGTTATTCTTGCCGCAGGCATGGGAAAAAGACTGAAGGATTTGACAAAGGAATCCACGAAATGTATGGTCCCTGTTAATGGGATTCCTCTGATAAACAGAGTATTAAGACAGCTTGACAGCCTGTCTTTGGATAGGATAGTGCTTGTTGTTGGCTATAAGGCTGAGGTATTGAAAGACCATATATCATCGAATATACGGATAAAGACGCCTATAGAGTATGTGGAGAATCCGGTTTATGATAAAACCAACAATATTTATTCGCTTTATCTGGCGCGTGATTATCTTCTAAGGGATAATACGCTTTTACTCGAATCGGACCTGATTTTCGATGATGGGGTGCTTAATCAGATTGTCTCGGATCCATATCCTTCTTTGGCACTTGTGGACAAATATGAAAGCTGGATGGATGGGACGGTTGTCACGATAGATGAAGAATGCAATATCACCCGGTTCGTAGATAAGGAGCATTTTAAATTCAGCAAGATAAAGGAGTATTATAAGACAGTCAACATATATAAGTTCAGCAAGGAATTTTCTAGCACGCATTATGTGCCTTTTCTTGAGGCCTATTCCACTGCTTTGGGAAAGAACGAATATTATGAGCAGGTGTTGAAGGTCATCGCATATCTGAACGACTCCCAGATCAAGGCGCTTGTTCTTAATAAGAAATACAGATGGTACGAAATTGATGATATCCAGGATCTGGATATAGCAGAATCAATATTTACTGAGGACCCCAGAGATAAGAACAAGCGTATACAGGCACGATACGGCGGTTTTTGGAGATATCCCAATATGCTTGATTTCTGCTATCTTGTGAATCCGTATTATCCACCTAAGAAGCTTGTAAATGAGATCGAGGCGAATTTCAAGATCCTTATGGAATCCTATCCTTCAGGGCAGAGGGTGAACAATCTGCTTGCCGCGAAGAATTTCGGCGTGCGCAGAAATCAGATAATGGTTGGAAATGGTGCGGCTGAGCTTATCAATATAGTAATGCGATCTATAACGGGGAAAGTTGGGATAATCCTTCCTTCTTTTGAGGAATATGTCAACAGGCTGGAAAATGGGAGAACTGTTGTCTTTTTCCCGGAAGCGGAAGGGTTTGTTTATTCGGCGGATGATCTGATTCGGTTTTATGACGATAAGAATATCGAGGCGTTGGTACTTGTGAATCCTGATAATCCTAGCGGAAGCTTCATCAGACGCGGGGAGATGGATGGGTTACTGAAATGGGCGGCAGAAAAAGGAATCCTTTTGATAGTCGATGAGTCGTTTGTCGATTTTGCCGAAGTAGGATTATCATATACTCTCATAGATTCCGCAGTTCTTGATGAGAATCCCAATCTTGTTGTGATAAAGAGCATTTCGAAATCCTACGGTGTTCCAGGATTCAGGCTGGGGGTGATGGCAACTTCCAATTCTTTGATTATGGAGAAGGTGGCGAAAGAGATCTCCATATGGAACATAAACTCTTTCGGAGAGTTTTTCATGCAGATCGAAGAAAAATACCATAAGGATTATCTGGCCGCGCTTGACCGATTCCGTGCAGAGCGTGAGAGGTTCTTTTTTGCACTGTCTGAAATCAAAGGTGTTTTCCCCTTCAAATCCCAGGCCAATTATATAATGTGCAATATCCCTGATTATGATTGTTCGGTTCTGACTGAGAAGCTTTTATCGGAGTACGGGATTCTTATTAAGAATCTTTCAACAAAGCGTGGGTTCGAGGGAAGAAATTATATCCGCGTAGCGATAAGAACAAAAGAGGATAATGACAGGCTATTAGCCGCTTTGAAAACGATACTTGGAGCGAGAAGATGAATGTAACCGTAGTCGGAGGAGGAAATATCGGTACACAGATTGCGGCACATGCTGCATCTGTAGGGTGTACTGTTACAGTTTATTCCTCCAAACCGAACTTGTTTTCTTCCTCTTTGGATGTTGTGGATGAAAATGGAGATCTGGTCGTAAGAGGGGAAAATATTGTTGCAACTGATAATAAGGAAAAAGCTTTCTTAAATGCACAGTTGATTTTCATAACGTATCCTTCCTTCTGCTTTGACTATCTTGCTGGGCTTTTGGAGCCGTATGTTGGAGAAGGCATGAAACTATGTATCGTGCCAGGAACAGGTGGAGCTGAGTTTGCTTTCTCGAAATGTGTTTTAAAAGGTTGCTCGTTATGGGGGCTGCAACGGGCGCCATCTGTAGCAAGACTTGTCGAGTATGGTAGAATGGTTTGCGCTGTAGGATATAGGAAAGAGCTTCATGTGGCATCAATTCCGCATAATGATATTTCCGATTGCATTTCTGTTATCAGATCAATCTTGAATATGGATGTCGTCGGACTTCCCAACTACTTGAACATAACGTTGACTCCGTCGAATCCCGTCCTGCATACTTCCCGGCTTTATTGTTTGTTTAAGGATTATCGGCCGGGGATGGTTTATGCTGAGGAACCATTGTTTTACGAGGACTGGGATATGGAATCGGCAAGGATGCTTATTTCATGTGATACTGAAGTACAAAATATATGCCGTCTGCTTGAAAAGGATTTCGATCTTTCATATGTACGCCCCCTTACTGAGCACTATGAGAGTCGTGATGCGCTTTCCATGATGAATAAGATAAGAAGCATAAAGGGATTCAAAGGTTTGAAAACTCCGATGGAAAAGACCTGTAGTGGTTTCATTCCGGATTTTACATCAAGGTATTTTACTGCCGATTTCCCGTATGGATTGAAGATATTGATACAGATCGCATCGTTGTTGGGATGTGATGTCCCCCATTTGGATACTGTTTATACTTGGTATGAGAGCATATGTGGATCCGGGGGATTCGATTTCCGGCGATATGGGATAAAAACATATGAGGATCTGAAGAAAGTATATTTGGTGTGAGGACGTTTTAATGTTTTACAGATTCAGAAAGAGCTGACTTGGGAGATTATATTGGATCAAAGGCATAGAAGATTGTTTATCATCATTTCATTGGCGCTTGTATTGATGATGGCGCTTATTTTCTATTTTTCCTCCAAGCCTTCCTCTGTTTCCTCCCTGTAAAACGGTTTTGTTACCGATTTGATAATTGGATTGAAATTGGATGGTCTTATCCCGGATATTACCGGAACCGGTAATCTCGAGGCGAATGTGAGAAAGCTTGCACATATGACGTTGTATGCCTCGCTCGGCTTCTTTGCCTATGCCTTTTTCTATTTGGTGTTCCAATATAAGAAAGTGATAAGGTTGCGTATCATCCTCGCATTACCTTTTTCCCTGCTGTTTTCATTATGTTATGCTGCATTGGATGAATTTCATCAGAGTTTTGAGAAAGGAAGAGGGGCTTCATTTGCGGATGTCACGATGGACATGAAAGGAACTGTTGCCGGAATAACCATGTTATTGTTAGCGTTTGCAATATAATTGTTTATATAAGAAATGAGGCAGTAGACTATAGATGGAAAACTATGGTAACTAGGTATTCTCAGGATTATTGAGGAAGATATCTGAAGTATATGGCTTGTTCAAATGTTTTTACTTCATTTTTTTATATTTGCCAGCATGGATAATATGATTTATAAAACCTGCGTTTTAAAGTTTCGCGGAAAATCTAGTGCTAAACCGAGTCAGACCTCTTCGATGCGTTTTCTGAGTCTTGCTTTCAGCAGGCTGGAGACATCA
>CASDPA010000047.1 GCA_949282255.1 uncultured Spirochaetales bacterium
GGTGCACGTGGCGTTACAATTCAGGGCGCTGTTGCGCTGGTTGGTACCAGACCCTTATAGGGTCAGAGCAAACTACCGGCTGAGCCGGTAGTCATGATTCATTTTCTTCCTTTAAAAAGAGATAATAGAGATATAAGATAATAATATTTCTTTTTTTTCTCATTTTTATGTTATTGATATGTAACAAAACAATGTTTTGGGTAATAATGACACGTATGAAAACAGACACAAAATGCATCCAATGTGGATATGAAAGTAAGAACGGGGAACCAAGGATTCTCCCAATTTACCAGTCGACGACATATCAATATGATTCCTCGGATCAGCTTGCACAGCTTTTTGATCTCTCAGCCCCTGGACACATCTATTCACGAATAAGCAATCCTACTTTGGATTGGGTGGAAAAGAAGGTAAATGCACTATGCGGTGGCGTTGGGGCAATGCTTACCGCCAGTGGTCAGAGCGCTACTCTTATTTCCATATTGAACATCACCGGAGCAGGGGATAATTTCCTTTGTTTTGGAAATCTTTACGGAGGAACTACAAATCTTTTTTCTGTGACCTTCAAAAGACTTGGAATAGAAGCCAGATTCATAGATTATTCTATGAGCGATGAAGAGATTGAGAAGAGAATCGATGAAAGGACGACGCTCATTTTCGGAGAAACTATTGCAAACCCGTCCCTTGAGGTGCTTGATATCGAGAGATATGCCCGTCTTGCCCATAAGCACCATATGCCATTGATTGTCGATAATACATTTGCAACACCTGTGCTTTGCCGTCCATTTGAATTCGGTGCGGATATCGTTGTCCACTCCACCAGCAAATACATGGATGGACATGCAACCAGCATTGGAGGCTGCATTATTGACAGCGGAAAAACCGATTGGTCGAATTATCCGATGATGAATGAGCCGGATGAATCCTATCATGGTGTGGTCTACACCCGGGATTTCGGCTCTGCTGCGTACATAACAAAGGCCAGGGTGCAACTGATGAGGGATCTTGGAACAACAGCACAACCAATGACTGCATTCTTGCTCAATTTAGGATTGGAGACGCTTCATTTGAGAATAAGGAAGCATAGTCAGAATGCTCTCATGGTTGCCCAGCACCTGAAGGATCACAATAAGGTTGCATGGGTAAATTATCCAGGTCTTGAAAGTGATCCTTGGCATGAACTCGCAATTAAGTATTTGGATGGGGGGCTTTCGAGCGGTGTTGTTTCTTTTGGAACAATAAATGGCAAGAATGGTGCAGTCAAATTCATGGATTCGCTCAAGATGGCAAAAATAGTCTGCCATGTTGCTGATTTGCGTACCTGTGTCCTTCACCCTGCAAGCACGACACATCGTCAGCTGACGGACGAGCAGCTTGAGTGGGCGGGGATAAAACCTGAATTCATCCGTTTCTCAGTAGGAATAGAGGATATAGAGGATATAATAGCCGATATCGATCAGGCATTGGAGAGTGTCTGATGCCTATAAAGATCCCTTCAGATCTTCCTGCACGTAAGACATTAGAGGATGAAAACATCTTTGTCATCACTGCAGAAAGGGCGTATTCCCAGGATATAAGACCACTTGAGATAGGTATCCTTAATCTGATGCCTACCAAGGTTGTTACAGAAACACAGCTGACAAGACTTTTGGGCAACACTCCTCTTCAGGTCGAGCTTACGCTTGTGCAGGTGGCTAGCCACAAGGCGAAGAACACCTCTCAAGAACATATGCTTGCATTTTATAAAACGTTTGATCAGATCAAGGAGAGGTATTTCGACGGTTTTATCATCACAGGAGCTCCTGTCGAGCAGCTTGAATTTGAGCAGGTTGAATATTGGGATGAGCTTTGCGGGATAATGGAATGGACAAAAACTCATGTCCATTCGACATTTCATATCTGCTGGGGAGCCCAGGCTGCGCTTTATTATCATTTTGGAATCAGAAAACATCCTCTTGAGAAGAAGCTGTTCGGAGTTTTCAAACACAGGGTGAATTATACCCATCCGATTCTTTTAAGAGGCTTTGATGATGAGTTTTGGGTTCCGCATTCACGCCATACGACTGTATTGATGGAAGATGTCCTAAAAGAAAAGAGGCTGAAGCTTTTTGCCACCTCCGAAGAGGCTGGAGTCTATGCCATGGCAACCGACAAGGGCAAGCAGATCTTCATCACTGGACACAGTGAATATGATAGGGAGACGCTTAAGCTTGAGTATCTCAGAGACCTTAGTCAAGGAAAGGATATCGATGTTCCTAAGAATTATTTCCCGGATGATGATCCTGAAGCGATTCCGATGATGAAATGGAGAAGTCATGCAAATCTCCTTTACTCGAATTGGCTCAACTATTTTGTTTATCAGACCACTCCGTATGATATTTCCAGTATCAAGGATAATATGGCAACACCTCTTGAGAGGGTATGGGAGAAGACGATAAACCTTAATTGAAATCTAACCCGTCAGGCTTTATCCTGCGGGTTTTTTTATGGAAAGCAGTTTCTTAAAAATCTTTTTGATAGTGATTGACATTGTTATGAATTGAAATAAAATCTTGTGGCTATGGATACGAACATGACCAAGGGATCGCCATATAGGCTGATGATAGCCTTTGCCGTTCCTTTAATCCTTGGAAACATATTCCAGCAGTTTTACAGCATGGTTGATACGATTGTAGTGGGGCGCTTTGTAGGTGTGCATGCCCTTGCTGCTGTCGGTGCAACAAGCGGATTCAATTTCATGGTGATCGGGTTTGCACAAGGGCTTACCATGGGGTTTTCTGTAATAGTAAGCCAAAGATACGGTGCAAAAGATTATTCGAACATGAAGAAGGCGTATGCCATGGGAATATATTGTTCGCTTGCTTGCGCACTTTTGATATCTTTCTTTTTTACCATCTTCTCGAAACCACTTCTTGAACTTGTTAAGACTCCAGCAGATATTATAGATGATGCAAATCTTTATGTTTCTGTGATTTATATAGGTCTGACGGCTGTTGTCTATTATAATCTGTTTTCTTCGATATTGAGAGCTGTAGGAGACTCAAAAAGTCCGTTGATTTTCCTTCTTCTTGCAAGCGTGTTGAACATAGTGTTGGACCTTGTTCTTGTCATAGTGATCCCACTCGGATGTGCAGGCGTTGCTATAGCCACCGTGGTTTCACAGATGATCAGTGCCGTCTCCTGCCATGTTTACATGACAATCAAATATCCTATGTTCCGTCTATCGGCCAACGATTTCAAAATCGATCTCTTCTTATGCAAACGACTTTTGAAGATCGGACTTCCCGGTGCATTGCAATTCAGCGTATGTGCAATCGGGGTTGTGATAGTGCAGGCCGCCATAAATAATTTCGGTTCTGATACCGTCGCATCCTATAGTGTTGGAACGAAGATAGAAAACGTCATCACAGTGGTTTATCCAGTCCTTGGCATGGCTGTATCCACCTTTGCTGGACAGAATCTTGGAGCAGGTGATATTAAAAGGATCACAGATGGTTTCAAGGCTGCTACTGTCCTAATGGTCGCAGCAACCGTAGTAACCACGATTTTGGCGCATGTGCTTTCGGAGCCGCTTGCCTATCTGTTTGTGGACAAGGATTCGACAGACCCCAAAATAATAGAGGACTGTGTCTTTTATGTCAGGACATTGTCATATTTCTTCCTTTTTCTTGGTTCGATTTTCATCTTCCGTACAGGATGTCAAGGTCTAGGCTCTGGTACGGTCCCAATGATCAGCAGCATTACGGAATTGATTTTCAGGACTATTACGGCTTTTACGCTTCCTGATCTTTTTGGCTATGTTGGAGTGGTGCTGGCAAGTCCGCTTGCCTGGGTTGCTGCCGGTATCATCTGTCCCATATGCTATAAATTTTTGATAAATAGTATAAAAGCAGTTGACAAGTGGCAGTAATATTTGATATTTTCTTCTCGTTGCACTCGGGCCGCTAGCTCAGCAGGTAGAGCAACGCCCTTTTAAGGCGTGGGTCATTGGTTCGAATCCAATGCGGCTCACGTACACACTGTCTCCTTCGTCTAGTGGTTAGGACAACGGGTTTTCATCCCGTCAACGCGAGTTCGATCCTCGCAGGAGATGTAAGCCGTCGTAAGATGGCTTTTTTTATTTATAGCAAATTGATGTAACTCCGATAGAAAAGCCTGGTCTTCTTTTTTATTCATCTGATTCTTCAGAAGGTTGTTATGAAGAAAGTACTGGTTTTTCTCTTGGTGGCGCTTGTCGCGGTGTCCGGTGTGTTTGCTGTCGATATTTCCCTTGGGCTCGGGACGGGGTTCGAGCAGGAAAAGATTTCTATTCCGGACGGGTATTTGGCTGATTTCAATAAAGTTCCTGTCACCATAACATCGATGTTTGATTTTTCGGATAATTTCTCCTTGGGGGCGAATCTCGGTATGCTTTTCTGTGTTGATTCCTCCAATAATAAGACCATGCTTGCCTTGCATGCCGATTTGTTGGCATATCATAGATTTGAGCTTCCAATGGATTTTAATTTGTACTTAGGGGGAGGGCTTAGATATGTTTTTTCTTTTCCTGATTGGTCTGATATATCCATGACTACGCATGGCATAGCTGTGCTTGCGGATTTGATGGTGACTTATGATGTGCTGGATAATCTTGCTGTATTTGCCAGTGCGAACTTCGGAACGTCTATATATAAAGAAGTGCATTTTGATGGAGTTAGCATCCTGAACTCTATTATGTTAACTATGTAGATTACAAAACAAGTGTATAAGTTATTTTGTATGAAAGAAATTAATTCTTAGAGCTCTTAGGAATA
>CASDPA010000048.1 GCA_949282255.1 uncultured Spirochaetales bacterium
GAAAAATCCCCATTTCACACACGGAAACGAGGATTTCTAAGTGATGTACATTTTCTTGATCCTAAACTTTTCTTGCGTTAAACGCTAAAGACGGGTTTGCGGCGGCTCTGAACTGCTCTATGACAAAATGAAACGGCTCATAAAATCGGAAACCGTGAGAACGCCTACTGACAAAGAAAAGAAAGTCCGCTATAATAAAGATAACAACCTGTTTGTCGGGCGTTCATTACAGGAGGAATGAACAATGACGACAACGAAAAATTATCCCGACAACATGACCGCTTTATATGCCCGCCTATCCCAAGAGGACGCGCTTGACGGGGATAGCAATAGTATTGTCAATCAGAAAAAAATCCTATTGAAGTACGCCACAGACAACGGTTTCCCTAACCCGACTTTTTTCATTGACGATGGCGTTTCTGGGGTAACTTTCGATAGACCTGGCTGGAATGAGATGATAGGGCTTGCAGAAGCGGGAAAGGTCAAAACGGTTATCGTCAAGGATATGTCCCGCATGGGGCGGGATTATCTGAAAGTCGGCTATTACACCGAGAGTTTCTTTGCCGAGCGCGATATTCGCTATATTGCAATCAACGACGGTGTGGACAGCGACAAGGGCGACAACGATTTTACCCCATTCCGCAACTTGTTCAACGATTTTTATGCACGCGATACAAGCCGGAAGATCCGCGCGATACTTACTGCAAAGGCAAACGCCGGAGAACACATGGGAAAGCAGCCCTACGGCTATTTGAGGGACAAAGACAATCCAAAACAATGGGTCGTGGACGAAGAAGCCGCCGAAGTAGTCAAAAAGATTTTTGCGCTGTGTGTAGACGGGAAAGGTCCTATGCAGATAGCAAGAATACTGCAAAAGGAAAAAGTTTTGACGGTAAAATCCTACTATGCAAAATGCGCCGGAAAGCCCTTACCAGACAACCCGTATTTGTGGGACGCAAACTCTGTTTCCAAGATTTTAGCGCGTTTTGAATACTGCGGGCATACGGTCAATTTCAAAACCTATTCCAAGTCAAATAAGCTGAAAAAGCGGTATGAGAACACGCCCGAAAACCGCCGGATTTTCCGCAATACCCAGGTCGCAATCATTGACGAAAAACTCTTTGAACGGGTGCAGGAATTAAGGGAAAGCAAACGCCGCCCCGCCAAGCAAGCGGAACGGCAAGGGTTGTTTTCCAGCTTGATTTTTTGCGCTGACTGCGGCGGCAAGCTACACTTCCATACAGCAAGCAGTTTGACGCCCTCGCAAGACAGTTACCGCTGTTCTCATTACAAGAGCAATACGGGAAGTTGCACTGCCCATTATATCCGCGAGGAAACGCTGAAACGGATTATCCTGCAACGGATTTTTGATGTAACCGCTATGTTTTTTGATGACATCACTTCGTTTCGAGATGTCGTATATCAACAGCGTTTCGAGAAAATGGATAAGGATATGAAGCGGCGCAAGAAAGCATTGGAACAAGCGGGAAAACGGATAGCTGAACTTGACCGGATTTTCAAGCGGATTTATGAAGATGATGTAAACGGAACAATCAGCCACGAACGGTTTTTGAAACTGTCTGCGGAGTATGAAGCCGAGCAGAAAGAATTGACAGAGTTTATTCAGATAGAGCAAAACACTGTTCATATCTTCGAGCAGGACAAGGCAGACTTTGATAGCTTCGCGGCTGTCATTCGCAAGTATGTGGGTGTGAAAGAACTGACCCCTACAATAGTGAATGAGTTTGTGAAGAAAATCATAGTCCATGCGCCGGACAAGTCCAGTGGACACCGCCGGCAGAAAGTGCAGATTGTTTGGAACTTTATCGGGGAAGTCAATCTTCCGGGTGACAGCCAAGTGATTGAACGGCAAAGGAAAAGCAGAACGGCATAGCAAAACGCTGTGCCGCCCTGCAACTATCTATTTACTTCCTTATCACTACTCAACACATGGCAAGGCGGCTGTGGCAGTAGCCAACCATATGCTCAGGATAGGTCTTTCCCTCCTTCATCACCATGACATCTACTCTGTAGCAAAGGAGGACGGATTCGAAAAGCTGAAAGTCAAGCTCGCCGGATATAAATTAAGCGCTCTTTCTTCTTACCTACCACAGTAAACAAGAGCGCTCAATATAAAAACTTTTTTTAACCTTGTAATTCAAGGTTCACTTATTCATGGCCTTTTGTCAATCGATTTCTTCCAAATTCTTATTTTTAATCTTTCTCTTGACTTACGGGCTCAAATAAAACAGGCCTCAAAGAGGCCCGTTCCAAGAAAAACAACTCAGTTCTGTGGAGGATAATGTTTTGCGAGATAATCTGCGAAAACCTCGTTGAGCACCCTTCCTTCCTGGGTTACACGACCGAACATCGTATATCCGTCGCCACCGGCAGCCATGAAATCATTGGTTGCTACAAGATATGTCTTATCCTTGTCGATAAGCTCGCCATTGAGAAGGACTCTCTTGATTCTGTTGCCCGGTTCGCTGAATTTCGAATATACAACCTGGAGATCGGTCTGGGAGAAGGCACCGTTGGTCTCTGGAAGCAGGGAATATCCATGCTCAAGAGCTTCGTAAACCTCAGCGCCAGTGATCTCACATACTGTAAGGATGTTTGTAAATGGAAGCACGCTGTTGATGTCTCCGAGTGTGACATCACCCTTCTTGAGGCTGGCTCTTATTCCACCACCATTGGTGATTGTGAAATCAGCTCCGGACTCTTCTGTCATAGCGGCACAAACAAGAGCGGAAAGATTGGTCTTCTTTGTTCTTACATCCTGTCTCTCACCATCGAGATTGGTAGGAATGGTTGCCACGACCACATTGAGCTTGTCTTCCATAGCCTGCTCGACAGAAGCGATATATGCATCCACCTCTGGATCATCCGGTACAGCTGTGATGCCATATGCCTTTGCAAGCTCGCTGTTGGCGGGATCGAGAACATCGGAAGCCTTGATCAGGAATGCATCCGCCCACTGGGCTTTCTTATCTTTGACATGGATCTGGACAACGCCAACATTATTCATATACTCGCCTGCGGAAACGAGGAGGGTCCCGTTGACATAATTGTCCCCGGAGAGCTCGCTGTGGCTATGTCCATCGACAAAGAGATCGATTCCATCGAGATTCTCAAGTACAAAAGTGCTTGTGATTCCTGTGATGCCATCATCTACGACGCCAAGATGGCCAAGCACGATGACATAATCACAATACTCATGAGCAAGATCGATTGCAGCCTGGGCATATTCCAAAACAGCAGGATTCATGAAGTCCACACCTTCTGTATACTTCGGGTGAGCCTTTGTCTTCGTATCTGGAGTTGTAAGGCCGAATACCGCTACCTTAAACCCATTGAAATCATAGATCTGATACGGCTGGAAAAGAAGGTTGCCGTTCTTATCGGTGATGTTTGCGGAAAGAACCTTGAGGGTTGACGTATCTTCAGCATATTTTGCAAGGCTCTTGAGATTGTCGATTCCATAGTTGAAATCATGATTTCCAGGAGCAACTGCATCATAGCCGCACATTATCAAAAGCTGTCCAATAGTCTCGCCATTAAAGAAATTGGCGAAATTTGTTCCATGGGTCACATCACCTGCATCAAGGACAAGGATATTGTCCGTAATGGAACGTGCAGTCTTCAGCATTGTTGAAAGCTTTGCATACCCGATAGATCCGTCTTCTTCGGCATGTACACGTGCATGGACGTCATTGGTATGGACAATAAAGAGATCGAATTCATTATCTCCCTGGGTGTTCTTTACTATCGGCTTGATGCCTAATGGATATTCAATACCATCATCAACAACAGCGGCTACTGCAGGAGCTGCTTCCTCCTTGGCAGCAGGAGCAGGTTCTGCTGAAGGTGTTGTTGCAGCCGGAGCTGGTGCCGGAGCTGGTGCAGCAGCTGCGTCTGCAGAGGTTGGAAGAACAATTTCTGGAGCAGCTTCAACTTTCTCTGTTGAGGCGCATCCTACAAACGAAAATGCAAGAAGCACTGCTAAAAGTGCTATCGAAAGTGTTTTTGAAAAACGCTTCACGTCAATCCTCCTAATGACATTAAAATGTCGAAATATGGATATTATTACTATATCACACCTTTTAACAAAAAAAAGAGTAAAATGTTATAAGAAAATTAACTTAATTATGCAGAAATAAAAAAAACCAGCACTTTTGCGCTGGTTCCATAAAAACAGCCAAGGATCTTACATGAGGTCCTTAGGCTTACGTGCTGTATTGCCGGTCTTTTCGCAATAAGCAACATGACGGAGCTTTCCATTCTCGAATACGCTCTTCATCTTGATTGCACCACCCCATCTGCTGGTCAAAACCTTTGCGCCTTCACGGTGTGCGTTCTTTGATACGTTACCTGCCATATGTATGATCCTCCACGCGTAATATTTTAAATAAATCCTATGCTATGATACACAAGCAATGAGAAATTGTCAAACCGCTTGCTTGAAATATCGCATAAAAAAAAGCTGTCATGGACAGCCTTCCTAAAGCCCCCTGTCGGAT
>CASDPA010000049.1 GCA_949282255.1 uncultured Spirochaetales bacterium
TACGGAAGCACTCATAAACTCCAATCATGCTTGATTGAAAAGAGCCTGATTTCACGTGACTTCAGGCTCTAGTGCTACAACTTGCGCGAGAATTTGGGTTTAAAACAAGTATTTTCATGTGTCTGGCCTCAGTTTATTAATTAGTCGGACTATGGTCAACGTTTGCCTTGCGATTGTTTATTGTTTTTTTTATTGACTTGACTAAGTGGTTTTCAAAAAGACTATGTCAAATAAAAATCCGGGTAGGATTTTTCCACCCAGACTGCATGAACATATTTATTTATGGATTTTGGCTTTATAATGCCCTTTGTTTTATTCCGCTGTGAGATATCTCAAAAGATCAAGCTTGTACTCTTCAGCTATTGTTGCTGTATCGTAATAAGTGCCATTGTATGACAGGTATTCGAAACTTATATCGTATGGTCCATTTTCACTGTTGATATCCATGTTATAACTTGATTGTCCTGTTAATTTTTTTGTTGTTCCTGGTGCGGTAATAGTACAGGTTGAATCCTTATGGAGAATGGCATTTTCAATCTTTTCAGATGCGTATACTTCTCCATTTACGGTAAATATTGCATCATCACCAGGGCTGGTTGCTATGAATAGGGAATCCACATACTGGGCGTTTTTGTTTTTTGTTCCTGACCAACTTTGACAACATTGTTGAAAGTCTGCAATGCTTTGGAAATCAATCCTGCCGTAATCTTTGAGAAAGTGAACAGTGAGAAAATGAAGGATAAGGATGCGATAATGAGGATAATAGATAAATACATGTGACTCTTCATCTGTTATCCTGTACTCAAACCTGCTTGTATGCGTTATCCATGTATGATACAACTTGTTTCGTCAGCATAGGAGATTCCAATGTTTTCCATGTCTTCATTTCTTCAGATAAAAAAGGATAATGTTTCTCTTGTATATAGGATATATTTTGCCTTTTTATGCTCCGGCGCCATGAGCACGCTTTTAGGTGCCCTTCTTCCCGCAATGCAAGAAGAATATGCGATGAGTTATGCTCTTCGCGGTTATGTGCTTTCTGCTCATCAGATCGGCAATCTTTGTGCCGTTATGATCGCAGGCTTCCTTCCTTATGTAATAGGAAGGAAGCAAAGTACATTGCTTTTGGGTTCGTGCATCGTGCTCGGTTTGTTGCTGATGACTGTTACAGGTAATCCGTTCTTGTTGCTGGTTGCCTTTGCTTTGACCGGAGTTGGACGTGGTACGCTGAGCAATATAACAAATGTGGTCGTATCCGAGAATGCAGGAAACAAAGCTGCCGGGCTTAATGTCCTTCATGCGTCTTTTGCAATTGGTGCGTTTTTAAGCCCCTTTGTGGCAGTAGCCGCTTCAAGGACCCAGTGGAGGCTCGCCGCATGGGTTGTGGCAGTCTTCATGGCCTTATCCCTCTTTTTCATTTCAAATAGCAGGCTTTCTTCATCGAGAATGGAAAAAAAGAAAGGGGATGCCGTGCCTTTTGCCTCAAGTTTCGGGTTCTGGCTCAATACGGCCATAATGTTTTTTTATCTTTGCGCAGAAGGCTCTCTCATCGGTTGGCTGGTAACCTATTTCAAGGACAGCGGGATCATGAGCACTTCCCTGGCACAGACGATGCAGTCTCTTTTATGGATAATGATCCTTTGCGGACGTTTGACGTGTGCAAGTGTTTCGAGTAAGGTCAGCAAGCCTGTTTTGATCCTCGTAATGGGGGGTTTCATGTCAATGTTCTTTGTCCTGATGATAAGCTGCCATAATGTTGTCGTGATAGTGGCTGCATTGCTGGGGGTTGGATTCAGCATGAGCGGGATATATCCTACCACGCTTTCGACAATGGATCCCCGTTTCAACAGCTCTACGGTTGCTGTGGGAACCTGTATCGCAACAGCCACCATCGGCGCAATATTGATGCCGATCATAGTCGGACAGGTTGCTGAGGTGGCTGGAATTGCAGGAGGGATTGCCACTATCTCCATTGCTCTTTTGATCATGGTTGCATTGATGGCCCTCAAGCTCATACGCTCAAAAAAGGGGCTTGTCTGAGCATGCCTGCACCTTGGTGCCTTTTGTGTTCGCAGCCGGCTCTTGGCAGGTGTGTTTTTATCAATCTTTTTTTACCTGTTGGTATGGTAAAACCGATTGTTTTCGTATTATCATAATATATGGCTTGCTGTTGCGCTGGCGGCAGCGGAAGTATTTTAAGGAGAAATGTGCATGAAATACTCAAAAGAAGTTGAAAACATGTGTACAGTCAAGTGCGGTGCGCAGCACGGCTGCGCTCCCATTCCGGAAGAGGGAAAATGGGTATATGCAAAGGAGATTAAGGATATTTCCGGTCTTACTCATGGTGTAGGCTGGTGCGCTCCTCAGCAGGGTGCCTGCAAACTCACTCTCAATATCAAGAACGGCATCATCGAAGAGGCTCTTATTGAAACTCTCGGATGTTCTGGTATGACACACTCTGCCGCCATGGCCAGCGAGGCCATCGTTGGAAGGACCCTTTTGGAAGCGGTCAATACAGACCTTGTCTGCGATGCGATCAACACAGCAATGAGGGAGCTTTTCCTGCAGATCGTGTATGGAAGAAGCCAGAGTGCTTTCAGTGAGGATGGCCTTGTTATCGGAGCTGGACTCGAAGATCTTGGAAAGGGCACCTGTTCGCAGGTTGGAACCGTTTACTCGACGAAGCTCAAGGGACCGAGGTATCTCAATCTTGCCGAAGGCTACATCCTTCGCCAGGCTCTTGATGAGAACGGTGAGATCATCGGCTATGAATATGTGAACATGGGTGTGTTCATGGACAATGTCAAGAAAGGCGTTGATCCTGTGGAAGCCCTCGAAAAGGCCAAGAAGACTTATGGCCGCTTTGCCGATGCTGCGAAGTACATCGACCCGAGAAAGGAATGAGGAGGAAGATATGGCATTGTTCGAAGGATATGAAAGAAGAATCGATAAGATCAATGAGACACTGAAGAAGTATGGCATTTCCTCCATCGAGGAGGCCAAGCAGATCTGTGATGCCAAAGGCGTGGATGTCTATTCCATCGTCAAGAGCATCCAGCCGATCTGCTTCGAGAACGCCTGCTGGGCTTATATCACAGGCGCTGCGATTGCGATCAAGAAGGGTGATAAGACCGCTTATGATGTTGCAAAGAGCCTTGGTGAAGGACTCCAGTCCTTCTGCATTCCTGGGTCTGTTGCCGATGACAGAAAGGTCGGACTCGGACATGGAAATCTTGCCGCAATGCTTCTGAGCAACGAGACCAAGTGCTTTGCTTTCCTTGCCGGACATGAGTCTTTTGCCGCTGCAGAAGGTGCAATCGGTATTGCAAAGAATGCGAACAAAGCAAGAAAGGAGCCTCTCAGGGTCATCCTCAATGGTCTTGGAAAGGATGCTGCGAAGATCATTTCCAGAATCAACGGCTTTACATATGTCGAAACAAAGTTCGATTATTTCACCGGAGAATTGAAAGAGGTTTCCAGAACCGCTTACTCCAAGGGGGAAAGGGCTGCTGTCAACTGCTATGGTGTTGATGATGTCCGCGAAGGTGTTGCAGTAATGCATCATGAAGGTGTTGACGTATCCATCACCGGAAACAGCACCAACCCCACAAGGTTCCAGCATCCTGTAGCAGGAACTTATAAGAAGGAATGCATCGAGCTTGGCAAGAAGTATTTCTCCGTTGCAAGCGGCGGTGGTACAGGAAGGACCCTCCATCCGGATAATATGGCTGCCGGTCCTGCAAGCTACGGCATGACAGATACCATGGGAAGAATGCACTCCGATGCCCAGTTCGCAGGATCATCTTCCGTTCCTGCCCATGTTGAGATGATGGGACTCATCGGAATGGGCAACAACCCGATGGTCGGTGCATCTGTTGCAGTTGCAGTCGCAGTTGCCGAAGCGATGAACAAATAATTTATCATATTTTTCATAGTCCGGGCTTCTTAGAGGTCCGGATTTTTTTTTGTGCAACGAAAACCTCCGTTTCGAACGGAGGTTCCGGAAAGCTTTAGCTATACATAAAAATGAAAACCTGTCCGATAATCGTAGGTGTAACA
>CASDPA010000050.1 GCA_949282255.1 uncultured Spirochaetales bacterium
CCTCGCCACACTTCTGCTCGAGCAGGGATTCTCCCTGACGGACATCGGACGGCGGCTGGGTCATGCCTGGTACGGCACGACGCTGCGTTATCTGCATGCGCCAGACAAGGCACAGGACAGAATCGCGGAAACGCTCAACGAACTTGCGGAAAGCTCAAGCTTCTAGACACACAACAAGGCTTGCCGGCCAACAATCCGGCAGGCCTCATATATGGAGACAATGATAAATGATTTTCAATTCATATGCAAAACACGCGGTCGTGGACAACATCGCAATCTACCAAGGCCCGGGAGGTTGCGGGAAATCGACCGTGATGAAAGAGCTCTGGGCAAAAGATCCAAGGCATATGCGGTGACGGTCCACCGCGCCCAGGGGCTCACCCTCGATTCAGCATACATAGTGCTTGGAAATTGGACTTCAGAAGGTGCCGTATACGTCGCGTTATCCAGATGCAGGGACATGGACAACATCGGACTCAGCCGCGCCATCCGTCATTCGGACATCAGAATCGATCAGGAGGCGCTTGGATTCTTCAGAAGATTCAGCTGATATTTACACAGCAAACTGTTGCCATACGATAGATGTTCTTGATTGGAAAAAGGAATAAACTCCTTCTTTGGGAGAAGAACTCAAGCCATTCGATTCTTCCACAAATCATGCTGAATTCCTTCTACTGTTGGCTCATATAGGCAAAAAATAGCGGGCGTCTCGCCCGCTCTTGAGGGGGACCCGGGTCTTTCGACCAGCCCCTGACTGGTTCTCCAGCTGATTATAAGATAACCGAATACAATGGCAAAGTAAATGCTCATTGCTGTTATTGCACGATTTCAGCTATCGTAGGAATTGTTGGAATCAGAAACCATGACCTATGAAAACGGTTCTTAGCCAGACAATTCATTTTCAACCAATGAAGTCAATCTGGCTATCAGCTTGAACATAAGTGTTGCAGGACATTTGGAAGAAGGAGATGCATTTTCATCATAGCCATTGTACATCCTGATTGCCCTATCCATGGCTTCTCCGGTTCGGGGACATAATTTATTGTATAGCCCAGGATCATTCTTTGCATAATCGCAATACCTTTCCAAAAGCTCAATATACTTTTCTCTGCCTATGTTCGTACTGACATCCTGGAAGTGCAACAGAAACCATAATTCCACACTTTCGTTCGACCAGGCCACTTTATATTTTTTTGCAACTGCGCTGAATTGCGTATTGTCGAAAGCGTCGGAAGGAAAATCATCTTTGTCATAGACAAGCCATACTTCTTGGACATGCGGACAGTTCTTGCTTATATGATTTTCCGCATCATCAAGCAAGGACAGACAACTTCTCCCGAAACCTTTCGCCTGTACCCTGTCCTTTGTAGAAAACCGTCCATATTTCGAATTGATTCTTTCTATGAAACCTTGAAGGTAATACTGTTCTGTGACGGTACCCTCCGTTGCAATGAAAATGTAAGGGGGAAGGCAAGGAATGATTTCTTTCTTCTTTCTTGCCATCTTGGCTTCCTTTTGCTTCAGATCTCCCCGTTTTGGAGGCTTGTTAGTCATTTCACTCTCCCCAACATAATCCTTTTTCAATATACGGATCCGCCCCGTAATATCCTTCAAGATACCTCTTGCTGAATTTTGCATCCATCCTTACTTTCTTTCCGTTTTCCTCGACAAAGGATACAAGTGAATATAGCGTGGATGACCTATCCCGCCCTTGCGCGCAGAACCATATCTCATCCCGCCTGAATACATCATGAGTCATGTTGACCATGTCATGGGAGGTCATTATCAGTTGAGCGCCTTTCTTATTTATAGTTTTATCCTTGAACAGCTCTATCAAAAAACGGAGGATTTTTGGATGAAGCTTTGCATCAAGCTCATCGGCAAGCAGCAATCTGCCTTCCTCCAGACATGTGACTATTCCTGCCAGGCAGGAAAACAGTTTCCTGGTGCCGGAAGATTCCTCTTTGAGCGTCAATTCATAATCATTTCCCCCGACCGTATGTGTCGTATAGATCTCTTTTATGCCCCCTTTTTCGTTTTCTTCAACTCTGATCGCGGTTATATTGATATCCATCCGGTTCAGGAGTCTTATCAGCAACTCCATCTTGGCAGGATCTCTTGGAAGACGGATTCTCTTATCAAAACGCGAGTCATTATAATCAAGAAATACCATATGCATTATCCATTTAACAGCTACATCCACTACGGGAATACTGTAGTTAACTGCGATATATGAGAAAAATGGAACGGTATTTCGTATTTTATCCAACGGCAGATCCTCTAATTCCTTTCCAAGCGCTATCCCTGTGCTTGTTCGCTCAAAAAGAAGGTTTACCTGCTTTTTTCCAAAGATCCTGTAATACAGGTTTTCTTCCTTTATGACCCCATCCTGCAAGGAAAGTTCATACTTATATACAGATTCTGAAGTACTGAACAGGAGTTCGAAATTTGTAGGCATGTTTTTATGCGTGTCATCAAATTTGAAATAAATTTCATTTTCAACAACAGGGAATAAAGAAACATCTTTGTTCTCTTCTTCATCCTTAAAAAAAAAGATTTGCCTTGTTATAAACAGGAACAAGTACTTCAATGCGTAAATCACCGTTGATTTTCCTCCCCCGTTTGGACCATACATCGAAATGACCGGCAACAGCTTCTGTTTTTCATTGTCTATAATCAAAGTTTCTTCCATTTCAGAAATTGGCTCAGCATACAAATCCAATAAGGCTTCTTCTTTGAAGGATTTAAAGTTGCTGAATGAGAATTGATATAACATAGAAATCTCCTTTGAGAAAAAATCTCATTTTTTCATGCTGTATTATTAATATACCATTAAAATAGAAAAAAAATATTATTTTCTGAGAAATTTTCTCTAAAATAAATGATACGGCAACAAAATTCTGATAAAAAAATGCACATCAGTACAATAGGTATCAAACCATCGAAGCGTCGGTCCGCATGAAATCAATGATCATGACTGATCGGCGCGGTAAGCATTTGAAATGCGATCGACAAGGCAAGAGCGGATCTCCTTGAAGAGGCTTCCCCGCAGCTCCTCGATCTGCCTGATGCTGTGCATCCGTCCGAAGAACACAGGGCGGGAATGCAATGCCTTGTTAGAGTCAACCAAAAAAGTCATGAAAAAGACAAAATAAAGGGAATGAAAAAAGTCAATTTATTCGGTAACGAAAAAGACAGTAAAAAGGTAACGA
>CASDPA010000051.1 GCA_949282255.1 uncultured Spirochaetales bacterium
TCCTCAAGTAACGGTCTCGAAAAGCGCCCGAAACTACGCTTCCCGGGCTTTGACGAGCCGTGGAACAAATCAAAGTTATCAGCGTGTTTTGCAAAGAATATAAAGAAAAATACGGATGGGTGTATTTCCAATGTGATTTGTAACTCCGCAAAGATGGGGCTTATACCCCAGCGCGATTACTTTGATAAAGACATTGCAAACAGCGATAACACCAGCGGGTATTATATAATTGAACATAATGACTTTGTTTACAATCCGAGAAAATCATCCGATGCTCCATACGGACCTATAAGCCGATATGCTTATCCAGATGCGGGCATTGTTTCGCCGCTCTATCTCTGTTTTCGAGCTAAAGGAGATGTAGACACCAACTTTTTTGAGTGGTATTTCCGTTCGTCTGCATGGCATCGCTATATTTATATGACCGGCGACAGTGGCGCACGGCATGACAGAGTAAGTATAAAGGATGACGATTTCTTTTCCATGCCAATTCGTTTTCCATCTTCAATAGAGCAAAAGAAAATCGCCTCTTTTCTAAACGCTATTGAGCGACGAATCTCATCTCAGCAACTTCTTGTGGATAACCTCAAGAAGTATAAAAGAGGACTCTCGGATGAGCTTTTTGGGAAGAATGAAACAACCGAAGAATGGACAACGGTCCCGTTTGGCGAAGCCTTTGAGCTGGTTTGGCGAAGCCTTTGAGCTGCTGCAAAACAACACATTCTCTCGGGACGAAATGTCATCCGAAAGCGGAATAGCTTATAACATCCACTATGGAGATGTCCTGATTAAATACGGAGTTGTTGTTGATCTTTCTAAGTCAAATGTACCATACATTCGCTCGGATGTGAGTCTTTCAAAGTTTGCTCAGAGTAGTTATCTGCGAAATGGTGACATCGTGATCGCAGACACCGCAGAAGATTATACAGTTGGTAAGGCGGTAGAAATTGTTGGAGTCGCTGATACGAAGGCATTATCAGGTCTTCACACAATACCATGCCGCCCTAAGATCTCGTTTGCACCTATGTATCTTGGTTACTTTATCAATTCCAAAAGATTTAGAACGCAAATACTCCCGCTGGTACAAGGGACGAAGGTTTCCTCCATCAGCAAAAGCGAAATACAAAAAACATCCATTGCATTTCCCTCTTTTGAAGTGCAGTCACAAATAGCCTCTATGCTTTATGCTTTGGATCATAGGATTGATATTTGTCAGGCTTGCGTTCAAGGACTTGTACGCACTAAGGAGGCATTGTTACAGCAACTCTTTATATGAATAGCTGCTGTAATAGCCCTTCTTTTAGAGCGGACAAAAAAGCAAGCGAATTTTCTTCATTCATGATCTTATCATCAAGCAAGGAAAGGAATCCTATAATCGTGTTCTGTGTGTTTTTATCCGGGTATGTCAATGTAAGCTTGCACAATTCACTCGCTTGAATATGGACAACCGACTTTCCTTGCGCTATGCGGGCGATTTTTCCATTAACAACATGATTAAGCAGATAGCTCATAATTCGTCCATCCACCTTATCGCCGCGGAAAATATTGAGGTCTCCGGCAAGAATGACATCGGGAAGCATAACGCAGGAAGCAGTTGATATTTCTTCTGGCGTTTCACCGGAAGTCGGGATCACGACATCACCCACACGGCTCAGAAAAGTTTCATCAACCTGTGCTTGCGTCCGTCGTTTGACGCTGGTTACAACCTCGTTGTAGGTGGTATAAAGTTCTCCATAAAGGATAAAGGGTGTACCATCCTCGGATATATCGGCTTTGGAAAGAGGCGCACCCTTCACAAAGCTGCCGAGTTCGCCCATCTTTGCAGTTGTCCATCTCACATTTCTGAGCGGACAGGATTTTGCCGAAAGAAGACACCTTACCGCACCTCTTTTATACTTCTTGAGCTGGTCTATAATTTCACATTGTTTTTCAATCCGAGTTTCCAATAATGATAACAGACCGGCAATTTTGTCTTGCTCGCTAATAGTATTTTAACTTTCTTCAATCTATTGGAAGAAAGATTATAGCGTGTTGCACCTTGACCTTCCCGTGTAATTCTTTTTCTTGCATACGGTGTCCGCATACTGTAAGCCGCAAATCTTGGATTTATGAGGCTTGATGAGTCAAAGTGAAATCCGAAGCAAAAACTGTTCAAAAGCGGGGTGTGATCGTTCAACCAAACTGAGGTGAGTCCGACTTCCTCTAATGTTTCCGATGACTGAGTAAACAGGAGATCACCGAAATTCACCCGGTTTTGGTGCTCGCCTTCTTCAATACTTACTACATCACAACCATTGACATCCGCTATGACATTTTTATAAACATTCATATAAGTGATGTAGCAATCAGCACCTTTTCCGAAGTCGCTCTTATCCTTGCCAGATAGACCGTTATAAAAGTTTCCTAAGTCTTCTAAAGCAGTTTCGTTCCACGGCTCATCAAAGCCCGGAAAGCGCAGCTTCGGGCGCTTTTCGAGACCGTTACTTGAGGGCTATTTAGACCTCCAAAATCAATACCGCCTCATAGCAAAATCCCTTGCAGTAGCAGAGGTAAATCCGCTATTGCAAGGGATTTCGGCGTTCATAGAGCTTTAACTGCGTACTTGAACAGAAGTATAAAAGAGGATTACAAAACCGGTTTTTCTTTAAGCATTCAGAGTTGTCCGCAAAAGCCTCTGAATTTGATTCGCGTGATGTGAAGCCGTTGGGGAGCGTAGTCCATATCAATCCCAGAACCGGATCGCTTCCAGAGGCGTTCATATATATTGACTTAGAGTGCGTAGAGTCGGGTGTTTTGAACAGTAAAAAACTTATATCTCGTAACTTTGCACCAAGTCGAGCACAAAGGCTTTTGGAGGAAGGCGATTTACTCTATCAAATGGTTCGACCTTACCAAAAAAACAATTACTATTTCCAAAAGGGTTTTGAATATCCGACAGTTGCATCTACCGGATATGCACAAATCCGATGCTCAGAGGTGGACACTAAATTCATATACGAGCAACTTTCGTCAGACTATTTTGCCCGTGAAGCAATGCTTCGCAGTACAGGTACAGGGTATCCAGCTATCAATGCAGATGATCTTGCGGAAATTCCCATTTGGGTTCCGCCACTTGTTCAGCAGGAGAAAATTGGCGCGGCATTATCCTCTCTCGGGGAAAAGATAGAAGTACATCAAAAGCTACTTTCCGCCTTATGCAGTGTTAAATCTTCCTTGATGCAACAGCTCTTTATATGAAGAGCTGTTGCAATAGCGATGCTTTTAATCTGTTCAAGCTAAAGAGTGCTGAGTCCGCAAAAGTAATCTTTTGATCCAGCCCCTCAAGAAGAGAGACTACTTTACGCTGAACAGAAAAATCAGGGATAAAAAAGTCCGCTTTTTCAATATTAGACCATTCTGCTCTCGGCATCTTTGTCCCTGAGCTGATGTTGGCAGCTCGAAGAAATTGCTCAGTTTGAACGAGGTAGAATAAGAACTTCGGTAAAACAACATCTGACGGAATAAGCGCCCATATCTCCGATGAGC
The DNA here is from genome assembly GCA_949282255.1 of uncultured Spirochaetales bacterium. Taxonomy (GTDB): domain Bacteria; phylum Spirochaetota; class Spirochaetia; order Sphaerochaetales; family Sphaerochaetaceae; genus Ornithospirochaeta. The sequence goes on from CASDPA010000051.1 coordinate 3,526, forward strand.
AAGCCATCGTCTTTTGAGCAAAAGCGTATTTACGAAGATAAGGGCGCAATTTGCCAAAAAGCGTGTCACCGGACATCGCTATATTTTTTATACTGCTTTGCGCTGTTGATGGAACCGTGGAAAGGATTTTTCCCGTCTCCTGTTCGATGTCCTCCAACTCCACACAGGGATATTCAATGCCAGAAGTGGGATTGTATTTCTCGCTTCTCCTTTGGGCAATCTCCGAGAAATAGTAACTCTTTGTTGTACATCCCTGAGTTACCTTTTCACCGAACAGGTTTGAAAGCAACCCTCTTTTATACTTCTTGAGTGTGTCAATGACCTGTCGTTGTTTTTTGACTTTTAGGTCAATCAAATACAGAACCGAGCTAATCTTTTCCTGTTCCATTTAATCGACAGCACTTTGACACCTTGAAGTAATGACAGCAGTTGACTATGATAAAATGCCGAGTTCATGTAGTAACCGAGATACATAGGAGCATAAGCGCTAATTGGACGACAAGGGATGGTATGTAATCCGGCTTCGATTCGTTTTCTCTGTGCATTATAGATTTCAACGGCTTTTCCGGCGGTCTCATCTTCGGCAGTGTCAGCAATGACAATATCCCCATCTTGCAACCGTACAGATGTTTTTCCTTCTTTTCCGTTGGCGATATACGGTACATCCTCGTTCCCCATGTCAAGGATGCTTCCAAACTTTATAAGCACATCACCGTAATGTATATCGTAGACTATTCCATCGGACCGCAAATCAGCTCGTGATAGTGTATTATTAGGCAATATAGTAAAAGCCTGATCGAAGGTTTTACTTTCCCACGGCTCATCAAAGCCCGGAAAGCGCAGCTTCGGGCGCTTTTCGAGACCGTTACTTGAGGA